>NZ_RYFV01000018.1 GCF_004104015.1 Actinomyces oricola | reverse complement strand
TGGGTGTGTTGTTTGAGATCTCGATAGTGTGTCATGTTTTTTGTGCCTTTTTGTTGGGTTTGTGGTGCTGGGTTTTTGGCTGTGGTCCTGGGGTTGTTGTTCTGGGGTTGTGGTTGGGGGTCTGGTGTTGTGGGCCTGATGTTTTGTTTTGGTTTTGCCTGCCTTGTTTTGGTGGGTGGGGCTTGGTGATGGTTCTCTTTGTGGGACTGTTTTGTTGAATGATTCCTGCGTGTGGTGGGGCTGCCATGGTGTTTGGTGGTTTTGTTGTGTGTGGGGGTTGTTTGGTTTTGTTTGGAGAGTTTGATCCTGGCTCAGGACGAACGCTGGCGGCGTGCTTAACACATGCAAGTCGAACGGGCCGGCCCTTCTTTTTTGGGGGGTTGGTTGAGTGGCGAACGGGTGAGTAACACGTGAGTAACCTGCCCTCTTCTTCTGGATAACCGCATGAAAGTGTGGCTAATACGGGATATTCTGGTCTGCCTGCATGGGTGGGTTGGGAAAGATTCACTTTGGTGTTTTGGTGGGGGATGGGCTCGCGGCCTATCAGCTTGTTGGTGGGGTGATGGCCTACCAAGGCGGTGACGGGTAGCCGGCCTGAGAGGGTGGGCGGTCACACTGGGACTGAGATACGGCCCAGACTCCTACGGGAGGCAGCAGTGGGGGATATTGCACAATGGGCGGAAGCCTGATGCAGCGACGTCGCGTGAGGGATGGAGGCCTTCGGGTTGTGAACCTCTTTCGCCAGTGAAGTAGGTCTGCTCCTGTGTGGGTGGGTTGACGGTAGCTGGGTTTTTAAGAAGCGCCGGCTAACTACGTGCCAGCAGCCGCGGTGATACGTAGGGCGCGAGCGTTGTCCGGAATTATTGGGCGTAAAGGGCTTGTAGGCGGCTGGTCGCGTCTGCCGTGAAATCCTCTGGCTTAACTGGGGGTGTGCGGTGGGTACGGGTCGGCTTGAGTGCGGTAGGGGAGGCTGGAACTCCTGGTGTAGCGGTGGAATGCGCAGATATCAGGAAGAACACCGGTGGCGAAGGCGGGTCTCTGGGCCGTTACTGACGCTGAGGAGCGAAAGCGTGGGGAGCGAACAGGATTAGATACCCTGGTAGTCCATGCTGTAAACGTTGGGCACTAGGTGTGGGGGGCCTTTCCGGGTTTTCCGCGCCGTAGCTAACGCTTTAAGTGCCCCGCCTGGGGAGTACGGCCGCAAGGCTAAAACTCAAAGGAATTGACGGGGGCCCGCACAAGCGGCGGAGCATGCGGATTAATTCGATGCAACGCGAAGAACCTTACCAAGGCTTGACATGGGCTGGTTTGGTCTGGAGACAGGCCGTCCCTTTTTTTGGGGCTGGTTCACAGGTGGTGCATGGTTGTCGTCAGCTCGTGTCGTGAGATGTTGGGTTAAGTCCCGCAACGAGCGCAACCCTTGTCTCGTGTTGCCAGCATGTTGTGGTGGGGACTCGCGGGAGACTGCCGGGGTTAACTCGGAGGAAGGTGGGGATGACGTCAAATCATCATGCCCCTTATGTCTTGGGCTTCACGCATGCTACAATGGCCGGTACAGTGGGTTGCGATGTCGTGAGGCGGAGCGAATCCCTTAAAGCCGGTCTCAGTTCGGATCGGTGTCTGCAACTCGACACCGTGAAGTTGGAGTCGCTAGTAATCGCAGATCAGCAACGCTGCGGTGAATACGTTCTCGGGCCTTGTACACACCGCCCGTCACGTCATGAAAGTCGGCAACACCCGAAGCCCGTGGCCTTATGGGGAGCGGTCGAAGGTGGGGCTGGTGATTGGGACGAAGTCGTAACAAGGTAGCCGTACCGGAAGGTGCGGCTGGATCACCTCCTTTCTAGGGAGCCTAATAGCATCACCGCGATATTGATTGTCGTGTTGCTGCCATGATTGTTTGTTGTGGTGGGTGCCTGCATGCATGCGTGCGTGTGTGTGTGGGTGTTTGGTGGTGTTTTGTTGGGGTTGTTTTTGGGTGCGGGGAACGCGTCTGGCCCGTGGTCTTCATGCTTTGTTGTGTGGGGTGTGGGTTGGGTGTCCGTGTTTTGCGGGTGGCATGCTGTCGGGTTTTGGGGCAGTGCGCCCTGGTGCCTGGTTTCTCCTGATCTTGGGCCCACTATTTGCTGCTGTTTACTGCTGTTGTGGTTGTTGTGGTGGTGGTGGGTTTGGGTTTGGGGGGTGTGGGTGGGTTGGTTGTGAACTGTATAGTGGGCGTGAGCATCTTTGTTTTTTGTGTGTTTTGTTGTGGTTTGTTTTTTTGAGCGTTCGGTGGATGCCTTGGCATCAGGGGCCGATGAAGGACGTGGTGGTCTGCGATAAGCCTCGGGGAGCTGGCTGACGGGCTGTGATCCGAGGGTTTCCGAATGGGGGGACCTGGCGCGAGTTATGTCGTGTCACCTGCACTTGAATTGATAGGGTGTGGGGGGTTACGCGGGGAAGTGAAACATCTTAGTACCCGTAGGAGAGGATATTCTGTGAGTAGTGGCGAGCGAAAGCGGATGATGGTTAAACCGTGGTCGTGTGATACTCGGCAGGGGTTGCGGTTGCGGGGTTGTGGGGCGTGTCTTTTCCTTGTCTGCCGGCGGGGAGCGCAGTGATAAATCGTGGCTGGTAGCTGAACCCTTTGGGATGGGGGGCCGTAGTGGGTGAGAGTCCCGTAGGCGGAACTGGCTGGGCTGTGTGGGTGCGTGCCCTTGGTAGCACGGGGCTCGTGGAATCCTGTGTGAGTCTGCCAAGACCACTTGGCTGCCTGAATACTTCCTGATGACCGATAGCGGATAGTACCGTGAGGGAATGGTGAAAAGTACCCCGGGAGGGGAGTGAAAGAGTACCTGAAACCGGGCGCTTACGAGCCGTCAGAGCCCGCGCTTGCCCTCGTTGGGGGTGGGTGGGGGTGGTGGCGTGCCTTTTGAAGAATGAGCCTGCGAGTTAGGGCGTGTCGCGAGGTTAACCTGTTTGTGGGGTAGTCGTAGCGAAAGCGAGTCTGAAGTTTGAGGGCGTTTTAGTGGCGTGTTCTAGACCCGAAGCGGGGTGATCTACCCATGGCCAGGTTGAAGCACGTGTAAGAGCGTGTGGAGGACCGGACCCACCTAGGTTGAAAACTGGGGGGATGAGTTGTGGGTAGGGGTGAAAGGCCAATCAGACTCCGTGATAGCTGGTTCTCCCCGAAATGCATTTAGGTGCAGCGTTGCGTGGTTCCGGGCGGAGGTAGAGCTACTGGGTGGCTGATGGGCCTTACAGGGTTACTGACGTCAGCCAAACTCCGAATGCCGTCCGGGTGTAGCGTGGCAGTGAGACTGCGGGGGATAAGCTCCGTAGTCGAGAGGGAAACAGCCCAGATCGCCGGCTAAGGCCCCTAAGTGTGCGCTAAGTGGGAAAGGATGTGCGGTCGCGTAGACAACCAGGAGGTTGGCTTAGAAGCAGCCATCCTTGAAAGAGTGCGTAATAGCTCACTGGTCAAGTGGTCGTGCGCCGATAATGTAGCGGGGCTTAAGCGTACCGCCGAAGCCGCGGACCCCCTGGCACCTGGTTTGTGGGTGTGTTTGGGGGTGGTAGGGGAGCGTCCTGCATTGGGTGAAGCCTTTGGGGTGACCCGGGGTGGATGGTGTGGGAGTGAGAATGCAGGCATGAGTAGCGTTACTAGGGTGAGAAACCCTAGCGCCGAATGACCAAGGGTTCCAGGGCCAGGCTAGTCCGCCCTGGGTGAGTCGGGGCCTAAGGCGAGGCCGACAGGCGTAGTCGATGGATGACGGGTTGATATTCCCGTACCGGTGTAGTACCGACCATGCTGACGTGCGGGTGCTGACCCACGCTGCTGTCCATGTTGCTTCTCTGGTGCCTTTCGGGGTGCTGGTAGGGGTTGTGGGTGGTGGTCTGGGGACCCTCCGTGCTGGTAGGCAAGCGTGTTAACAGGGGTGACGCACAGTGGTAGCTTCCGCGGTCCTTATGGCTTGGGCCGTTCAAGCGCGCAGCCTGTCTCCTAGGTAAATCCGGGGGACCGCCGGTTGACCGGTGAATGGGTGAGGCGTGATGGTGACCCCACCGGGTGGTGGGGGATAGTAGGGTGATCCTGTGGTGCCGAGAAAAGCCTCGACGCGATGGTGCGAGCCGCCCGTACCCTAAACCGACACAGGTGGTCGGGCAGAGTATGCCTAGGCGTACGAGTGATTCATGGTTAAGGAACTCGGCAAAATGCCCCCGTAACTTCGGGAGAAGGGGGGCCTGATCCTTGAAGCCCCACTGCGGGCTAGGGGAGAGGGTCGCAGAGACCAGGGAGGAGCGACTGTTTACTAAAAACACAGGTCCGTGCGAAGCCGCAAGGCGATGTATACGGACTGACGCCTGCCCGGTGCTGGAAGGTTAAGAGGAGCCCTCAACCACGGATTAGTGGTGAAGGGGTGAGTTTAAGCCCCAGTAAACGGCGGTGGTAACTATAACCATCCTAAGGTAGCGAAATTCCTTGTCGGGTAAGTTCCGACCTGCACGAATGGCGTAACGACTTCTCCGCTGTCTCGACCATGAGCTCGGCGAAATTGCATTACGAGTAAAGATGCTCGTTTCGCGCAGAAGGACGGAAAGACCCCGGGACCTTTACTATAGCTTGGTATTGGCGTCCGCCATGGTTTGTGCAGGATAGGTGGGAGACCGTGATACTGCCGCGCTAGCGGTAGTGGAGTCGTTGTTGAGATACCACTCTGATTGTGGCGTGCGCCTGAACCTGGGCCCGTGATCCGGGTCAGGGACAGTGCCTGGTGGGTAGTTTAACTGGGGCGGTTGCCTCCTAAAGAGTAACGGAGGCGCTCAAAGGTTCCCTCGGCCTGGTCGGTAACCAGGTGTTGAGTGCAAGCGCACAAGGGAGCTTGACTGTGAGACTGACGGGTCGAGCAGGTACGAAAGTAGGAGCTAGTGATCCGGCGATCCCGTGTGGGTGGGTCGTCGCTCAACGGATAAAAGGTACCCCGGGGATAACAGGCTGATCCTGCCCAAGAGTCCATATCGACGGCATGGTTTGGCACCTCGATGTCGGCTCGTCGCATCCTGGGGCTGGAGCAGGTCCCAAGGGTTGGGCTGTTCGCCCATTAAAGCGGTACGCGAGCTGGGTTTAGAACGTCGTGAGACAGTTCGGTCCCTATCCTCTGCGCGCGCAGGAGACTTGAGAAGACCTGTCCCTAGTACGAGAGGACCGGGACGGACGAACCTCTGGTGTGTCAGTTGTCCCGCCAGGGGCATCGCTGATTAGCTACGTTCGGGACGGGTAACCGCTGAAAGCATCTAAGCGGGAAACCAACTTCAAGACCAGGTCTCCACAACCCCCAGGGGTTGGAAGGTCCCCAGCAGACCACTGGGTAGATAGACCAGACGTAGACAGCCCGCAAGGGCCACAAGCCGACTGGCACTAATAGACCAACACAAACCACACACAACACACAAAACACGCGAACACGCACGCGAGCGCGAGCCCGCTTGCGTATAGAACACGAGACAGCGCCCACTATACGGTCCACAACACAACCCACCCACCCAGACACACCACAAACACAACCAAACACCAAGCACACGCCACAAACACCAAACACACACGAAACCAAACACAAACACACGCGAAGCCAAGCACAAGCACGACACAGGCTAAAGGATGGGGTGTGTGGTCCGGTGGTCATAGCGGGAGGGACACGCCCGGACCCATCACCGAACCCGGCAGCTAAGACTCCCAGCGCCCATGGTACTGCACACAACACCGTGCGGGAGAGTAAGACACCGCCGAACCACACACCCCAAAACACACAAAACACGTACCGCACATGATCGGCGGTCTTTTACGCCCCCTTTCGCCAGGCGATCTCGCTTCGCCGCGGTTCGGGGCGTCGTTCTGTTGGGGCGATCAAACGCGACAACCACGAACCCGGACCTTCGAACCACCCCAAACACGCCACCATACGAGACCATGGTGAACGTGACTAGTCGAGGCCGCCGTGGCTTCCCCTTGTTGACGCCGTGGCGGCGTTTCCTGAATCTCAGGAAGATCGGTCGGGACCTGGTCGGCCAGAGAAAGGCCACGGGCCGGAAAAGTGCGCCGGCCGATTCCGCTTCGGTTCCAGGGCCTCTAGATTACACAGGCCAAACCTGGAGGCGTCCGCGCTCCGTCAGCCGGCAGCTGCGGGCGCGGATACTGGAGTTGTGAATCAGATCCACGAGGGCAGCAGCATGTGCCATTTCCAGAACTCGTAACTCACTGTCTGCCCGGTCCACAGCGGCCACCACAGGGCTGCGAACACGATTGCTGCGCTCACCACGACGCTCATGAGCACGACGCCCTCGCCGTGGACCCGCCACGATGGGACCCCCGTCCACGCTTCGGGGATCCGCAGGCGAGTCGGCTGTAGGCCGAAGCCAAGAAAGGTGCCCACAGGGCCGCGAGGATGCACCTTGCCCTCTCCGATCTGCTGCGCCTCCAGCGCCTCCTGCTCCGCAAGGGCCGCCCGTGAGCCGGGCACGGGCGCCAGTATCCCGGCCCCAAGGCCCAACGCCAGAACGAGGGTGAGGACAACGAAAGGAACGAAGGCCACGGTGTAGAAGGAGAAAATCGTGCGGTCGTAGTACAGGAACCATGGCAGGTACAGGCCCACATAGCCGATTAACGCCACCCAGGCCCGCCAGTCCCTTCGCACAATAGCCATGCCCACGAGCACAACCCCCAGGGCGACTAGGGCCGACCACCACACCGGGATATTGCCAATGGAGGTAATCGCCTGGACGCAGCGCTCACTTCCGCACGAGGCACCGCGCATCTCCTCCTCGGAGGGCCAGTAGAAGGAAGTGGGTCGCCACTGAACCAGCCACCCGATCGGCTTGGACATGTAGGGGTGCGGTGAGTCCAGGCTCACATGGAAGGAGTACATGGACAGGTGGTACTCCAACAGATCGTTGAGCGGATCCGGTAGCCAGGAGCGGGGCACGGTGCCAGTGGCGGCGCGCTGGGCCGCCGCCCACCCGCGCTTGTAAGCGTCGTCGTGCATGAACCAGGAGAACCAGCCGGCCACATACACCAGGAAGGCCACCGGCACCAGCCGGATGAAGTCGCCGAAGCCCCGCGAGACCACGCCCTCAAGGAGCCACGCCTTGGCCTGGACACGGCGCAGCGCCAGCGTGTCCCAGACGACCACGAGCACGCCAATAGCGGCCAGCAGATACAGGCCGGACCACTTCACTGAGCAGCACAGGCCCAGAGTGACCCCGGTAGCGATAAGCCAGGGGCGCACATGCGCCTTGGACGCCAGATGCCCGGGCGGGGTCCCCGCCAAATCCGCGGCCAGGCACGCCCGCGACCACTGACGGTCCCTCACCATGAAATAGACCGACAAGGTGGCGAAGAAACCAATGAGCACATCAAGCAGCCCAATGCGGGATTCAGTGATCCCAACGCCGTCAATAGCCAGCAGGAACCCGGCCAGGCCCGCCAGCAGCGGGGATTTGGTCAGGCGCATAGTGAGGCGGGCCAGCAGAATCACCGTGGCCACACCGGTCAGAGCGGGCACGAGGCGCCATCCCAGGGAGGACTGCGGCCCCAGCAGGGCAGTGCCCAAGCCCAGCAGCCACTTGCCCAGCTGCGGGTGGACCACGTAGCTGGGGTTGGTGCCCAGGGTGGAGACGTCCCCCATGGGGAAGAGCTGGTCGGCGCCCTCAGCCCAGGTGGCCTCATACCCCAGGTGCCATAGGGAGTAGGCGTCCTTCACGTAGTAAATCTCATCAAAGACGAGGGTGTGGGGGTGGCTCAGGCCCCAGAAGCGCGTCAAGGCGGCAATGAGACCGGCCACGGCGGTCACGATCCAGCCGCGCAGCCGCACCGCTGCGGGCAAGGTCCATCCCAGAGGCTCCAACCCCAGCATCTCGCGCAGCTGATCCTGGGTGCGGGGCGCCTGCGCCTCAGCTACCTCGGGCGTCCCCGTTTGGAGTGCGTCAACCGCTTCAGCCGGCACGGAGGGCGCCGTCCACCCTTCGATGGGCAGGGCCTGCTCCTCCTGGCCCGGTGAAGGGGCCGGCATGGGTGGCTGTTCTGTGAATGGTTCGTCATCCATAGGCTGTGCTGCAGAGTCGATCACACTAGTGAGTCTAGAGGGCAAGTCCATACTGGAAGCATGAGTGAGGCCATTCTTCCCCAGCCCAGTGCCGTGTCAATGTCGGATCCGGGGTGCCCCACTGAGAAGCCGGGGCCCTATATTCCGCGGCCGGGCACCATTGTTCTGTCCGCCACCCCCATTGGAAATGTCGGCGACGCTTCGGCGCGTCTGTGCCAGGCTTTGGAGCACGCCGATCTCATTGCCGCAGAGGACACCCGCCGTCTGCTCAATCTCGCTGGGCGCCTGGGCATCCAGGTCACCGGCCGCCTCACCGCCCTCCACGAGCACAATGAGCGCGACAAGGCCCATGAGCTCATTGAAGCCGCCCGTGAAGGCCGGAGCATTGTCGTGGTCTGCGACGCCGGGATGCCACTGGTCTCGGATCCCGGCTATCGGCTGGTGTCCGCGGCCGCTCAGGCCGGGGTACCGGTAAGTGCCATTCCGGGGCCCTCGGCGGCGCTCACCGCCCTGGTCCTGTCCGGGTTGGCCTCTGATCGTTTCTGCTTCGAGGGTTTCGTGCCCCGCAAGGACGGGCAGCGGCGCCGGGCTCTGACAGCGCTGGCTGAGGAGACGCGCACCATGATCTTCTTCGAGTCCCCTCGCCGCGTGCACCGGACTCTCCAGTCCATGGTTGAGGTCTTCGGGGCGCAGCGCCCGGCGGCCCTGTGCCGTGAGCTGACCAAGACGCACGAGGAGATCCGCCGGGCCACCCTGGGCGAACTCGCCCAGGCCACGGCCGGGGAGGTCCTGGGAGAGATCGTGCTGGTGGTCGCCGGCGCCTCGACGGGCGGAGCCGACCCGCAGCAGGCGGCCCGCCAGGCCCTGGCCCTGGCCGACGGCGGCATGCGGCTCAAGGCTGCGGCCTCCCGGGTGGCCCAGGACCGGGGGCTGCGGCCCAACGAGATCTACCGCCAGGCCCTGGCCCTGCGTTCGACGACGGAACTAGGCTGAGCACTATGACCGTGACAGCGCCTGCGCTCCGTGCCCTCATTATCGTTGATGTTCAGCCGACCTTCTGCGAGGGCGGCGCTCTGCCCGTGACCGGCGGCAACGCCGTCGCCCAACGGATTGCGGACTTCGCCGCAGCACACCGCGGCGCCTACAAACTCGTGGTTACCACCCAGGACTGGCACATAAACCCGGGTGACCATTTCTCCGCCGAGCCCGACTTCATCAACACCTGGCCTCCCCACGGCGTGGCTGGAACCCCGGAGGCGGCCCTCCACCCCGCTTTGTCCGAGCTGGAGGCGGATCTGGCGGTCCGCAAGGGGCAGTACTCGGCCGCCTACTCGGGATTCGAGGGAACGGTGCAGGACGGCACCGGCCTTGACGAGGCGCTGCGCGCCCATGGGATCACGGCCCTGGACATTGTCGGGCTGGCCGAGTCCCACTGCGTGAAGGAAACCGCCCTGGACGGCAGGCGCTTAGGGTACCGGGTGCGTGTACTCACTGACCTGACTGAGCCAGTCCGCCCCGAGCTGGGTGCGGCGGCCCGCGCCGAACTCGACGAGGCCGGCGTGGAGCTCATTGACTCCACCGATCTGTGAACCTGTAGAAGAGGCCCGCCAAGGCGCTCCGGCGGCCTTGGCGGACGCGGGCCGCCGCTGGCCGCCGCTGGCCGGCTCCGGTGACTTTGGTGGTTCACGGGTGCGGCAGCGGTCCGCGAATGCAGTAGCGGACCGCGGGCGCGGCATGACGGTATGAGGACCGCAGGCGGGTTGGTTCCCGCGGCCCTAGTCGCCGCGGGCGCCACCGGCTGGCGGCGGCATCGGCCGGTAGACCACCTGCTGGGGGGCGATTCCATATCCGCCGGAGGACGCCGACTGGGCTGATGGCGGCACGGGGCCCGACTGGGCGGACTGAGCAACAGGACCGGATTGGGCGGACTGGGCGTAGGAACCCGACTGGGCGGATTGGGCGTAGGAACCCGACTGGGCTCCCGGGGCCGATGGAACCGCCTGCCCCGGGGTGCCGGGCACCACTGGCTGCACGGGGATCGGCCCGGATGGCGTGGGCCCGGAGGCGGCGCTAAGGGCACCCGGGTAGGAGAACTGCTGGTGTGCTCCGGTCCAGGGGGCGGCTGCCGCCTGGACCCCCATCGGCGCGCCTGGCCCGGGTGCTTGATGGTTCGCGAGCTGGGAGACGAGTATCCGGGCGCGCTTGCGGCGTCGGACGAGCAGCCAGACGGAGCCGGCGATGAGCACGCCGGCATTAATGGGCATGAGCGGCATGCTGAAGAAGAACAGCAGGCGCGCTGTTTCCCGTCCGGGTGCGGTGTCCGACAGATTGATCCTCACCGGGTGCGCACTGGTGCAGGCCACCTTGTAGGTGCCGGCGAACGTGGAGGTGAAGACCAGCTGCTCCGGAGGGGTCTTAGCGCTGGTCCTAGGGCTGCGCTGGACCGAGACCTTGGAGTCGGCGGGGGAGCGGACTGTGCAGGAGATGTACTTGTCATCGGAGTAGAACCCGTAGGTCGTGTCCTCCAGGAGGGTCAGGTTCGTGGACTCGCCGTTACTGGGCACATTGACGTAATGGTCCTCGTTAATAGAGCCCATCGACTCGGTGACGAAGAACAGGATCAGGCACAGAATAAGGCCGACGCCGCCGATGACTGTCATGATGAGCGGCCCCTTGAGGGATGGCAGGGGGCGTCCGACTGTGCTGGAGGGCTGGAAAACTGTGCTGGAGGGCTGGAAGGTGTGAACGGGCTCCCCCGCCGCGGCCCACTGGCCGTGCGGTGAGGGCGATGATCCGGGGTAAGGGCTCCAACTTGTCACGGGCGCATCTCCGAAGTCATGGCGTGGGCCAGGACCCCTGGCCGGGGCCGGTGGAACCGGAGGAGGCCACCTGCGCCAGGAGGGCCTTCTTATTGGAGGACTTGCGCACGGCCAGCCAGATGCTGCCCGCCACCAGCAGGGGCAGGCCGACGGTTCCGCAAAGGCCCCCGAGGAGGAAGAGGATCGTACTGGAGAAGATCTCAGTCCCCATGGTCTTACCAACGAACACCGAAGCGTTCCCATCGGTGCTGCAGGTGATGGTGTGCTCTCCCGCCTCAGTGGGAGTGAAGGTATCGACTATGGGGATGTCGTTGATCTCGAGGCCGTTGGAGGGCCACAGTTGGACGTCCTGGCCCGAGGGGCTGGTCACCGTGCAAAAGGGGGAGCCGGAGCTGTAGAGGCCGTACGTGGACGTTTCCAGCGTGGCGGTGACGGTGCCGTTGGCCTGGATCGCGGACATGGAGCCGGTGATGGAGGTAATGGTGGCGACCGATATCGCTGTCGCCGCAATGGCCATCACGGTCAGGACAGCGCCGGCAATGGCCATAATCGCGGGCCCCTTGAGGCTCTTGACGGCTTGGGGGGGCCGCCCACCCGCGTACGGGCCCCCGCTGTAAGGGGCTCCGCTGTAAGGGGCTCCGCTGTAAGGGGCTCCGCTGTAAGGGGCCCCGGTGGCCGGACCCGCGTACGGCCCGCCCCCGGGTGCGCCCGCGTAGGGGGCTCCGGTGTACGGGGCGCCCCCGGGGGTGCCCGTGTATGGCGCCCCCGGATAGGCGCCGGGAGCGCTGTAAGGGGGGCCAGGCGTGGACGGGACCTGCTGCATGGTGACCTCTCGGGCGATGGCGGCGCGGACCGCTGTGACGGCTGAGGGAAGGGGCCCTCGGGGAGAAGAACCCATCTGAGGAACAGGATACGGCTTGACGTGACCATACGGGCACGGGCCCGCCGAACCGATAAGCTGCCCCCCATGAGCCACATCCTCTCCGCGGTCGCCTGGCCCTACGCCAACGGGCCGCGCCACATCGGTCACGTCGCCGGCTTCGGTGTCCCCTCCGACGTCTTCTCCCGCTACATGCGCATGGCGGGTCACGATGTCCTCATGGTCTCAGGCACCGACGAGCACGGCACCCCGATCCTGGTGGCCGCCGACGAGGAAGGGGTGAGCGCCCGCGAGCTGGCCGATCGCAATAACCGGCTCATTGTGGAGGACCTGGTCGCCCTGGGCCTGTCCTACGACCTATTCACCCGCACCACCGCCGGCAACCACTACCACGTTGTCCAGGACATGTTCCGCACTGTGCGCGACAACGGCTACATGGTCCAGCAGGTCACCCGCTCGGCCATCTCCCCATCCACCGGGCGCACCCTGCCCGACCGCTACATTGAGGGGACCTGTCCCATCTGCGGGGCCGCCGGGGCCCGCGGCGACCAGTGCGACACCTGCGGCAACCAGCTCGACCCCACTGACCTGGTCAACCCGCGCTCGCGGATTAACGGCGAGACCCCCGCCTTCGTGGATTCCACCCACTGGTTCCTCGACCTGCCCGCGCTCGCACAGGCCCTGGGCGAGTGGCTTCACGAGCGCGAGGCCTCCGGCACCTGGCGGCCCAATGTCATCAAGTTCTCGCAGAACCTCTTAGAGGACATTCGCCCGCGCGCCATGACCCGCGACATTGACTGGGGCATCCCCGTCCCCGGATGGGAGGACCAGCCTTCCAAACGGCTCTACGTGTGGTTCGACGCCGTCGTCGGCTACCTGTCGGCTTCTATCGAGTGGGCGCGGCGCAGCGGGGACCCCGAGGCCTGGCGCCAGTGGTGGAACGACCCGCAGGCCCTGTCCTACTACTTCATGGGCAAGGACAACATTGTTTTCCACTCCCAGATCTGGCCGGCCGAACTCCTGGGCTACAACGGCCAGGGCGGCCGCGGGGGCGGCCCCGGGGATCTGGGCGTCCTCAACCTGCCCACCGAAGTGGTCTCAAGCGAATTCTTAACCATGGAGGGCAAGAAATTCTCCTCCTCCCACGGCATTGTCATCTATGTGCGCGACTTCCTGTCCCGCTACCAGGCTGACGCCCTGCGCTACTTCATTTGCGCGGCCGGCCCTGAGACCGCCGACGCCGACTTCACCTGGGCGGAGTTCGTGCGCCGCACCAATGGAGAACTCGTCGCCGGGTGGGGGAACCTGGTCAATCGCACCGCCTCCATGATTCACAAGCGCTTCGGGGCCATCCCCGCCCCCGGCGAGCTCCAGGACATCGACCGCGCCCTGCTGGCGTCCGTCGAGGCCGGCTACAGCGCGGTGGGCGACCTCATTCGCCACCACCGCCAGAAGGCGGCCCTGGCCGAAGCCATGCGGCTGGTGGGTGAGGCCAATAAGTACGTCGCGGACACCGAGCCCTTCAAGCTCAAGGGGCAGGATCCGGCCACCCAGGAGCGCCTGGCCACGGTCCTGCACACCCTGGCCCAGGCGGTGACCGACCTCAACCTCATGCTCTCCCCCTTCCTGCCCCACGCCGCCAACGCCGTCGACCGCGTCATGGGCGGGGACGGACGGATCGCGCCCATGCCCCGCATTGAGGAGGTCCGCGAACTCGACCCCCAGGTCCTGCCCGAGGCCCTGGCCGACCGCGACAGTTACCCGGTCATTGTGGGCGACTACTCCACCGCCCCCAGTTGGGGCCGCCACCAGATCACCGCCGGCACCCCGGTGGGCAAGCCCGCCCCCGTGTTCGCCAAGCTCGACGAGGCCATTGTCGAGGCCGAGCTGGCCCGCTACACCGACGCCATCCCCGACGACGTCACTGGGGCCTGAGACGCCGGCCCGCCACAGCGCTGCTGTTTCACGACACAGATGGCGCCCCATCACCAGGCGCCCCGCTCCGGGCGATGGCGCCGTACAGCCGCCCGAGGAGGACTCATGAGCCGTACCAGGCGCTCCTGGCCGCCGGCCGACGCCGAGGCGCCCCTGGCCGTCCCGGTCACCGACAACCACACCCACCTGCCCGTCCCCGGCCGGTCCGAGACCGACCCCGAGTCATTGGAGTCATTGAGCGCCGCCCAACTCGTGCAGCGCGCCAAGGCGGTGGGCGTGACCGCTCTGATCACGTCGGCCTGCGAAACCACTACCTGGGAGCCCAGCCTCGCCCTGGCCCGCACCCTGCCGGCCGTGCGCGTCGCCCTGGCGGTCCACCCCAATGAGGCGGTCCTCCACGCCGGTGTCCGCGAGGTGGGGCCAGACGGCCTGACCCCACGGGTCGAGCCCCACCACGACGAGCCGCTTCCGGAGGCTCTGAACCGCCTGGAGGCCCTGGTGCGCTCCAACCGCGACCTCGTCGTGGCCGTGGGGGAGTCCGGCCTGGACTTCTTCCGCACCGGTGAGCGCGGCGCCCGGGCGCAGAGGGACGCTTTCCGCGCCCACATCGCCCTGGCCAAGGAGCTCGGCCTGCCCCTGCAGATCCACGACCGCGATGCCCACGAGGCCTGCGTCGAGGTGCTCTTGGCCGACGGCGCTCCCGAGCGCACCGTTTTCCACTGCTTCAGCGGCGGAACCGCCCTGGCCGCGGTGTGCGCCGAGCAGGGCTGGTACGCCTCGGTGGCCGGGCCGGTCACGTACCCCTCCAACCGCGAGCTGCGCCGGGCCCTGGCCTCCCTGCCGCCCCAGCTGCTCCTCGTGGAGACTGACGCCCCCTACCTGCCCCCAAAGCCGTGGCGCGGGCGCCCCAACGCCTCCTATCTCATGCCCGCCACAGTGCGCTTTTTGGCCGGGATGCTCGGCCAGGCCGAGGAGCACCTGTGCGCGCGGCTGCAAAGCAATACCGAGCAGGTCTACGGCTCCTGGTGACCAGGCCCGTCCCGAATGCAGGACCCGTCCCGAATGCAGGACCCGTCCCGAATGCAGGACCCGTCCCGAATGCAGGACCCGTCCCGAATGCAGGACGACGACGCGCGAAAGACAACAGATACCTGTACAATGCCCGCTCGGGCTGGTTTTGCGACCGGACGGACGAGTTTCGTGCCCGAAGTGTGTACCTGCGCACAGCTGTCCGAACTGTGAGTACGTGCATAGTCGACTGCTCGGCCAATCGACTACCGTGAAGGGCGATCGCCGAACGAAGGATTGTGACAGTGGGTCGACACTCCCAGAGCAGCTCCCTGAGCACCACGCTGGTTGAGCTCGGGGCCCTTGCCTCCATGAGCCGTAATGCGACCACGCACGGGCGTCGCCGTGCCGAGGGGCCAGCGCAGACCGCGGTGACCCCCACGCTCTACCGCGCCGGGGGCGTGGCCGCAGCCCTGTCCCTGGCCGTATCCGGCGGCGCCTACGCCGCTACCCAGGTTTCCGGCTCCGACATTGAGCCCCTGGGCAATGGATCGGACGCCATGGGCGCCATTGGCTCGCCCTCGCCGGCCTCAGAGGAGTCCGAGGGCCTGATCGTCCAGGGCGAGGCTCTTGAGGTTTCCACCATGACCGAGGAGTCCACTGAGGCTTACACCACGGTCTACAAGGAGACGACGGCGCTCGCCGAGGGCGAGACCAAGGTCGAGACCGCCGGCGTCAACGGTGTGAGTCGCACCACCTACCAGGTGACCTCGCAGGGCGGCACGGAGATCTCGCGCGAGGCCATTTCCGCGGTGACCGTGTCCGCGAGGGTTGACGAGGTGGTGCTGGTGGGCACCGGCTCCACTCAGGAGGTCGCGGTCGCCAGCGCCGGGGATGGCACGACGCCGGAGTCCGCCAAGGCCGTGGCCCAGGCGATGATGGCCTCTCACGGCTGGGGCGACGACCAGTTCTCCTGCCTGGTGAGCCTGTGGACGCGCGAGTCGGGCTGGAACTACCAGGCCGAGAACCCCTCCTCGGGCGCCTACGGCATCCCCCAGGCCCTGCCCGGCTCCAAGATGTCCTCTGTGGCCTCGGACTGGGCCACCAACCCGGTCACCCAGATCACCTGGGGGCTGCAGTACATTGCCGGGCGCTACGGCAGCCCGTGCAGCGCCTGGGCTCACTCGGAGTCCACCGGCTGGTACTGATCTCCCTGCGCGCCTCCCGCTCCATACGGGCCCTTTACGGGCTCGCGCCCCTCAAGGGGCCGGTCAGCGGGGAGGCTCCGCCCAGGCGCTGGGGTTCGACCCCAGCGCGCGGGCTCCGCACGGGCGCGTCGCTCATCCGCCTCGGCGCCTATCGCCGTGGCGGGACAGCATCTTGGCGGGACGGCTCAGAACGCGCGAGGCCCGCCTTGGCGCGCGGCGTCGCGATCGCGCCGCGGCGACAGCGCCCGGGAACGGGGCGCATCCTCCACACGCGCATGCGCGGCTCATGGCGGGAGGGCGCACGTGACCTTTTCCATGTTCCCCTGGGCACAATTCTTCCGATACGGTAGGGCGGCCGCTGACGGAAGGAATCGCATCGTGGGTGACGTGGGCGCCGCAAACCTGGACAACGAAGTCGAGGGTGCGATGAACGCGCCCGGCCGCCCGGACCGCAGCGGCTGGCGCCGTCTTAAGTCGCGGGTGAGTCCGGCGCTCATGCGCGCCAGCGGGATTGCGGTGGGCCTGTCCCTGGCGGTCTCGGGAGGCAGCTACGCCGCGGTGCAGATGGCCGGCGGCGCGCGGCCCACGACCTTCGCCTCAGAGTCCGAGCTCACCGCTATTGGTGCGGCGCGGGGCGGCAACTCAGCCCTTGACCAGGACTCCGGCGCGGGGCTGGCGGTAGGGGGCGATTCCTCCACGACCGTCATTGAGACTGTTGATGAGACCCAGGCCCACGGTCAGGTCCAGCAGGAGAGCGCCGACCTGGCGGCCGGAGAGACCAAAGTCCAGACCGAGGGCGTCGACGGGTTGACGCGCACCACCTATCGCGTGGTCCGCAACGGCGACCAGGAGATCTCCCGCGAAGTGGTCTCCGTGGTCGTCACCCCTGCGGTCGATGAGGTTGTCCTGGTGGGAACCGCCTCCAGCGCTTCGGGCTCCGGGTCCGGGTCGGGGTCGGGATCGGGCTCCGCCGCCCCGCCGAGCTCCGCCGCCCCGGGCACCCCGGCCGCAGAGGCGCAGGCCATCGCCAAGACGCAGATCGCCGGCTACGGCTGGGGTGAGGACGAGTTCAACTGCCTGGTGAGTCTGTGGAACAAGGAGTCCGGCTGGTCCACCACCGCGGGCAACCCCTCGGGCGCCTACGGCATCCCCCAGGCCCTGCCCGGCTCCAAGATGGCCGCCTTCGGCGATGACTGGCAGACCAGTGCCAGCACCCAGATTGCCTGGGGCCTGTCCTATATCTCTGGTCGCTACTCCACCCCCTGCGGCGCCTGGTCGCACTTCCAATCCAACGGCTGGTACTGAGCGCCGCACCCCAGGCGGGGTGCCGCAATGGCGGCGGCGGCGCCCGCTACGCTGAGGCCATGCCCAACACCATCGCGCCCTCCGAGCAAGGCCCGGCCGGCACCGGCCTGCTGGGGCCCACGCAGGTGCGCGACCTATCGACGGCCCTGGGCATTCGTCCCACCAAGGCCCTGGGGCAGAACTTCGTCCACGACGCCGGCACGGTGCGCCGTATTGCCCGCTACGCGGGAGTCCAACCCGGTGAGACCGTCCTGGAGATCGGGCCCGGACTGGGGTCCCTGACCTTGGCCCTCCTGGAGACCGGGGCGAACGTGGTCGCCGTCGAGATCGACCCCCTGCTGGCCCGTGCCCTACCGGTGACGGTCGCCGACCGCATGGAGCGGGCCGCCGGGCGCCTCCACGTGGTGTGCGCGGACGCCCTGACCATTACCGGCCCCCAGGCGCTGCACCTGGCGCAGGACGCCCCCCAACCCACCAGATTGGTCGCCAACCTGCCCTATAACGTTGCCGTCCCGGTGCTCCTGACCCTCCTGGCCGCCCTGCCCGGTCTGGTCAGCGCCACCGTTATGGTCCAGGCGGAGGTCGCCGACCGCCTCGCCGCGCCCCCGGGCTCACGCACCTACGGCATCCCCAGCGCCAAGACCGCCTGGTACGCCGCGGCCCGCCGCGGCCCCACCATTGGCCGCACCGTCTTCTGGCCGGCGCCCAATGTCGACTCCGCCCTGGTCGAACTCACCCGCCGCACCCCTCCGGCCACCACCGCCACCCGCGAGCAGGTTTTCGCCGTCGTCGACGCTGCTTTCGCCCAGCGCCGCAAGACCCTGCGCAAGGCGCTCGCCCCTTTGGCGGGCAGTCCCGAGCGGGCCGAGGCCGCCATCCGCGCCGCCGGCATTGACCCCGGGCTGCGCGGGGAGAGGCTTGACATCCGTGCCTTCGCCGCACTCGCCCAGGAGTTAGCAACCCTGTCCGCGCCCGCCCAGGAGTAGCCATGAGCCATCTGCGCGCCATCCCCGGAACCGGGGACGAGCCCCCCCGACAGCCCAGCCGCAGTGGCACCGCCACCACGGTGCGCGTCGAGGCCCCCGGCAAAGTCAACCTCTTCCTGTCTTGCGGGGCCCCCGGCGCCGACGGCTACCACCCGCTGACCACCGTCTTCCAGGCGGTGCGCCTCATTGAAACCGTCACCGCCCGCCGCCAGGCCCGCGACGCCCACGGCGCCATCACCCTGACCCTGGAGGAGGGGCCCGCCGTCCCCACCGACGAACGCAACCTCGCCGTGCGCGCAGCCCGGCTCCTGGCCGAGGCCACCGGTGTCACCGAGGGCGTCGACCTGCTCCTGCGCAAGCGCGTCCCCGTCGCCGGGGGCATGGCCGGGGGCTCAGCCGACGCCGCCGCCGCCCTGCTGGCCTGCAACACCCTGTGGGGCACCGGCCTGGAGGCCACCGAGCTCATAGAGCTGGCCGCACGCCTGGGCGCCGACGTCCCCTTCCCCCTCGTCGGCGCCACCGCCCTGGGGCAGGGGCGCGGGGACAGGCTCAGTCCCCTCATGACCCGTGGCACCTACCAGTGGGTCTTCGCCCTCCAGAACCGGGGTCTGTCCACCCCCAAGGTCTTCCGGCGCTTCGACGAGCTGGCCGCCGGCCGCGGGGCCGCCCCCGCCACCGAGCCCGTCCCCGAGCGCATGACCGCGGCCCTGCGCGCCGGCGACACCGCCGCCTTGGCCGCCGCGCTCCACAACGACCTCGCCCCGGCCGCCCTGTCCCTGCGCCCCGAACTGGCCCGGGTCATTGCCCTCGCCCAGGACGCCGGTGCCCTGCGCGCCATTATCTCCGGGTCGGGCCCCACAGTCGCCGCCCTGGTGCCCGACGCCGCCACCGCCCAGGCCGTGGCCCAGGCCCTGGACCATTCCGGAGCGTGCGCCGGCGTCCTGCGGGCCGACGCCCCGGTGGCCGGTGCCCGGGTGGTGGGCTAATGGCGCACCTGCTCGGTGTTGAGGACCTGCGGATTACGGCCGGGTCCCGCGTCCTTCTGGACGGCGTCACCCTGGGCATTGAGGACGGCTCCCGGGTGGGGGTGCTGGGACCCAACGGCGCGGGCAAGTCCACATTCCTGGCCGCCCTGGCGGGCCTGCGCGAGGTCGAGGGCGGGCGCGTGACCCGCACCGGCGGTCTGCGCCTGGTTCTGCTGCCGCAGTCCGACGAACTCGATCCCCATGCCACCGTGGTCCAGGCCATCCACGGGGATGTGCCCGAGCACGTGTGGGCCTCGGAGACCGCCGTGCGCGACATTCACGCCGGCCTCCTCGGGGACCTGGACATGGGCGCGGCAGTGAGTACCCTCTCCGGCGGGCAGCGCCGGCGCGTCCACCTGGCCGCCGTGCTCACGGCGCCCGCACAAGTCGTGATCCTCGACGAGCCCACCAACCACCTCGACGTCGAGGGCGTGGACTGGCTCGCCGGGCATCTGAGCGCCCGCTTCGGCGGCAGGCGCCCCGGACGCGGGGCACTGGTCGTGGTCACCCACGACCGCTGGTTCCTCGACGCCCTGTGCACCAACGTGTGGGAGGTGGTTCCCGGGATCGACCCGGGCGGAGGGCGCAGGCAGGTGCCCGGGCGCATTGAGACCTACGACGGCGGTTACGCCGCCTACGTCCTGGCCCGTGCCGAGCGCGCCCGGCAGGCCGCCCTGGCCGCTGAGAAGCGCCAGAACCTGCTGCGTAAGGAGCTTGCGTGGTTGCGCCGCGGGGCGCCCGCCCGCACCTCCAAGCCGCGTTTTCGCGTGGAGGCCGCCGAGACCCTCATCGCCGACGTCCCGCCCCCCAGGGACTCTGTTGAGCTCGTAGCCATGGCCACCGCCCGTCTGGGCAAGCGAGTCCTGGACCTGGAGGATGTCAGCGTGCGCTATCCGGCGCCCGGGGGCGCCCAAGGCTCACAGGGCGGGCGCCAGGTTCTACGGAAAGTGACCTGGCGCCTGGCCCCCGGGGAGCGGGTTGGCGTCATTGGCGCCAATGGGGCCGGGAAGACCACTTTGCTGCGGCTGCTCGAAGGCGTCCAGGAGCCCAGTGGCGGGCGGGTCGTGCGCGGCAAGACCGTCAAGGTGGCGGCCCTATCCCAGTCCACCCACGAGCTCGACGCCCTGGCGGACAAGCGGGTGGTCGAGGCCGTGGCCATGGTGGGGGAGCGGGTGAGCGTGGGCGGCAAAGAGCTGACCGCCGCCCAGCTTGTTGAGCGGCTCGGTTTCACCCGCCAACGCGCCTGGACCCGCGTGGGCGAGGTCTCCGGCGGCGAGCGCAGGCGCCTCCAACTGCTGCGCCTGCTCATGACCGAACCCAATGTGCTGCTCCTGGACGAGCCCACCAACGATCTGGACACCGACACGCTCGCCGCCGTCGAGGACATTCTCGACTCCTTCCCCGGCACACTGGTCGTCGTCTCCCACGACCGCTACCTCCTGGAGCGGGTCACCGACCACCAGGTCGCTCTCCTGGGCGACGGCACTGTGCGGGACCTGCCCGGTGGCGTCGAGCAGTACCTGGAACTGCGGCGCCAGGGGCGGGGGATATCCACAGGGGCGCAGACCACCGCGGGGCGCACCAATGGGGCCACCAGAACGGCCGGGGGCCCAGGGGATGACCGGGGCGCCCGAAGCGGCCACGACGGCCGGGGCTCGCGCGCGGCCGGCATTGCGGGGCCCGCAGTCGCCGGTGAGACGGCCGGGGGAGGCGGTGCCCCCACGGGCGGTGACGCGCCGGTGGGGCTCACCGGGGCGCAACGGCGTGAGGCGACGAAGAACCTGGCCCGCATTGAACGTCAGATGGCCAAGGCCACCGCCGCCATCGACGCCTTGCACGCCCGCGTGGAGGCCGTCTCAGCGGACCCGGCCCGCATTGACGAGCTCGCCGGCCTGGGCCGCGAACTCGCGGCGGCCCAGGCCGACCACAACGCCCTGGAGGAGCAGTGGCTCCAGGTGGCCGAGGAGCTGGAGTGAGACAGTCCCCATCGGCCGCGCCCGCACCGGCCAGCGGTGGGCGCGCGGGCCTCCTGCCCGGCCTCGACCTGGTCAAACCCGTCCTGGCTCTACTGGTCATCTGGATTCACACCGCGCCCTTGGGTCATCTGGCCCCGCACGTGGACGTCTATGTGACGATCGTGCTGGGGCGCTTGGCCGTGCCCCTGTACCTGGCGATCTCCGGCTACCTGCTCTTCCGTCGCGAACGGCCCCCCGTGCGCCGCCAACTCACGCGCCTGGCCCAGCTCTACCTCATCTGGTGCCTGCTGTACCTGCCGGTCATTGTCAGGGACCGGCCCGCCCCACTGACGGCCACGGCGCTCGTTCGCCTGGTGCTCACCGGTGGCGACACCCACCTGTGGTACCTGCCGGCCTGCGCCGTGGGCATCGCTGTTGTCGCGTGCGGCCTCAGGCGCTGGTCGGCCACCACCCTCGCCCTGGTCCTGCTCGCCGTCTACCTGCTGGGCATCGTCCTCTACTGCGCCCTGGACTCCGGCCTCTTGCCGGCCACCGGGATGGCGGGGCTGCCCGCCCGGTGCCTGGAATTGCTCGACGCGGTGGCCATGGCTCCGCGCGACGGCTTATTCACGGGCAGCGCCTTCGTTGCCGTGGGCGCCTGGATCGGGCGTGAGGGCGGCTGGCGGGTGCGGCCGGCACTGGCCCTGGCCGTGCTGGCCATGGGCGGAATGCTCGTCGAGGGCGTCCTGCGCCGCGCCCTCCACCTGGGGGCCGACCTCAGCCTGCCGGTGAGCACGAGCTACCTGTGCTTGGCGGTGTTCGTGCCGGCAGTCATGAGCCTGCTGGTGGCGTGGAGACCATCCCAGCCGGTCCGCGGCCAGATCCTGGCCCGCAACACCGGCAGCCTCATGTACTTCATCCACTACGCGGTCATTGCGCTTCTGGGCTACTCGCTGGAGTCCTCCGCCGGCGTGCGGGGGTTCCTGGCCGTCACCGTCATCTCCGGGGCCCTGGCAGTGGCCTTGGTCAGGCTCTCGGCGCACCCGCGGCTGCGCTTCCTGGCACGGCTCTATTGAGCCCCGGCGGGCAAGTCGCCCGGCCGCGCCCCGCCGGGCGCGCGCGTGTGCTGGGGGCCGGCACCGCAACGGCCCCCCCACCCGGCCGCGCCCCCGCCGGGGCATGGCTCAGTGCTCCAGAGGGGCCACTTGGCGGGCCAGGGCCACAATGGCGCTCAGGTGCGGGGCAATGTCATCGGCCTGGGCGCCCCACAGGCGCATGAGCAGGTCCACGGGAACGGTTGGCAGCCCGGCCATGCGCAGAACCACGAGCCCCTGGATGTCCCCTGAGGGTGAGAAGGCGGAGAAGCCGGCCATATTAGGGCCCGGGCGGAGGCGCTGCGGCGTCGCCCCCGGAAGCAGGTCTGTGACCAATCCCATCTGTGTGCGACGTCGCCCCTCCTTGGTGCCATTGTCGCCCGCGCGCAGGAGACTCATGTCGACGACGAAGGGCTTGTCCCTCACGCTGTGGGCGTGAAGCAGTCGCGCCAGGCTCTCCGTGCGCTCCACCGTGAGCAGGTCGCCAAGGAGCGATTCGAACTCATTGCGCCACAAAGGGCTGGTGACGCCCAGGAGGTAGGCGCGTCTGCGGGCCTCCTCCCGGGCCCAACCCGGTGGCGGGAAGGATGGGATCACGACCCAGTGCTCGGGGTCTGGACTGACCGCGATCTTCATCGTTCCTCCTACTCGTGGGGACTTCCTATGGAGGATATCGCTCACAGGCCTCACTATGCTGACCCTGTGATGGTTGACGAGCGTCATTCTGTCTTCCTGCCCGCTTCCAGGGCACGAAGAGTCATTGCGGTGCTCGCAGACACCGTTGTGGTGGTCCTCGTGGCGGTGCTCACCCTTCGATGGGGGGCCTTGGGGTGCGCGGCCATGGTGATTGCCACACTCGCGGTCATGGTGCTCCTTCAGGCGCTGACCGGCGCCACCCCCGGCGACGCCATTGCCGGGGTGCGGCTGCGCCGCGTTTCACGCCAGGGGGCGCGCCCCGGGTGGGCGGCCATCTACCGGGCGGCTCTCCTGGTGCTGGCGACAGCGGCGACAGCGGGCATCGCCCCCCTGGTCTTCTTCCTGCGCATTGTCTTTAAAGGCAGGGAGCGCAGCTGGCTCGACCGCCTCGCCGGCACAGTGATGCTGTCGTCGGCCGCCGCCTCTGGCACGGCCTGCAGCCTGGTGTGTGACGGGGTCCTCATTGCCCTGACAGGGCCCACCGTCGTGGGGCGCCAACCCAGTCAGATCGCCTCGCACCCCGACGCCCGGCTCGTCCCCATCCTGGTCGATGACTCCTCGGTGTCCAAGACTCATGCGCTTCTAGTCCCCACTCTGCATGGGGTCATGATCACTGACCTGGACTCGACCAATGGCACCCACGTGGAGAATGAGTGGGGTGTTCACCGCATTGACCCGGGTCAACCGCTCTTCGTTCGCCATGGGCGTCACGCATACTTCGGCGATGGTGTGTGCGTTATCGGTTCGTAAGGTGGACGCGCTCGTGCTATGAAAGAGTCGGTCGGGTTCTCAGGTGTCTGCTGCGTTCTCGGGCAGGCGTGTTCGGAGGTGGAGGAGCATGACAGTCGGTCTTGAGCTGATGAGTGGGGTCCGGTGGGCTGAAGGCCCGTGGACGGCGGTAATCACGCCCCGCGGGGCGATGCTTCTGCCGCCGAGCGTCCCCATGGACCTGGTGGAGCGGCTCTGGACTCTGCTGCGGTCCAGCGAGGGCACGCTGACGACGGTCCTTGATGAATTCGTAATGGGAATGGGCGGTCGCCTGGGATCCATACCGGACTTCGTCCTCGTGGCCCCTGACGCCGAGGGCGCCATCCGGCTCGCCCTGCGCGGGGAGGTCACTGTCGAGCTTGATGGGGAAACCCTTGACGCTCGCGGCGTGATCACCTGGCGCGAAGCCGCCGTGCGCGGCACCCCCTCGGTGCGTCTGCGCACCTCCGAGGAGAGCCCGCGCATTGTCCTGCGGCCCGCCGCCGACGCCGTCGTGGGCGCCTGCATGGTGCTGCTGGGGCGCCCGATCGGCGCCCGGCGTCAGGCGGGGCGCCGGAGCGCTACCCGGCGCGCCCTGAGGAACGACGACGACGCCAAAGCCCCGGCCCCGCCACCGAGCCCGGCCGGGACGTCCCGCCCCCCCGGCCACAGCCTGCGAGCGCCGACGACGCCGGCCATCTCACCGGGCCTGACCGAGTCGCCCTACTGGCCGGCCCACAGCGTTGGGGTGCCCACAACGACGTCCCCGCCCAGCTCTGCTGAGGCTGGTGGGGGCGAGACGGGTGGAGGTTCCGCGGCACCAGCCGTTGATGTGAAAGCGCCCACGCCTGCTTCGCCCTCGAGCCCCGCCGAGGTCTCCGAGATTACGCTCGCCCCCGCTGCTCAGACGCGGGTGCCCACACCGACTTCCCCCTCCAGTCCTGCCGAGTCCGCTGAGGCCCCTGAGTCCACTGAGATCTCCGGGGCCTCAGCGGCTATTGGGGCCGAGTCCCCTGCGGCAGGGGTGAGTGCGGTCTCGCCGGTTTCCCCGACCAGCCCGGCCGAGCCGGCTGAGGCCGACGCTTCCGGGGCCTCTGATGCTTCCGCAGTCTCTGAGGTTTCTGGGGCGGCTGAGGCTGATGGTGCCGCTGATCCCGGTGAGGGTGCGGCGGCTGAGGAGGTCTCGCCGGTTTCTCCGACCAGTCCGGCCGAGTCCGTCGCCTATGTCCCGGCCCATGGATTCCCGGTGTCCACGCCGGTTTCCCCGACCAGCCCGGCCGAGCCGGCTGAGGCCGACGTTTCCGGAGTCTCTGAGGTTTTTGATGCTTCTGGGGCGGCTGAGGCTGATAGTGCCGCTGAGTCCGGTGAGGGTGCGGCGGCTGAGGAGGTCTCGCCGGTTTCCCCGACCAGCCCGGCCGAGTCCGTCGCCTATGTCCCGGCCCATGGATTCCCGGTGTCCACGCCGGTTTCCCCGACCAGCCCGGCCGAGCCGGCTGAGGCCGACGCTTCCGGGGCCTCCGAAGCCCCTGGAGGCGGCGGGGCCCTTGGGGGCGTGTCCTGGGACGAGATCGCTCCCACCGTCGAGGTGCAGAGGCCCACACCGGCCTCCTCGCCCAGTCCCGCTGAGGCCTTCATGACTTCGTTCGCCCCTGCTGCCGAGGCGCGGCCCGCCCCCGCCTCGAGTCCGGCCCAGGCCACCGGGTCCCTTGCGTACGGTGCGGTGAGATCGGGAGTCATGGAGTCGAGCCCGGCCGAGGCGGTCCCGACGCCCGTCTACGGCATTAGGATGCCCACGCCCGCCTCCCCGGCGAGCCCGGGTGACTCGGCGGCGTTCGCGCACGGTGCCGGCGCCTCGCCGGGGTTCCTTGACGCAGCTGACGTCCCTCGTCCGGGAGCCCCCGATCCCAGGGCCGACCGCCCCGGCGACCACGATGGGCACACGGTCGCCGGCCTGCCTGAAGACCTTGTCGCCGAACTCGCCCCCCTGGCGGCCGCAGCCTCCGGTGGCTCTCCTGTGGAGGTCGGCCCGTCAGAAGCGGCTCAGGTGCGGATGGTGCTTTCCGCCGTCTGCGCGCAGGGGCACCCCAATCCCACGAACTACACCAACTGTCGCGTGTGCGGTCGAGACCTCAACCGCCCTGCCCGGCCCTGCCCCTGTCCACCACTGGGGCGTGTGGTCTCCTCCGCCGGGCAGAGCCTGGAGCTCTCCGGCCCGGTGCTGGTCGGCCGTGATCCGACGGCCGGCGACGTGCGGACATGCACGGGCATGCCTCCGCGCATTATGAGCGTGCCCTCCCCTGAGCACCTGATTTCACGCAATCACGTCCTCATTGACGTCGATGAGTGGTCGGTGCTGGCCCAGGACCTCTCGAATGCCAATGGGACGGTACTCATACGTGAGGGCGCCGCCCCGATTCGCCTATCGAGGACTGAGCCGGCCCTGCTCCGCAGCGGTGACATTCTCGACTTGGGCGACGGCCAGTCGCTTATCCTGGAGAATCTTCCGTGACAACGGATCGGCGCGGTGCGCCTCCGGTGATCGCCGGGTTCACGCATGTGCGCGGCCTGGGGGCCGGCGGATACTCAACCGTTTACCTCTATGAGCAGCACATGCCGCGCCGTGAGGTTGCGGTCAAGGTCACCAATGTTGACGTCGCCGGTCGGGCGACTTCAGGATTCGAGCATGAGGCGAACCTCATGGCGAAGGTGTCGACCCACCCCGCCATTCTCTCCATCTACGGGGCGGGGGTGGCTGCTGACGGGCGCCCTTTTCTCGTCATGGAGTACTGCCCCCCGCCGTCGTTGGAGACGGTTCTGCGCCGGGGGACCCTCAGTGTCCAAAATGCCCTGAGCACGGCCATCCAGATCGCCGGGGCGGTGGAGACCGCCCACCGGGCCGGCATCATTCACCGCGACATTAAACCCGCCAACATTCTTTTCACCACCTATCGGCGCCCGGTGCTCGCCGATTTCGGCATTTCGGCCATGAGCGTGCCCGACGGAGACCAGGAGCTGCGCGGCATGAGCGTGCCCTGGGCGCCGCCCGAGCAGCTTGTGGGCGGCCGTACGGCCCGACCCACCTCGGACGTCTACTCCTTGGGGGCCACCACCTACGCCATGCTCACCGGGCGCAGCCCCTTCGAGCCGCGCGACGGCAGGAGCCTCGACATCTACGAGCTCTCCCGCAGGATCGTCAATGAGCCTTTGACGCCTCTGACTCGGCAGGACGCCCCGCCATCCTTGCAGCGGGTGCTGTCCATTGCCATGGATAAGCGGCCGGAGAACCGCTACGGGAGCGCCCTGGCCTTCGCTCGCGCCCTCCAGCAGGTCGAGGCCGAACTCGACCTGCCGATCACCACCGTGGACCTGCTCCAGGAGGCCGGCACCGAGCCCAGTGAGGAGGAGCAGGGCGAAGACGGCTCCGCCACTCGACTGGGGGTGTTCAACCGGGTGGAGCAGCCGGTCGTGGACGCCGGTGGCCCCCGGGCCTCGGGCCGGACGATCACGGCGCTCGACGACGATGAGGACGAGGAGGAGGAAAGCCCCTGGAACCGCCGCGCCCGGCGCGGCCGCACGGTGCTCGCCGTGGTGGCCACCATTGTGACCGCCGCACTCGTTGGCGGCGCCATCCTCCTGGCGCGCGACAAGAACATTACCCGCCCGTCGCCCACATTCGCCACTATCTCCCCGGGAACAATCGACCCCCTGGCCTCTCAGGCCGACCCGCCGCGCAACCTGGCGGGCGAGCTGGGACAGGATGGTGCCGTGACCTTCACCTGGGAGGCTCCCGCCGATGACTGGGAGGGAAGCTATCTCTACCGGGAGATCGTGCCGGGACAGGAGACCAAGCTGGAGACCACGAAGACCACGGAGGTGACCCTCTCGGCCCGCTCAGGGCGCACCTGCATTGAGGTCTATGGCGTCAGGGACGACGGCAGGTCCTCGGCGGCGGTCACCGCCTGCGTCGACACCCCCTGACAGCCCGACGTCATGAGACATCCTGACAGCCCCGACAGCAGGATCCTCAATGGAGCGCGGCGGGATTCGGGGCAGCGCGCCGGGATTCGGCCCGGTGACCGGTGGAGGGCCGTGCGGGCCTCAGACCTCGACGCGGTAGGCCGTGCGCCCAAAACGAATCACCGCGCCGCCCAGGGCGGGGGCGGGCACATCGGGTGTGGCCGCGACCGTGCGGTTGCGCTGCTCTATGCGGGTGCCATTGGTGGAGTGCAGGTCCGTGACCCACACCCCGTCCAGCGTGGGGGCGAGCGCCGCATGGGTCTTGGACACTGATCGCTCAGGATCGGCCAGGGCGATGGGGACGGCGTCGGGGTACAGGGAAATATTGTCCGGGTCGCGCCCCACAACCGCCGGCCGCACCAGGAGGATGGGTTCGCCGCCGCTGACCGGCACCAGGTGCACCCCAATGGAGCGGCGCACGCGCGAGGCACCGGCTGCAGGCGGATTCGTCATGGTCTCAGCGGCCTTCGGTGCCGGGGTCGCCGGAGCCTCCGGGGCATATGGGGCCTCGGGGGCCTGCGGGGCCTTCAGGGCTTGCGGGGTCGCGGGGGCCTGTGGAGTCTCCAGGGCCTGTGGGGTCGCGGGGGCCTGCGGGGTCTCCACGACCTGTGGGGTCGCGGGAGCCTGTGGGGCCCCGAGGGCATATGGGGTCTCCAGGGCTTGCGGCGACGCGGGGGCCTCATGGCTGACGGCCCGCCGCCTTTGACGCCGCTGGACGGGCACCACTGCAGGAATGTCGGTGGTGTCGTCGTCCAATGGCACGGGCACGCTCGACCAGGGCACCGAGTCAATGATCGCCTGCTCCTGCTCCGGAGGCGGGATCATGGCCCCGGAGTCGAAGGTGCGCGCCGTCTGGGGCGAACTCGGTGAGGTGAAGGAGAACCGGTCGGGGGAGAAGACTTCCGGAGTCCAGTCCTCGGTGGGGCGTGAAATCGTTGGCACCTGCTGACCCTGCTGCACCCGGGCCGGCCGTGCCTTGCGGGAGGACACCACCATCATCTCAGCCAGGTGGTCGTGCCATCCTCGGCCACTGGGATCGGAGGCCGCGGAGCGCATGAGCCAGATCGCCCCCAGGCCGAGCGTGGACAGCAGGAGTACCACGGTGATGTCCATGTGCAGGAAGGCCCCCATCATGGAGGGCTTCCCCGTGCGGGCATTGACCAGGCGCACGCCCAGCGCCTTGCCGCCGGGCGACCAGCCGGACAAACCCACCATGGTCAGGCGCGCCAGCGTCACAATAATGACAGCGATCACAATGCCGAATGCCCAAGACATGCCCAACAGGTGCAGAACCACGGCCTGCCCGGCGGACAGCACCAGCGCAAGAAGAAGATCAATGACCCCGGCCAGCGCCCGCGCCGTGGTCGGCGCCGTCTGAAGTGCCCAAGAGGCATCGGAGCGGTGTCGTGGAGGGCGCGGTGAAGAGGTCATGATCGGATTCTCCTCCATGGGCGGCGCCCGCCCCCGCGTCGTCCTGCGGGGCGAAGCAGCGAGCGGATGGACAAGCGGGCCGCCAGGCGCTGCCACCGGGAACGGTCGGCGCCCATTGCCCGCACAATGGCGTCAGCAGAGCCCCACAGCTCGGAGTTCATGCGAGCAGTGGGCTCCCCGGCGCCGAACACCCGGGCGTCAATGGCGTGAGCGAAACGGGGGAGGTCGGCGGTGGGGAAGCGCACGGAGTACGTTTGCGCCGCCTCACGCCGGGTCGCCCCGGCTACCGCTGAGCATCCCAGATCACTGGCGTGGTCGACAATCTCATTCCAGGCGCCCAGGGTCGACTCGATCCCCGAGCGTCGTCGGCGCCTGGCCCGGCGCAGCGCCTTGAGCCCCAGGATAAGCGCAACGAGTATGAGGAGGGTCAGCACGGAGCCGACGACGGCCACCAGCCACACCGGAAGGCGCCAGGGGCTCTCATCCTCGTCGCCCTGGCCCTCCTGGTCCTCGTAGACCGGTGGGAGCTTGGCCGGATCCTGGGGCGGCAGAGGCGGCTGAAGCACCTGCGGCTCGGGGTTGGAGACCTGCTGCGTGGTCTGCTGCTGGGGGACCTGGTCGCGGTCGGGGGTGACGTCGAAGGGCACCCATCCGGCGCCCTCGAAGGGGATCTCAACCCAGGCGCTCACGTCCTCGCCGGTAATATCGCCGGCGTCGCCGTCGGTGGCCGGCTTGAACCCCATGACCACCCGGGCGGGGATCCCCACCGAGCGGCACATGAGCATCATGAGCACCGAGTACTGCTCGTCGTCACCGACCAAGGAGTCCGCCCCCACCATGGAGGCCATGCGGGCCGCGCCATGGCCGGACGGCGACGGGCTCTTGGTGCCATCGGAGTAGTAGCCGGTGCGCAGCGCCTGCTGGAGAGCGCGGATCTGCGCCAGCGGCTGAGACTCCGAACCAATGATCTCAGTGGCCAGGGCCGACACCGAGGAGGGAACCTGCTCGATCGCCCCCAAGGAGACGCGCGAGAGGGTCAGGGTCTCAAGCTTGGGGTCCGCGGGCACTGCCGCGGGCACCACCTGCTCAGACAGAACATCCCCGGTGCTCAGCCCGGCGGTGACGATCACCGTCGCTGACGCGGCGTCATGGTAAAGGGTCTCGCGCAGCGCCGTGGATCTGGGGCCCTTGGTGGCGATGGTGGCCGTATCGGAGACGGTGGGCACCCAGGGGAAGGAGTAGTCCCCAATGGTGAAGGTCACCGGGACGGCGCGGTCGGAGGCCACCGCGGCCAGGGTGGTGGTTTCACCCACGTGCTGGAACCGGGCGGCCCCGCCGGTGTCCTCACCGATGCGGGCCGTCAAGCCGTCGTAGGCGTCCAGGGAGGCTATGCGGATGCGGGCCCCCGAGGGCAGGCCGCTGACGGTCATGAGCTCAGTGCGCGCCAGGTCCGTCTCCAGGGTCCGCACCAGGGACAGGGGACTGGCGTACTCAGTCAGGTCCAGGGGCGGCTCGAAGACATCGCGCAGGACCGTGCGGGCCGTCGGCGTCACCGGGGCCGCCACCGCGGCCACCAGGGCCGCGGTCAGGAGCAGCAGCGTCGCGGTGACGCCGCCACGCACCCCGGCGCGGCGCAGCCCGGTGTCACGGTTCTCCATGGCCTCGGCGACGCGCCCCTGGCGCACCCGCAGAGAGGCGGCCGCCCACAGGGCCAGGGTCAGTGCAATGAGAACCGGGCCGAGCACCGTGGGCATGACCGTGGTCCGCCCGCCCCAGACGATCGCCACCACGGGTATCGTCAGGGCGCACAGGCCCCCCAGGTGCTCGCGCCCCGCCATGACCAGGCGGCAGGCAATCACAGTGGAGCACAGCCCCGTCAGCCACGGTAGGATGGTCATGGCGGTGAAGGAACTCAGCGGCAGCGGCAGCGTCAGCGCGTCCTTCCACACGGTGATGGTGCCGGCCAGGACATCGAACAGCGCGTCGGTGCCCGGGCTCAGGTCCGGCAGCAGCCACGGCGCCGCCAGAATATGAACCAGGCCGGTGACGGCCATGGTCGGCAGCACCGAGAGCCGAGTCCACGCCGAGACCATGCCGACGACCAGGCCCAGGCCGGCGGCCCCGGTCGCCACCAGCACCCCGGTGCCGCCCTCGAACAGGGGGCCGAATAGCAGCGAGCCCACGAGCACCAGGGCCAGGACGATCCCCAGCTCAACAACCGCGGCGGCGCCCCGGGGTGCGGCACTGGGGCGCCGAGAGGAGGCAGACGTCATGACATCCTCCTGAGGGCCAGGGGGAGCTGCTCGAGTCGGTCGAGGTCGACCACGTCCAAGGAGCTGAGACGACGGCGGGACAGGGGGCGGGCGCCGCAGGACAGCGCCAGCATGACCATGGACACCGGGGTGAGGATCCTGGAGCGCACGAGCTGGGCGTCGGGGCAGTCCTGGCCAGTGACCAGGACAATGACCGAGGCGTCAGGATGGGCGACGGCGGCCTGGCGCACCAGTTCGTCGCAGGTCTCAGTGGCGTCGAGCTTCAGCAGGCAGGAGGCGTCCAGGAGCCGCAGCGGGGTGGTGGTGGGCAGGGCGTCGGTCTGGGTCAGGAAACGCACCTCACGGTTGTCCAGGATCCCGTCGAGGACAATCGAACAGGCCACTGACACGGCGGTTTCGAAGTCCTCCTCCCCGGCATAGTCCTCGGGTCGAGTCGATAGGGCCACAATGAGACTGGAGCGGCGGGTCTCCTCGAACTGGCGGACCATGAGGCGCCCGGTGCGGGCGGTGGTCTTCCAGTGAACGTTGCGGCGGTCGTCGCCGGGCACGTAGTCGCGCAGGGCGTGGAAGGACACGTCCGAGCTGGACAGGTCCTGGGTGACAGCGCCCTCCAGGTCGCGCAGTATGCCGCGCAGGACTGATCCCAGGCGCAGGGTACGGGGATGGATGTGAACCAGCTGGGAGCTGGTGCGCGTCCTCTCGTGGCGCAGCAGCCCCACCGGGTCGCGTGTTACCGAAATCACCGGCCCCACGGTAATGACGCCACGGCGCTCGGTGGGCAGGACGAAGCCCCAGTCGTGCTCCTCCCCGGGGCCCAGCGTGGGGACGGCGAAGACAGCGGCGTGGGGCCCCACTGGCAGTTCCATGCGTGCGGGCAGCAGGGGCCGATTACGGGGGTTGGTCACCGTCACCCGGAGTAGGGCGTGGTCGCCCACGGTCACCCGCTGTTCAAGCAGCTCATGGTGCACCCGGTGCCCGCCGCGCGGAATGAGCCATAGCCCGGCCGTGAGCACAACAATGGCCAGCACTGCGGTGGCGCTCCAAGCCTCCTGCCAGCCCAGGCGCAGGCCGGCCGTGGCGCAGGCCCCCAGGAGCAGCAGGCAGGACCAGCCGGTGGGTGTGACCAGCCCCAGGTTCCGGCGCACCCGGGAGGTTGAGGGGGCCAACTTCTGCAGGGCGCGCGCACCGGCGGGGCGCAGCCGTGCCGCGGCGCCCCGCGCAATACCGGCCAGCGCCCTTACGGCGGACACCCCACCGTTGACGGTTGCGCGCAGGGCGGCCGTCGCGAAGCGGGTACGGGATGGGCGGGGAGTTGAGCGCCGACGGCGCGAGGTACTTACTTCTGCGTGCATTTCACCGATGAGTTGGGGGTGCGGGAACGGTGGGGGAAGACCTTGTGGGCTTCGCCGTCGCCGTCGAGCGCGACATCCTCCTGATAGGTGGGATTGGCCCCAGTGTTCGGTACATGGTAGACGTAGGAGCAACTGACCGTGCTGTTGGGGTTCATCCCTTCAATGTCGATAACGAGGCGCCAGCAGCTGTTGGCGGGGTAGCCGGTCTCATTGAGGTCCTGCTGGGAGCACACGGCGTCGGGGGAGTCGGTGTCGATCCAGAAGGTCTTCACGGTGCCCACTGGGACAACCCCCTGGACGGTTCCCGAAGCGCAGGCCCACGGGGTCTGCCCAGCGGAGTTGGTGGCCCGCACGCACCAGGTGGCGGTGTTGCCCACACCCGGGTTGAAGCTCGCGGTCTGGCCCGGGGACAGGGGGGCCAGGTTGGCGCCATCGCTGGAGGTGGCCTGCTCGTAGCTGGTCGGCAGCCCCCCGGAGGCGCCGGCGGACCACATGCAGTCCACCTGCTGGCCATTGACCGCGCAGCTGACCGTGGGCGTCGAGGGGGGCCCATAGGGGGAGACCGCCGTGGCGGAGACCGCGCCGGAGGCCACCTGCGCGCCCCCATCAGAGCCCACGACTCGGGCCTGGACGGTGACCGGCGAGCCGTCCGTCAGGCCGTCGAAGGTCAGGGCCTCCGTCCAGTGGACGCCGTCGACGGAGTACTGCACGGTCAACTCGTTGGTGTGCCAGCCATTGCCGGCCCGGGCGGTCGCCGGGGTCGTCACCCGCACCTGCCCATTGACCCCGGTCGCGGAGACGACCGGCGTGGAGGGCTCCAGGGGGGTGGCGGTGACGCGGTAGGAGGTGGCCGAGGAGGTCGAGGACCCGGCGGAGTTCGTGGCGGTCACCGTGAAGGTGTAGCTGCCGGGGGACAGGGCGATGGTGGCGGAGGTCGACCCGGCGGCGTCAACGGTCTTGGAGGCGTCCCCGGAGACCGTCACCTGGTAGGACACCGGTGCGCCGTTGGCGGCGGCGGCGGCCCAGCTCAGCGACACCCCTCCGGAGACGGCCTCCACCTGCGGCGCCCCCGGCGCCCCGGGCTTGCCGTAGGGGGAGGCGTCGTTGGACTGCCAGGAGAACGCCGAGGGCGTGCCGGCGCTGGGCACGGCACGGACCACGGCCCGGTAGGAGGAGCCGACGGTCACCGCGGGAGCCGAGAAGACCGCCTCGGTGCCGGTCACCACGCGCGTGGCCACCACCTCACCGGAGCCCGATGCGCGCAACTGGACCTCATAGCTGATGCTCACCCCTTCAATGGGGCTGACCGCCTGCCAGGTGGCGCGCACGGCGCCCGCCTGGCCGCTGAGCTGCACCGCTGAGGGAACATCGGGGGTCACCGACAGGGTCTGGGGCGTTGACGCGGCGGAGGGAGGGGAGTCCCCGGAGGCGTTGTGCGCCACCACCTGGAAGGAGTAGGTGCCGCCAGGGGTCAGACCCGTGGCCCCGCACACGGTGGCCATGCAGGTCCAGGTGCCGGCGCCGCCGGTCTCGGTAATGGTGTAGCCGATGATCGGCGAGCCATTGTCCGGTCCCGGCGTCCAGCTCACCACCATGGTGGTGGCGCCGGCGGGCTTGGCGCGCACCCCGATCGGCGCCCCGGGGACGGCGGCGACGGATACGGTGATCAGGCCGCTGACCGCGCGCGACTCGCTGCCGGTGGCGTCGAGCACACGGTATTGGACCACGACGCGGCCGTGGTAGCCCTTGGTGGGGGAGATGGTCACCGTGGTTCCCGAGGCGGATACCGTCCCCTGGCCGCTGGTGACCTGCGGCTTGCCCGAGAGGGTTACGCCCTGGCCGGGGAAGGGGTTGGTCACCAGGGTGGAGACGTCAACACTCACCGGTGAGCCGTCGGAGGTCAGGGTGATGGGCGCCGAGGTCATGAGGGGGCGGGTCGAGGATGTCACCCGCAGCGGGATCGTGCTCTCCACGGGGTCGGTGACGCCGTCGTTAATGGTGACCGGCAGCGAGCCGGTGGTCCCCATCGACGCGGAGTCGGCGGCCGCCACCGACAGCACTGAACCGGCCAGGGAGACACTGAAGCCGCTGGGGGCCTCGCCAATGCTGAAGGTCAGCGTGTCCTTGTCGGCGTCCCGGGTCATAGCGGCCAGGTCCGCCGTTACCGGCGCCTCGCCGGCGGCCACTGAGATCTCGGTGGGGGTGAACACCGGTGGGGTGTTGGTCGTCGAGCTCACGGTGATGGGCAGGGTAAGGGTTGAGACCAGGGCGTCGGAGCCGGTTGAGTCGGCGACCTCGAAGGTCACCGAGGTCCGGCCGGTGAACCCGGCGGTGGGGGTCAGGCGCACGGTGGTGCCGCCGTCGGCCAGGTCAGCGCGGTCAATGCCCGTCCCCAGGGAGATGGTCGAGGCGTCGTTAATGACCGGGGCGGTGCCCGCACGGGTCAGGATGTGGCTCTTCAGGGGGACGTCGGTGGTGGTGTCCGCCGGGACGGTCACGGGCACGGTGGCGGCATTGAGCCGAGGGCGCAGGTCTGAGCGGGCGGGCACAATGACGACGGCCGAGCCGGTCAGACCGTCGGCGTCGGTGACCGTGTACAGCACCATCCGCTGCTCATCCTCGACCGCCAGGTGAATGGTCTGGTCGACCACCTCCACGCCCGGCTCGGAGGTGCTCACGGTCAGGTCCCAGGGAGTGCCGTCGGCGTCGATGTCATTGTCGAGGACCGGGACCGTGACTTGGCCGTTGGCGTCGACCTGCTCCAGGGTTACGTAATCATCCACGCCCACCGGATTGAGCAGGGGGGCGTCGCGGAGCACCTGGACGGTGAGGGTGCCGGTGTCGGTGCCCCCGCGGGAGTCTGAGACGGTGTATTGCGCCGAGTAGACGCCCTCGTCGGAGGGCAGGGTCAGCAGGACCATGGACTCGCGCACCGACACGCCCAGCTCGGCGGCGTCGGAGGTTGGGGTGCCGTCGAGGCTCAGGGGGTCGCCGTCGGCATCCAGGTCGTTGGAGAGCACATCCACGGCCACGGTTCGTCCCGGGGGGGGCGACGACGAGGTCGTTGGCGGCCACCGGCGGGGTATTGGTGGAGGCGGCGGCGGCCACGCCCACGCGCACGGTGCCGGTGGCCTGGGCGCCGAAGCGGTCCTGAACCTGGTAGGTGAAGGTGTCCGGGCCCGCGGCGCCCTCGGTGGGGGTGTAGGTCAGCCATGAGGAACTCATCTCCACCACCCCCTGGGCGGGGGGTTGGGCCAGGCCCACCAGGGTCACCGAGTCGCCGTCGGCGTCGATTCCGTCCAGTGGGACGGTGACGGCCACCGGTGAACCGGCGACGGTGCGCGCCTCCAGGCTCTGGGCCATGGGCGCGGTGTTCGCGGCGTCGTCGCGGGCGCGTACTTCAATGACCAGGCTCCCGGAGGCCGTCTGCTCGCTGGTGTCCTTAATGGTGTAGATCAGCGTGGTGCGTCCCGGGGTCTGGCCCGCCTTGAAGCGGACCGAGTTCTCCGAGACCCAGGCCGTGCCCAGGCTCTCACCGGTCGACTCCAGCTCGGGGACCACCGACAGGCTCAACCCCGAGGGCGAGGAGTCATTGTCGAGCACCGAGACGGTGACGACGTCGTCCACGCGCACCACGGCCGTGTCGTCGCCCACGACGGGCAGCTGCAGCTCGGAGGAGGCCACTGGCACAATATCGACCTTGCCGGTGGCGGTGGCGGTGCCGTTGGAGACCGTGTACTCGAAGGACTGACCGCCGGCGACCGGGCCCGCAGCGGTGATCTGGAGCAGGGAGTGGTCCACCACTGTCACCGTAATGCCCGAGTCCGCCGGGGCGTTGGCGGACTGGAGGACCAGGACGCCGCCGGCAGGGTCGAAGTCGTTGGCCAGGGGGGCGATAGTGGTTGATCCGCCGTCGCGCAGCAGGGCGGTGTCGACTTCGACCTCCGGGGGCACCGAGGGGTCTGAGCGCTCAACGACGTCGACGCGGATCACGCCCTGGGAGGTGGCGGCGCCCACAATGGCGTCATAGGTCAGGTAGTAGGTCTGGGGCTGCTCGGAGAGGAAGGTGAGCACGTCGGCCTGCATGTCGACGTCAACCGTCGTGCCCACCGGGGCCTCACTGACCCCGGCCAGGCGCAGCTCCTCACCGGTGGGGGAGGAGTCATTGTCCAGCGGGGAGATAATGGTCTCGCTGCCCGCCACCACGCGCACGTGGTCGGCATTGGCCAGCGGCACGGCCGTGTCGGCGGACTGCACATCGACATTGACCACGCCGGTGGCGGTCTCCTGCCCGTCGGAGACGGTGATGGTCACGGTGCGCACCCCAATGCCCGCGCCGGTGTCGCGCACAGTGACGGTGCCCTCATTGGAGGTTTTAACGTCGAAGCCCTCCCCCTGGGCGGAGACCAGGTAGATGGAGTCCCCGTCGGGGTCCAGCCACTGCCCGAGGACGTCCAGCGAGCCCGAGGCGCCCTCGGCAATGGTCAAGGTGGGGGTGCTCTGCTGCTCGGGGGCGCCGTTGAGGCTCCAGTCGCGGATCTCCACCGTGGCAACGGCGGAATCGCTCAGGCCCCGGCCGTCGTCGGCGGTGTAGGGCACGGTAATGGTGCCGGTGGCGTCAGCGGGGACGTCCAGGCGCAGGGCCAGACCGGACTGGGCGGTGGTCACGCTCGCCGTGGAACCGGCGTCCCCGGGCACGGCGGTGAGGACGTCGCCGTCGGGGTCGGAATCGTTGGCCAGGACCGGCAGCAGGGTGGAGCGCCCGGGGCGCACCCCGAAGGTGTCGTCGTTGGCCTCGGGGGCGTGGTTCTCCTCGGTGCGCTCGGGCGGGGACTGGGAGTCGCTGGTCTCGGCGGAGTCGTCCTTGGTCTCGGCCGAGTCGTCGGTCTGGGCCGTCACATCGGTCCAGTCGTCCAGCAGCACCAGCTCCTCGTCGGGCAGCCACACCGTGCCGGTGGCAATGTCGTTGAGGATAATGGCGTCGCGGTTGACTCGGAAAACCGGGGTGGTGGAGGAGGCGAGGGCCTCGTCGTGGCGGATCTCGGTGTCTGTGCCGCAGCGGCGCAGGAACTGCCCGGAGCCGGACCAGGCCGCATAGGTGCAGCCGCCCAGGCGCACCGGCTGGGCGGCCACTCCCACGGGCGCGGTCCCGGACTCAGAGGCCTCCGTCTTGGTGGCCGGAGAGCCGTCCAGCGGTACCGAGTACAAGGCGGTGCGGGAGGCCAGGAGCACCGCATCGGCCTCGGGCCCGGGCTGCTGGATGGCCAGGCCCGGCTCATCCAGGGCGATGGTCTTCCCATTGGGGAGGTGAACGACACCGGTTCCCCGTTCCAGGATGACGGCCTGGGAGCCCACGGCGGTGATGGCCAGGTCGGTGCCCGCGCTCAGGGACACCTTCTCAATGGTCGGAGTCTCCCAGCCGGCGTTCGTGGGGGCCACGGTGGCCTCTTGGCCGGAGTCGGCCGAGACGGCGTGGATGGTCCCGTCGACGCCGGTTACGGCCACCACGCCCGGCATGCCCTGAAGCACCGGGGTGGTGCTCATGACCGAGCCGACGGCCGCCACCGTGGTGGCCCTGACCGTCCCCTCAGTACTGTTGACGGCGGCAACGCGGTCCCCGCCCTGGTGGATCGAGATGCCCTGGGTGAGCTGGGTGCGCGAGGAGAATTCCACCAGGGTCGTGTTGACACTGGAGACGGTGGCGCCGGCCGTGTCGGAGACCAGGACGTCCTCGGCGTTCTGGCTGACGTCGAAGTCGGCCGAGGAGGTGCGGATGGCGCCGTCGACTTCACGGGAGGCGTAGTTGAGGCGGGCCACCAGGTGCTCGGAGGTGCTGGTCACCCAAATGCCGCCGTTGTTGACGTCGAGATCCGCCTGGAAGACGCCGGGGTGCGCCAATGCGGCCACAATGAGGCTCAGGGCGCACGCGGCGGCGGTCAGCGCCGAGATCCGCCTGCGGGTGGAGCGGCGCAGCCGGGCGATTCCGCGTCCGCTGCGGGGCTTTAGCGCCATGCGGCCCCTCCTGCTTGTCCTGCTTGGTGGTCGCTGCGGGCGGCGACCTGCTGGAGGAGGGTGCGTCGCAGCATGGTCGAGGAGGTTGTCGGAGTGTAGGGGAGGTAGGTCACCCGTGCCCCGACCTCCGCCATCTGCGCCTCCAGACTCTCGCCCTTGGGCGTGCCCTTCCAGTCGGTGCCCTTGAAGAGGACGTCGAAGGGGCGACTGCGCCAGGCCAGGCGCTTGTCCTGGTCGTGGTCGGGGACTACCTCGTCGACCATTCGCAGCGCCGCCACCAGGGCCATGCGCTCAGTGAGGGGCACAATGGGGGCCCGGCCCTTCATGCGCTCCAAAGACTCATCGGTGGCAATGCCCGCAATGAGGTGGTCGCAGCGCTGGGCCGCGGCCTTGAGAATATTGAGGTGCCCCACATGGAGCATGTCAAATCCTCCCGGAATGTAACCGACGAGCATCAGTAGGCCCCCTTGCCGCCGACGACGGCCCGGAGTGTGGCGGCCAGAATGCTGGCGTCCAGGGAGCCGGAGCGATTGTCCACGTAGTGGCGGTCCAGGGCGACGGTGGACTCCCAGGACAGGTCCGATCGGCCGGAAACCTGCCACAGGCCGGTCATGCCGGGGCGCACCAGCAGTCGGCGGCGGGCCTCGGCATCATACTGGGCGACCTCCTGGGGCAGTGCCGGGCGCGGGCCGACCAGGCTCATTTCACCGGTGACGACATTAATGAGCTGGGGGAGTTCGTCCAGGGAGGTGCGTCGCAGCAGGCGGCCCACCCGGGTAATGCGGGGATCAGCGCTGTCCTTGAACAGGACCTTGTTGCCGGCGTCCCCGCCCTTGGCCACCAGGGCGGCGCGGCGGGCGTCGGCGTCAATGTACATTGAGCGCAGCTTCCACATGGTGAAGTGCTTGCCCCCCAGGCCTACGCGGGTCTGCTTGTAGAAGGGGGAGCCCGGTGATTCCAGGCGGATGGCCAGGGCGGCGACGGCCAGGACCGGCAGGGCAATGGCCAGCAGGAGCGCGCCGACGACCCGGTCGAGGATCATCTTGCCGATCTCGCGCGTGCGGCGGGTGCGCACGGCGATCAAACCCGTCCACCCGTGGGTGACCGGCAGTCCGCGCATGCGGTTGGGCTCGACGTCCTGGAGCCCGGGCGCCACGACCAGCCGTGCCCGGGAGCCCTCCAGGCCGCGCATGAGGGTAATGAGGTCGGCGGGGGCGACGGCGCCCACGGTCATGACCACGTCAATGCGCTCGGCGCGCACCAGTTGAGCAATATGGCGGGTGCCGCGAACGGGGTCGGCTTTGTGGGGCGATCCCATATTCCCCGAGGAGACGTAGCCGACAATGAGGAAGCCGTCGGCGGGGTGGCGGCGCAACTGCTGGAGCAGGGGCTCGGCGCCGGGCCCCATGACAATAAGAGTGCGGCGCAGGGCGTGGCCGTCCATGCGGCGGCGGTGCAGCCAGGTTTCCTCCACGTTGCGGCCAATGAGCATGAGTGCGCTCTGGAGCGTCAGCCAGCCCAGGAGCGTCCAGGCGCTGGTGCCGCCGGGCATGAATTGGTTGAGCAGTAGGACGGCCGGGGCGGCGATGACCGCGCACAGGATGAGGTGCGCGGTGCGGGAGCGCCCCTGGTCGACGGCCTCGACCCCCAGGCCCCCGCTGACCCAGACCATGGTGATCATGAGCGCCCCGACCAGGCCGACCGGCCACGCCGCCGACGGCCCGCTGGAGAGCACCAGGAACCAGGTGGGCAGGGCCACGGCCGCGAGGTCATTGAAAATGAGCCACTGGAGTAGGTCGCGGCGCATCTCCGGCCAGGGCACTGGGGCGCCCAGTCGTGCGCGCGCACCAGCAAGCGGCTGACTGCGCAGGGTCTGCTCGATTGTCGGCAGCGTCATAGGCGGTAAAGACACGTGCAACTCCGCGGATGCTCAAACAAGGAGGGGAAGGACGTCGGTCAGGACCGTCTGATGGCGGGACCTACGGTGACTTAATGGTAACGGGAAGTCGAACCTCTCCGATATGCTCGTGCGATAGATCGCATTGTGATGAAGCAAACCGTAAGGCCGTATCTAGAATCACACCTGAATAATTCCTGGGCAACACCTGAAAATTGCTCGCCTGCGGGCGGGGCAGTACCTGTCAGCGGCTGTTGGTGGCTGCTTCGGGCGGGTCCGGGGCGCCCCGGCGCCCGGGCCGGTGCCGCGGTCTGGAGCCCGCCCTGGAGCCCGCCCCGGAGCCCGGGCCGGTGCCGCGGTCTGGCGCCCGCCCTGGAGCCCGCCCTGGAGCCCGCCCCGGAGCCCGGGCCGGTGCCGCGGTCTGGCGCCCGCCCTGGAGCCCGCCCTGGAGCCCGCCCCGGAGCCCGGGCCGGTGATGCCGGTGATTCGGTGTGGGTCAGTGCCGGGGCGGCGGCTCGACGTCGAGGGCGGCGCTGCTATCGTGTCCGTGCCATGAGCCCGCGGGGCCGACCGCGCCCCGGGCAGTAGCTGCAGTAGCTGCAGTAGTTAGTAGTTAACAGACACCACCGCGAGGAGCCGCCCATGATCCGCCTGCGGCGCTCGGGGGGGTGGTCCTCCGTGGGGCGCACCGCCATCGCCAAGATGGTCGTCATGGTCGTCTCCGGCCTCTTCGGCCTGGTCAACACGCGCCTGATCATTAGCCACTTCGGCGCCGACGCCTACGCCCAGTACGGGCTGTTGGCCACCTTCCCCACTCTCATGCCCTTCACCGACCTGGGCATTGGCGCAGTCATCCTCAACACGGTGGCCGGCTCGGCCGACCCGGCCCACGACTCCCAAGTGCGCCGCACCATCACCACCGCCATTCGTGTCCTGCTCGTGTCCACCGTGGCCATCTCCACTGTCGGAATCGTTATCCAACTCCTGGGGCTGTGGCCGGCGCTGCTGGGCGCCAAGCTCATGCCCGGCGGTGGCGCGACCGCCACCGCCTGCCTGCTCATCTACGCCATCGCCCTGCCGGCATCCATCGGTCAGCGCGTGGTCATCGGTCTGGGGCGCTCGGCCACCCAGGTCATTAGCCAAGGAGTGGTCTCGCCGGCCATGACCTGCCTGCTGCTGGCGGCCATTGTGGCCCGCTTGGACGCCGGCAACGCCGTCTCCATCTACTCCTACCTGGCCAATACGCTCGTCTCGGTGATCTGCGTGGTGGTCGCCTGGAGGGCCACCCGCCCCCTGCTGGCCCAGGCCATCCGCGACGTCCCCCGCCTCCGGGCCGTGCGCGGCGTGAAGATCCTCAACACCGCCGGCCCCCAGCTGGTGCAGTCCCTGGTCATCCCCATCGCCTTCCAGACCGACCGCCTACTGCTGTCCCACCTGGGGCGCTCCGAGGCCCTGGCCCAGTACAACCTGGCGAACACCCTGTTCAACCTGCTGACGCAGACCATTGTCGTCACCGGCGTATCCATGTGGCCGCTGTTCGCCAAGGCCCGGGCCGACGGCCGGATCGAGAGCCCCTTCAAACCGGCGGTCTTCTTCGCCGCTGGCGGCCTGGTGCTCGCCCTGGTGCTGGGGGCCCTGGCGCCCTGGGCGGCCCGACTCCTGTCCGACGGCCTCATCGCCCTGCCCCTGATACTCATTGGCGCCTATGTGCTCAGCGTGGTGGTCGAGGCCGCCAAGCAGCCGCTGGGCATGTATATGACCGACCCGCGGGGCCTGCAGTTCCAAATGGTGCCCGTCTTGGTGCTCGTGCCCATGAACCTCGCAGTCTCCTGGGTCCTCATTGAGCCCTTCGGTGCCGCCGGGCCGATTCTGGGCTCGGTGATCTCGGTGGTGGTGTGTCAACTGATGCCGTACTCCTGGTGGGTGGCCCGTGACGTACGCCGCCGTCGCGCCCTGGCCGCGCAACCCCAGGAATCCCGGGACCATGACGCCGCGGGCGTGTAGGCTGACGCGGCCCACGGTCCGACCTTAGGGAGTCCCTATGAGCAAACCAACCATCGCCCAGAGCATCCGGGACCTGTCCCGGGCGCAGAAGTCGAAGGCGGGCGCCCCCCTGTACTCCCGGGTGATCAACCGGCCCGTGGGCCGGGTCCTGGCGGCCGTGGCCCATCAGTTGGGCATGACGCCGGACCAGGTCACGGCGGTCTCGGCGCTGTGCACCTACACGGGGATTGTGCTCATCGCAGTGGTGCGCCCCACGGTCGCCTCCTGCGTGGCCGTCAGCCTGCTGCTCATGCTCGGCTACGCCCTGGACTCCGCCGACGGGCAGCTCGCCCGCCTGCGCCACGGAGGCTCCAAGGCGGGGGAATGGCTCGACCACGTCGCCGACGTCATTAAGCTCTCCACTATTCACTCCGCCATTGCCATTAGCCTGTACCGGTTCAGTATCGACCAGCTCCCCGGGGCATGGGCGCTATTGATCCCCCTGGCCTTCGGGGCGGTGCAGGGCATTCACTTCTTCAGCTACATCCTCACCTATCAGCTGCGCTACCACGGCGGCACCCCACTGGCCAAGGACGAGAAGAAGCCCGGGCTGCTCAAATCCGTGCTCTCGGCGCCCACCGACTACGGCCTCATGTGCTTCGTTCTCATGCTGCGCTGCTCGCCGACGGCCTTCCTCTGGGTCTACGGCCTCATGCTCGTGGGTTATGCCGCCTATGTTGTCGCGGCCCTGCCCAAGTGGTACCTCGAACTGCGCCGCCAGGGCTGAGCCGTCCCACCGGAACGGCCCCACCCGCCCGCCTCACGCCCGGGCCGCCTTGGAGCCGACCCTGCCCGGGCCCCGGCGCGCCCCCGCGCCACCAGCCCGCCTAACCCCTTCAATGCTCCTCGATGCCCCCAGTCCCTCAATCATTCACTCCCCTCAATCATTCCGCGCCGCGAACGAACCAGTCGCGCGCCGCTCAAGGGAAAGGAAGCCTCATGGCACTGCTCGGCGGCCGCAAGAGCCTGCTCATCTACACCGGCCGCAAGGACGGCCTGGGAAACCGGATGCGCGCCCTACTGTCCGGCAAGGCCCTCGCCGAGACCGAGGACCGCGACCTCTACTACGTGTGGAGCGCCGACAGCTACTTCGCCCCCAGGCTGGACCAGCTGTGGCATCTCGACGGCGCCCGCCTCGTACCCCGCCTGGTGTCCCGGGCGATCTCACCACTCCACCGTTACCGCGGCACGGACTTCTCCACCGTCTCGGCGGCCGACCGCGCCGCGCACTTATGGCAGGTCCGCACCCGTGGCATGGAGCTGACCACAGGACCGCAGGTGCGCCCCTGGGGCGCCGAACTGCGCCGACTGACCCCCATCGCCCCCATTGCTGAGCGCGTGCGCGACACCTTCGCCAGTGGGCTCGCAGGGCGCCCCTACGTGGGGGTGCAGGTGCGCGCCCACACCAGCCGCCACGCCAAGACGGCAGCCTTCCCGGTGGAGTGGTTCGCCGAGCGCATGCGCGCCATTCGCGAGCAGGCGCCCGACATCACCTTCTTCCTGTCCTGCGACACCGAGGACGTCCAGGCCGGCCTCATCAAGGAGTTCGGTAACTGCGTGGCGTTGGAGGACAAGGGCGGTTTCAACACCGTCGAGGGCGTCCAGTCCTCCATTGCCGATCTTTACCTGCTGGCCTCGGCCCAGCACCTCATTGGGGCGGCGCACTCCTCCTTCGTGGAGATGGCAGTCCATCTGTGCGGGGGCATCATTCCCTTCGAGCGGCCCAACCAGCCCCTGGAGGGGGACCTGGACCTGTCCCTGGGCCTGGCCGCCAACCCGCTCACGCCGGCGCAGCGCTCCTAACCGGCTTAGCAGTTCTGTGACAGTTCTGGGCCGCGGCCCCGACCCCGCCTTGCCTTCAGCCGGGAGCCGGGGCGGCGCCCCGCGCCCGCAGACGGCGCTTTAAATGAGCATGTGGGAGACGGCGGCGGCCATGCGCTCGCGGTAGCCCTCGACGGAGAAGCGCCGCGCGGCCTCCTGCCGCCCCTGCTCCGCCAGGTCGAGCGCCAGGCCGGGGTCCGCCGCGCATCGCGCCAGGGCGTCGGCCAGGGCCCGGGGCGAGTCCGGGGCCACCAACAGTCCGGTGACGCCGTCGGTCACCACCTCGGCCAGGCCCTGGACTCGGCAGGCCACCAGCGGCCGGCCGGCGTGCATGGCCTCCACGGCGGTGTTCCCGAAGGGCTCGGCCCGTGAGGGCACCACCACGGCGTCGGCCTGCTCCAGCACCGGCCAGGTGGGGTGGACGTAGCCCAGCAACTCCACATGGCCGGCCAGGTCGGGGGCCGCGGCGCGCCGGCGGAGCTCCTCCTCGTACCACTCGTAGCCGGGGAAGATCGAGCCGGCCACCCGCAGGGAGGCGTCCACGCCCTCGGCCCGCAGCAGGGCAATGGCCTCCAGGGCCACGTCGACGCCCTTGCGCGGGGACAGGCGCCCCACCATGGCGACGCGGAAGGGCTCTGCGGCGCCCCGGGTGCGCAATGGGGCCAGGGGGGAGCGGGGGCCGGCGACGCCATTGTGGATGACCCGGGTGCGCGAGGCGAGCAGGGGTTGGGCGTCCAGCAGCACCTTGCGGGCGGCCCCGGAGTTCGCCACGATCTGCGTGGCCGCCAGGAGCGGGGCGTTGAGGCCGGCCCGAATCACCGGGTGCTGGGTGTCCTCGGCCTCGTGCACATGGGCGAGGACCGGCACTCCGGCCGCCCGCGCGGCCGGCGGCCACCATGGGATTGTCACGGTGTTGACCACCACCGCGTCGGCGCCACTGATCTGGACTACCCGGCGCAGGCGTGCGATTTCGGGGCCCGCGTCGAGCGCCAGGGCGGACAGCCCGCCGGGGGTGAGCAGCGCCTTGCGCAGCACCGTGAAGGGGAGCACCGCCACAGCGGCCCCCGCCCGCCTCAGGACCGGGACCAGAGGGCCGTCCTGCGGCAAAGCGGCCTTGACGCGGTAGCCGCCGGCAACCAGCCCGACCACCGTCTCCACCAGCTGCCTGTCCGAGCCGTAGAGGTCGGGGGAGGGGTGGGCCACCAGGACCGTGCGGCCCTCGGATGAGGCCCGGCCCCGGCCTTGGGTGACGCCCAGGTGGCCCCGGCCCTGGGGGGCGCTCGTGCGGCCCGGGGGCGTGCCGACGGCGCTCATGCTGGGAACGCCCCGCTGCGGCGCCCCGAGGGGCGGTGCGCCCTGGGGCCGTTGAGGGCCAGACGGCGGCACAGGGCCTCGTAGCGCAGCGCCACCTCGTCCCAGTCGTATAGGGAGGCGCGCTCGCGCGAGAGTCGGCCGCGCTCGACCTGGGCCGCCGGCTCGGCCTCGGCACTGGTCACGAGGTCGGCGACGTCCTGCGGCGTCCTCCAGTAGCGGCCGGCGCCCCCCAGCACCTCGCGGTTGAAGGAGACATCGAAGGCGTCCACGGCCGCCCCGGCGCCAATGGCGCGCAGCAGCGACGGGTTGGTGCCCCCCACGGAGTGCCCGTGGTAGTACACCCGGGCCCCGGCGTAGAGCTGGTCGAGAAGCTCCTGGTCCCACACGCCCCCCAGGAGGCGGACGCGGTCGTCGGCCAGCGATTCCACCAGGGCGGTGTACTCGTTGGCGTAGGGGGCCGAGCCGACGACGACCAGCGGCAGGCGGGCGCGGGAGCGCACGTAGCCGTCAACGATGACATCGACGTGGTTCTCCACCTCGAAACGGGCTACCACCAGGTGGAAGCCGTCCGCCGCCAGTCCGAGCTCGCCCAGGCGCTCGCTGCCGACCCGGGGGCGGGGCGCCCCGTAGGAGATGAGCTCGGTGGTGGCCCCGAACTCCAGGGTGTAGTAGTCGGCAATGCCCTGTGCGTCGGCGATGAGCGCGTCCGAGTAGCGCACGGCCAGCGACTCGGCGGCACGGTAGTACCTTTTGCCGGCCGGCCCCCATTTCCCCCGGCGCCACTCCAGGCCGTCGACATGGGTGGCCACCGGGATGCGGGCGGCGCGCAGGGCCGGCAGGAAGAGGGCGTTGGCGGCATTGAAGACGATGGCGACGTCGGGGTGCCTGCGGTTGAGCAGGTGCTCAACGCTGTGCGCGGTGTGGGAGAGGGTTTCCAGGCTGCGCTTCTTGAGCGCCGGCAGCTCGACCACGCGCATGCCCAGGTACCTGGCCGGCAGCGGGACCGCCGGCTCGGGGTTGCGGCTGTAGACCAGGACCTGGTGCCCGCGGGAGGCCAGACGGCGGCCGACCTCTTCGACGGCGGTTTCAAAACCCCCGTAGCGCGCAGGGACGCCGCGCGTACCGAGCATGACCAGGCGCAGGCGGTCGGGGTTGGGTGCACTCATCGGGGCCCTTTCACGGGAGGCTGAAGCGCTGAGTGAGCGTTTGGCGGGGACAGAGTAACTACTGAGTCACGGCTGCGCGTGCCCAGGGCCCGCGCGGCCGTCGTAGGCTGGCCCCGTGACCCGACTCCTGCGCGCAATGGCGCCCTCTCTCCTCATTATTGTCCTCCTGGCCGCTTGCGGAAGCGGTTCTTCAGGTGACGCCACCGCCAGTTCCACCACACCGCCGGTGGTTGGCACTCCTGATCCGACGACGGCGCCCACGCAAGTCGTCACGCCCTCCGCGGCCTCGGCCCCCACCGACTCCGCCGGGGGCGATGATTCCACCGCCCCCGATCCGGTGGACCTGGCCGCCGACCAGCTCGAGGCGGTGGACATCGACCAGGCCGTCGGGGTCGACAATGTCATCCTGTCCATTGGCGCGATCAGTTCCCAGGAGTTGACCGCCGGCGCCGGGGAGGTTGGCGGGCCGGGCATTATTGTTCCGGTCGTCGTGGCCAATACCTCCGACGCGGAGGTGTCCTTGAGCGGCCTGGTCACCACGGTGAGCTACGGGGACACGGACATTCCGGCGTCCGAGCTCATCTCCGCCTCCGACGAGATCCCCCCGACCCTGGCCCCCGGTGAGGCCCTGGTCATTGAGCGGGCCTTCCTGGTGCCGGCCGAGGGCCGCTCGCACGTGCGCATCGTGGTGGACATGGGGGCCGATTACCAGGCGGCGGTCTTCGAGGGGCCGGCACCGCAGTAGCGCCCCAGTAACCCTCATGAGCCCCATGGGGAGTTCTCTCCATGGGGTCTCGGCGTGTCGGGACGCCGATCGGCTCTAGCCCCCACGGGCTCGGTGTTCGGTTGGTGTCCCGGCGCGTTATTCTTAGCCTCAGCCTCGCCCATCCGTGCATTCCCATGTGCGAGACCCCCTTCACCCAAACTCCTTACCCATCGCCTTCGGGCGAATTCTCCTGATCGGAGTGAACATGCGTGCTCCCCGCGCTCTTCACAGCCTTCTTGCGGCTGGAATCGCGCTTCTTCTAACCATGGCGCCCATGGTGCTCCCGCGAGCGGCCGCCGATGAGGCCCCCGCGGACGCGCTGACCGTCTCGGCCGACCCCCTGCCCACCGTCCAGATCGACGGTGTGGTGTGGGATCAGGAAGTAGTCGGCAACATCGTCTACGCCGTGGGATCCTTCACCAACGCCCGCCCCGCCGGTGCGGCCGCGGGCACTGAGCAGGTGCCGCGGGCCAACGCCCTGGCCTACGACATCACCACCGGCGCCCTTCTCGACTGGGCTCCCACCACCAATGGTGTGATCTATTCCATTGAGGCCTCGGCGGACGGCGCCACCCTCTACCTGGGCGGCACCTTCACCTCCCTCAATGACGTCACCACCTGGCGGGTGGGCTCGGTGTCCGCCGCTGACGCCAGTCGCATCCCCTTGGGCGCTTCGGCCAATGCCGCGGTCCAGGACCTGGCCGTCTCCCCCGACGGCTCCACGCTGTACATGGCCGGCTCCTTCACCCAGATCAACCGCTCCGCCCGCCAGCGCGCGGCCGCCGTGGACCTGGGCACCCAGACCCTCACGGATTTCGCGCCCCTGGTGGACAACTACCTGGTGCGCGCCATCGCGGTGGCCGCGGACTCCTCAGCGGTCGCCATTGGCGGCGCCTTCACCTCCGTGGGCGGGTCGAGCAACCCGGGCTACGGGCTGGCGATCCTGGAGAACGACGGTTCGCTGCGCGCCAACAACGTTAACTCCGAGGTGCGCAACGCCGGCGCCCACGCCGCCATTATGGACCTGGAGGCCGATGAGCAGGGCCTGTACGGGGCGGCGTACTCCATGAACAGCTCGACCGGCAATATCGAGGGGGTCTTCCGCGCCAACTGGAGTACCGGCGACCTGGACTACCTGGCCGACTGCCACGGCGACTCCTACGACGTCCACCCCACCGCTGACGTCCTGTACGCCTCCAGCCACACCCACGACTGCTCCAACATCGGGGGCCTGCCGGATTCTCGCAACCACTTCAACGCTGTTGCTTTCGCCAACCACCCGGTGAGCACGGTCAAGACCAACAGCCAGTGGGGCTACGCCGACCACGCCGGTCAGCCCGCCACGATCAACCTCAGCTTCCACCCCGTGTTCACCAATGGGACCTTCACCGGGACCAACCAGGCCACCTGGACGGTTGAGGGCAACGCCGACTACGTCGTTTACGGCGGGGAGTTCACGGCCATTAACGGCCTGCCCCAGCAGGGGCTGGTCCGTTTCGCCCGCCACGACATCGCCCCCAACGAGCTGGGGCCCCAGGACAAGGGCGGCGCCTTCGCGGTGTCGGCGCGCTCGGTGCGCGCCGGCGTGGTTTCCATATCCTTCCCCACCAACTGGGACCGCGATGACAGGACCCTGGTCTACACGGTCTACCGCGACTCACTGGACTCGCAGCCGGTGTTCTCCCAGACCGTGAGCGCCGGCTTCTGGGAGAAGAACGAGCTGGCCGCCATGGACCTCGTCGAACCCGGCTCCACGCACTCCTATATTGTGGTCGTCTCCGATTTGTGGGGGGCGTGGACCCGCTCCGACTGGGTCTCGGTGACCGCGGCCTCCACCGGCGAGATGGGCGACTACGGGACCCGGGTGCTCCAGGACGGCGCCGCCCACTACTGGCCGCTGGATGAGACCTCCGGGGAGAGCGCCGAGGACATTGTCGCCGCGCGCGCCCTGACCTTCAACGGATCGGCCTACACCCGCGGAGCCGAGTCGGTGCTGTCCGCCGGTGCGGGAACCACCTTCGCCCCCACGGGCTTCGCCGGGACCACCGAGTCCCAGGCCTCGCCGCGCGCCTTCACCGTGGAGACGTGGTTCCGCACCTCCTCCTCCACCGGCGGGCCGATCATCGGCTTCGGCTCCTCGGCGGGCAGCGACTCGACCACCAAGGACCGCATGGTCTACATGCGCGACGACGGCACGGTCGCCTTCATGCTCAACCGCGGTCCGCTCCAGACCCTGGTCTCCGGGCAGAGCTACAACGACGGCGCCTGGCACCACGTGGTGGCCACCATGAGCCCCACCGACGGGGCCGTCCTCTACATTGACGGCGCCGCGGTCGCCTCCGACGCCACGATGACCATGGGGTGGACCTACACGGGCTTCTGGCGCGTGGGCGGGGACTCGGTCTCCGGGCTGGAGGGGGCCCCCTCCAGTTCCAACTTCACCGGTGAGATTGACGAGGTCGCCGTCTACGGCGTGCCGTTGACCGCCGCCCAGGTGGCCGCGCACCACGCCCTCGGCACGGGCGCCCCCGAGCCCCCGGACCCCGACAACCCGACCCCCGAGCCCCCGGCCGATGAGTCCATCCTGCTGCAGGACAGCTTCTCGCGCAGCGTCAAGGGCGGTTGGGGCAACGCCGACGCCGGCGGTACCTGGCGGGCCAAGTGGGGCCTGGACACCCTGTCGGTCGACGAGACCAGCGGCCTCATCGTCATGAAGGGCGCCCGGACGGCCGCCTCGGTGACCTCCCCCACCCTGGACTCGACCTCGACGGACGCCACCTTCGACCTGTCCCTGGACGCCCTCCCCGGAGGCAGCGGCGCCTACGTGTCCTACACGGGGCGCGGGACGGACCAGGCCTGGTACCAGGCCACGGTGCGCGTCACCTCCTCAGGGGCCGCCGCCCTGTCGGTCGCCAAGGTGGTCAATGGGACCATGACGACGCTGGGCAGCACCAGCCTGGCCGGCAGTTACGCCGCCGGCGACGTCCTCCACGTCCGGCTCATCCTGGACGGGGCGGAGTCCACGGTCATACGCGCCAACTTGTGGACCGGTGACACCGAGCCCGAGACCTGGGGCGTGGACACCACCGACGTGGACGCCGAACTCGCCGAGCCCGGGGCGGTGGGCTTCACCACCTACCTGTCCAGTGGCGCCGGCGCGGACACGGTGACCGCGTCGATCGACTCGCTGACGGTCAAGAAGATCAGCTGAGAGCCGTTCGCGGCACGGGGAGGGCGGGGTCCGGGAGGGTCCCGCCCTCCGCCGCGCGCAGCAGGCGGTAGCCGTCGCGCGTAGCGGCCAGGGCGGTGGCCAGGGGCCGCAGCGAGGTCAGGAATTGGCGGCGCCCGCCGCGCAGCACGATCTCGCGGGCCGCCGTCCCGGCGGTGAGCAACCACCGGCGCCGTCCCGCCCGCTCCAGGTGCAGGGCCGCGTAGAGCAGCCGGTTGCGGATGTTGTAGTAGTAGTAGGTCTCCGACTTGGCGCGCGAGCCCTGACGGCCCCCGGCGTGAGTCCCGCCCTCGTCGTGCACCGCCAGGGCCTTGCGATCAAGCACCAGGCGCCCCCCGGCCCGGAGTATCCGCGCCGAGAAGTCCACGTCCTCCCAGTACAGGAAGTAGCGGGCGTCGAAGCCGCCGACGCGCTCGAACAGCCCCGTGGACAGCGCCAGGCACGCCCCTGAGAGCCAGGGGCTCGTGCCGCCGGCCGGCACGGGGCGGCGGGAGCGGCGCGAGCGCATGGAGCCGTCGGCCAGGCACACGACGACGCCGTCGGAGACCACTTTCCCGCTGGAGTCCCGCACGAGGGGGCCGACCAGGGCGTCGGGGCGCCGGTGGGCCCTGCGGGCCAGGCGGACCAGGTCCTCGCGGCCCAGGAGGGCGTCGGGGTTGAGCAGCACGAGCACCTCGGCGCCCGCCTGGGCGGCGCGGGCGGCCCCCAGGTTCATCCCCGCCCCGAATCCGGTGTTCGTCTCGGGCAGGACCGTGGACCAGCGGTGCCGGCGGGCCAGGGCGGTGAGCTCCTGGCGGGCCAGGGCGGTGGAGCGGTTGTCCACCACCACCACCTGCGCCTCCGGGGCCCGGGCGCTCAGGGGTGCTAGGTTGCGGCGCAGCAGCTCCGCCGAGTTGTAGGAGACAACGATCACAGCCGTGCGCGCCAGGAGCTCCGCTTCGGGGAGCGCCGGTGCGGGAGATCCGGATGGGTCGGGCAGTGCGGTCATGTGGGCCCCCTGGTGCGCGGTGGTCCCGCGCCCAGGTGGGTGTCGGGCGGCGGGCTGCGCGAATAGTACCGTTGGTGCCTCAGGCATGCAGGTCGAGGAGGAGTCGTGGGCCACGCGGAGCAGATCACGATCGCCATGCTCACCTACCGGCGCAACACCTGGCTGGCCCAGGTCCTGCCGCTGCTGGTGGAGCAGGCTGCGGGCGTTGGCGACGTCCGCACGGGCGCCGGCGCGGGCGTCCAGGCGAGAATCGTCATTGTTGACAACGATCCGGCCGCCGGCGCCGCCCCAGTGGTGGCCGCCGCCCAGGAAATCGCCCAGGACGCCGGGGTGGAGTTGGTCCACGTCCATGAGCCCACGCCGGGGATTGTGGCGGGGCGCAACCGGGCCCTGGAGGAGGCGGCGCACAGCGAGGCGCTGGTGTTCATTGACGACGACGAGTTGCCCGGGCCCGGATGGCTGGAGGCCCTGGTGGAGACCTGGCGCGCCCACGGCTGCGCGGCCGTGACCGGGCCGACCCCGCCGGTGTTCATGGTCCAGCCCACCGCGTGGGTGCGGGGCTCGGGCGTCTTCGACTCCTGGGACGCCCCTGACGGGGCGGTGGTGCGCAGCGCCGACACCGGCAACCTCCTGGTGGACTTGGCGGTGGTGCGCCGCCTGGGCTTGCGCTTCGACCCCCGCTACGGGCTCACCGGGGGCGAGGATTCACTGTTCACCCGGCGCCTGACCCTGGGCGGGGGGGAGATCCGCTTCGCCACCGCCGCGGTGGTCGTCAAACGAGTCCCGGCCTCGCGCGCCACCCGCGCCTGGGTGCTGCGCCGCGCCTTCCGCTCGGGCTCATCCTGGGCGCGGGTGCGCATTGACACTGCCGAGCACCGCCTCCCCCTGCGCCTGGCCTACTCCCTCAAGGGCCTGGCCAAGGCCGGTGTTGAGGGCGCCGGCTCGCTCGCGGCCCGCCTGCGGGGCGACGCCGCCGCACGGGCGCGCCGGGAGGTCTCCTGCCGTGGGGGGCTGGGCATGGCGGCGGGCGCCCTGGGCGCCCGGGTGCGCGAGTACAAGCGCCCGGCCCGGGCGCGGAAGAAGGACGCGTGAGCGCGCGGGCGGGAGATCCGGTGGGGCCGGTGAGCATTGCCATCCCCACCTACCGCAGGCCCGAGGGACTGGGGCGCGCCCTGTCCGGGGTGCTCAACCAGATCCAGGACCTCGACCCCGCCCTGGCTCCCGGGGGCGTAGAGGTCCTCGTCATTGACAATGACGCCGCCGGCTCGGCCCGCGCCGCAGTCGACTCCGCGGCCCACCCCCGGGTGCGCTACGCCGTCGAGGCCTCACCGGGCGTGGCCGCCGTGCGCAACCGGGCCCTGGACGAGACCGCCTCCAGCGCACTGCTGGTCTTCATTGACGACGACGAGGAGCCCGAGCCCGGGTGGCTGGCCGCCTTGCTGGGCCTGCATCGGAGCACCGGCTGCCAGGCGGTGGCCGGCCTGGTCCTGCCCGCCTACGACACTCAACCCGACCCCTGGGTGCTGGCCGGAGGCTTTTTTGAACGCCGCACCTGGCCCACCGGGACCCCCCGCCCAGTGGCCGCCACCAACTGCCTGCTGCTGGACCTGGGCTTCGTGCGCGAGGCGGGGCTGCGCTTCGACGAGGCCTTCGGGGCCACCGGCGGGGAGGACACCCTTTTCACCCGCCGCCTGACTGCTGCCGGCGGCACCATCTTGTGGTGCGACCAGGCGCGGGTGAGGGACCACGTGCCCGTCTCACGGCTCGACCGCCGGTGGATCCTGCGCCGCCAGCGCTCCCACGCCGCCACCGCCGTGCGCGTTGACCTCGTCCTGGCCGGCCCGCACCGGCGTCGGCGCGCGCTCCTGCGGGGCCGCGCCCTGACCGGTGGCTGCGTGCGCGTCCTGGCCGGCGGGGCGCGCCGCCTCCTGGGTGCCCTCAGCGGCGACCTGCGGCACCGGGCCAGGGGGGCGCGCCTCATGGCGCGGGGGCGGGGGATGGTCGCCGCCGCCCTGGGGCGGGGCGCGCACAGCGAGTACGGTCAGCGCTGATAGCGCCGGCTACGGCGCACATCGCGCAGGAAGCGGCGGCGCGTGCGACGCAAGGGCACCTGGACCAGCACGGTCCCCAGCACCAGGGTCAAGAAGGGGGGGAGCACGCTCCAGGGACCCACCAGGATGTTCATGACCGCCACCAGGACGGCCAGGAAGAGCCAGGGGTGGATCTGCGGGGAGCCCAGGTCGCGCAGGAGGGCGACCACGGACAGCACCAGGATGCTGGCCACCAGCACGGCGCCGGGGAGGGAGCAGGCCACCCACATGTCGACCAGGCCCGAGTGCAGCTCAAAACCGTGACCGAACATGAAGTTCAAGACGTAGCCGTTATTCGGGTCGTAGCCCACCGCCGCCATGCCGTCCATGGCGGCGCGCACATCCTGGTGCCGGGGGGCGATCCCCGCGCCGTAGCCCCAGGGGCGGTTGACGAAGAGCGCCCAGGAGGCCGCCAGTTCGGGGCGGGCGGCCAGCAGAATATTCGTGGAGCCCGTGGACTGCGCCAGCGTCCTGGCCTGGGCGTCGGCCCCCAGGGCCCCGGCGGCGGAGGCCCCCAGCACGCCGACCGCCATGGCCAGCACGGCCACGCTCATGGCCACGGCCTGGAAGGCGGCGCGCCGCCGCGGGAAGTGGATGGCGGGAATGATGCGCTGAATAGCGGCGTGCCACACCACCATGAACGCCGTCACCCCTATGAAGCCCAGTGCCGCGCGCGAGTCCTGGAGGAGGAAGAGCGCCCCCAGCACCGCCAGGGCAATGACCTGGATAATGTGCCCCAGACGGGAGACGATCGCCAGGACCACAATGGAGGTGGACAGGCCAATACCGAACTTCCACGGGTTGGACACGCTGCCCAACAGGGACAGGGAGTTGAGCAGCAGGCCCAGGCCCACCGCCAGCGCGGCGCCGTCGAGCCCCAGCCGCCGCGCCCCCCAGGCGAAGGCGGTCGCCGAGCAGGGGACGGACAGGACCGACACCAAGGTGGCGCGCCTGATCGAGCCGATCACGGTGAAGTCGTTAGGGGCCGCGATCGACATCGTCAGGCCGGTGACCGCCGCCAGCACCGAGCCAATGAGCAGCAGGCCCAGCACGCGTGAGCGGCGCACCTCCGACCAGGTCGCCGGCAGGGCCAGCAGGGCCACGATTTCACTGAGGTGGGCGGAGCCGCCGATCGCGGTGGGCATACCGACCAGCACCAGCAGGGCGAAGGCGATGACCCGCTCGCGCCGACGGCTCCGCTCCTGATCGCTCACCGCGGCCCCAGGGCGGTGGGCCTGGGGCGCCGGCGCGGTCATGAAGCCTCTGCGGCGACCGGCGGCTGGGCTGCCGCGGGGGAGCCGTGGCGCAGGAGCTCAATAATGATGGCGAAGGCCGCCCCCACCAGGGCGCCAATGACAAGCCCGGCGAGCGCAATCGAGATGGTGGAGGGGCCCGTGGGCGCCCCCGGGAGGGAGGGGGCGTCGTAGGGGGACAGGATCAGGCCGAGGTTGCCGTCTTGGTCCCGCCCGGTCAGGGACATTCTTCCCACCACCCGGCTCAGGGCGTCGAGTTCGGCCTGGGCGATCTTCTGCGCCTTCTCGGGGGTGTCCGCGCTGGCGGAGATCTTCAACAGGAAGGTATTCGTGGGGGTGGACAAGGACAGTGAGCCCTTGAGGGCCTCCGGTTTCGCCCCCGTGGCCTCGGAGACCTCGGTGAGCACCGACTGGGACGTGCCCAGCTCAATGATCGTGGGCATGACCGTGGCGATCACCGCCGAGGAGCTCGACACGCCCTGGGTTGCGTCGGATTCGCCAGTGACAATAAGCGCCGAGGCGGTGGACACATATACGGGGGGGCTCAGGAGTCCCACGGCGAGACCAATAATGGTGCCGAGTACCGCGTGCATGACGACAAGCAGGGAGTGCCTGCGCAGCGCTTTAATGATTCTGTCCGGTTCCATATTCTGCTTTCCCTTGTCCTGGCGGCTTCAGCGTAGCGCGCTGACAGCGGGTCGCGCGCCGCCCCCTGGCGCCGGCGCCAGGGGGCGGCGCGCTCGATCGTTCAGGAGCGGGTCCGGGACTCGCGCAGTGAGGGGTGGGGTTCCATGGCCCGCAGCCCATTCCAGGCGAGGTTGACCATGTGCGCGGCCACTTCCTCCTTGCTCATGGTCCGGTTCTCCAGCCACCACTGGGAGGGCATGGCGACGATTCCCACAAGCATCTGAGCGTACAACGGCGCCGTGCGCGGGTCGATGCCGTGGGAGGAGAACTGGGCGGCCAGGATCCCCGAGACCTGGATGGCGACGTCGGCCAGGAGGGTGGAGTAGGTGCCCGAGGCGCGGTCGTTGCCGGAGGACAGCAGCCGGAAGCCGTCGGGGGAGTCCTCGATGTAGGTCAGCAGCGCCATGGCCGCCCGCTCCACGGTGACCGACGCCGACTCCGAGGAGCCCAGGGCGGCGGTGATCGTGGTTGAGATCGTCGTCAGCTCACGGTCAACGATGACGGCGTACAGGCCCTCCTTGCCGCCGAAGTGCTCGTAGACCACCGGTTTGGAGACCTTCGCCCGCGAGGCGATCTCCTCAATGCTGGTGCCGTCGAAGCCCTTGGCGGCGAACAGGCCGCGGGCCACGTCGATCAGTTGCTCGCGCCGCTCCCCGGCGCTCATTCTGGTCCTCTTGGCAGCCACGACGATTCACTCCTTGAGCGCGACCCGGGTGCCGCCCCCGCTCCAGCGGGCCCGGTCGGGGCGGCCCACGGCGTCGGCCCGGCGGCGCCTGCGGAAGCGGGCCGAGGCCCTGCGGCCCACCTCCCGGGACAGGCGGTGGCTGGGGGCCTCGATGAACCGGTGGAACAGGATCGTTAAGGGGGCGCTGGCGAGCGGCGCCAGCACCAGCATCCACCACGGCGACCAGGAGGCGGTCAGCAGTCTTACCGCCACCACGACCGGTTCGTGGACCAGGTACAGGGAGAAGGACATCGTCCCCAGGTACTGCACCGCCCGCGAGCGCAGCAGGCCCCGCAGGGCGCCGGCGCGCACCGTGAGCACGACCAGGCAGGTCACGGCCGCCGTCGTCATGCTCAGGGCCACGTGCTGGAGTGCTCCGTGGAGGAAGGGCGGCCACCAGGCGATGGTTATGAGCAGCAGGCACAGCAGGGCCAGTGGGGTCGCCCAGGGGCGGGGCCTGGGGGGCAGGGGGTGGTCCAGGTGCCCCCAGGACCACCCCAGGACCGCGCCAATGGTGAATACCGGCAGGTATCTTCCCCAGCCGAGGCTGCCGGTCGCCAGGGGCACCGCCAGGGCCGCGCCCAGCACCGCCCAACTGAGGCGCCGCCGTGCGGCCAGTGCCACCAGGGCCACGACCACCGGCAGCATGATGGAGAAGATCGCCTCGGCGTGCAGGGACCACAGCACGGTGTTGCGGTAGGAGTGCTGGGAGATGAGCAGGAACTCCAGGATCTGCTGGTCCACCGACAGGCCCGGGGGGTGGCCGGTGGTTATCCACGAGCCCAGGGCGGGGTCGGTGGAGCGGGGCACCAGCACAATGAGCAGCATGGCCCATGTGGTGGAGGCCGCCGCCGGCAGCCACAGCCGCACCACCCGGCGGGGGGCGTAGTCCACCCAGTCGAAGGGCTGGGATCGGGCGTGCCTGCGGGCTATGGGGTAGACCAGGGCCACCCCCGACAGGACGAAGAAGACCAGCACGGCCTCGTGCCCGGCCCACAGCAGGTGCAGGGGCGTGCCGGTCAGGATCCGCTCCAGGGCGCCGTCGGGGGTGACGCCGGGGTGCGTCCCCACTGCGGCAATGCTGGGGACGGTCTGGAGGCAGTGGTCGATGAGGACGACGGCGGCGGCCAGGCCGCGCAGGCCGTCGAGCTCGGTCAGCCGTGCCGCGCGGCGGGAGGATGCGTCATCCGGGGGGGTGGACATGCCCCCATCCTGCCCGCACCGCGGGGCGATTGCGACGCGGGCGCCGCGTTGTCGCGGCCACAGCACCGGTGCCGCGGCCCCGGGGCGCGGTGACGGCAGGTCGAGGACGATGAGCAGATGCCGGGCGGGCCCCCGGGGCGGGGCCCGCTAAGGATGCAGGGGGTTCTCGCAGTGGGCCGGCGGCGGGCCGGGCGGGAAACGTGGTATCCGCCACCGCGCGACCCGCTGCCCGGGAAGTAACCGGGAGGTCATGAGACACTGGCGCGGTCGCGTCGATGGGCCTGCGCCCGCGATGCGGTCTTCCGCCCTGGTGTAGTGGCAGCACGCAGGCCTTTGGAGCCTTGAGGCCCGGGTTCGAACCCTGGGGGCGGAGCGCGGGCCGCGGCGCGCCCCGGCCGAGCCCTGTGAGGGGACGTTAGGATGGCGCCGTCCGGTCCACCCGGGGCGGACCCGCCAGACCCCAGTTGAGGAGAGGCCCGTGGCCCCCACTACTCCCGCCGCCGTTATTGTCATGGCCGCCGGCAAGGGCACGCGCATGCGCTCGTCGACCCCGAAGGTGCTTCATCGCATTGGTGGGCGCAGCCTCCTGGATCACGCTCTCACCGCGGCGCGCGGCCTGGCCCCCGAGCACCTGGTGGTGGTGGTCCGCCACGAGCGCGACGCCGTCGTGGCCCATCTGGCCGAGGTGGCCCCCGACGCCGTGCCCGCCGACCAGGACGAGGTTCCCGGCACGGGGCGGGCGGTGGCCTGCGGCTTGGCGGCCCTACCTGAGGACGTGACCGGTCCGGTGGTGGTCACCAGTGGGGATGTCCCGCTCCTGGACACCGCGACCCTGAGGGCCCTGGTCGCCCAGCACGTCGAGCGCGGTGACGCCGTCACCCTGCTGACCGCCGTCCTGGAGGACCCCACCGGCTACGGGCGGGTTCTGCGCGAGGCGGACGGCACCGTGTCCGCCATTGTCGAACAGCGCGACGCCACCGCCGAGCAGCGGGGCATTACCGAGATCAATGCCGGCGTCTACGTCTTCGACGCAGCCGACCTGCGGGCCGCCCTGGGCACCCTGGGCACCGACAATGACCAGGGTGAGGTTTATCTCACCGACGTCGTCGCCTACGCCCACCGGGCGGGGCGCCCCACCAGCGCCCTGGTGGTCGAGGACCACTGGCTGGTGGAGGGCTGCAACGACCGCGCCCAGTTGGCCGCCCTGGGGGCCGAACTCAACCGGAGGGTCGTGGCCCACTGGATGGAGCAGGGCGTGGGCGTGGTGGACCCCGCCACCACCTGGGTGGATGTCACCGTTGAACTGGCCCAGGACGTGACTGTGGAGCAGGGCGCCCTTCTGCGCGGGACCGCCCGCATTGGCCCGGGCACCACCGTGGGCGCCTACGCCATCGTGACCGACGTCGAGGTCCCGGCCGGCGCCGTGGTGGCGCCGCATTCCTGGCTCGACTCCCGCACCTCCACCATGGGGCGTGCACAGGCGTGATCGTGCAGGCGGCGCGCACCGACCAGGCCCCACAGAGGCCGTGAGAGGGGAACCACGTCATGACGGGCATTATCACTAGCGGCGAGAAGAGACTGGTCGTCGTCTCCGGGCGGGCGCACCCCCGGCTCGCCGAGGACGTCGCCCGGGAACTGGGCACCCAGGTGCTTTCCTCGACGGCGTACGACTTCGCCAACGGCGAGACCTACGTTCGTTTTAACGAGTCGGTGCGCGGCTGCGACGTCTTCGTTATGCAATCCCACGCGGACCGCGTCAATGACTGGCTCATGGAGCAGCTCATTATGGTCGACGCCCTCAAACGGGCCTCCGCCAAGCGCATTACCGTCGTGGCGCCCTTCTTCCCCTACGCCCGCCAGGACAAGAAGCACCTGGGGCGCGAGCCCATTAGCGCCCGCCTGGTGGCCGACCTCTACAAAACCGCGGGCGCGGACCGCATTATGAGCGTGGACCTGCACACCTCCCAGGAGCAGGGCTTCTTCGACGGCCCCTGGGACCACTTGTGGGCCCAGCCGGTGCTGGTGGACTACGTGCGCACCCGCCTGAACCCGGCCGCAGCGTCCGTGGTCTCCCCGGACGCCGGGCGCATCCGCGTGGCCGAGCGGTGGGCCAACGCCCTGGGCGGCACCCCGCTGGCCTTCGTCCACAAGACCCGCGACGTCACCCGGCCCAATGAGACCGTGGCCAACCGGGTCGTGGGTGACGTGGCGGGCCGCTCCTGCGTGCTGGTTGACGACATGATCGACACCGGCGGCACCATTGCCAAGGCCGTCAAGGTGGTCCTCGATGCCGGCGCGAAGGACGTCATTGTCGCCGCCACCCACGGGGTGCTCTCCGGGCCGGCCATCGAGCGCCTGGCCACCTGCGGCGCCCGCGAGGTCGTCATTACCGACACCCTGCCAATCTCCCCGGAGAAGCGATTCAAGCAGCTCACCGTCCTGCCCATTGCCCCGCTGCTGGCCCAGGCGATCAAGCTGGTCTTCGACGACGGCTCCATAACCTCCCTGTTCAAGTCGGTCGAGGCCTGACCCGGGGCGGGCGCGCCCTGGGCGGACGCCCGCCTAAACGGCTTGTGCCCCGCTGCCCGAACGGCCCGCGCCCCTGCTGGGCGGCGCCGCGGTCGTGGCGGTGATCGCGGCCAGAGCCGCTCCGCCCCGCCCCCGCCGGGCGCCGGGGCCCGGCCCAGGTTCTACACTCGCGCCGTGCGACTGACGGCCCTCCTCCCCCCGCTTCTGACATCCCCTCCCATTGCCGCGCTGGTGGGCGCCGCCTCCAGCCCCCGTCGATCCGAACGCAGCGTCGTCCTCGCCCCGGGCGCCCGCCCCGCCGTCCTGGCCGCCATGGCCCTGGGCCCCGCCGGCGTGGCCCGGGCTGTTGGGGCCCGGCCCACGCGCAGCCCTCACCAGGACGCCGCCCCGACCCCGCCCGCCGCCCCGGACACCGGCACGCCCCTGCTCGTGGTCACCGCCACCGGGAGGGAGGCCGAGGAGGCGGCCGCGGCCCTGGCCTGCTACCTGCCGTCGACCGACATCGCCGTCTTCCCCGCCTGGGAGACCCTGCCCCATGAGCGCCTTTCCCCGCGGGCGGACACGGTGGCCACGCGCCTGGCCGTCCTCCGGCGCCTGGCCCACCCTGAGGGCGGCGCCCCCCACCCCGCCGCCCCGCCGGGGGCTTCGGATGGCGCCCGCGGCCCCATCCGCGTGCTCGTGGCCCCCGTGCGCGCCCTCCTGGCGCCGGTGGTGGCCGGTCTGGGCGACCTGGTGCCCATTGACCTGGCCCCCGGTGCCCGGGTGAGTCTGGAGGAGATCGCCGCCCGCCTGGCCGACGCCGCCTACACGCGCGTGGACATGGTGGAGAACCGTGGCGAGTTCGCGGTGCGCGGCGGCATCCTCGATGTCTTCCCGCCCACCGAGCCCCGCCCCGTGCGGGTGGACTTCTTCGGCGATGAAATCGAGTCCGTCTCCTCCTTCGCCGTCGCCGACCAGCGCACTATTGCTGAACTGGGCGCCGTCACCGCCACGGCCTGCCGTGAAATCCTCCTCACCGACGCCGTCCGCGATCGTGCGGCGCACCTGACCGGCTCCATCCCCGGGGCGGCCGACATGCTGGAGAAAATCGGGGCCGGTATCCCGGTGGAGGGCATGGAGTCCCTGGCCCCCGTCCTGGTCGACGAGATGGTGCCCCTGCTCGACCTGGTGGGGGAGCGGCTCGTGGTCGTCCTGGAGCCCGAGCGGGTGCGCAAGCGCGCCGAGGACCTGGTGGCCACCACCGCCGAGTTCCTGGCGGCCGCCTGGACCTCGGCGGCCAGCGGGGGAGCCGTCCCCGTGGACCTGTCCGCCGCCGCCTTCGCCCACCTGGCCGAGGCGCGCGCCCTGGCCCTGTCCACCAATCGCGGTTGGTGGTCCCTGACCTCCCTGACTGCTTCCCCTGAGGCCGACACGCTGCCCCTGCGCGACCCCCACCCCTACCGGGGCCGCCTGGAGCAGGCCGTCGCCGACCTGGGGGAGATGGCGCACAAGGGCTGGAGCGTGGTGGTGGCCACCGATGGGCCCGGGCCCGGGCGGCGCATGGCCCAGCTGCTGGCGGACGGCTCCGTGCCCGCCCGCATTGTCACCGCACTCGACGAGCCCGGGGACTTGTCCTACCAGGCTCCCGACGGCGTTGTGCGCGTCACCCAGGCGGCTGCGGGGCACGGCTTCGTCGCCGAGGAGCTGCGCCTGGCCCTCATCGCCGAATCCGACCTCACCGGGCGCGCCACCGCCGGCCCCCGCCAGGCCAAGGCCCTGCCCGCCCGCAGGAGCCGCAAGAGCGTTGATCCCCTATCCCTGCACGCCGGCGACCTGGTGGTCCACGCCCAGCACGGGGTGGGGCGCTTCATTGAGCTCATGCGCCGCCCCGTGGGCTCGGGCAAGTCCTCCGCCACCCGCGAGTACCTGGTCATTGAGTACGCCCCGTCCCGCCGCGGGCAGCCCGGCGACCGCCTCCTGGTGCCCACCGACGCCCTGGACCAGGTCACCAAGTACGTCGGCGGGGACGCCCCCGCCCTGAACAAGATGGGCGGCGCCGACTGGGCCAAAACCAAGTCCAAGGCCCGCAGGGCCGTGCGCGAGATCGCCGGGGAGCTGGTGCGCCTCTACGCCGCCCGCTCAGCGGCCACCGGCCACGCCTTCCCCCCCGACACCCCGTGGCAAGCCGAACTGGAGGAGGCCTTCCCCTACACCGAGACCCCCGACCAGTTGGCCACCATTGATGATGTCAAGGCCGACATGGAGAAGCCCCAGCCCATGGACCGCCTCATCTGCGGCGATGTCGGCTACGGCAAGACCGAGATCGCCGTGCGCGCCGCATTCAAGGCCGTGGCGGACGGCAAGCAGGTGGCGGTGCTCGCCCCCACCACCCTGCTGGTGACCCAGCATGCCGAGACCTTCACCGAGCGCTACGCCGGCTTCCCGGTGCGCGTGGCCCAGCTGTCCCGCTTCCAGTCCGCCGCCGAGTCCGCGAAGGTCCTGGACGGCCTGGCCGACGGCACTATTGACCTGGTCGTGGGCACCCACCGCCTGCTGACCGGACAGGTGCGCTTCAAGGACCTGGGCCTGGTCGTTATTGACGAGGAGCAGCGCTTCGGGGTTGAGCACAAAGAGACCCTCACCGCCCTGCGCACCGACGTCGACGTGCTGTCCATGTCCGCCACCCCCATCCCCCGCACCCTGGAGATGGCGGTCACCGGACTGCGCGAGATGTCCACCCTGGCCACTCCCCCCGAGGACCGCCACCCCATTCTCACCTATGTGGGCGCCTTCGAGGCCAAGCAGGTCTCGGCGGCCATTCGCCGCGAGCTGCTGCGCGACGGCCAGGTCTTCTACGTCCACAACCGCGTCGAGGATATTGACCGTGTCGCCGCCCGGATCAGCCAGGCCGTCCCCGAGGCGCGCGTGGCCACCGCCCACGGGCAGATGAACGAAGCCCGCCTGGAGCGGGTCATTGACGACTTCTGGCACAAGGAGATCGACGTGCTGGTGTGCACCACCATTGTGGAGACCGGCCTGGACGTCTCCAACGCCAACACCCTCATCGTTGACCGCGCCGACCGCATGGGCCTGAGCCAACTCCATCAGCTGCGCGGACGCGTGGGCCGCGGCCGCGAGAGGGCCTACGCCTACTTCCTCTACCCCGCGGACCGGCCGCTGACCGAGACGGCCCTGGAGCGCCTGCGCACCATTGCCACCAACACCGATCTGGGCGCCGGTATGCAGGTGGCCATGAAGGACCTGGAGATCCGCGGTGCCGGCAACCTCCTGGGCGGAGAGCAGTCGGGGCACATTGCCGGGGTCGGATTCGACCTGTACGTGCGCATGGTCTCCGAGGCGGTGACCGCCTATAAGAAGGCCCTCAAGGTTGGTTCGCCGGCCGGTGGAGCCGAGGAGGAGGCGGCCATTGACGAGGACTTGCGCGTGGAGTTGCCCGTGGACGCCACCATCCCCGAGGACTACGTGCCCCATGAGCGGCTGCGCCTGGAGGCCTACACCAAGTTCGCCGCCGCCCGCAGCGACGACGATGTGCGCGACGTCCTGGACGAGCTCACCGACCGCTACGGGCCCGTCCCCGAGCCGGTCGCGCGCCTGGCCGCCCTGGCCCGGCTGCGGGCGCTCGCCGCCCACCTGGGGGTGCGCGAGATCGTCGCCCAGGGCAAGTCCGTGCGCTTCGCCCCCGTTGAGCTGCCCGAGTCGGCGCGCATGAGACTGACCCGCCTCTACCCGGGCACTGTCCTCAAGCCGGCCACCCGCACCATTGTGGTGCCCGCGCCCGGCACGGCGCGCATGGGGGGCGGGCCCATTGAGGGCGAGGCCCTCCTGCGCTGGGCCGAGGTGCTCCTGCACGCCGTCGTCGCCGGGGACGCCGACTACGAGGCCGAGGCGGCCACCTACCGCCGGAGGCGGTGAGGGCGGGCCCTCGGGGGCAGTGCCTTTACCCTGCGACCTTCTGCTCCGAAGGAGGCCTGCAGGTCGGGCCCTCGGGGGCAGTGCCTTTACTCGCTTTCAATGGGGTTATTCGTTACGCGGTCGACGGGAGAGCCCCGCGCCCGCGATAGCATGGCCCCAAGACCCAGGCAGCGCCGTCCGCGAGGGTGGCTCGCCGAGGGCCCAGGACGAGAGCCCAGGAGCCGCACGTGACCCGTCACCCCACCCACCCCGCACGCATCCTCGCCGCGGTCGGCGCCGTGCTCGTTGTCCTCGGGGCGCTGACCGGTTGCTCCGCGCGGCCCGGGACCGCTGGAATCCTGAGCTACACCGGGCTTGACGGCACCGCCCACACCGTGACGGTCTCCGAGACCGACGTGCAGGACGCCGCCACCGACTTGGCCGCCCTGGAGGGCGTGGACGCCCAGTACGTCCTCAACTACCTCCTCTTCCTGCCCATCCTCCAGGAGGCCGCCGCCGCTAACGGCGTGACCGTCACCGACCAGGACGCCCAGGTCTTCCTGGAGCAAACCCTGGGTGAGACCAGGGAGTACTCCCCGGGCGCGCTCGGGGTCATTCGCGCCATCCTGCTCGGCCACGCCCTGAACGTGCCCGAGGAGGACGGGCTCTCCGCCTCCGCGGCCGATGCCAACGCGATGATGAGCACCGTCGAAGTGCAAACCTCCCCGCGGTACCGCACCGAAAAGCCCTGGCTCGCTCCAATCGGGGTCCCCGTCACCTAGAGGGACCTTGAGGGGTACGGCCCGGCTCCCGGGGCTCGCGCCGTCCGGGATCCCCTGGCGCTGTCTGGGATCCCCGTTACCTTGGTGGTGGTCGCAGGGAGGAGCCTTGCGGCTGGGCCAGCGGCGGTTGGCATGATGTCTTGCCCCTGTCTATCGAATGATCCGGGGGGTGTTGTCACCAGCCGTCGCGAGGCGAACT
>NZ_RYFV01000017.1 GCF_004104015.1 Actinomyces oricola | reverse complement strand
AGGTTTTCTTGGTCGAAAACAACTCTGACGCACGGCTCCGCGTGCCTTCGTCTACGACACACCCACCTCCCCGCACCACTCCAACCATCTTCACCCCTCGACCCCCACTCCCAGTGAGAAAGGCTCAATGTGCAACCCCCAAGCCCGCACGCGCCCAGGGGTCCCTGTCCCCACACTCCCGGTGGCGGCGATCTTTCCCCAAGCCCGCACACCCCCGGGGGTCCCAGATGACGCCGGGGGACCCCAGACGGCGCGAGCCCTCGGGAGTCGGGCAGCACCCCTCTTAAGGACCCAGGTCGACACGAGCGGCCCCACGAACCCTCGGGAGTCGGACAGCATCAGAGCCGGCTAGTCGGGTGCAGGTATGTGGAGGATCGTGAGCGCATCCGCCTTCACAACAACGGGAGCAGCACCGCGCCCACGGATCTCTCACCGGTCAGGCCCCTGGCGCTGTTCTATTTTCTCGACGACGGCCCTCATGCGGTTCAGGCAGGTTCCCTCCCGCTCCCCACCCCCACCATCCCTGTGGTAAATATCTAGCGCACTTTGATAGGCCACTAACGCCTCCTCATATCGCCCCTGCTCATTCAGGGCGTCGCCGAGTTCATGCAGGCAGTCGGCTCGGTCCCGACCCGAGTCGAGCAGGCGGTAGTAAACGCCCAACGCCTCTCGGTAGGCGGCAACCGCTTCCTCGTGCCGCCCCATCGCGCCCAGGGTTCTGCCAATGACGTGCAAGCAGTTCGCCTGCTCCTCTTGCGTCCCGCCCACCTGCCGGTAAAGGTCACGGGCCTTGCGGAGGGTAGAAAGGGCGGAATTGGAATCTTCCGGGGTGGAGAAAGGAGGTCGATTATCGGCTTGCTTTATCAGTCGTTGAGCCTCCTCCAGGATTGTTTCTATCTCATCCGCGTCGTTTGCCGCCTCGCCGACCATGTGCTGCCTCCTGAAAGACGTGACCCCCGACAGCCGCCCACCACCCCGAGAATGTGGCTTGATTATGCCCGGATGTGGTCGACGACACAACCCCTGGTCACCGGGTAGCGGGCACCGGATAGAACTCACCATGCGACAGCCTTGACTTCGGTGCAGGGCGAGGGCGGCGGAAACTGCTTCTCGATCAGCGCCTCAGCGTCGGGAAAGGCATTTATACTGCACTTTTCTTGCGCCTTCTCACTTTTTTAGGAACATATTAATGCGGTTCATGCCTCAGCCGGCGGGCAATGGGGCGGGCTCGCCCCGCGGCCCACATGGCACCCCCTCCCGCCGGCCCTGGTGCCCCGGATGGTTACGGGTTTGCGGGGTCGGGGTTGGGGCCTCTCCCTCCGGCCCTGGCGCCCCCTCCCGCCGGGTACGCGTCCACGGGCGCGGGGGTCGTCAGGGGCGGGGCCTGGGGCGCCCCCTCCCCGTCGGATACGAGCCCACGCCTCCGCGTAGGCTGATCCCATGAATTCACTGGGGATCGTGCAGCTCGTGTGCGCTGTCGTCGTCACCCTGGCCACTGTGGTGGGGGTGACGGTCTTCGGCCGCGCCTGCACCACCATTACCGCCCGCCTGCGCGTGGGCCGGCCTGTGGCGCGTGAGCGCCTGCACCCTGTGGGTCGTCGCCTGTGGCGGACCCTGGTCTCCGTGCTGGATCACCAGGCGTTCCGACGACGTCCCTGGGTGCGCGCCGCCCACTGGCTGGTCATGGTCTCCTTCCCCTTGCTCTTCCTGACCCTGGTCACCGGCTACGGGCAGGTCCTGGGCGGGGCCTCCTTCACTTTGCCGTGGCTCGGCCATGCGGCGTGGTGGTCGTGGGTGGTCGAGATCATTGCTGTTGCGTCCCTGGGCGGGATCATTCACCTAATGGTGCTGCGCACGCGCCTGAACCGGGGCGGGAGGGCTAAGCCCCCCTACGCCCCCGACTCGCAGGGCGCCTCCCGCCCGCGCACGTCCCGCTTCGCCGGTTCCAGCGCCGCCCAGGCGCGCTTCGTTGAGGCGGTGGTGCTCGGCGTCGTCGGCTGCGTCCTGGTGCTGCGGATGCTGGAGCACGCCCTTCTTGCCGCCAGCCCTGACGACGCCGAGCGCGCCCTGGCCACCTGGACGCACTTCCCGCTGACGGCCTGGACCGGCCCGCTCCTGGAGCCGCTGGGGGCGACGGGGCTGACGGTGGCCATTATGGTTGTGGCCACAATCAAAGTGGTCATCTCCATGGCCTGGTTCGTGGTCGTTGGCCTACAGCCCTCCATGGGGGTGGCCTGGCACCGCTTCTTGGCCTTCGTCAACTTGTACGCGCGCCGCGAGGTCGACGGCGCCAAGTCCCTGGGTCCTCTTCAGCCGCTCCTGGTGGCTGGTGAGCCCCTGACCGCCCAGAAACTCGATGCGCTCGACGAGGCCATGGAGGCCGCGGAGGAGGGCACCGGCCCTGAGGTGAGCCTGGGCGTGAGTCGTATCCAGGACTTCACCTGGAAGGGCCTGCTGGATTTCTCCACCTGCACCGAGTGCGGGCGCTGCCAGGATCTGTGCCCCGCCTGGAACACCGGCAAGCCCCTGTCGCCCAAGCTTTTCGTTCTGGCTCTGCGCGACCATCACGCTGCCGCCGCCCCCTTCCTGCGGGCGGCCAGCGCCCTGGGCGTCGATCCTGAGGAGGTCACCGAGGCCCAGGTGGCCGACCGTCCCGCCGGCCCGGTGGGGCGGGCGCTAGGGGTCCGTGATGGCCTGGCCCGCAGCGCCCACCTGGGTCTGGCGCCCGGCAGCGCCCACACCGGCGATGTCCTGACCGCCCTGCTGGAGGCCAAGGCCGCCCCCTCGGAGACGGGTGTGGCCACCAGACCCGCCCCTCTGGCCGGGGCGGTCATTCCCGCGGACGTCCTGTGGTCCTGCACCACCTGCGGCGCCTGCGTGGATCAGTGCCCGGTGGATATTGAGCACATTGACCACGTTATTGACGTGCGCCGTGAGCAGGTGCTCATGGCCTCGGCCTTCCCCCGGGAGCTGGGGCAGATGTTCCGCAAACTGGAGTCCAAGGGCAACCCGTGGGGGCTGGCGCCCCGCAAGCGCATGGAGTGGACCAAGGGGCTGGACTTCGAGGTGCCGGTCGTTGGGGTCGACGTCGAGGACGCCTCCGAGGTGGATTACCTGTTCTGGGTGGGCTGCGCTGGGGCGTATGAGGACCGGGCCAAGAAGACCACGCGGGCGGTCGCCGAACTGCTGCACATTGCGGGGGTGAGTTTCGCGGTGCTGGGGGACGCAGAGGCCTGCACCGGGGACCCGGCCCGGAGGGCCGGCAACGAAATCCTTTTCCAGACCCTGGCCGCCCAGAATATTGAGACCCTTGCCGAGGCCAGGGCCACCCGCATTGTGGTCACCTGCGCCCACTGCTTCAACACCCTGGCCCGCGAATACCCGCAGGCCGGTGGCGACTACCAGGTAGTGCACCACACCCAACTGCTCAACACCCTGGTGCGTGAGGGGCGGCTAAGGCCCGTGGCGCCCGGGGCCCTCGCACCGAGTGCCGCCCGGGCGGACCATGCCCAGGTCCGCCCCGGCGAGGGCCGGGGCGGACCTGGGAGAACGACCGCGCAAGCGGATGGGACCCCGGCGCCGGGAACGGGCGAGGGCGAGGCTCCCGCCGGTGCACAGCCGGCCCCGCCACAGCCGGCCCCGTCGATGCCGGCCCTGTCGAAGCTGGCACCCCCGCGGCCGGCGCCCCCGGAGCCGGCTCCCGCTGACGCTCCCACAGTGACCTACCACGACGCCTGCTACCTGGGCCGCCACAACCGCGTCTACTCCCCGCCGCGTGAACTCATTGAGGCCACCGGCGCCACCACTATTGAGATGCCGCGCTCCCGCGAGGAGGGCTTCTGCTGCGGTGCGGGCGGCGCGCACGCCTTTATGGAGGAGTCCATAGGCACGCGCATAGCCGTGGAGCGCTCCCGCGAGGCCCTCGGCACCGGGGCCCGGGTCATTGCCACCGCCTGCCCCTTCTGCACCACCATGCTCTCCGACGGGGTCGCCTCCGAGGGCGCGGGCGCACGCGTCACAGACGTCGCCACCCTCATGCTCGAAGCCGTGCACCGCGGCCAGCAGGCAGCGCAGTAAGCGCGCGGCCGCCGGTACGACTCACGCGGCCGCCGGTACGACTCACGCGGCCGCCGGTGCGACTCGCGCGGCCGCCGGTGCGGGCGTTGGGCCGGGGCCGCTTTGGGGACGAATGCCGCCTCGGTCGAGCCGTCCACGGGCTACCCGCCCAGTTATTGGGCCGGGGGCCACCTGGGCCACCTGCCCTGCCGGCGACAACGCCCGCGGTCAGCCGCTAACGCCCGCCGTCAGCCGCCCCGGGCCGGCGCGGGGAGGGCTCGACCAGGACCGCCACCGTGCGGGCGGGCACGGTGAGGGCGCCGGACGCGGGGTCGAAGCCGGTTTGGCGCACCAGTGAGTCAGTCCCGGCAACCTGGACCGGGGAGAGCTTGAAGTTGCGCCCCACCAGCTCGGCGTGGGCGCGGGAGAGCGCCTGCCCGGAGGCGTTAATGACCACCAGCACCGCGTCCAGGTCGGGGTCCACGTCCTGGGAGCCGGCCGTGTCATCGATGAGCATGACAATGACCCCTGAGGGCGAGCCGAAGCCGGCGCCCGGAAAACTCACCTTGTCGTAGACCAGGGAGGCCTCACCCAGGGTGAACAGGGGCGTGGAGGCCCGCAGCCGCAGCAGGTCGAGGGCCTGCGCCTTGGCGGCCGCCATGTCCTGCGGCGTGGGTCGCAGCCAGGGTGCGGCCAGCAGGGGCGCCTGAATGTGCCAGGATCCCTCGTTGCGGGCCGCCGACGGCAGCCCCCGCCCGAAGCTGGAGAGCTGACCGGTGTAGTCAATGGCGTTGAACCAGTCCCCGGAGTTGTAGGAGTCGCGGTCCAGGGATTTCGAGCGCAACAACTCGGTGCCCGCCGACCACATGGCCGGGGACTGCCCCAGGGTCACGGTGGCCAGGCATACGGTGCTCATGCGGACCCGCTCGGCCATGGACAGACCCCGGGGCAGCTTGTAGGCGAGCAGGTCGTAAAGGGTCTCGTTGTCGTGGGCGTCAACGTAGTTGACGTTCTCCTCCGGGCTGGTGGCGTAGGCGACCGGTGAGCCATTGTTGTAAATGTCGCCGCCCTTGCGCACAGAGCCATCGGAGGTGGTCAGCAGGTAGTCGCGCAGGTTGCCGACCATGCCCAGGCGCACCAGGTCGGTGCGGTGGGCCAGGTCCGCCGACTGGTCATGCCAGTTGCGGGGGTCCAGCCCGTTGGACTGGGTGAGCAGGCCGGTGCCGAAACCCTGGTAGACGCGATGGTCGGCGTCGAAGGGGGCGCCGCCGTGGACGGCGTCGCGCAGCCGGTCGTTGAAGGTGCCGATGCCGGTGCCGTCGAGTTGACCCTGCGTGGCCTGGACGAACAGCGCGTTGTAGGCCACCTCCCCGAAGTTCCAGCCCTCCCCGTACAGGTAGATGGCGGAGCCGTCCACGCCGTCATGCTCCATGGTCAGGCCATTGAGCGCCTGCCGTAGGCGCATCATGACGGCGCGCGGGTGGTGCCCCATGAGGTCGAAGCGGAAGCCGTCAACCCGGTACCACCGGGCCCAGCGCAGGACCATGTCGATCATGAGCCGCTCGCACATGGCGTTCTCGGTGGCGGTATTGGCGCAGCAGGTCGACGCCGTCACCGTGCCCACGGCGTCGAGCCGGTGATAGTAGCCGGGGACCACCCGGTCCAGCACGCTGGCGGGGTCCTGCCCGCTGGCGGCGGTGTGGTTGTAAACCTGGTCGAGGACCACTTGGTAACCCAGGGCGTGCAGGGCGCCGACCATCTCACGGAACTCCGCCACCCGGGCGCCGCCGTCCTGGTTGCCCTCGGTGGCGTAGGAGCCCTCGGGGGCGCCCCAGTGGAGCGGGTCGTACCCCCAGTTGTAGGCGTCGCGGTCGGCGACCGCCGCAATGGCGGCCTGCTGCTCGGTGGAGGCCGGGCCGGCCCCGGCGGGCACCTGCGCCACGGCCTGGGCGGAGCGGTCCTCGGGGATAGTGGCAATGTCGAAGGTGGGCAGCAGGTGGATGGTGTTCATGCCGGCCCGGGCCAACTCGGACAGGTGGCGCACGCCGACCGAGTCGGCCACGGTGAAGGCCCGGTAGGTGCCGCGCAGCCCGGGTGGGACGCTCTGGTCGGCGGCGGAGAAGTCCCGCAGGTGCAGTTCGTAGATGCTCCGGGCGCAGTTGTTGCGCACCGGCGGCGCGGCTGTGGTGGCCCACTGGGCGGGGGCCAGGGCCGGGTCGGACAGGTCAACGGCCACCGATCGAGTTGAGCCGGTGGTCAGGGCCACGGAGTAGGGGTCGGTGACGGTGTTGGTCTCCACATGGCCGGTGGCCGGAACGTAAACCTCGACCTCCCACAGGTACTGGCTGCCGGTGGTGATGGCGCCGTCGGTGTTGGGCACGCCCCAGCGGCCGTCGTCCTGGCGGATGGCCGGGGTTCGTACCGGCTCGCCACGGACTTCGGGCACCGAACCGTGAGGGTCGCCGGTGCTCCAGGTCAGCAGGGTGACGGCTTTGGCGGTGGGCGCCCACAGGAAGAAGGAGGGGCGGCCGTCGTGGAAGGTCAGGCCCAGCTCGGCGGTAGAGGCGGCCTCGGCGTAGAGGTGGTCCAGGATAATGGCGGTCTGCACGCCGGTCAGTGCGTCCAGGGTCCCCGACGGCGCCGCAACGGCCAGGTCGGAGGCGTCACTGTCGGAGGCGTCACTGTTGGAGGCGTCGCCGACGGCGCGGGCATCTGCGTCGTCAGTGACGTCAGTGTCGTCAGTGACGTTGGCGTACTGGGCCACGGCGATCTGGCCGGTCAGGGCTCTCTTGACGGAGGCCACATCGAGCCTGGGGGTGCCGTCGGAGTCGGCGAGGCTCAGCGCAATATAGCCCTCCAGGTGGGGGTGGGTCGCGCGCACGTCGGCGGGTAGGTTCCCGGTCACGCGCAGGGGCGTGAAGGTGGGGGCGGGCATGGAGTCGGCGCCAACAATGCGCCCGTGGATAGCGGCAACCCCGCCATAGGGGGCTGTCACGAGGTACAGGGCCAGGCCGGTGCCTGCGAGGGGCTCGCCGGCGTCATTGACGACCTGCTCCCGGTGCATTCCCATGGGCAGCAGGGACAGCGGCCAGGCCAGGGTGGTGGGCGTGACCCAGTAGGCGCGCTGCTCCTCGCTGCCGAGCACTGGCGGGAAGGCGGTGGTTTCGAGTGTGAGGGTGACGGTGTAGGTGAAGGACATGCTGCCTCTCGCGGTCCGGCGTGGAAGAGACTCCGCTCATTGCGTAGTCTTCCTCGCCCCGGCGTTCGCGCGCTATGTGACGTCGAGGCGGCTTATTCGGCAAGCCGCCTCGACGTCAGTGGTCGGGACGGATCAGGACAGATCGGAGTACTCCGGCGGCACATTGGCGACCGCCTCCGCAATGGGGACGGCGCCGTCGTGGAAGGGGATGACCCGGCCAATGCTGGCGGGCTCGGCGAGCACTGCGGCAATGACCCGGGCGACGTTGCCGCGCGAGGTGTAGTTGTCTCCACCCTCGGCGACGCGCTCGACGGCTATGGCCCCCGAGGGCTCTTCAAGGGTGAGGCGGCCCGGCCCGAGGATCGTCCAGTCCAACCCGGTGCCCTGCAGGTGGCGATCGGCGGCGATCTTGGCAATGGCGTAGGCGCGCAGCGGATGATCCTCGGCGACGTCCCCGTAGGCGGACATGAAGGAAACCATGACGTAGCGGCGCACCCCGGCAGCGGTGGCGGCCTCCATGGAGCGGATCGCAGCAGCACGGTCCACGGCGTCGGTGCGCTGCGGCCCGCCCTTGCCGGCAGCCCCCGCGGACCAGACGACGGCGTCAGCGCCGGCGAAAGCCCGGGTGAGGTCGGTGACGTCGGCCTCCTCAACTGACAGCACCAGGGGTGTAGCACCGGTGGCGGCCACGTCCGGCACCTGGGCGGGGTCGCGGATAAGGGAGACGACGTCGTGCCCGGCGGCCACGAGCAGCGGGGCTGCCAGAAGGGCGACCTTTCCGTGTCCGCCAATGATCATAATGCGGGACATAAGCGGTCCTTTCAGGTTGAAGCAGGGCGATGCCTCAGGGCTGTGAGTGCTGTGAGCATGGCGACCGCCCTGGCCGGATCCTCGCACTATCGCATGAGGCCATGGAACCCGGGTGTGCGCGCGGCGAACAGGGGCCGCTCACCCGACTGCTGTCGGGACTCCTCAATTCTCCTCCATATTCTCCTCCATCTGCGTGCCGGAGGAAGCCGACGGGGGCGAATGGGTGGAATGGGTCTCCGCATACCAGGCGGCGAGGCGGATGAGGGCCTTGTGCGAGGCCTCGTCGGCGGCGGTGTAGACGAAGACGGTCTGGGTGTCGTCCTCCGCCAAGGTGAAGGCCTCCCACTCAATGGTCAGGTCCCCGACGGCGGGGTGGTGGAAGCGCTTAACACCGGAGGTGCGCCCCTTGGGGGCGGGGCGGGACCACCAGGTGCGGAAGTCCTCGCTGACCCGGCTCAGCTCCTCCACGAGGGCGGCCACCTGGGGGTCGCGCGGGCGGGCGGAGGCCTCGAGCTGGAGGACACAGACGAGCTCGGAGGCGATGATCTCCCAATCCGCATAGAGGCTCCGGGTGGCCGGGTCGGTGAAGACCCAGTGGATGAGACTGCGTTGGCCCACAGGACGGCAGGGGAAGTCGGCGAGGAGGGCCCAGGCCAGATCGTTGCCGTCCAGAACCTCCATGCGCGGCCCCAGGACGAAGGCCGCCTGGCAGGTGAAGGCGCGGATCATGCGGGAGATGCCGGGGCGCACCGGCGGGATGCCGGGGTCGCCGGTGTGGAGGCCCGCGGGCCGGGCGAGGTTAACAAGGTAGCTCTGCTCCGCCTCGTCGAGCCGGAGGATGGCGCCAATGGCGCTCAGAACCTGCTCAGAGGGGGTAACGTCCCGACCCTGCTCCAGACGGATGTACCAGTCAGTGCTCACCCCGGCCAAGAAGGCGACCTCTTCACGGCGCAGCCCGGGGACGCGCCGGGCCCCAGTCACGGCGATGCCCACGCTCTCAGGCGTGACTCCGGCCCGCTTGGCGGTGAGGAAGTCGCTGAGCGCCTGATTCTTCTCATGTCGCGGCATTACGACATTGTCCTGCGCTTCGGCTGTCGGCGTCGAGTCCCCGGTGGGAGCGACAGTCCTTGTCCCCCTGTGTCCCCCTGTGTTCCCCTGTTTCTCTTGTTCTTTGGCGGCGTGCGCGGCACGGGCCTCGGGTAGGAGCCACAGTCCTAGGATGACCCGTTCTCTTCCGGGGCCCCTGAGGGGCCGCTGTACTGGATCCGTCAGCGATCCCGCACCCCGGACGCAATACGGCACCCGGGCCCCTCCGAAAGGACATCTCATGACTACCTGGTTCATTACCGGCGCATCTCGCGGCTTCGGTCACGCGGTGGCGGCGGAGGCACTGCGGCGCGGGGACCGCGTCGTGGCGACCGCCCGGAATACCGATACCCTGACCGATCTCGCCGAGTTGGGCGGGGAGCGCCTATTGGCGCTGCCCCTGGACGTGACTGACGCCGAGCAGGTGCGCACCGCAGTGCGGACGGCCCTGGAGCAGGCCGGCCCCATTGACGTTCTTTTCAACAATGCGGGTATTGGATACTTCGCGGCGGTGGAGGAGAGCGACGAGGCGGAGGTCCGCCGCATGGTGGAGATCAATGTCTTCGGCCTGGCCGCGGTGACGACGGCGCTCCTGCCCTCCATGCGCGAACGCCGTTCCGGCACGATCCTCAATGTCTCCTCCGTCGGCGGGGTCCGCTCCTTCCCGGCGGTGGGCTGGTACAACGCCACGAAGTTCGCCGTCGAGGGGCTCTCGGACGCCCTGGCCCAGGAGGTGGGTCCGCTGGGCATTCGCGTGGTGGTCATTGAGCCCTCCGCCTTCGCCACGGACTGGGCGGGCTCCTCCGCCGCCGAGGTGGCCCCTGAGCGGGTCATTGCGGACTACGACGCCACCGCCGGGGAGTACCGCCGGAACTTCCGGGCGAACGTGGGCAAGGAGGCGGGTGACCCGCTGCGCGCCGCGACGGCGATCGTGGACGTCGCCCACGACGCGAATCCTCCCAAGCGCCTGCCCCTGGGCAACTACGCCTATGACGGGCTGCTCGAAAAGCTCGACGAGATCCGCGCCGACGTCGCCCCCCGTGAGGCCGTGAGCCGGAGCGCCGACCGTCCCGGAGCCTGATACGGCAGGCCGGTCGCAGCCGGTGACATGGGTCGGGCCGCGGGGCGCGCACACCCCGCGGCCCGACCCGCTCTGGACCCTAAGAGCGTCTTGCAACAAAACGCGACCCCGCCGGAGCAGACGGCGTGGGCGGCAATCTTGTTCGCAACTTCTCAACAGTTCCGAACCGCGCGCATTGATCAAGAGAAGCGGCGATTATCGTATTAGGTACGGGGTATCCACCATACGGGCGCCCTCCCCTCGCCCGCGGCGCCCCGAACTACACTAGGCCCCTGAGGCGAGGAGCCCGGAGCGCGCACAAGCGGGCCCACCTCGCTAGAGGTGGGCCCGCTTGCGAAGGTTTTCGACGGCTCAGTAACCCGACCGGCAGAACCAAACTTTGGCGCGGCACAGCCAGCTGATCGGGAGCATGGGACGGACAGCCTTACCCGGAACAGAAACCGTCACTGCCGTCTGGGATTGGGGGGCGACACTCGGGGTCTCAGCGCTGGCCACAGTGGGGATGCCAAGCAGAAGAGCCGAGGCGAGAGCGACAGCACCGAAACGGGAGACAATGTTCATGGGGACTCCTGAAATTGAGATATCGAATGGGATGAACTTGATATCTCAATCCTCACAAGATCCCCGGCGACTATGCCTCCTCTAAGGGCACAGTAATCATTCCTTCCTTGGGTGGAGCGCGTCTCAGATTTATTCCCTCCGCTGAGGCCCGGCGAGCCCGCGCTTGTGAGCTTCAACAACAATCTCTAAACGACTGCTCACACCCATTTTGCGCATAATCGCCGATACGTGACTCTTCACCGTAGTTTCAGCAACATGCAGATTTCGGCCTATCTGTTGATTGGAGCGCGCCTGACACAGAAGGGCCAGCACCTGCCGTTCCCGCTCAGAGAGATCCAAATCCTCCGCATCATGCGGATGAGGGGCCTGACCGTGAATATAGCGGTCCAGGATGCGACTGGTCGGACCGGGGGAAAGAATCTTCCCCCCTTCGTGAACAGTGCGGATAGCAGCGGCAATCTCCACCGGCGGCGTGGTTTTGAGTAAGAAGCCGCTGGCGCCAGCGGCAATGCCGGAGTCCAGGAAGACATCGTCGTCGAAGGTGGTCAGCAGCAGTACCTTTGTGCTTCCACCGGAGGCGAGGATCCGGGAGGTGGCACCCACCCCGTCAAGCACCGGCATCTGGACGTCCATCACGACGACGTCGATGTTGCGCTCATGCACGATGTTCACCGCCTCGGCACCGTTGGCGGCTGTGGCTACCACCGAGATGCCCGACTCGGGGGTGGCGATCAAGGGCGGCAGGGCCTCACGGACGATCGGGTCGTCGTCGACGATGAGGATGCGGATAGGAGGCGTGCTCATCAAACGGCTTTCGTGTCGATTGGGAAGGTAACGGAGAGCACCCACAGGTGCCCCGACTCAGTGAAAGTAAGATGCCCGCCACGCGACGAGGCCCGCTCCTCGAGCCCCAGAAGGCCATAGTTAGAGGACAGGGCCGCATCGCGGCGGGCAGGAGCCTGGTCAGAGATGGGGTTAATGGATAGAATTATGACCTCCTCCGCGCCGATCTCTACCTGGATAGAGCAGTCGGCATCACGCGCGGCATGCTTGAGCATATTAGCGGCGCACTCGTCAATGACACGAACAATGCTGACCAGCAGCGCCGGGGACACCACTGACTCATCACCCTCCAGGTGGGTGGAGATATGCAGCCCACGGTCGCGCAGCATACCAGCGGCCTGATCCAAAGCCGCTGCGATCGACTCCTGACCGCTCGAGGTCAGGAGATGTTCGGAGGGCGTTACCGTATCCTGGCGCAGGACCCTCAGCATAATACGCAGGTCAGTGACCGAGCGGCGCCCGGTGGCGATAATATCATCGAGCACCTCACGGATCTGATCATCCGGGGAGGTCGCAGCCTTGGCCTGCTCGGCGCGCAGAACCATTTGCGTATTCGCCCGCGCGAGAGTGTCGTGGAGTTCACGGGCGATTAAGGTGCGCTGCGCGCGCAGAGCCTCCTGACGGGCCGATTCCGCCTGAGCCAAGTTCCGATCAGCGCGCCGCATTGTCAATCCAATTACGACAGACAAAACAGTAACAAGAAGATAGAGGATATACACAGCTGCGATGAAACGGCCCGCAAATGCTGCTACTGGTACCCCCATAGCGATAGCTAAGACAAGAAAGCTGACTTGCCTATAACGCGCAGCTCGAGTCAGTAGAGAAATAGTGAAAAACGCAACGAGAAGCGCTGTACCAATCTGAGCGGTGCCACTGATATACAGTGCACACCCACTGATGACTGCGGTGGTCGGCCAGGGGAAGCGGTCCAGGAAGGGCAGGGCCGCCACGGAGACCAAACCGAGGATGATTGAGGAGATTGTACCCTCATCCTGGAAATCCAGACTGAGGAACACCAAGCCCAGGAGCATCAAGGCCGAGACGCCGGGCTTGGAAGCTACGAACCTCCGACACCGCTGCCACAGCGTCATCCACCGCTGCGAGCTGAGCAACTCGCGCGACAGCGAACGTACAGGCATGGGAAGCCTCCCGGGTGCAGGGGGAGCGGAGCGCGTTGGGGAGCGCCGGGACCGGAACAAGAGATGGACGGATGGTGGAGACAGAACACGATCGGCAGGTGGTCGGGGCAGGTTGATAGGTCTAGCGTAACGATGCCAGACGACTACCGGCATGAAGACCAGCCGGAGGTTGCTCATTGATACCAAAGAAGGACCTAAGCCGGCACCTGTGTAGGAAGCCGTTACCTCAGATCAGGAGGCAGGCTTGGGCCACTCGCTCGTGCGGCGCCCGTAGCTTGCACCGAGCAGCTTCCCGTCACGAATTCAGACAAGGAGGTGAAATGAGGTGGCCACCTCCGCGTCTGCTGTTCAGGTCGGGGGGCTGCATAAGTCATACGGGCGCCGCCGAGTGCTTACAGGCCTGGACCTTGAAGTCGAGGCAGGCTCATTCCACGGCATCATTGGTGCCAACGGAATCGGCAAGACCACCTTGCTGGAGATCATCTACGGTGCCAGGCAACCCGATGCCGGAACCGTCAAGGTCCTCGGCCGGGCACCACTGCCCCGCAACCCGGCACTTCTCAGACGCATTGGCGTCCAGACGCAAAACCCTGCGTTCTTCCCCCGGGCCTCAGTCTGGGAGCACCTGGCCACCATGGCCTCACTCTTCGGATCCTCTGCGGCTCGCACCGAACAGGTGCTCGCCGCAACCGGCCTGTCTGACGTTGCCAACACACGAGTAACCAGGATCTCTCAGGCGGAGAGGCTCAGGCTCGCTCTCGCCTCGGCCATTGTGCACCGCCCCGAGGTCCTTTTCCTCGACGAGCCCACGGCCGGCCTGGATACCACTGACCGTGACAATCTTCGCGCGCTCCTCCAGCAAGTTCGCCAGGACGGCACCACGATCGTGTGCACGATCCACAGCCTGGAGGAGGCCGAGCCCCTGTGCGATGTGGTCTCCATCCTCGACGGTGGTCAACTCCAGGCCACGGCGGCGCCGTCGTCCCTCATTGCTCGGCGCAGTCGAGAGGCCACCATCCTCCTGCCCAAGGCTCCGGGAGTGATTGACAAGATCGTTGATCTCAAAGAGGTCAACTCGGTGCGCATCATTCCCGAGGGACTGCTGGTCACCTTCCGCGACATTACCGCCGGCCACTCGGTGCTGGCGGTCGCCGGCATGGTGACCACTACTTCCCCGGCGCACAGGGGAACTCCTGAACGTCCAGCCGCTCAGGTCGCCGTGCAGGGGTGGAAGACGTGAGCCGATCCAAGGCCCTGGTTATCTCCCTCATCCGCGCCAACTTGCGCGACCCCGTGGCCATGCTCGTGCTGGTGATCCTCCCCACCGCCCTTTCCGTAGCCCTGGTCTACGCCATGGGGAACGCCCCGGGGGTGAGCGGTCGCGCCGGGATCGACTTCATTGGTCCAGAAACCATGGCCTTCAACACCGCTTTCGTGGGGACGCTCGGCGGAGCCATTAGCATTGCCCGGTGGCGTGAGAACGGAACGATCCGCGCGCTGCGCAGCGTCCCGGTATCAAAAGGCACCATTATGGCGTCAGTGCTCGGCGTGGTCGGGGGGATGGTACTGCTCCAGGTCCTGGTGATCGTCGTCATCGGCATCCTGCCCGGGATCAACATGCAGATCTCATCGCGGGCCCCGCTCACAATCCTGCCAGTACTCCTGGGGACAGTGCTTTTCTACTCACTGGGAGTACTGCTGGGCCGGTACGTGCCCACAGTGACCCTGGTGACTCTGGCGGCTACGGCGATCATTCTGCCCATGGGCTGGGTTTCAGGGGTGCTGCGGCTGGGAGTTGAACCCCCGTGGGCCGCGACCATTTCAACCTTTCTCCCCCTGACCTACCTGCGCGACGCCACGAGGTGGACACTGACAGACACCGCCTCCCTGCTCGACGGACTCGCCGGCATTGGCGTCACCGCAGTGGCAGCGGTCGCGCTGTTCGCGTTCGCCATCCGGGAGATGCGCTGGACGTAAAGCTATTTTGCCCATCCCTGACGCACCACCCGGTCTGGTCAAGCTAGCGCGGAGGCTTGAAACCGACCGGGTGGGCGCGTTTTCGAGGCGGCGCGAATGTCAGCCACTGAGGATTTTCTGGCGAGAAGGCCGCCCGGCGACCCTGCCCGGGCCGAGGAACTGGAACACTGCACCCGCCCCGACCGAAGCACTGAAACAAGCAGAAGCAGCCTGAACGGGAACGGACGGATTCCGACCCGACCCAAACCGAGGCACCAACTCGGCCGGACCGGAACGCCTTGAACGCGACGTTTCCCACCCACCTGACGGCGGGAGAATACCCCACGCGACGGTAGAACGAACAGCACGGTGCGCGAGCGGCGCGCGGCGAGCTTGGAATGCCCCACGCGACGGTAGAACGAACTTTGGGCGGGCCGCTCCTGAAGGAGCGGCCCGCCTAAAGTCGGTCCATCCACGCGGCCCCTAGATGAGAATGCCGAGCAGCACCCAGGACCACACAAGCGCAATAACAAGCGCCACCATGAGGAAAACAGCGTAGTACCGCACCGCCAGACGCGTGACCAGGGGAAGCTCCTCGGCAAGCGGCACGCCCCGCCAAGCCTGCACCGCCGCCACCGGCAGGTGACTAGTCGCGCTGAGCACTTCCAGCACGTGCGTCCCGTCAGTATTCGGGAAGGGAATCAGGCACAGAATAACGGTGGTCAGCTCCACCAGGACAGCAAGAGCGCCCCACGCGGAGAGCAGGCCAGGGCCGTGCAGTGCCGCCGTGAGGGGAACGCAAACCGCCGCCAAAGTGAACAGCGGACCGGCCAGAACAACCGCCACCGGACGCCACGGCGGAGCCAGGAGGCCGAGGCCATCAAGAATGACGACCGGCCTAATCCAGGTATCGGGTGACTTGTGAACCAGGATGGGGCGCCTCCCACCCGTCAAGCGCACGAAAGCCGCACCATGGGAGAACTCATGCCCGATCCTGCTGAGCAGGTGCCAGGCCACCACCCCCACGACCACCATCATGATCATGAGCGGGGGCTGAGCCATCGCACCCCTAGCCACGGCAACGAGCTGATCCCATTGGGCGATAGTCGCCACCGGGACGAAGAAGGCCCCCACCCCCACAGCGACTACCGCCGTGATCCACAGGGGCGTCAAAGACGCCATACGCCACATGCCCTCGGCCAACGAGTCCAGGATCTGTGCAATGGACGCCGGCTCCTCATCAAGGAAGGACCTGGGCCCCAGAGGATGCGCGTCGTCGTGCTCCTGGACCATGGCAGAGGAGCCGGCCGGCTCCTCGATGAGACCGCACAGCAGGAGGTCGTCAATCACCTCCTCGGCCTCCGCCTCAACCAGATCCATGGAGACGTCATACCCAAGACGCCTGCGCACGGCGGCCATGTCGCCCGGAGCGCTCAAGGCGCGCAGGACTCGCGCCTCCTCCGGGTCGAGATCGTAGATACGACCGTTGGATCCCTTTGCCACCTCGGTAACCAGCCGGTCGCCGTCCCAACGCATGGGCCCGATCTTCAACCCGGCAGCGGCCACCGCTTCCCCGTGCTGTGATGTGACGCTCATGAAGCCCCCAATGACAGAGAACCGGCACAGATCAGGCGGGCGCAATACACCCACGAACGCACTCGCGCAGTATTCATCGAATCCTTCCCCTTTGCGAGGGCAGTGCAGGCCGACTCCTGAAGTCCCTAGTGGTGGCGAAACAACTCTGGTCCAGATGGGGCGGGCGCAGCCTCCTGCGTCAAGAGGAAAAACACTCCTCCCTTGGTCGCAGCACACTCATCACATAGGCGTCAAGGAACGATACGCTGAGTGCATGATCAGTGAACCGCCGGCACCCCCTGAGAACACGGAGGCACCCATCTCGGCCCGCCGGGCGGCGGTGCGCCGCCTGGCCAACACCACGCCCTCGCACAAGCGGGCACAAACCCAGGCGCGACTGCTCAAGGCGGGGCGGGCCCTCATCGCAGACAAGGGCATTGGCGCCACTAGCGTCGGTGACATCTGCTCTGCAGCGGGCTATACCCGGGGGGCCTTCTACTCCAGCTTCACCGATATGGACCACTTCGTACGCCGCCTGGCTGACGACCAGTGGTCACGCGTTCTGTCCTTCGTCGACGAGGCCATTGACCGGATCGCCCTGCCGAGCCGGCCAGTGACAATGCCATCGACGGAGGCCGAGCTCGCCGAGGCCACCCGTTCCCTGGCCTCCCAGATCCTGATGACCCTGCCCCTGTCCAGAGAGTTCTTCCTACTGCAGTTCGAGTTCTCCGCCTACATTACGCGCGACCCTGAGCGCGCCCCGACCCTGCGCCAGGGCTACAGCACTTTCAAAGAGCGCGTGGGCGCGGCGGTGCTGGGCGGGCTGGAGGCCATTGGGCGCGAGTGCGTGCTCAGCCCCGCTGACACCATTGAACTCATCTTCGGCGCTGCCGACCGCTCCATGCGCCTGGCACTGCAGGCCCCAGCGCCCAATGAGCAGAAAGACTCCCCCCAGCGCCAGGACGCCCCCGAGCACCCGGGCTCAGAGTCCGGCCCGGGGTCCGGCCCCGGCCAGGAGGACCAGGAGGACCCGGTGGGAGGCCAGGGCGCCGATCCGCAACTCACCGAGCTCCTGGACCGCACCCTGCCCACGCTGCTGGCGAACCTCTCACGCCCCCGCTCAACCCCCTAGAGCCTGGAGGGGGACGCCTCAGGGCCCAACCCGGACGGCCCCGCCTCAGGGCCCGACCCGGACGGTCCCGCCTCAGGGCTCGATCAAGACGGCCACCGTGCGGGCGGGCACGGTCACGCACCCACTCACCGAGTCGTACTTGGTTTGACGCACCACCGGGTCCGACCCCTCCTCCTGCACCGGGCTGAGCACGAAGTGCCGCCCCACCAGGGCCTGAACCTGCTGGGAGATCGTGTGCGGCGTCGCGTTGAACACGACGAGCAGGCCGTCCAAGGCCGGATCAATATCCCCGGCTGCGGCGCCGTCGTCAATCACCATGACAATGACACCGGGCTGGGTGCGCGGCCCCGAGCCGGGGAAGCGCACCCGCTCCCGGATGAGGCGCGCGGACCCCAGGGACAGCAGCGGGGTGGAGCGGCGCAAGCGCAGCAGATCCAGGGCGGCAGCCTTGGCGGCGGCAATATCGGTGTCGGAGGGCAGCAGCGACCCATTAGACAGCAGCCCCGCCTGAATGACCCAGGAGTCGAAGTTGCCCCCCGCCGGCGGCAGGCCCCGCCCCCAGCCATTGTCCTGGCCGGTGAAGTCAATGGCGTTGAACCAGTCCCCGGAGTTGTACGAGTCCCGATCCAAGGACTTCGAGCGCAACAGCTCCGTGCCCGCCGCCCACAAGCAGGGGGACTGCCCCAAGGCGGTCGTCGCCAGGCACAAGGTGTTCATGCGCACCCGGTCGGCCATGGAGGTCTGTGGCGGCAGCTTATAGGCCAGCGCATCAAAAAGAGTCTCATTGTCATGGACGTCAACGTAATTAATGGTTTCGGCCGGCTCGGTTCCGTAGGCGGCCGGCTCGGTCCCGTAGAACAGATCCCCGCCCCGGCGTCGAATGCCGTCCCCGGTGGTAAAAACAAAATCCCGCAGATTCCCGGCCAGTGCCAGCCGCACCATGTCGGTGCGCCACGCCAGATCGAGGCGCAACTCCCCCTCACGGCGCTCGTCAAACGGACTGGGATCGGTCAACTCGCCGGTGCCGAACCCCTGGGCGGCGCGCATGTCGGCGTCAACGGTGCTGCCCCCGCGCACACCGTCGCGCAGGCGGTCGTTGAAAGTGGCAATCCCAGTACCACCGAGCTGGCCCTGAACAGCCTGAGTGAACAGGGCGTTGTCAGCCACCTCGCCCATATTCCAGCCCTCCCCGTAGAGGAAGACCAATGAACCATCCACGCCGTCGGCCCCCACGGTCAAGGCGTCCAGGGCGCTGCGCAGGCGCCTCATGGTGTCCACCGAGTGGTAGCCCATGAGGTCGAACCGCAGGCCGTCAACCCGGTAGTGGCGCACCCAGGACACGCAGGCATCAATCATGAGCCGCTCGGTCATAAGGTGCTCGGTGGCGGTGTTGGCGCCGAAGGCGCTGTCCTCAATAGTGCCGGCGGCATTCAGGCGGTGGTAGTAGCCCGGCACAATCCGGTCCAGGACACTGCGCTTGTCCTGCCCGGCGGCAGCGGTGTGGTTGAAGACCTGATCCAGGACCACCTGGAGGCCGATCTCGTGCAGTGCCCCCACCATTTGACGGAACTCGGCGCAGCGGGCCCCGCCGTCCTGGTTGCCCTCGGTGGCATAGGAGCCCTCGGGGGCGGCCCAGTGGTAGGGGTCGTAGCCCCAGTTGTAGGCATCGACGTCGGCCACGGCACTAATGGCCGCCTGAGGGCGGCGCGAGGCCGGACTCGTGTCCAGCGGGATCCGGGGGATCCGCTGGGCGGAACGCTCCTCGGGGATAGTGGCATTGTCAAAAGTGGGCAGCAGGTGAATCGTGTCCATGCCCGCCGCGGCGAGTTCACGCAGGTGGCGCGTACCAGCAGAATCCACGGTGAAAGCCCGGTAGGTGCCGCGCAGGGCCTCCGGAACGGAACGGTCCTCGGCGGAGAAGTCGCGCAGGTGCAACTCGTAAATGGCGCGGGCGGAGTCATTGACAACCACGGGGCTGGGCGTGCGCACCCAGGCACTGGGAACCAGGTCCGGCTGGGCCAGGTCCACGGCAACACTGCGGCGCGAGTCAACAGTCAGGGCCAGGCTGTAGGGGTCGGTGACGACATTGGTCTCCATACGGCCAGTGGCCGGGACGTAGACCTGGAGCTCCCACAAGTACTGGGCCCCCGCCCCCACGACGCCGGCGCCCACCTCCCAGCGCCCGTCGGGGCGGCGCGTCGCGGGGGTGCGCAGGGGCCGCCCCTGGACCAGGGGCACCGAGCCGGTGGGGTCCCCCGTCTCCCAACTCAGAAGAGTGACCCTGGTGGCGGTGGGGGCCCACAGGGCGAAGGCGGGGGCCGTCCGCCCCTGGTCCGCCTTGACCCAGGTCACGCCCAAGGGGGCCGAGCCGTCGCGGCGCGATGCGGTGCGCCCATAGAGGCGGTCGAGCAGCGGCCACGTCTGCACGCCGGTGAAAGCGGTCACCCAGCCGCCGACCTCAGGGTCAGTGCGCTGGACCAGTGCCAGCTGGCCGGTCAGGAACCGCTCAATGTCGCCGCGCCCCAGGCGCTTGCCCCCGTGCTCATTGAGGGTGGTCAAGGCCAGGAAGCCGTCGAGCTGCGGGTGAGCGGCCAGGAACTCAGCACTGAGCTCCCCGCCGATACCAAGGGGGACCTCGCGCCCCTCGGCCCCCAGCCGCACAATGCCGTCAACGACCTCGGCTCCGCCGGTAGGGCACGCAATGAGGCTGAACGCGACCGGCAGCGGCCCCTGAGGGCGCTGGCGGCCGGCGGAAACCACGTCGTCGCGATCGACACTGACCGGCAGGAGCTCGGCGGGCCAAGCCAGGGTGGTCTCATCAACCCAGAAAGCGCGTTGCTCCCCGGCGCCGGGAAGAGCATGGCGGACAGCTGCTTCGTGGTGGGGTGCCCGAGGGGCGCGTGGTGTCATCGGTGACGGCCTTCCTGTTGCTGGGCACACTCTGTCACGGCTCCGGCACCTGGGCCAGGGGCATCCCGGCACCGCGTGTCATGACACCTGCCATGCCTCCCACAAACGCGCATACTCGCCGTCGGCGGCCACCAGCTCGGCGTGGGTGCCCAACTCGACAATCCTCCCGTCAATGACCACGGCGACCCGGTCGGCGTCGGCGGCCGTGTAAAGGCGGTGGGCGATAGCCACCACCGTGCGCCCGGCAAGGACCGCATCCAGGGCCCGCTCGGTGGCGCGCGCAGCCGTGGGGTCCAGCAGACTGGTGGCCTCATCCAGGACCAGCGTATGGGGGTCCATGAGCACGATCCGTGCCAGGGCCACCTGCTGAGCGCGCCCCGGGTCGAGCACAATCCCACCCGAGCCGACCAGCGTGTCCAGCCCCTCGGGAAGCCCCAGGGCCCACTCCAGAGCACCGACCGCCCGCAACGCCCTGCCCAACTCCTCCGGTCCGGCCCCCGGCCGCGCCAGGCGCAGGTTGTCGGCCAGGGAGCAGGCGAAAACGTGGTGCTCCTGGGTGACAAGGACCACCTCAGCGCGCAGCCGCTCCTCGTCCAGGGCGGTCAGCTCAACGCCGCCCACCCTCACCGAGCCGGCACTGGGCGGGCGGATGCCGGCCAGCAGCCGCCCCAGCGTGGACTTCCCCGCCCCTGACGGGCCGACGACGGCCAGCCGCTCACCAGGGACGAGTTCCAGGTCAATATTGTGGAGGACCGGGCGGCCCGCCCGGTAAGCGAAGCAGGCCCCCTCCAGGCGCAACACTTGGTCCCGGGGCTGCTCGGGGCCCGCCGTGCGATCGGGCTCCACCAGCTCCACGCCGACAATGCGGCTCATGGAGGCGTCGGCGGATTGGATGGTGTCCACCCAGAAAGTCGCCTCCGTCAGGGGGATGCGCAGTTGGAGGGCGTAAAGGGCCACCGTGGTCACCTCGCCCAGGGTGGTCAGGCCCTGCCCGGCGAGCCAGGCCCCCCACATCACGACCACCACCACCGGCAGCAGGAAGATGAGCCCCATGCCCGCCACCAGTTGCATGCGCAGCCACAAGGTGTAGGTCTCGGTGTTCCACGCCTCGCGCAGGACCCGGTCGAACACGGCGTTGCGGCGCCGGCCCAGCCCCAGGGCGTCCACGGTGCCGGCCTGGTCGGCGGTCTCGGCGACCACGCCGTCGAACTCCGCCCACATGGCCCCCATGGCCCGGTAACCGGGCACGGCCAGGCGCAAGTACCAGCGGGTCACCGGAACCATGAGCAGGCCGGGCAGCAGCATGGCCGGGCTGAGCAGCGGGGAGGTGACCACTGAGGCGACCAGAACCGTGGCCACGGTCAAGACAATGACCAGGATCCCCGAGATGCCCCGCTGGACCAGGTAGCGGATGCGGTCCAGGTCGTGGTTGGTGCGCCCCAACAGATCGCCGGTGCCGGCGGACTCCACCGCGGACAGCGGCAGGTGAATGACAGTGCCCACCAGGCGCTCGCGCAGCTCGGCAAAGACCCGCTCCCCCAAGACGCGAGCCCCGTACTCGCCCACGCCGTTGAGCACGGCGCCCACGGCGGTGAGCGCAACAATGGCGACCACGGCCAGGTGCACGGTGCGGGCGTCGGTGCCGCGGGTGACGGCGTCGACCAGGTCCCCCAGGACCTTGGGCACGGCGACGGCGGCCAGGGCGGCCAGCAGCTGGACCAGGGCCACCCAGACCAGGGTCCGTCGGTGCTCGGCGACCAGGGAGGCGAAGCGGCGGCGCACCTGAGAGGCGTCGGCAACGGGCAGACGGCGGCTCATGAGACGTCCTCCTCTTCGGCGGGTTCGGCGGGGGCGGTCGAGCCAGCGGGTCCAGCGGGGGCGGCCAGGCCGGCCTCCCCGCCTTGAAAGCGATGGACGACGGCGGCGTAGGCCGGGCAGGTCGCCGACAGCTCCCGGTGGATACCCCGGGCCATCTCGGCGCCACTACCGGGATCCAGGAGCACCACCTCCTCGCAACGGTTGAGCACCAGCGGGGAGGCGGTGACCACGACGGTGGTCCGCCCGCGCCGGTGGGCGACGAGCCGCTGGGCAATGCGGGCCTCAGTGTGGGAGTCGACAGCGCTGGTCGGCTCAATGAGCACCAGCACGGGGGCCTCGGCCGCAACGGCCCGGGCCACGGCCAAGCGCTGACGCTGCCCGCCTGAGAGGCTGCGGCCCTTCTCAGTAATGGTGCCGAGCAGTCCTCCCACGGAGTCGACGACGTCGTCAGCGGCGGCCACCTCCAGGGATGCCGTGGCCCGGGACCGCTGGGCGGCGCTCAGAACCAGCCCCCCGGAGCCGGCCGCGGGCGCCTCGTCACCCTCGACGTCACGACGGGCCTGGTCGGCGACAATAGCGGCCATGTCCCGTGCCGGGGCCAGGGGCGCCTGCTCGCCCAAAACCGCTTCGGCGAGGCTACCGGCGAAGACCTCCGCCTGGGCCCCCGCCACCAGAATGGTGCGGCGCACCCACTCCACGGGCAGGGCGCGCAGGTCCACACCACCGAGGCTAACGGCGCCGGCAGCGTCGTCGGCCCGCCCCAGGCGCTCGGCCAGGGCGGCGCTGGTGGCGGGCTCGGCACAGACCACGGCAGTGGTACGGCGGCCCCTCAGGCGCACCCCGGTGGTGGCGTCGAGGAGGTCCCCGGCCGGGTCGGGTGCGGCCGCGGGGTCGACGGCGCCGTCGTCGGTCAGCGGCTCAATACCCAGAATGCGGGAGACCTTGCGGGCCCCCACCCAGGAGCGGGTGGCCACGGTGATGAGATCGGCCGCCACGCCCAGCGGGGCGACCAGGAAGCTCGTGTATCCGTAGAAGGTGACCAGCTGGCCGGGGCTCAAGGTGCCGTCCAGGACGCGCCCGGCGGCCGCGGCCACGACCACCACCGAGAAGACCCCCGGCAGGCCCGCCTTCAAGGAGCTGAGCAGCGCCTGAGTGGAGGCGACCTTAATGCCGGCGTCACGTACAACGGCGGACTGCTCGGCGTAGCGGTGGGCGTAAACGTCCTCCCCGCCAATGCCGCGCAGAACCCGCAAACCGGCCACGGCGTCGGTGGTAATAGTGGCCAGGCGCCCCTGGGCCTCGCGCTGGACGGCCTGGCGGGATTGGAGGGGCTTGACCAGGGCGGCAATGATCATCAGCACCACGGGCAGGCCAATGAGGACCAACAGGCCCAGCGGCACCGAGACCCGCAGCATGAGGACCGCTACCACGGCGACAGAAACAACAGCGCCAATGACATTGACGACGAAATACATCATCGCCCCGAGGTAGTCGGGGTCCGTGGCCGTGGCGGTGACAATCTCGCCGCCGGCGATCTGGCGACTGATGGCGCGGCCATTGCGGCCGGTGCGGTGGGCGGCGGCCCTGCTGGCCGGGATCATGCCCGCCGCCCAGCAGGACAGGCCGGCGGCCTCATGCAGCCAGGAGACCACCGCGGATGCCGCGGCGAGCCCGCCCAGGATCAGGGCCCACTGGAGCAACTCAGCGGTCAGGCCCTGCTCAAGGCCGGCATCCAGGGCATGGCCCAGCGCCAGGGGGATGAGGGCGTTGACCAGGTAGCTCAACGCCGACACCACCGAGGCCAGGATGAGGGCCGGGGCGCTGTGGCGCAGCAGGGCGGCCAGCAGGCGCCCGGGGGCCGCGGGCAAGGGCGGTGGGGGCCCGGTCGGGATCATAAGGACGCGCGGCCAGCGGCGCGGGTGGCGGGCCACCGGGGGCGGGGCTGCCGCCGGGGGCGTATTCGCCGACGGAGTCCGACGGGTTCGCGTCGTCGGCTCCTGGGGGGAGCCTGCGGTGGGCGTTGGGGGTGCGGCGGCGTGATCAGCCGTCATCGGGCTCATAGGGGTAACTCGTCTCGTCGTCTGGGGCCCCGGAGCGCGCGAAGCGCGCACAGCGCAGGCGATCGCGCGTGCTCAACAGGGATGTGCCTGGATTCGCGGGCGGCCTCGAGGCCGCCCGCCCGATCAGTGGTTATAGACGAGACTGTTCACGCCGCCCACCCTAGCCCCGCCCCGGGAATCGGGCAAATAGGAGGCAAATGAGGCGTAGGGGTGAGCAAGTAGGGGTGAGGCGGTGGAGACGATTGCACGCATGGCGGACGCATTTGACGCCGCGGACCCACCCGGGGCTAGGGTCAGGGCCGTGACCGCCTCGACGCCCTCGACCCGTGCCCTACCGGTGCGCACCCTGGTCATGCGTCGAATGCGCATGCGCTGACAGCGCTAGCCGTCGCTGTCTTCCATGTAACGGTCAGAGTCCGAGCCGGGACCATTCCCGCTCGTCGCACTCCGCGGACCACCACCCGGTCCTGCGTTCATCCCCCCCCATCACTTCGAGTGGGACGCTGCCGCCCAGCATCCCGCACCTGGCGCACCCTTCTAGGAGCACCCGCATGCCCACGACCACCCCCGCCACCCCTGCCGGCGACCACGCCCCCGCCGGTGCCCCTGCCGCCCCCGCGAGCGGCACTGCCGCCGCCGCCCTCTCGCCGTCGGCCGGCTCCCCCGCCGTCCCCTCGCCGTCGGCCGGCTCCCTCGCCTCGTCCTTCGACCGCGTTATTGACCGCCGGGGCACCGGCTCGCTGAAATGGGACTTCGCCGGGCGTTGTCGCCGCCCGGCCGACGCACTGCCCCTGTGGGTGGCCGACATGGACCACGCCACCGCCCCGGCCGTCGTCGAGGCCTTGAGAGCGCGCGCCGCCCATGGCATCTTCGGCTACACCGAGCCCGATGAGGCCTACGCCTCGGCCCTGGTCTCCTGGTTCTCCCGCCGTTACCACTGGCAGGTCGACCCCGCCTGGAACACGATCACCCCCGGCGTGGTCCCCGCCCTCGCCCTGGCGGTGCGGGCTTACACAGCGCCCGGGGAGGCGGTCATCATTGAGGAGCCCGTCTACTACCCCTTCCGCGAGGTCGTGGAAGACAATGGGCGCATTGTGGCGGCCGCCCCCCTGGTCCGGGACGCCGCCGGCGTCTACCGCCGCGACCTGGCGGCCCTGGAGGGGGTCATTGCCGCCACCGGCGCCCGCCTGCTCATCCTGTGCAACCCTCACAACCCTGTGGGCCGGGTGTGGACCCGCGCCGAGCTGGAGGCCCTGGCCGAGGTGACCGGGCGCCACGGCGTGAGGGTGGTGGCCGATGAGATCCACGCGGACCTCACCCGCCCCGGTGTGTGCACAACCCTGTTCGCCTCGTTGTCCCCCGAGGTCGCGGCACGCACCATCACGTGCACCTCGCCATCGAAGTCCTTCAACCTGGCGGGCTTGCAGACCGCCAATATCCTCATCGCCGACCGTGAGCTGCGCACCGCCTTCCGCCGTGAAGTAGGCGCAGTCGGCTACGCCCAGGCCAATGCGCTGGGCCTGGTGGCCTGCCAGGCGGCCTACGAGGAGGGGGAGGAATGGCTCGACGCCCTGCGCGAGCATGTGGCCGCCGCCCACGCCCACCTCACCGGGCGACTGGAGTCCATTCCCGGCATTGGCGTCTCGCCGTGGGAAGGAACCTACCTGCTGTGGCTCGACTGCCACGGCCTGCTGAAGGACTCTGGACTGGACCCCCGCTCCCTGGACGACTTCCTCCTGACCAAGGCGGGCCTGTGGCTCGACGACGGGCTCATCTTCGGCGCCGGTGGCCAGGGGTTCACCCGCATTAACGTGGCCTGCCCCCGCGCCGCCCTCGATGAGGCCCTAGACCGGCTCCAGGCCGCGGTCGCCGAACTGCTCGCCTCCCGGGGCTCGGCGGCACGGTGAGCTGAGCCCCGCTCCCGCACCGCCCGAGCCAGCCACTGGCCGACGCGGCGCGGGATGTGTCGGGCCTGCCCGCCCCCGCGCCACCCAAGCCAGCCAGCACTGTCAGGAGCCCTAGACGTGAATGCCCACCGCACCCCGGCCCACCGCCCCACCAACTTCGCCACCACACTCACTGCCGGCAACGCCGTCCCCGCAGAACCCACCACAAGCGCCCAAGCCGCCCCCGTCGGCCACAGCGGCGGCCATGGCGGCCACAGCGGCGGCGACAACAGCGGCGGCCCCGGCGGCCGCCCATGTCCGACCTCACCGGTCCAACACCACCGGTCCTGGTCGGACACCGCACCCGAAGTCGGCCTCGACACGCTGTTGGCGCACGCGGGCACCGGCACCGACCCGGTCACCGGCGCCATCACCACCCCCATCCACCTGTCGACCGCCTACGGGCACCCGGGCCTGGGGCAATCCACCGGCTATGACTACACGCGCACCGCCAACCCCACCCGCGACGTGCTTCAGGACGCCCTGGCGCGACTCGACGGCGGCACCGCCGCCTTCGCCCTGGCCTCGGGGATGGCCGCCGTCGAGTTGGCGGTCCTGTCCCTGGCGCCGTACGGCTCACGGATCGTGGCCCTGGAGGACGTCTACGGCGGCTCCTACCGGTACCTGCGGCTGCTGGCCGACGAGGGCGCCTACGAGGTCGACTTCGTGCTCGGCCGGGAGGGGCTGCACCGGGCCCTGGCCGACCCCGCCGCCCTGGTGCTCATTGAGACCCCGACCAACCCCATGATGACCCAACTCGACATCGCTGAGGCGGCCCGCCTCGCCCACGGTGCCGGGGCGCGCCTACTGGTGGACAACACCTTCTACACCCCCGTGGTCTGCCGCCCCCTGGAGCTGGGCGCCGACGCCGTGGTCTACTCCGCCACAAAATACCTGGGCGGCCACAACGACGTCATGGCGGGGGTGGTGGTCGTGGCCGACGAGGAGCTGGGCGGGCGCCTCCAGTACCGGCTCAACACCACCGGAGCGACCCTGGGGCCCTTCGACTGCTTCCTGCTGCTGCGGGGGCTTAAGACCCTGGCCGTGCGCATGGGGCGGCACGAGTCCAATGCGCGCGCCGTCGTGGCGGCCCTGGAGGCCAGTGACGCGGTGCGCACCGTGCTGTACCCAGGGCGTTCGGGGATGGTGTCCTTCATTCCCGTCGACGACGTCGAGGTGGATGCCTTTCTGCGTTCAGTGCGGATCTTCACCTTCGCGGAGTCACTGGGCTCGGTGGAGTCGCTGGTGACCTGTCCCAGCATCCAGACCCACGCCGACGTGCCCGCGGTGCGCCGCGCCGCCTATGGGCTCAGCGACAATTTGCTGCGCCTGAGCGTGGGCATTGAGGACCCGGACGACCTGGTGGCCGACCTGCTCCAGGCGCTGACCGCCGCCCGCACCCGCTGAGCCCGCCCGGCCGGCGAGTTCAGCGGGCGGCGGGGGCGGGCCACTGAGCCCGCCGGGCGGGCTGCTGGAAGCGGACGCCGGGTGAGCTACCGGGGGCGGACTGCCGGAGCGGCGGAAGCATGGCGCGGGATCACGGTGAATACAACTTCTTGTCCTTTTACGGCCAAGTCGTTGACACGACTGGATGCGCTGCCGAGAATTGCATTGCGTTTGGTCATCATGATCATCGCATCGGCAATGCCGCCACTTCCCATCCCCCTTCTGGAAGGCACTTCCCATGCCCCCCGCATTCCGTAGGCTGCGCGTCTTGGGCGCCGCCGCCATGGCCATCGGCCTCTGCTTCACCGCAACATCCTGTTTTTTCTCGGGCAAAGCCGGGAAGACGACCTGCTCGGAGTATCAGTCGCTCGACTTCACTGAACAGAGCGAGCTGCGAGAGGATCTTCTGCGGGAGCACGACCTCGACCCGTATTTCTACGATAATATTGCTGGCGTCGAAGAGTCGATCAACAACTTCTGCTCATCGTCTTCCAACGCGGATCGCCCGCTAGAGGACGTCACCGATTGGGAGTCCTCAAGGTGGTGACTCCTCTTATCCGGCGCCGCCAACTTCTGGGCGCCCTGGCGCTCGTGGGCACCTGCCTGACCCTGACCTCCTGCACCAAGGACGAGTTCACAATCGAGGGGACCTGGAAGTCTACAGGGGACAACTCCTGGGGGCTCATGAGCAAAGGGTCGGTTGTCACCTTCGCCGACGGCCACACCGCGCTTTTCAGCCCGAACGACAGTTACGCCTTTTACGAGGAGAACGGAACGTACCACCTCGATGTGACGGGGATGCTGGGATCGGGCGGGTTCTTCATTGTCACCATTGTTGATGACGACAACATTGAGTTGGCCACCAAAGGAAGCACCGAGCCCACTCTCGTTCTCACTAGGATCGGGTAGCGGGTCGGGCGCCCGGCCCCGCTGGAGAATCCGCCCCATCCCGGGCTCCCGGGGTGGGGCGGATCCTCTCACCAGGAGGTCGGCACCGGGCGGCCCTCGGCGTAGCCGGAAGCCGACTGGACGCCAACGACGGCCCGCCGCCGGAATTCGGCAATGGTCCTCGCCCCCGCGTAGGTGAAGGAGGAGCGCACCCCCGCCACAATGTGGTCGATAAGATCCTCCACACCGGGTCGGTTCGGGTCCAGGTACATGCGCCCGGCACTAATGCCCTCCTCGAACAGGGCCTTGCGGGCCCGGTCGAAGGCGTCCTCGCCCTCGGTGCGCCCCAGGACCGCCCGGGTCGAGGCCATCCCAAAAGACTCCTTGTAGGCCCGGCCCGAAGCGTCGAACTGGACGTCGCCGGGAGACTCGTGGGTCCCCACGAACCAGGAGCCGACCATAACGTTGGAGGCGCCGGCCGCCAGTGCCAGGGCCACGTCGCGCGGGTGGCGCACACCGCCGTCGGCCCACACGCAGGCGCCCATATGCGCGGCCTGGGCGGAGCATTCCAGGACGGCGGAGAACTGGGGACGGCCCACGCCGGTCTGCATGCGGGTGGTGCACATGGCGCCCGGCCCCACCCCCACTTTGACAATGGAGGCCCCGGCCTCAACCAGGTCGCGCACACCGGCGGCGCTGACCACATTGCCGGCGGCAATGGGGAAGCCCTCGGGCAGGGCGGCGCGCACCGCACCGACGACCCGGCACACGCGGTCCTGGTGGCCGTGGGCGGTGTCGACCACAACAACGTCCACCCCGGCCTCAACGAGCTGGGCGGCCTTGCGCGCCGGGTCGCCGTTAATGCCAACGGCGGCGCCCACGCGCAGACGCCCCTGGCCATCCAGGGCGGGACGGTAGAGGGTGGCGCGCAGCGCCCCCTGGCGGGTGAACAGGCCCACAAGCCTGCCGGCGTCGTCGACAACGGGCGCCAGCTGGCGGCTGGCGGCGCGCAGACGCTCGTAGGCCTCGCGCGGATCCACGCCCGCGGGCAGGGTGAGCAGTTCAGTGTTCATGACGGCGCGCACCTGAGTGAAGCGGTCGACGTCGGAGACGTCCGAGCGGTCCACCATGCCCTGGGGCTCGTTCGTCTCCGGGTCGACGACGACGGCGGCGCCGTGGGAGCGCTTGGGGATCAGGCCGCGGGCGTAGCCGCAGGTGTGGTGGGGCTTGACGGTGACCGGGGTGTCGTACAGGAGGTGGGACGCCTTAACGCGTGAGACGGTGTCAATGACCACCTCCACGGGGATGTCCTGGGGGATGATCGTCAGCCCGCCGCGGCGCGCCACGGTCTCCGCCATGCGCTTACCGGCCACCGCCGTCATATTGGCCACCACCAACGGAATGGTGGTGCCCGATCCGTCGTCGGTGGCCAGGTCCACGCGCATGCGCGACCCCACGGAGGAGCGCGAGGGGACCATGAAAACGTCGTCGTAAGTCAGGTCGTATGCAGGCTCGCGGCCATTGAGGAACTCCACCCGCGGGATCCTACCCAACCCACTCCAACGTTTTCCTCACAGGCCAACGTACGCGGCCGTTGGCCTGTGAGGAAAACGTTGGAGTAGGTGGGAAGGTATTAGGCGCGGGAGATGCGTGCGGCCTCCGCGACCTGCTCGGGCGTGGGCCGCACGCCGGTGTAGAGGGCGAATTGCTCAGCCGCCTGCAGGGCGATGACCTCCGCCCCGGAGATCACCGGCTTCCCAGCGGCACGAGCCGCCTTGATCAAGGGGGTCTCGGAGGGGAAGGCGACGACGTCGAAGACGGTCGTGGCCGCCTCAATGAGCTCCATGGGGGCTGAGAGGTCGTTCTCGGCCGGCCCTCCGGCCATGCCCACGGGGGTGGCGTTGAGCAGTAGGGTGCCGCCGCCGTCAGGCAGCTCGGAGGCGTTGGCCACCCAGGACCAGCCGTACTGTTCGGCCAGTGCCGGCCCCGAGGTGGGGTTGCGGGCGATGACGGTGCCCGGACCGAACCCGGCGTCCTTGAGAGCCGCCACGCAGGCCTTCGCCATGCCGCCGGCACCCAGGACCGCGCACGAGGTGCGGGGGACCTCGTGGGTGTCCAGAAGGGTGCGAATGGCGATGAAGTCGGTGTTGTAGGCCACTAGGCGACCGGAGTCGTTGACAATGGTGTTGACCGAGTGGATTGCCGCAGCAGAAGGGGTCATTTCGTCGACTAGTGCAATGACGTCCTCCTTCCAGGGCATGGACACTGCGCAGCCGCGGATGCCCAGGGCCCGCACCCCGCCAATGGCGGCGGTGATGTCAGTAGTGGTGAAGGCCTTGTAGATGAAGTCGAGGTCAAGTACCTCGTAGAGGTGGTTGTGGAAGCGTGTCCCAATGTTGGTGGGACGGGCGGACAGGGAGATGCACAGGCTGGTGTCTTTAGTGATATCGCGCACGGCGACATCGTGCCACGACCCGGCCGTGCCAGGGGCGCTCTCGCGGCACTCAATGCGGACGACTCCATGTCGGACGGGGGCCCGGGGCAAGCCCGTACCCGCCCAGTGCCCGCCCAGGGTCTTGGCCGGCGCATTCGCGCGCATCAGGCCGAAGGCATTCGAAGGCACTGGACGGCGTTGAAAGGCATTGAAAAACGCCTCGCCACCGAACTTTTCAGCCGATTGCGAGGCGTTGGCGCGCCCGAAGGGATTCGAACCCCCAACCTTCTGATCCGTAGTCAGATGCTCTATCCGTTGAGCTACAGGCGCATGTCACTTCCGACAGCAAGGAAGACTACCTGTGGGGGCGCTCAGCACCAAATCCTCATGCAGTGAGGCCGGGCACAAGGAGGCCGGGCACAAGGAGGCCGGGCACAAGGAGGCCGGATCCGAGCCCGTACCACCGGGGCCGCACAGATCCTACCAACTCTTGCCGGCCGGGGTCCGCAATGCCGCAGCAGGGCCGCGGTGCCACCGCCGCACGCCGACACTGCGCATCCCGGAGCGAGAATGCTCACAGCCCCGCCCATCCCACCCGCGGCCGCACCACGCTGCCGGTAATCGCCGCGGAAAAACGGGTAGCGCCCCCACCTTCCACCCGTCTCCACCCGGCCGCACCATGCGCGGCAGGGTGGTAGGGTTGAGCCCGGCCCGGAGGTATTCCGACGGGCATGGAGAGGTGACAGAGTGGCCGAATGTGGCGGTCTTGAAAACCGCTGTGCGCCTGGCGCACCGGGGGTTCGAATCCCTCCCTCTCCGCGGTTTGCCCGCCGGGACCAGCGCCCGGTAGGCTTCCGGTGCTCACGCAGCAGCACGCCATGGAGACGTCGCATAGTGGCCTAGTGCGCCTCCCTGCTAAGGAGGTTGGGGTGGAAGCCCCTCGGGAGTTCGAATCTCCCCGTCTCCGCGCCACCAGCCCCCGGAGCCGTAGGACTCCGGGGGCCTTGCTGTGCGGCCGTAGGCGCCGGGCCCGCGAGGGCCGCGCCGGGCTTCAGCCGCGGTTGAAGAATCCTCGGCGCCGCACCCGCTGCGCGTTGACGGGAATGGGCGGGGCGGTCACGTCGAGCTTGCCCTCGGACAGGGCCTGACACATGGCCGGGCACACCGGCAGGCGCGGGATGAGGGTCGCCTGGAGCGCATGGTAAATGTCCGGGTGCCCAGCCCAGGTGCGGGTGGAGGGCTCGTTATTCCGGTCGAGCTCGTGGTACCACACGCCCGGTTCCTTAATGACGTACTCCTCGCAGTAGTCGATCCAGGAGCGGTAGCAGTGCTCGTAAATCTCAACTTCGATCTCTCCGCGACCGTCGTCGAGCAGGGCGCGGCGCAACGCGGCAGCCGCCGAGATGCCCTCGCACACCACCCAGTGCATGCGCTCGTGAACAATGGGCTTGCCGTCAAAACCGACGGTGTAGACGAATCCCGCCGCGCCGTCAACCCGCCAGGCGTCGGTGCGGGCGCGGTCGAAGAGCTCCTCAGCGGCGTCGAGCATCCAGTCGGGCACCGGCAGGGAGCGGGCGACCAGCGCGGCGCGGGCCTGGACGGTCAGGCGCGCCCACTCCAGACCATGCCCGGGGGTGGAGCCGTAGGGGCGGAAGGGGTGGGCGGGCTCATCCTTGTTGTAGTCCGGCAGGGGGTGCCAGGAGGTGTCGTAATGCTCGGGGATGCGCCAGTTATTGGCCCGAGCCTGAACATTGACTGCGAAGTCGATGATCTGGACGGCGCGCACCAGCCAGGTGGTGTCCCCGGTGACGTCGGTGGTGGCCAAGTAGGCCTCGACAGTGTGCATGGCGGCGTTGATGCCCCGATAGTCCTCGGGGTCGGAGAAGTCCGCGGCGTAGGACTCCACGGGCATGCCGTAGGCCTCATCCCACCAGTACCGGTTCTGGACCGCCATGGCGTCGCGCAGTAACTCGTGGGCGCCGGGGCGGTCGGCCGCGGTAGCGGTGGCGGCGGCCAGGAGCACGAAGGAGTGCTGATAGCACTCCTTGCGGGCTTCAGCGTCCACTGGCACACCGTGGCCCTGGTCGTCGAGCTCGTGACCAATGGCGGAGTGCCAGCCGCCGTTGACGTGGTCGCGCAGGGCGTTGCGCAGGGCCCGCACGCCATGGTCGGCGTAGCGGCGGCAGCCGGGAATGCCCATCAGGGTTCCCAGGGCGAAGGCGAAGGTCATGCGTCCAGTGATCCACAGCTCCACGGGGTGGCCGGTGTCGACGACGCCGTCCTCACCGATCCACCCGAAGCCCGCGGGAACCTTCGCCCTGCGGCCGAAGTGCAGCAGCGCGTGCGTCTCCGCCGACAGCCAACGGTTGTGCTCGGGGGCGCCGAACCATCCCAGTCCCATGAGTCCTCCTCGACTCCGCAGTATCCGACGGCGGGGCAAAGTTGCTTGCGTCACGTTCAGCTAGCACGTTAGCAGTCTCCCCGGCATTGACGCGCCGCCCATCCCACCTGGTGTGCGCCACACGCAGCTACTTGGGCCAGGCGGCCTCGGCCTGCGCCAGCGCCGCCTTCGCGCTCAATTCCCCAGAGGCCCAGGAGGCCAGAGAACTCCACAGCGCCTGGGTGCCCACCGCCGGAGGCATGGAGTCCGAGGCGTCCATGCGGATGAGCGTCTGCCGGGACTGGAGGAGTTCGGTGGCGCGCCGGTTGACGTCTGAGGGGATGTCGGCCGCCTTCACCCCCCGGTTGGCGGTGGCCACACCGCCCAGGGCCGTGCGGATCTGCGCCCAGGTGGCGCTGGTGAGGTAGTCCATGACCGCCGTAATCGCCTCAGAGCTCTGGAAAGCGACCAGCGAGTCTCCGCCCACGAGCACCGGGCTGGTGTCGGCCTCCACGCTGGGCAGCAGGAAGGCCGAGACTGTGGTGGAGGAGGTGGAGGTGGCGGCGGTCTGCGGGGCCGGGGACGCCGTGCTGACACCGGTGGCCGTCACCGTCACCCCGTCCTTGCCGTCCACGTCGGTAATGACGGTGCCCGCGGGGAACATGCCCTCCATGGAGCTGGAGGCGTGGAGCATGAGGCACGAGCCGTCCACGAGCTGCTCACCGGCCTGCTCCACGGTGGTCTGCGCGGCGGCCTTCCTGCCCCCGGGCAGGCGGCCGTCGGCCATGACCAGGGAGTCCAAGGCGCCCAGGGCGGTCACCGCGGCCGGAGCATCCAGCGGCACCGTGTGCGAGGCCCAGAGGTCATAGACGCCGGGCCCCTGCTTGAACAGCAAGATGTCCTCCAGCCAGTCAGTCACGGGCCAGCCGGTGGAGTCGCCGTCGGAGACCCCCAGGCACCAGGGCGTCACTGACCCATCAGGGTGATCCTTGACCACCTGCGCGCTCAAGGACTCCAAATCCGCCCAGGTCGTGGGGATCTCATAGCCGAGCCTGTCGAACGCGGTGGGCGAGAACCACACGAAGGACTTGACTGAAGCCATGAGGGGGGCGGCGTAGGGCACGCCGTTGTAGGTGCCGGCCTCCGCCCAGGAGCGCTCCCACCCCAGCTCAATATTGGCGTTGACGGAGTTGGGCAAAGCCCTGAGCGCGCCCTTATTGACCAGATCGGCGACCAGACCGCTTTGCGGGACGATCGCCAGGTCCGTCTGGGGGTCGCTGAGGAGCTGAGCCTCCATGGAGTCCGACCCGGTGTGGACCACGTCAATACCCGTGCACGATTCGAAGGCGGCCAGGGACTCCTCCAGGCGCTCGGCCTCGGCGCCGGTGAAGGTCGAGGCAAGAGACACCGAGGCGTCGGTGAAGGTGCCGTACTTGGTGAAGTCGGCGCAAGGGCCGGTGGGTTTCGGGGATGCGGGGGCGCAGGCGGCCAGCCCCACCCCCGCCAAGGCGAGGGCGCAGGACAGGACGGCGGCCCAGGTCAGGCGGGTCAGGCGTTTCATCGACTCTCCCTGGTGCGTTCAATAAGGGCGTCCAGAACGGCGGCGCAGCCATCACGCCACACAGGTTCAGTGACGACGTCGGCGCACTCGCGCACCCACTGGGGCGCGCTCCCCATGGCCACACCGACCCCGGCCCACTGCAACATCTCGACATCATTGGAGCCGTCGCCCACGGCGACGGCGTGCGCGGCGTCCGTGCCCAGGCGCGCCGCGAGCGCCTCCAGGGCGGAGGCTTTTGTGACGCCCTGGGGGGCCACATCAAGCCAGGCCGTCCAGCCAATGGCGTACTCCACTGAGTGCAGCCCCGCGTCATGCACCAACGCCGAGAACTCGTCGACCGCCATCCCCGGGGCCCGTAGCACCACACGGGTCGCCGACTGGGCCCGCAACTCCTCTAAGGAGACGACGGTCTGGTCCTCAATGAGCTCGCCGTCGGGGAAGGGCCGGGAGACCCGGAATCCGGCGCCGGGAGTCTCGACGGCGACAATGCCGTCGGGGACCGCCGCCCGGAGGGTGTCAATGGCGGCGGCCGGGTCGAAGGTAATGGAGTCGACGATCTCGTGACCGCCGGGGGCCTCGGGGTCCAGTCGCAGTGTGAGGGCGCCGTTGGCGCACACCATCCAGCCGCTGGTCAGGCCAATGTGGCGGGCCACCGGCATGGCCGCCTCAATGCTGCGGCCGGTGGCGATGACGACCTGCACCTCGTGGGCGCGCAGGCGGGCGATGGAGGCCATGACGCGCTCCGACACGCGACCGCCCATATCCACAATGGTGCCGTCGACGTCGAGAGCCACCACCATCTGGGACCCGGGCACGAGCGGAACGGGTTCGGCGCGGCGGCGGGCAATGGCGTCGACATCGGCCATGCGATCCTGGACCAGGCCGTGGTAGGCCTCATGCCCCAGGGGCCGCAGACGCCGGCGACCCCGAATGGGTTCCAGGTCCCCCAGCACTGACAAGGGCTGGCCGGAGGGCTGGATGCCTGCGGTGTCGTCCAAGGGTCGCATTAGGCCGCGGACTCAATGACCTCGATGCCGCCCAGGTAGGGGCGCAGCCCCTCAGGGACGACGACGCTTCCGTCAGCGCGCTGCTGGTTCTCCAGGATCGCCACAATCCAACGAGTGGTGGCCAGGGTGCCATTGAGGGTGGCCACCGGCCGGGTGCCCTTGGAGTCGGCCAGGCGCTCGCGCACGGCCAGGCGGCGGGCCTGGTAGGTGGTGCAGTTGGAGGTGGAGGTGACCTCCATCCAGCGGTTCTGGGTGGGCAGCCAGGCCTCGCAGTCGAACTTGCGTGCGGCCGAACTGCCGAGGTCCCCGGCGGCCGTGTCAATGACGCGGTAGGGCAGGCCCACCAGGGCGAGCATCTCCTCCTCCAGGGCCAGCAGGCGCTGGTGCTCGGCCACGGCGTCCTCGGGGCGGCAGTAGGAGAACATCTCCGCCTTGTTGAACTGGTGGACGCGAATAATGCCGCGGGTGTCCTTGCCGGCGGCCCCGGCCTCGCGCCGGTAGCAGGTGGACCAGCCCAGATAGCGCTTGGGGCCCTTCGACAGGTCCAGGATCTCGTCGGTGTGGTAGCCGGCCAGGGCCACCTCAGAGGTCCCCACCAGGTAGAGGTCGTCGGTGGGAAGGTAGTAGATCTCGTCGCTGTGGGCGCCCAGGAAGCCGGTGCCGCCCATGATCTGGGGGGTCACCAGCGTGGGGGTGGTCATGGGGGTGAAACCGTGGGCGACGGCCTTGTCCAGGGCGGCGGTCATGAGCGCCAGCTCCAGGCGCATGCCCCACCCCTTGAGGAAGTAGAAGCGGGCGCCGGAGACCTTGGCCCCGCGACGGGTGTCGATAATGTCTAGACCCTCGCCCAGGGCCAGGTGATCGGCGGGCTCAAAGCCCTCGGCGGCGAAGTCGCGAGGGGCGGGGCCCTCGTGGCGCAGCACCACGTAGTCCTCCTCGCCGCCGGCGGGCGCCCCCTCAATGAGGTTCTGGAACTGGTGGGCGAGTTCATCCAAAACGGTGGCGGCGCCATTGGAGGCGGCCTCAGCGGCCTTGACCTGCTCGGCTAGGGCCTTGGCCTGAGCCAGGACGGCCGGGCGCTCCTCCGCGCTGGCCCGGCCCACGGATTTTGAGACGGCCTTCTGCTCGGCGCGCAAGGACTCGAAGGCGCCCAGGGCGGCACGGCGGGCCTCATCGGCCTCAATAATGCGGTCCACCAGGGCGACGTCGGCCCCGCGGGCTCGCTGGCTGTCACGGTAGGGCTCGGGGTTCTCACGCAGCGCGCGCAGGTCGATCATGTGCCCGAGTGTAGCCAGGAGGCCTCGGCGGGGAGGACGGGGCGGGGAATGAGGAGAGGATTGGACCACCAAGCGGACCCGAGACGTCCCACTCCCTTGGCACAATGTATGAACCCTTTGGATATGGCCTATTGTTTCGCTTATCAGCAGACCTTTCACACCAGGACGCCCCATGCCCCCCTCCGCCCTGCCGTCGTTCTCCCAGCTGCGAGCCTTCGTCGCTCTATGCGATCACCAACACTTCGGAGAGGCTGCCGCCACCCTCGGTGTCAGTCAGCCCAGCTTGTCCCAGGCGATCACCGCCCTCGAGAAACGAGTGGGCGGGGAGCTCGTCGAGCGCACCACCCGCCGGGTCCTGGTGACCCCCCTGGGTGAGACCCTGCTGCCCTATGCGCGCGAGGCGGTTCTGGCCGCCGAGTCCTTCAACGAGGCGGTCTCCAACCAGGGCGCCGCCCTGAGCGGCACCATGCGCCTGGGAATCATCCCCACCCTGGCCCCCTACCTGGCCCCCATCATTCTGGACGGCCTGCCGGCCGAACTCCCCCGGCTCCTGCCCGAGCTGCGCGAGATGGTGACCGGCGACCTGCTGGACATGCTCAACCAGGGGCGTCTGGACGCCGCCGTGCTGGCCATTGACGTCGACCTCCATCGCGCCGCAGCCATCCCCATGTACAACGAGCCGCTGGTGGCCCTGGTGCCGCGCACCCACCCGTGGGCAGGGCGCACGGATGTGAACACCGCCGAGCTCGACGGCCAGGAACTGCTGCTGCTCGACGAGGACAACTGCCTGCGCGACCAGACCCTGGCGCTGTGCCAGCGCTATAGCACCCACCCGCCGGTGGCCGTGGCCACGACCCTGTCCACCGTGCTGCGGATGGTGGCCCACGGGGTGGGCATCACTGTGATCCCCGAAGGGGCGCTGCGGCTGCTCAGCCCCGACGAACCCTACGCCGTGGCCCGCTTCACCGCGCCGACGCCGGTGCGCACCATTGGCCTGGCGCACCGCACCTCCTCTTCGCGTAGCAGCGACTTCTCCGATCTCGCGGTGGTGCTCACGCGCTTGGCCGAGGCGGCCGGGCTGCCCATGGAACCGGTCGTGCAGACCGAGTCCGAGGCGGGATCGAACGGCCAGGCGGGATCGGGCCGGCAGACGAGGTCGAACGGCCAGGCGGGATCAAGTCGCCAGGCGGGGCCGGGTCGCCAATCGGGGCCGGGTCGCCAATCGGGGCCGGGTCGCCGGGCGGGGTCGGCGGCAAGCTCCCCGTCCTGAACCTGAGCCCGACGTTTTGGGATGAGACCGACGGCGTCGTCGTCGGTCTCATCCCAAAACGTCGGGCTGGGCGCAAAAAACTCGGGCCGGGTGGCGGGAGTCGCCTTACCCTTCACTTATGACCGGCACGCTTCCAGACGGCGAGGCCAGGGACGCGACACGGCGCTCCGGCCGACGTCTGGCTTGCGTCGTGCTCAACCCCTCCAAGCAGCAGGCCACCAAGGGGGTGTGCGCTTTCATTACGCGCGAACTCCGCGCCGCCGGATACTCCGGCCCCCTGTGGCTGGAAACCACCCCGTCAGAGACCGGCGCCACCCAGGCACTCATGGCCGTCGCGTCGGGCGCGGACCTGGTGGTCGCCGTCGGCGGGGATGGCACAGCCCGGGCGGTGGCCGCGGGCGTGTCCCGCACCGGCGTCGACCTGGCCATTGTCCCTCTGGGGACCGCGAACCTGGCCGCCCGCAACTTCGACCTGCCCATAGGCGACCTCCGGCGGCTGCTGCGCGTCGCCACCCACGGACAGGGCCGCAGCGCCGACCTGGCCTGGGTGTCCACCAAACCCCTGGAGCGCGAGAGCGCCGAGCAGGTGCTCACCCCGCCACCGGGCGGCTGGGCCAAGCCGACCCTCGGCCGCGAGCACTCCTGCCTGGTGGTGGCGGGCATTGGCTTCGACGCCAACCTGGTGGCCTCGACTCGCCCTGCCCTCAAGGCCCGCATCGCCTGGGGCGCCTACGCCCTGGCGGCGCTGAGCAACCTCGGCTCGCCGCGCATGGATCTGGAGCTCAGCCTCGACGAGTCGGTTCTGGTTGCCAAGACGGAGGCGGGCCGCGGCAGTACAGGAGTCGGGGATGGCGGGGGGCTCGGCGACAGCGCTGCGGGGACGGGCGACGCCGGTCGACCACGGCAGCAGTCGCGCGGCGCCGCGGCCGCCCGACCCAGAAGCGGTGCCGGCGCCAACAGCCCGCCCGCCCGGGACGACCCGGACCAGGGCGGGGCGGGGGCTCCGAAGCGACGAACCGAACACCTCACCGCCCGCACCCTGCTGGTGGCCAACGGTGGGCGCCTGCCCGGCGGCATTACGCTCCTGCCCGGGGCCCGCCCGGACGATGGTGTGCTGGACGTCGCCGCTATCGACACCGTCGCGGGGCTGGTTGGCTGGGGCTCCTTGGCCCGACAGGTGCTCGCTCCCTGGCCCGCCTCCTACGCCAACCCGGCGCGCGCCACCGGCAGGGTGGTGCAGCTGCGCGGCAGCGATGTCCTGGCTCGCCTTTCCGCCCCGGCCCTGGTGGAAGTCGACGGCGAGCTGCTGCCCCCCACGCGCGACGTGCATGTGCGCCTGGACGCCGGCGCCCTGCGCGTACGCCGCCCCTGACCCGCGCCCCCCTCCCCTCCAACGTTTTGCTCACAGGACGACGGCCCGGGCCGTTGTCCTGTGAGCAAAACGTTGGAGAGAAGGAGGGTCAGAGGGTGCGCCCGGCCAGGACGTCGGCAACCCAGGCGCGCGCCACCGTGAAGTCCTTGTCCGAGGTGCCGGCCGGCACAATGACGGGGCGGGCGTCTAGACGCGGGTAGGACCCCAGGTAGCGGACCATGGGGCACGTACGGTGCAGACCGATCATGGCCGCCTGCACGCGATCCTCACGAATATGGCCCTCGATATCAATGGAGAAGCGGTAGCGGCCCAGGGAGTCGCCCACGGGCCGGGACTCAATGCGCGAGAGGTTGACGCCGCGGGCGGAGAACTGGGAAAGCATGTCGAGCAGGGCGCCGGCGCGGTCGTGGGGCAACTGGACCATGAGGGTGGTCTTGTCCGAGCCGGTGGGTTCACTGACCAGCCCCGGGCGAGTGACCTTGACGAAGCGGGTGACGGCGTCGGGGTTGTCCGCCACGCCTCCGGCAATGATCTCCAGGCCGTACTGCTGGGCGGCCAGCGGGTTGCACAGCACCGCCTGGTACTCCAGTTCAGCGTCGGACTGGGCCAGCGCGCGCGCCGGGGCCGAGGTGGAGGTCCCGGCCACGTAGATGGCCTCAGGCAGATTGAGGTGGACCCAGCCACGGCATTGAGCCCAAGCGTGGGGGTGGGTGGAGATACCCACGACGTCCTCCAAGCGCGTACCCGGCCGCCCGGCGAGCACGAAGGTGATCGGCACCGCCATCTCGGCGGCAATGACCAGGGGGGCGGAGGCCACGAGATTGTCCAGGGTGGCGTTGACGCCGCCCTCCACAGAGTTCTCAATGGGGACGACCGCGGCCTCAGCAGTGCGCTCGCGCACTCGGTCCAGGGCCGTGGGCACATCCTGGCAGGCGTCAAGAATCACATTCACCGGCGCGACCTGTCGCAGGGCCATCTCGCAGAAGGTGCCCAGAGGGCCGAGGAAGGACCAGGTGGGGGCGGCATTCGTCATAGGGTCAGGGTATCGGGGCCCGGTCGGCGTTGCGCTCCGTGAGCCCAGTCCGACGGATCTGCGCCCCCACGGCCAATTCCGGCACCGCCCCGGGACGGGCCGCACCACGACCCGACTGCGCCCCCGGGGCCGCGCGCCAGACACCGTGGACACGCGACTTACCCAATCCACGCGCCGCCCGGCACGGCTCGAAGACGGGCGCGACACGGGCACCGAATCCGCGGCCGCCCGGCACAGCCGTGCCCCGGGTGGGAGGCTGGTGCCATGTCGCCAACCCCAACCCCGCCCCCGGACCCCATGGAAGCGCCGAACCCCCGGGTGCCGGCGGGGGGCCCGCACCCGCCTGAGGGCCCAGAGCCCCCGGCGTGGGCGCTGCCCGGCCGCCCCGTGTTCCGCAAGCGCGATGACCTACCCGGCGCCACCGCCCTGGAGGCCCACGCCCTGACCTGGTTGGCCGAGGCCATGCCCGACGGCGGGGCGCTGGTGGTCCCGGTGCGCACCGGCCCCGGGTGGTTAATCGAGCCGCGGCTGAGCGCGGCGGCGGTGACGGCGTCGGCCGCACGGGCTTTCGGGCGGGCGTTGGCGGTCACGCATGCGGCGGGCGCCCCGGCCTTCGGGGCGGCCCCACCGGGGTGGGACGGCCGCACGCAGATGGGCCGCTGCGACGTCCGCCTGCGCCCGCACGCCCCGGAGGACCCTGGTGCGCCGCCGCGCCGCTGGGGGGAGTTCTTCGCCGCCGACCGTCTCGCCCCCTACCTGCGCCCCTGCCGCGACTCCGGTGCGCTGAGCCCGGGCGGGGTGCGGGTGCTGGAGGCCGTGTGCTCACGCCTGTCCGACGGCGAGCTCGACGCCGAGCAGCCGGCCCTGGTGCGCCAGGAGGCGCGTCGACGCGGGGAGTCGGTGGCGGTGGCGCGCACGCACGGTGACCTGTGGTGCGGCAATGTGCTGTGGGTGCCCGCCGCGCAGGTCGCGGCGTGGGCGCCCACGGCCGCGGGGCCGGGGCGCGAGCCGAAGGCGCGGGCCGGGCGCCGGGTTGAGGGCGCCGGGGGCGGCGGCGGCAGTTCCGGCGGGCCGGGCCCCAGCGGCGACGTCGTGGGCGTGCTGATTGACCCGCTGGCCCACGGGGCGCACGCCGAAACGGACCTGGCCGCCCTGGGAGTGTTCGGGCAGCGCCACCTGGAGCAGATTGTCGCCGGATACCAGGAGGTCTCGCCTTTGGCGCCCGGCTGGCGTGAGCGGGTGGGCCTGCACCAGCTGCACATGCTCATCATTCACGCCTACCTCTTCGGGGGCGGCTACGGGGCCCAGACGGTGGCGGCGGCGCGCCGGTACGCCTGAAGTACGCCTGAAGCGCCCGGTCCGGCTCGGCCGCACAGTGCACAGGAGTGCCACAGACGGGGCCTGTGCCCACCACAGGTGTTACCGCTTTCCTGACACTATGTGTGCCCCTGGTGCCGCGTCCGGCCTGCGCCGCCTGCTGCGCGGCGTCATCTGGTTGTGCCCCATGCTGGTGACCGCCGCCTTGGCGCCGGCGCTGCTGGTGGCGGCCGTCCCCACGGCCTCCTGTGCCGCGCGCGCCGGGACCCTGGTGGGGTCACTGCTCATGGCCGCCGTGGGCACCGTCGCCGTCAGGAGGTGGTGGCGGGGTCCGTCGTCAACTGCTGGGCGGTATCCTTCCCGGGCTCCAGCCCAGGGTTCACCGCCGCCCCTCCGGGCTGGACGGCCTTCGTCGGCTCCGGGCCGGAAGTCCTCGCAGGCCCCTGCTCAGGGGCCGTCTTCAGCCTCCGACCAGCGGCGGCGCCAACTGTCCGCGAGGTGAGCCCGGCCAGCGCCGCCAGGCCGCCGCAGGCCGCCGCCATGGTCCCCACCGATCCCGCGGCGTAGGCGATGAAGACGTCAGTGCGGCTGGCGTCGTCAGTGGTCCCGAACCACATCCACAACTCCATGCCCACGGCCGCGACACCGCCCAGCCCCCCAATCGCGCCCAGGAGGGCGATCGCCCGGCGCCCGTGGGCGGGAAGACGGGAGGGGCCGGGGTCGTCGGCATCGCGTTCCCAAGCACCCGCCCCCACCGCGGCCCCGCCCCAGGCCACCGCCAAGAAGATTGCCGCGAGGATGTCGGCGGGGCGGTGCCACTGGCACACCAGCGTGGAGTAGCCCATGGCGGTGGTCATCAGTGCGCCCACCCAGGCTGCGACCCCTCGCCACTGAGGGCCGACGACGAGGACGAGGGCCACGGCGGCGGAGGCCGCCATGGCGGTGTGCCCTGAGGGCAGGGTGTTGGCACCGTCGTAGCGCAAGGAGTAGCCGTAGTCGGGGCGCCACAGCACCCATTGCTTAAGCACCTGCGTGGACAGGTTGACGCCCACGACGACGGCCGCGGCGTGCAGTGCGCGCCTCCTGCTGCCCCGCCACAAAACGCCCAGGAGGATTACCAGGACCAGGACAATGGCGGCGGGCAGGGATACCAGGTGCAGCAGAAGGCGCGCATGGTCCGTCACGAAGCGGGCCCCGATGCGCGAGCCCCAAAGAGCGCTCTGCTCCAGGAACTGGCCGGTCGCGGTCACGACGAGAAGCCACCACACGGCGATCAGGCCGGCGAACGCGGCGCAGGCCAGGAAAGCGCCCCACAGGCGGGGGTGCGCGGGCCTGGCCTTGAACGTCGCGAAGCTCTCATCGAGGGTCACCACTCGATCGTAGGGGACCGCGTCAGATCGTTGAGGTTGCCGCTGGGTCCGGCGGCTCACACCCCGGTGGGGCGGGGTGGGCGCAGGCCGACCCATTGGCTCCATGACGCGCCATCGGCGCCACGGGCCGGCAGGATGTTGACGACCGCCACAGCGATGATGCGCACGCCACGGATCCCCGGCGGGCCGGGAACCGGCCTACACCCGCACAATCCCCATACGCGCCAGTTCGCGCGTGGCGGCGACAAGCTCGGCGCGCAGGGCCCGGTCATCGGCCCCCGTGAGCGCCGCGAGCGCAGTGGCGACCTGGCCGACGCTCAACTCGCCGTCGGCCACCTCCACCAGGGCGGTCAGGGCGGTGCCGGCCCGCAGCACCCTGGCGAAGCCGCCGCCCTGACGGATGAGGATGACGGTCGGCTCCGTCTGTCCTGGGAGCAGGTGGCGCTCCTCGGTGACGTCGGGGGCGACAACCGGGTGGAGGTCCGCGACCTCCTGGTCGCTCATGGCGACCAGGCGGCCACTCGCCTCCAGGACGGTCAATACGTGCGCCCCCAGGGGGCCGGCCGGCCGGGTGTCCACCTCCTCCAGGAGGCGCCAGGTCTCGCGCCGGGTGCGGGGCCGATGCATGATGAGGTAGCCCATGCCGACGGCCTCCACGCCGCGCGCCTCGAAGTCGGCGATCCACGCCCCCAGGGCGCCCTCGAAGGCCGCCGGGTCCCGCTCAACGGTGGTGCCACCGTCGCGCAGCCACATGGCGGCGTACTCGACGGGGTCCTGGGCCTCGCGCTGGACCACCCAGGCGTCCACGTCGTCGGGCAGCCAGGCGGCCACGCGTTCGCGCCAGTCCTGGCCCCGGCGGTGCTCCCAGTTGCCGAGCATGACCGCGGTGCCGCCCGGGCTCAGGTGCTCCCCGAGCCCGGGGAGCAGGCCGGGCAGGACCGGTCCGCCGGCGTCGCGGTACTCCATGAGCGCCAGCCCGGCCCGGCGCACGGCCGGCGGAGTGATAACAAAGGGCGGGTTGGTGGCGATGAGGTCGAAGGCGCGTCCGGCCACGGGCTCCAGGAAGGAGCCGCCCAAGAGCTCCAGGCGACGAGGGTCCGCCCCGGCCAAGGCGGTGTTGAAGGCGGTGAAGGCCAGAGCACGTGCGGAGATGTCGGTGGCGGTGACGTGCTCGGCATGGCGCAGGAGGTAGAGGGTCTGGATGCCGCAGCCGCAGCCCAGGTCGAGGGCGCTGCCCACCGGTGCGCGCGGGGTCAGGGCCGCCAGGGTCAGGCCGGCCCCGCCAATGCCCAGCACATGATCAGGGGCCAGGGCGCGACCTGAGACGAGCTCGCCGACGTCGGAGGCCACCCACCAGCGCACCGGCCCGGCGTCGTCGTGCGCCTCATGGGGGCGCAGGTCGACAAGGGGGCGGACCAGGCCCGTGGCGTCGGGGGCGGTGACGAGTCCAATGGCCGCCGCCCCGGCGGCGCCGGTGTTGGGCCAAGCCGTATCCAGGGCGGCGCCGGGGACGGGCTCGCCGAGCATGAACAGGGCGGTCAGGACGACGGCGGGCGACGGCGCCCGGCCCTCAGCCCGGTCGAGGGCGGCGCGCAGCACCCGCAGAGCGGGCAGGCGGAGTTCACGGCGCAGGGCGGCCTCGGCCACCGGTCCTAAGAGTGCGGCGACGGCGTCCACGCTCCACCCGGAGGCCTCCAGGTCGGCGCGCAGGTCCCCCGCCTGCCCGGCTGTCAGGACTGGGGCGGGCGGGGAGGCGGGCCGCTCTTCGGGATCCGAATGCTGGGGGTGCACAGCTGGACCGTCCTGGGGGGCGGGAAGCGTCTCAGGAGTTGGGATCGGCGTCAATTGCCCCCTGGACGTCGTCGAACAGGAGGTTGGCGATCTCAAGCTGAACCATCATCACCTGGGGGACGTCGACCAGTAGGAGCGGGTCGTCGGAGCTGGTCTGCAGAATCAGCGTCCCGCAGCCGAAGATCCGGTCGGTCAGCCCCCGGTCCTGTTGGACGTCGCTAATGCGGGTCAGGGGCAAGTCGTGACCGGTCCGGTTCAGAACGCCCGCCCGGGTAATGACCCGCTTGGTCGTCACGGTGTAGGTGGTTGCCATCCACTGCAGCCAGGCGACGAAGAACAACGGAATGCTCGCCACGAGCACCACCGTCCAGATCGCCACATGACCCCATGGCGCCCAGGAGGCGGGCAGCATGACACTGGCCACGACCCCCACGACCAGCAGCAGGATCTCCCCCAGGATCCGCCACAGGAGGACCTTCACGTGGGTGCGCATGTGTCGCACCACAACCTCGTCGCGGCTCAATTGCTTCTTCGGCAGTCCCATGGCCCCATGGTGCCAGCCGAAGTTCCTCTACGCACTCCCCTGGCCGTAGCATGGCCCCATGCCTGATGTCGTCTATCAGCTCACCGTGCCTCCCCAGCAGGCCTTCCAGACCATCACCCAGCATTTCTCGACTGCCGGCTGGCAAGTGACGCCCACTCCCCAGGGCTTCACGATCGAGCGAGGAAACATGACCAAGACCGTGTTCCTCGGCGCCTTCGCCGGCAACTCCTTCCACGTCAAAATGAGCGTGGATCTCTCCCCGGACCCTGTGGGAACCGTCGTGGTCTTCCACGGCCCATCGGGCGCGGCGGCAGTCAAAGGCGGAATCATTGGCTACAACAAGTCCACGGACGCCCACCGGTGGGAGGCCTACAGTCTCGCGCAGGTGTTGTCGCAGGCGGGCATTCTGCGCAGTTGCAACCTGCCGCCCACCGGGGCTTCGGCCACCCAGGCGCCGGCCCAGCCCGGCTACGGGGCGCTCCCGCCGGGACAGGCGGCACCCCAGCAAACCCAACCCGGCTACGGGACGCCCCCGCCGGGACAGGCGGCACCCCAGCAAACCCAACCCGGCTACGGAACGCCCCCACCGGGACAGGCGGCACCCCAGCAAACCCAACCCGGCTACGGAACGCCCCCACCGGGATACTGAGCCCCTTAGCCCGCCCCCCTCGCCTGAGCATCCACTCAAAGGCGTCGCCGGGGGTGCGGGGAGTGCGCCAGCGGAAGAGTGCGCCAGCGGAAGCATGGTCCCGTTGATGGCGCGGGCACCAGTGGCCGCGCCACCCGCCCGGGTGTAAGCAGGCGCTAAGCCATGCGGATCTGCGCGAGGCTGCTCACGGTGGTGACTTCTCGGGCCGGGGCCTGCGCGTCGCGACGCAGGTAGATGACCGGCACGCCGGCTCTGCGGGCCCCGTCAATATCGACCCAAGCGTCGTCACCGATCATGAGCGCCTGCCCGGGCTCAACCCCCAGGCGGGCGCAAGCCTCCAGGAAGATGCCCGGGTCGGGCTTGGCCATACCCAGTTGCACTGAGGCCAGGACCGGCCAACCGGGCACCAATGCGTCCACGGCGGCAAGTTTCTCCCGCTGAAAAGGCTCGGAGCCATTGGTGAGGTAGGCGACCCGGAGAGGGTTGTCCGAGGCGGCCCGGGTCGCTTGAGCGGCCGCGAGACCGGCGAGGAAGTCCGGCACATCGTCGTAAGCGCACCATTGGCCGGCGTAGATGTTGTGGTAGGCGCGCACATGGGCCTCGACCTCGGCGGCGTCGAGGCGGGAGCCGCCGGGCACGAACTCGCGGATACGGGCCTCCAGCTGGCCATTGAAGTCGGTTTCGCCAAGCTGATAGCGCAAGAAGTGCTTGCGATCCAGGGCCTCCCAAAGATCGGCGGTCTCCTGGGGGCCCAGCTCCCAACCGGGCAAGGTGGAGGCCCACAGGTAGGAGGCCTTGTCGGCGGCACTGCGGTGGTCCACCAGGACGCCGTCAATATCAATCAGCACGGCACGGGCAGCAGCAACGGGACTCACGAGCCCCAGTGTGCCCGAAACCCGGCTTCAGGCCCAGGGCAGGCCGGCGCCAGGCCTGGACCCACCGCTCCTGCTGGACCCGGGCCCGCCCGGGCGCTCAGCCCGAGAGCAGATCAAGACCCACGGAGGCCACCACCGGCACGATTCCCAGAACCACGAAGGCCGGCAAGTGGCACAGTCCCAGAGGCAGGACCAGGCGCACCGCCAGGCGCTCAGCCGCCTCGTCGTCGCGCGCCTGGCGGCCGGCCCGCAGGCAGGCCGCCGTCCCCGCCAGGAGTGGGGTCGGCGAGGCGCCGTCCTCCCAACCGGGCCGCAAGCACTCCTTAAGCCGCTGTCTGGGCGGGGCCCCGGTTGCGGGCGCCTCCCAGGCCTCCTCTCAGTCGGCCCCCAGGAGCAGGGCCCGCCCCACAACAGCGAGGTCCTCCTCCCCCAGCGCCCGCCCCAGCGCCTTCAAGGCGTCAGGGATCGAAGCCCCGGCGTGGAAGGCCGCCGCAGCCAGGTCGAGCACCAGGGCCTCATCAACCCGCTCGCCACCGAGCTGGGCGGCGGCGACCAGCCGGGCGGTGCCCCAGTGCCCCGCCACCATGAGCGCCACACCGACCCCGGCCAGCATGGTGCCCCAGCCGCCGTCCAAAAGGACCTCCTGAGGTCGAGCGCCAACAGCCGTCCCCAAGACCAGTCCTACCGGCGGCAGACAGGCCAGAAGCCGGGCGGTGGACCGGGGCCCGGACAGGGCGGTCCGCCGCGAATCCTCGGCACGTCCCGCCTCGGCCACACCCGCGGCCACCGCCTCCAGCACCCCGGCCAAAGGCGCGCCCAGGACGTGAGTCAGCCGGCAGGCGGCCACCGCCCCCGGCACGGCGGCGGCCAGGACCCGGCGGCGCTGCGCCGCCCTGCCCCACGGCGGTCTCCACCTCCAGCGCCCCGCAACTCGACTGGGCCACCAGGATTCGTGCACCACGGCCAGCGCCGCGAGCGCCGGTGGCACGCCGTCGGGCCCGGGGGCGGCCCCCTGCTCAATGCCCAGGCGCCCCAAGCAGCGTTCCCAGGCGCGCTGGGCGGTGGCCCCGGCACGCAGGACGGTGGCGACCTCGGTCAGGAGCAGATCCAGTTCGAGGTCGGCGGGGCGCACCGCGGCCGGACGGACCGCCCCGGTGCGGGGGCGAGCCGCATTGGGGCGCTCGCGGCGCGCCGGCAGGAGCACGACAGCAGTGGATAGTGCCACGAGCAAGGCGGCGAGCAGGGGCCCTCCTCTCATCGTGACCCGCCTGCGCTCCCCCGGGGGGCGCCCGGCGAATCCGCCGCCCCGCCCGAGCTCTCCCCGCTCGCATTCCCGGGCAACCCGGTCCCGGGCTTCCCGGATGACCCGGTCTCGGGCTTCCCGGGCAACCCGATCCCGGGCCGCATTGTCGCCCCATCCGCACTCGCTCCACTCGCATCCGCCGCGCCCCGGGCCCTGCCCTCTGCACCGCATCTCCCGGCCCTGGCCCGGTGAGCGATGCCGGCCTTAACGCACCGGCCCCCGGGCCGGGTTGAGCCGACCCCTCCCACCCCCTGGGCGATGGCATCGGCTTTAATGGGCGCAGAACCGGAGTCCCCACCCTCCAGGGCCGGGCCGAAGGCTCGCCCCACCCGGGAATCGGAGTCCCGTTCCACCTCCGGGCCGGAGGCTCCCGCCCCGAGGGCGGCGTCCACAACACTCTGGCCGACGAGCCCAGCCAGACCCTCAACCGCGGGACCGGCCCGCACCACGCCGTCGAACCCGACCACCAGGGCCTCCCGGCACACCAGGGACCGGCCATCGCCATAGTGCAGCATCCCCAAGGAGGCGACCCGCCGAGACCTGTCACCCACGGTGCTCCCACGGCGCAGGTGGATGACGACGTCCAGGGCGCTGGAGGCCTGCGCGGCCACAGCACCCTCACCCATGCCCGCCAACGCACCGAGCGCGGTGAGCCGGGCGGGCACGTCTGCCGGGGAGTTGGCGTGCAGGGTGGCCCAGCCGCCCTCGTGCCCGGTGTTGAGGGCGGTCAGGACCTCGCGCACCTCCGGGCCGCGGCACTCGCCCAGGACGATGCGGTCGGGGCGCATTCGCAGGGCGGCGCGCACCAGGGAGGACATGTCGACAGCCCCGACGCCTTGAATGTTCTCCCCACGCTCCTGGAGGTGGATGACGTGGGGGTGGTCGGGGCGCAATTCGCTGGCCTCCTCAATGCACACAATGCGCTCGGTGTGCGCCACCAAGCCCAGCAGCGCCGCCAGGAGTGTGGTCTTGCCGGTCCCAGTGGCACCAGTGACCAGGCAGTTGGCGCGCCGCTCCACCAGGGCCGCTAGGACGACGTCGAGGCCAGGGGCGATGGTGCCGGCTCCGACGAGCTCGCCCAGGGTGAAGGCGCGTCGGCGGCCGGTGCGCAGACAGATGAGAGTGCCCTCGGCGGACAGGGGCGGTAGTACCGCGTTGAGGCGAGTGCCGTCAGGCAGGGTGGCGTCGACAATGGGGCTGGCGTCGTCCAGGCGGCGCCCGCAGGCTGAGGCCATGCGCACCGCCAGGGCGCGGGCCGCCTCCTCGGTCATGGCGGCTGTGGGCGTCTCCTGAAGACCGTAACCGCGGTCGACCCAGGTGCGGCCCGCGCCCACGAGCACGTCAGTGACTTCGGCGTCATCCAGGAGCGGCTGGAGGAGGGGGCCGGCGCCCTCAACCTCGGCTCGCAGCCGCTGGGCGAGGCGGGCGACGCCCGCCGCACCGGGGACCCGGCTGGCGCCCAGAGCCGTCTCCAGCGGGGCGCCGCGGGCCAGGGCTCCCCGGGCGCGGGCGAGGTCTTCCTTGGTGGCCACGGTTCAGGATCCAATGCGCTGCGGTGCGGCCAGCAGCGTGCGGGCAAGGGAGCGGGCCCGGCGCCGCATGCCCCCACGGGCCCGGGTCGGGTCGTCACCGCGGGCCACGCGCTGGGCCACGGACCTGTCCCAGGGGATGACGCCAGCGACCTGACAGCCGGTGATCTCCTGAAGGTCTTCGACCAGGACGTCCTCGGCCCGGTCCAGGACGACCAGCCGCACGGATCCCTCTGCGTCCGGGCCGCTCCCGCCTGGGTCTCCTTCGCCCTGGTCGTCGCGGCGCAGCCTGTGAACAAGCGCCTCAGCGGCCAGGGCCGAGCGCAGGTCCAGTGCGGACAGGAGCAGCACCTCGCAGGGGGTGGGCGGCTCGGCTCCACGGGGCAGGTCAATGAGGACCATGTCATGGTGGGCGCATAGGACCTCCAATAGGGCGGGCACCGGGACGCCCTCGCGGGCGCCGCCGCGCCCGTCACCGGTGAGTACGGGCATGCCGAGCCAGGTGGGCAGGGCCTCAATAAGCAGGTCGTGGCGGTACCCCTGCTCGCCGTCGGGCAGGTCGGCCCAGTGCAGGCCAGGGCGCAGGGACTCGCCAATGAGCAGGCCCAGGCCGCCGGCGGGGTCGAGGTCCAGCAGGGCCAGTGTGCGCCCCTGGGCGGCGAGGGCGCGGGCGAGGTGGAGCAGGAGAGTCGAGGCGCCCAGGCCGCCGCGGGCGGCGGTCACGGCGATAACACGGGCGCGCGGTGGGTGCTGAGCGCCCAGGATGAGGGCCACGAGCCGGTCGGCGCCCTGAGGCCAACCCGCGTCTTCGGCGCCGTCCGGGTCCTCAAAGCCCCCGGGGCTCTCAACGCCCCCGGGGTGCTCGTTGCCCATGAGCTCGTTCAGGGAGGCGACGTGAACACCCGGTGGCAGATCAGATGTCAGATCGGCCGGGCGCGGGCCGCTGGTGAGGAGGACAATGGCCTCAACGCCGGGCTCGGCCAGCAGGTCGGCCGGCTCAACGGGCTGAACGGACTGGCAAGGGCCCTCCTGACCCTGGCCGGGAGGGCCGGAGCCGAATCCACTGGGGTGGGCCCCGCCCGGTCCAACCTCTATGAGACTGGTACCGGTGCAGGCGCGCACGACCTCCGCGAGCCACCGCGGCGCCCCGCCGTCGGCCGGCCCGGCGTCACCGCCGTCGGGTGGCGGCCCGCCGGTAAGCGGCCCGCCGCCACCGCCGCCGGGTAGCGCCCCACCGCCAAGCGGCCCGGCAGCGCCCTCAGTTTCGGGCTGGAGCTCGGTTCCGGGCCGGCCCCCGGCCAGGCCCCTGGGAGGCTTCTCACCCCTGGGTCCCTGAAGCTGGAGGAGGACGCGCACGCCGGGCGCCAGGATCTCCCCTCCGGTACGGGCCTGGTCGCCTCCGCCGGCGTCCTTGATCTCATCGACCTCACCGACCTCATCGCCCTCTTCGGTCCCGTCCTGCTCCCCGGCGCCATTACTCGGGGCGCAGGAACCGGGGAGCGGCACCCACTGCCTCAGACGCGGAGCCCGCCCCGGGTCTGACGGCCGCGCTTCCGCACGGTCAGGGGCGGGGCGGCGATGTGGGACGGCGGTGCGCATGGGTCCTCCTCGGTACCTCCCGCGCCCCGGGACGGCGCGGGACCTCCACAGTGACCTGTCTGGCCGCCGACACGCACCCAAAGTCGTCGATGTCTGTGGAAAACTGCTCACAGGGCCCAGCCTGTGGAGCCCGACATCCCCACCTCCCTCCAACAAAATCCTCACAGCACACCATCCGCGGACGTTGTGCTGTGAGGATTTTGTTGGAGGGGATGGGGAACCGCAGCCAGTCACAGCGCAGGAGGCAGGGATGAGCACAACCAAGCCGGCCGACCGGCGCACCCGCGCCGCGGCCTACTTCGACCTGGACAAGACCGTTCTGGCCACGTCCACCACTTTCGCCCTGGGCAGCCCCATGCGCCGCTCGGGACTGATCTCGACCACGGCACTGGCGCGCGGCCTCGTCGCCCAGCTCCCTTACCTGCTTATGGGGGCGGATGAGGACCAGACCACACGACTCATGAACCAGCTCGCCCAGCTCTCCGCGGGGCTGGAGCGCTCGAAGCTCATGGAGCTAGTGCGCGAGGCGCTGACAACCTCCATTGAGTCGGCGGTTTACAGCGAGGCCCTGGACCTCATTGAGGCCCATCATCGCGCCGGGCACGACGTCATTATTGTTTCCGCCTCCATCGAGGAGATGGTGGGGCCGGTGGCCGAGCTGGTGGGGGCCGACCGCGCTGTGGCCACGCGCATGGAGGTTGACGAGGAGGGGCGCTTCACCGGCCTGATTGAGCGCTCACTGCTGCACGGGGCGAAGGTGGAGGCCCTGCACGAAGACGCGGCGGCGTACGGCATTGACCTGTCGCGCTCGTGGGCGTACTCCGACTCGATCTCAGACCGGCCCATGCTGGAGGCGGTGGGGCATCCGGTCGCCGTCAACCCGGACCGAGAGCTGCGTCGCTTGGCGACCCAGGAAAAGTGGCCGGTGCGCGACTTCGAGCGCCCGGTGGCGCTGCGCGCCCCCTGGCAGGTTCTGGAGGTCTCAGCACTGGACTCCTCGGCGCGCGGACCGATTCTCTTCAGCACCCTGGCGCTCCTGGCCGTGGCCGCAACGACGGCGTTCCTGGCGGCACGCCGCCGCTGAGCGGCGCACTGGCCTCCGCCCTACTGGCGCGCTGGCACACTCCGGTCTCAGGTGGGCAGTGGGCGCCGCAACGGTCGTTACGCGTCGCCAGGGGCGGTCGCGGAGGGGCTGGGGAGACTGCCGGCCTGGATGCTGCGACATAGGGCGGTGGCCTCGGTCATGCCCATCAGGATTGCCTCGGCCTGCCACACCACCCAGGCCACGACGCCGTCGGCGCTGCCTGAGGCGTAGGCGGCCAGGGCTTGGGCGTAGGCGCCCGGTGCTCGCGCCGGGTACTGGTCGACGACGGCGGTACCGGTCGGCTCCAGCCCGTCACGGGTGATGAGGTGGCGCACCGCCAGCCTGCCCAGGGCGGCGTTGCCCAGGGCGAAGGGCCGGGTCACCGCCAGTTCGGCATGGACGACGGCGGCCCGCACCAGCGCGGGGGCGCTGGACGCTCCGATTAACGCGAGGATCCCGTCTAGGCGCGCGGTGAGCTCCTCCCCGCTGAGGGCCGGGCCGGGGCCGCCCTCCAGGGGCGCGGCCCGCCCCCGGGGGGCGCCGACGGCCTCCATGGGGACGGTCCCGGCTGTGGCCAAGGGCCCGGACAGGTCGCGGTGGAGGGAGGAGAGCAGCGCCCTGGGGCTGGGCTGGAGGGGGCGGGCCTCGCCGCGCAGGTCGGGCATCCAGCCGTTGAGCCGCATCTGGGCACGCCAGAGCCCGGCGACGGCGTCCAGAGCGGGGTCGGCGGTATTCGCCTGGGTCAGGGCGGCGGCGGCCACGGCCCGGCGCAGCTGGGAGACGGGGAAGACGGCACCCTCAATAGCGCCGGAGGCGGCGGCCCCGCGGATGGCGGACTCTGCTCGGGCCTCGCGCCAACGCCGGCGCAGGGCTTCATGCCAGCGCAGCTTGGCACTCGCTTCACGCAGGACATCCTCGGCGCCGCGGACACGTTCGTCGGCGCCGATCGCCCGCAGTGCAGCAATGAGCCCGTCGGGGGCCGCGGGACTGCCGGCCGGACGGCCCCCAGCCCCATGTCCAGGTCTGAGCCCCGGCCCAATACTCACTGACATGCCGCCCACTGGGCTCACTGTAGTGACCCCATCCGCCCAGCGCCGCACTCTAAGGCGCAGCACACCTCAGTGCTGCATCCCAGAGTCGCGCCCCCGCCCGCCCCCGGGGCCACTGTTCAAGCTGGACATTGATAGCTTCTGGCAAGCAGCCGACGTGGTACCGGAGTTTGACACGGATCTAATCTTGCGCCAGGCGGATGCGTTACATCACCCGGTGCGCGGGGTGTTTGAAAGTGTGACCACCGATCGACTGCGAGAGGAAGCGCTGCGAAATGACTGACGCCTTGATGCGGAACGCCGCTGTCGAATCGGCACTGGGGTCGCGAGCCACCGCGGGCGACTCCACTTTTACTCAGAATCTGACGGAGACGCGGCTCACGCCTCCCCGTTCGACGACAGAAGTCGGCGGGATTCGGGGCATGGCCCGAGCGCTCAACAATGACGTCGACAACCTCCACAAGCGCACTCACGAGGATGAATGGCGCACGGCAGCGGCCGAACGCGGTAAGGCCAATGTGAAGTCGATGCTCACTGAGCTTGCTGATCTAGGATTCGCCTGGCGTGACATCGCGCGGATGGTCGGTGTGAGTGTGCCCGCAGTGCAGAAGTGGCGGAAGGGCGAGAAGGCATCTGGTGACAGCCGTATTCGGGTTGCGAGCCTCCTTGCCGCGTGTGACTTGATCACAGGGCACTACATGGTCGAAGAGATTGCCTCCTGGTTCGAGATGCCGCTGTCCTCGTCTGCTCCTGTCACACCGATCGTGCTCTACGCGGCCAATCGCGCCGACCTCGTGTTTGAGTTTGCGAGCGGTCGCGTAGATCCCGAAGCGCTGCTGTCGGAGTTCGACCCGTCTTGGCGTGAACGGTACCGATCAGACTTCGAAGTCTTCGAGGCGGGCGATGGCAACCGCTCGATTCGCATGAAGGGCTGATCTTGAGCAAGGGCCTTGAATCCCCGTACGTAGAGGGTGTCCCAGACTGGGGGCCCTCTACCGTGCGCGCAGCGAAGAGGTCTCAACGACCCGCCCCAGGGCCGGGCCGGCCCGCCCCGGCACCCGCATTCACCACCGGCCTTCGGCCACCATCGCCCAGTGAACGTCCACTACTCTCAGGCCTGTGAGCTCACCCAGCCCCCTCCCAGGACCGGACCCCGCCTCCACGCCTGCCGGCGGTGTGCCCGCGGCCCCGCGCGGGCGCCGCCGCGACCACCTGCTCACCGGCGCACTGGGTCTGATCCTCGCCCCTGCCTGCCTGATCCTGGCCGGGCTCGCCGCACAGCAGTCGACGCGCGGGAACGCAGTCCTGACAGTGCTGTACCTGGCACTGCTCTTCGCGGTTTGCATGGCCGCCCACGGCGTGTTCGCCGTGCGCTCCTCGGTGGGGCCCCTGGTGGCCGGCCTGACGGCCCTGGTGCTCCAGCTCGCGGTCCTGGGCGTGCCTGAACGGGTACTGAGTCTGCCCTATGGGTGGATGCAGGCGCTCATCCCCACCGGGATGGTCTTGGTGGTCGCCGCGGTCCTGCTGGGCGGGTCGTGGGGAATGCGGCGGGCGCGACGACGCGGCCGGGGCGAGGCGCGGCTCTCATTCCGACTGTCGCAGTCGGACAAGGAGATGGGAGTCACACCTTCGGCGCCGCCCTCTCGCAGGCGTGACCACATCGGTTCCCTGGTCCTCACTGTCCCCAGCATGTTGGTGGCGATCACGTTGTTGCACCGCGAGTACACCGGCGTCGCCCATCCCCCGGCAGGTTCTCCGTCGTGGGGGCTGTTGGCGGCGGGCCTCCTCATGCTCCTAGCGGCCGCCGGCTCGGCGCGCTCCAGCCTGGGTCTGCGTGCCACGGGTCCGCTACTGGTGCTTCTTGGACTTCCTGCGATTCTGAGCCTGAGAGTCCCCTTCTATACTCGGGTGATTCGTCTTCTGCCCGGGGATCCGACAGCGATCACCTTGGTCGGCACGGGTCTGATCCTCTCGGCCCTGGGTCTGGGGGTTCACCTGGCGCGCCGCGACGGCCGCCTCTCCGAGCTGGCGGCGCTGCACCCCTCGGGCCCCGGGTCCTGAAGACCGACGTCGAGGCTGGGTGCCCCGCGCCTCTCACGTCATCCCCCGGCCCACCTCGACCCATTGACACCCTGTAGGCGAGGATGGCGCAGGGTCTACCCCCATAGTTTCCCTACCCGGCACGCCTTCCGGGTGCACGACAGCCCCACAGCTACCGTGTGGGCGTGAAGGAGGTCCCCGTGAGCACTGAAAACCCCAAGGATCCCGAGGAGAAGGGCAGGGATGGCGTCGACGACGCCGCCCAGAAGGCCACGCAGTCCTCGGTCACGCCGTCGACCAGTGCCCCCGATGAGGCCGGCACGGCCCCCGCCGGGCAAAGCCCTGAGTCCGCCCATGCGGGCACCTTCCCGGTAGGCCACCCGTCTAAAGAGGCCCCTGGCGTCATTACCGACACCCCCCGCACGGGGGCGCCTCAGCCCGGTGCCGCCGAGGCGCGGCCCGTACCCGGTGTCGCCGAAGAGTTGTCGCCCCTCATGAACGAAGCCGTCACCCGCCCCGTGAGGCGACCCGTTCGCGTTGAGGAGGTGCCCATCCCCTTCGATGAGGCACCCGCCCCTGTCCAGCAAATCCCTCAGATCATTGAGGAGGTGCCGGCTGTCGCTGGAAAATCGCCGGCCGACGTCGTAGAGGCGCCCATCGCAGTGGAGGAGGTGCCCACCGCCTCGGCGCCGCCCACCAGAGCTGAGGAAACGGCTAACTTTATTCGGGAGGTGCCCACTGCCTCGGCCCCAGCCGCCAGGGCTGCGCAGGTACCGCCCCGCCCTGCGAGGACGCCGGCCCCAGCCGACAAGGCGTCCAGTGCCGCCGAAGACGGGTCGGCCAGCGCCGCAACCAGTCCCGCCAAGCCGGCGCCCGCCTCCGCTGCACCGGCCGCACCCACGATGGCCTCTACACGCCCTCACGACGCGTACTCGACCTTGGATGTGCCCAGCGTCATTGAGCCCACGGACGCAGCCACCCCCAAGGCCTCATCGGCCACACCCCAGCCGACCCCCGTCAAGCCGGCACCCGCCCGGGAGTCGGCGCCCGCCTCCTTCAGACCGTCAGCCTCCTCCACCAGGAGGGTGCCGGGGCCCGCACCCGCGCGCCCCCATGACGCGTACTCGACCTTGGATGTGCCCAGCGTCATTGAGCCCACGGACGCAGCCACCCCTAAGACTCCATCGGCCACACCCCAGCCGACCCCCGCCCAGCCGACCCCCGCCAAGCCGGCACCCGCCACGTCCAGGCCAGCATCGGCCTCCTCTGCCTCAGGGGCCGCCAAGCCAACACCGGCACGCACCCAGGGCACGAGCGCCCAGGAGCAAGCCCAGCCGGTGAGGACAGCGGCATCCGGTAACCAGGCGCCGGCGGCTCACGCGCCGGCCGGCGACAAGGCGCTCCCTCCCACAGCCGAACCGGCCGCCGAGAAGACGCCGACGTCGTCCACCCCGGCGCCCACCGCCAAGAAGAAGCCAACCACCGCTAAGGAGAAGCCGGCCGGTGCCGAGAAGAAGCCGGCCGGTGCCGAGGAGAAGCCCGCCGGTGCCACCGCCAACCCCTCCCGGCCAGCGGCCGCCACCAAGGCATCACCAGCCAAACCAACACCCACGGCCGCGCCCACAACCGCCGAACCCGCATCACCCTCCACCGCGCAGACACCGCAGCCCGCACCTGCGCGCGCCCACGACGCGCGCTCCACCCTGGATGTGCCCAGCGTTATTGGGCCAGCAGACACCGCCGCAGCACCTAACACCCCCGAGCCGGACGCGTCGGCTGCTGAGGAGGTGCCAGAGCCGGCGTCGGCGCGACCACCAGCCGCACGCCCCCAGGAATCAGCGCCCACCACCAAGGCAACAGCACCGGCCACCGGCAGCAAAGCACCCGCAGACCGGAGGCCGGCAGACACCACGGACCGGAAGCCAGCAGGCACCGCCGACCAGAAGTCGGCAGACGCCGCCAGCCGGAAACCGGCAGACACCGTTGCCGTGCCCGCGTCCACTGGGTCGTCATCCGCCACCCCCAAGCCGACGACACCCGCCACCAGCGACAAGGCACCCACCGACCAGGAACCGGCGGACACGGCCGCCAAACCAACACCCACGGCCGCGCCCACAACCGCCGAACCCGCATCACCCTCCGCTAAGGAGACTAAGGAGACAGCGGAGCCGGCTGCCGGGAAGACGCCGACGTCGTCCGCCCCGGCGCCCGTCGCCGCCAAGAAGAAGTCGGCCGGCGACAAGGCACCCGCTGACAGCGCCGAGCCGGACGCGTCGGCTGCTGAGGAGGTGCCAGAGCCGGCGTCGGCGCGACCACCAGCCGCACGCCCCCAGGAATCAGCGCCCACCACCAAGGCAACAGCACCGACCACCGGCAGCAAAGCACCCGCAGACCGGAAGCCAGCAGACACCACCAGCCAGAAGCCAGCAGGCACCACCGACCGGAAGCCAGCAGGCACCACCGACCGGGAGCCGGCAGACACCACGGACCGGGAGCCGGCAGACACCGTTGCCGTGCCCGCGTCCACTGGGTCGTCATCCGCCACCCCCAAGCCGACGACACCCGCCACCAGCGACAAGGCACCCACCGACCAAGAACCGGCGGACACGGCCACCAAACCAACACCCGCAACCACCGAGCCGGCATCACCGGCCCCAGCCAAACCAACATCCACGGCCGCGCCCACAACCGCCGAACCCGCATCACCCTCCACCGCAGGGACACCGGAGCCCGCACCGACCAGGACAGCGCCCAGTGCGGTCGGGCGTTCCCCCGAGCCCGCCGCTGAGCCCGACTCTGCTCAGAACCACCAGCAGAACGCTCCAACCGTCCGGGTTTCCGCCCGGCACCGAGCCATGAGGCACCGCACGCGCGACTCGCTGCCGCCCATGGACTCGCCGACCCCTCACGATGAGCCCGCGACTTCACCCAGCCCCGAGGAGGCCGGCCCCGCACCGGCGGCTGAAAGAGTAGTTCTCCCGATTGCACAGGAGCCGCCGACTATCTCCAGGGCGGGCCGCCGAGCCGCCGGAGGGGGTCATGCGGCGCGCGCTGACGTCAGCGACACCGCCGTGCGCCGCCGCGCCCTGCTGGAGACCTCTGGGTTGGCTAATGCTGGAGCGGACATCCTCGACTCCGCCACCGATCAGTCAGGCGAGCAAGCCCACCCTCTGACCGACACCAGCAGCGCCGATGAGTCCTCAGCAGCCTCTCCGGCCCCCGCTCTCGCCTCCGAGGACGCCTCGGTCGTATGGCCCAAGATGGCGTCCGCCCCGGAGGCCACCACGCCCGGTTCACCCTCCCCTGAGACTCCCGGGGGCCCTGAGACTTCTGACTCCATCGCCTCTGAGGAGAAGTCCTGGGTGGCGCTTCGCAGTGGCGCCGACTCCGAGTCGAAGACGGCGCCCGATTCCCGGGCCGCTTCCAAGACCACGTCTGCCTCCGCCCGCAACGAGGACGAGGTGATCCTGGAGGGCTCCAGCGTGGTCGGCCAGCCCCCCTCTCGGGCCGCCACCCACTGGGCGGGCGTGCTCGTGGCCATTGCGGCCCTACCGGTGAGCTGGTACTTCCTCCATTCCTCAGCCGCTCACATGCGTCAGGGCGTGGAGCCCTTCGCCCTGTCCTTCTCTCCAGGCGGCTTCATGGAGTTGATCGTCGGCACCCTGGCGCTGCTCGCCGCCATGTGGATGGCGCGCAGCTCCTCCCTGGGCCCCTTTGTCGTCGGCGCTATCAGCGTGGTGCTGGGGCTGCCCTTCCTCCTGGCCCCTCACACCATGGCCAGCGCCCTGGGCCCAATCATGGAGCGTTTGACCATCCACTCCGACCTGGGGGCGAATCTGGCGAGCTTCGTGTGGAGCGATGCCCTCAGTGGTCATTTCCTGGCCTTCGGCCTGTTCATGATCCTGGTCGGCGTCGTCTCCCACTCGGCCCGCCAAGCCGGACGGCGTGAGCAGGAGATCATCGACCGCGCCCGCCATGACTGAGGATCTCAAACCCGCCCCCGTCGCAGGCTCCCCTCGCGGCACGGGCTCGTCCGGGGCCCCCGCCGCGCCAGCCGGTTCCGCCGCGCCAGCCGGTTCCGCCGCGCCGGGAGACTCCGAGGCGCCTTCAAAGAGCGGGCACCCCCGGGCACGAGAGAGCGGGAGTGCCGGGGCGCTTTCAGAAAGCGGGGACTCCGGGGCGGCGCCGGCCCCCATGTGCTCTGCTGGTGACGCCTTGCGCGACGCCGCCCCGGTCATGATCGGCTACACGACTCTGGGGCTGGCCGCGGGCACCCTGCTGGCGGCCGTTGGCCTGGACTGGTGGTGGGCGCCGCTGTGGAGCGTGGTGATCTACTCCGGCACCATGCAGATGCTGCTGGTGCCCCTGGCGGGCGCCGGCGAGCCGCTGGCGGCCATAGCCGCGTCAACGCTGTTCGTCTCGGGCCGGCATGTTTTCTACGGCCTGAGTTTCCCGCTGAGCCGGGTGCGCGGCCCGGCCCTGGCGCGCCTGTACGCCATTCACGCCATTACCGACGAGGTCTACGCGCTGCTGGCCTCCAAGGACCAGCGGGCGATGAGCGGGCGCTACGTGCTGTGCGTGGAGGCGTTGAGCCAATCCTCCTGGATCGTGGGCACCACGTCGGGGGCACTGATCGGCACCGCGCTGGCGAGGATGGTCGGGGAGCGCATTGAGCTGCTGGGCTTCGTTCTCACCGCGCTCTTCGTTGTTCTGGTCATTGAGAACTGGCGCACCCATCCCGACACGACGGTGCTGGCCGTGGGCGTGGGGGCGGGCGCCGTCGGTCTGCTCGTCGGCGGCTCGGCGGCACTGCTCAGCGCTCTGGGGGTTCTGACCCTGGGGCTGATCGCGGTCTACTCGGTGCGCCGACGCAGGACCGAGCGGGAGGAGACGCCCCCATGCTGACCAACCCTCAGATCGCAGTGGCGGTCGTTGTTGTGGCGGCGATCACCTTAAGCTGCCGGATCGCCCCTTTCGTGCTTCTGCGCGGGCGCGCCGGCAGCCCCCTACTGGCCTTTTTGTCCCAGGCCATGCCCCTGGGGGTCATGATCGTGCTGGTCGCCTACACCCTGGACGGCCTCACCCCGGCACCGGCGACCTGGGTCCCGGCCCTCGCCGGGATCGGGACGACGGCGGCCCTACACCTGTGGCGTAGAGCCATTGGCCTGTCACTAGTGGGCGGCACCGGCATCTACGTGCTCCTGAGCCTGCTCATGACATGAGAACTGAGCCACCGCCGGCGCCCCGGACGGCGGATAGGCTGCGAGTATGCCCGTCGTCGTCAAACGCCCCGGCCCTTGGACCCACCGTGACCTCACGGCAGGGGACACCCGCTTTCACGTCGCCATGGCGGGACCCGAGACTCCCCCTCCAACCGACCCCGCCCAGGCCGATCCTCCGCTGATCCTGCTGGTTCACGGCTTCCCCGAGTGCTGGTGGGCCTGGCGCCACGTCATTGGGCCGCTGGCCCAGGCCGGGTACCGGGTCGCCGCCCTGGACCTGCGTGGCTTCGGCGGCTCCGACCGTCCGCCGTCGGGCTACGACCTCATCACCTTGGCCGAGGACCTTGAACGCGTGGTGCCGGCCCTGGGCCACGAGCGCGCCGTCGTCGTAGGAGCGGGGCTGGGCGGGCAGGCCGCCTGGGCACTGGCCGGAATCGCACCCGGACTGTTGACCGGAATCGTTCCCGTGGGGGCCCCTCACCCACTGGCCGTCCGCTCCTTGCGGGGGCGCGCCTTCTCAGGGACGGCCCTCCAGTACCTCTCTTTCAAGGTACCGCTGCTCCCGGAGCGCTCCCTGCGCACGCGCGTGGGCATGGAGCGCCTTTTGCGCTCCTGGACGGGCCCGCGCACGCGTCGGGCGGTGGTGGAGTCCGCGGGCTACTACGCCTCCCTGCTGGCTCGTCCCGGCGCCGCCCGCAGCGCCATGGAGCCGGTGCGCCACTCAGTGCTCACGCGCGCGGAGATAGCGGCACTGGCGAAGCCCGTGAGTATCCCGGTGCTCTCCATCCAGGGTCAGCTCGACCCAGTGCAGCCGGCGCAGGCCTACGCGCGCGACACCCATCACGTCGCCGGGCCCCTGCAGCAGGTCACCATCCACGACGTGGGGCACTTCCCCCACGAGGAGGCCCCCGACAAGCTCACGGCGGCACTGCTGCCCTTCCTGGCCGAGACGACCTGAGCTGCGCCCGGGCGCGGAGGGCGCGCCCCGCCAAGCTCACCCCAATGCGAGTCCAGGTCAAAGTTGCGCCCGGGCGCGGAGGGCGCGCCCCGCCCCTGGTTCACACTCCGACCTGCGGGCACAGCCCCTGGTCCAGGAGCGCGCACTCCTGGCAGCGCGGGGCCCGGGCGCGGCAGATCCGGCGTCCGTGCTCGATTAGCCGGTGGCAGCCGTCGGTCCACCGGTGCGGCTCCCATACAGCGGCAATGTCCGCCTCGACTTTGAGTGGGTCCTTGTGCTTACTCCACCCCAACCGCCGCGACAGGCGCCCCACATGGGTGTCCACGGTAATGGCGCTGTGGCCGAAGGCGTTGCCCAGCACCACATTGGCCGTCTTCCGGCCCACCCCCGGCAGGCTCATGAGGTCCTCGCGCCGGTCGGGGACGACGCCGTCGAAGCGCTCGGTGAGCGCCCGCCCCAGGCCCAGGAGGCGCTCAGCGCGGGTGCGCTGCATTCCCAGGGGGCGCAGTAACTCCTCAAGGCCCTGGCGGTCGGCGGCGGCCAGGGCTGACGGCTCGGGAAATTCAGCGAAAAGGGTGGGGGTGATGGTGTTGACCCGGGCGTCAGTGGTTTGGGCGGATAGGACTGTGGCGACCAGCAGCTGAAAGGGGCCGTCGTGAATGAGGGCGCAGCGCGCGTCCGGGTAAAGGGCGACGAGCTCGTCGTCGACGGCGGCGGCCCGACGGCGCAGCTCCTCCTCGCCGGCCTGTACGGCGGGTGTGCTCATGGATGGGCTCCTTGGTTTACGGCTCAGGCCCTCTGACGGCTCCTTTGACGGATAGTGCACCCGAAAAGCTCTTTGGACGCGGCTCTATCGGCGTGGCTCATTCCTCCGCGATTTGACGTACGCCACACTGAGACTACAATGCTCCACGGCGTGCGACAGATCACAGACCGTAGCTAGGATAGATATGCGGGCTGCGCGAGGCAGAGCCCGGCAGACCAGCACCACAGGAGGACCTTCGTGGAAGACAGCATCATCTCCAGGATTCCGCTCTTCGAGGGCATGGGCCCGGAAGAGCGGGAGGAGCTGCGCGCCATGATGACGCAGACCACTCTGCGCCGTGGCGAGACCCTGTTCAACGAGGGCGATGCGGGAGACCGCCTTTACGTCCTGCTCTCAGGCAAGGTCAAGCTCGGCCATGCCAGCCCCGACGGTCGTGAAAACCTCTTGGCGGTGCTCGGCCCCGGCGAGGTCGTAGGCGAGTTGACCCTCTTCGACCCGGGCCCGCGCTCAACGACCGCTACGGCCGTGGCGCCCACCGACCTGCTTACTCTCGAGCACAACCAGCTCATGACCTTCATCGAGTCCCACCCCACACTCGCTAAGGACATGCTGCGGGCCCTGGCTCAGCGCCTGCGCCGCACGAACACCGCCCTGGCCGACCTGGTCTTCTCCGACGTGCCCGGGCGCGTCGCCAAGGCCCTGCTGGACCTGGCCGACCGCTTCGGCTCGACCACCGAGGATGGCGTGCACGTCCCGCACGACCTCACCCAGGAGGAGCTCGCCCAGTTGGTCGGCGCCTCCCGCGAGACGGTCAACAAGTCGCTGGCCGAGTTCGTCTCTCGCGGCTGGATCCGCCTGGAGGGCAGGGCGGTCACGCTGCTGGATGTGGACCGTCTCCGCCGTCGCGCCCGCTGATCGTCACCCTCCCGCCAATGTGGCAGTGCTCACCCTCCCGGAGGAGAGCGGACACTGCCACGCCGGGGCGGGCCTCAAGAGGGCGGGCCTCAGGCCCGTGGGCGTTTCATGTAGGCGACCAGGTTCTCCGAACCGGTGGGGCCGGGGATGACCTGGACGAGCTCCCAACCATCAGCGCCCCACTGGTCAAGGATCTGCTTGGTGGCGTGGGTGAGCAGGGGGACGGTGGCATATTCCCATGTAGTCATGAGCCCACCCTAAGGTCGGCGGCCGTCGGCCGGAAGCGCCGTCGCACCACGAGGCGCTGCCGCCACCAGTGCCGTCACCGGTCCGCCGGGCAACTCACTGGGCAAGCCGGGCAACTCGGCGGCCCGCCTCCCGGAGGCCCTTTCAGTCGGCCCGGGCCCATGAGGCGTCTCAACGGACACGGGCCAGGATTCGTGGGGCGCGCCGAGCATGGATTTCGGCGACGAGGTCATCATCCTCGCGCCGCAGCCACGCACCCCAATCGGTCACCTCCGGGAAGCGGCGCAGTAGGGCCCGGCGCTCGCGCTCGGTCAGGCCGCCCCACACCCCGAAGGCGGATTCGGAGTCCAGCGCCTCAGCCAGGCACTCCATGCGCACGGGGCAGGTGAAGCACAGCGAACGGGCATCGCGCTGCTCGGCCCCCTTGCCGAAGAGCTGGTCGGGCTCGACATTGGCGCAGGCTGCCCTCGCCGCCCAGGTCTGGTCGATACTCGTCATCTTCACTCCCTGATCTCACGACGAACGACAGTGTCAGCCGCGTCACACCAGGACAGTATGCCAACCGAACGTCATCCGCAAAACCATTCGTGTCTCAGGCCACATGAAGGAGATTTGCGGCGGCCCCGGCTCCCCCCTCGCCCCATTTCGCCGCTCTTGGCAAGGTTTACCTGCCGTAAAGGGGCCGCAGCCAGAGATGCGCGCGCGGGCGGGGTTGGGCTGAGGGCGGAACGCGGAGACGCTACCGGCCGGACAGTGGGACGAGGGGCGCCCACTTGCTGGACGCACAGGGCTTTTTCAGGCTGAGGTAGTCGTGCGACACAACATGAGGCGGCCGCTTCCACGTACCCTGACCCCATGTCGAAGTCTCCCGCCCGCGGTCGATCCCTCTCGCCTGCCCAGGTCGTCTCGATGTTCCTTGTCTTCATTCTGCTTTCCGGCGCAGGCGGCGTCCTGTCCGCAGGCTTCGCGGCACCGGCGGTGGGAGTGGCCTCCGCCCTGACCAAGGCCACCCAGCAGGCCTTCAACGAGCTGCCCTCAGACTTCAACATCCTCGAGCCCAGCCAGGTCTCGGTCATTAAGGCCTCCGACGGCACCGAGATCGCCCAGTTCTACGCCGAGAACCGCATTGTGGTGCCCTTGGATCAGATCAGCCCCACCATGCAGGACGCGATCATCGCCGTTGAGGACCAGCGCTTCTACCAGCACAAGGGCGTCGACCCCACCGGCATTGTCCGCGCCGTCGTCTCCAACACGAACTCGGGAAGCACCCAGGGCGCCTCGACGCTGACGCAGCAGTACGTGCGCAACATCCTCATTGAGGCCGGTCTGCGCTCAGGGGACCCGACACAGGTCGCCGCCGCCGGGGAGAAGTCCGTCTCCCGCAAGCTGCGCGAAATCAAGTACGCCCTGGCCGTGGAGCAGACCTACACCAAGGAGCAGATCCTCGAGGGCTACCTCAACATTGCCGCCTTCAGCCCGTCGACCTACGGGGTTGAGGCCTCCGCCCAGCACTACTTCTCCCACTCCGCCGCCGAGCTGTCCATCCCGGAGGCCGCACTCATGGCGGGCCTGACCAACGCCCCCGGCGCCTACGACCCGGTCACCAACCCGGATGAGGCCAAGGCCCGTATGGACTGGGTGCTGCTCAAGATGTATGAGGAGGAGTTCATTACCGAGGAGGAGTATCAGGCCGGGTTGGACACCCAGATCGCCGACATCCTCAATGTCACCAATGAGGTCGGTGGCTGCGGTGCCGCCGGGTCGGCCGCCTACTTCTGCGCCTTCGTCGTCGGCGAGATTGAGAACTCTGACCTCTTCGGCGCCACCAAGGCCGAGCGCAACCAGCTCCTGCTGCGCGGCGGACTGGAGATTATTACCACTATTGACTTGACTAAACAGGCGGCGGCCGACGCGGCCGTCCAGGAGTACGTCCCCACCGGGGATCCCTCTGAGGTTAAGGCCGCCCTAGTCTCCGTCGAGCCGGGCACCGGCAGGATCCTGGCCATGACCCAGAACACCACCTACGGGGAGGAGGGGGACTTCTCCACGACGCAGATCTCCTACGCGGCGGACTACCAGCACGGCGGGCTGGAGTCCAATGGCTTCCAGCCGGGCTCGGCCTTCAAGCCGTTCGTTCTGGCGGAGTGGTATCAACTCGGCAAGTCCGGCTACACCACCATGAACACCTCCCCCACCACCTTCGCCTCCTCCACCTGGACCATCTCCTGTGATGACACCATCCCCGAGCCGTGGCCGGTCAACAATGCCAACGCCAGCGAGGGCGGCACTCACAACGTCATCCAGAACACGGCCATGTCCATTAACGTGGGCTACGCCCGCATGCTCGCCCAGATGGACATCTGCGCCGTCACCGAACTGGCCGCCAACCTGGGCGTGACCAAGGCCGATGGCAGCCGTCTCGATCCCATGCCCTCGATCGTTCTCGGCGCCCAGGAGATCACGCCACTGGCTATGGCCAGCGCCTACGCCGCCTTCGCCGCGCACGGCGTCTACTGCACCCCGATCGCCATCGACTCCATTAAGGACGCTGACGGCAACGCGATGGCGGTCCCCAGCGCCGGCTGCACCCAGGCGATGGACGCCTTAGCGGCAGACCGGACCGCCTTAACCATGACCAATGTGCTCTCCTCCTCGGGTACCGCCCCGGCGGCGGCGCTTTCAGGAGGGCGCCCGGCTGCGGGCAAGACCGGCACGACTGACAGAATGGACAATGCCTGGTTCGTGGGCTTCACCCCCCAGCTCGCCGCCGCCGTTTGGCTGGGCCACTCCGACGGCTACTACCCCATGGACGGCCAGTACGTTGGGGGACGCTACTACCCGACCATGTACGGCTCCGACGCCCCGGCCCCACTGTGGAGGATGTACATGGATGCGGCACTGGCCAATGAGTCCGTAGTCGGCTTCAACCAGGTGAGCCTGGGTGGCGGTACCGCCACCCAATCCTCCTATGACGGGAGCACTGGCGGCACGAGCAGTAGCTCCAACGCCTCCAGCGACGTTTCCACCAGTGGCATGAGTCAAGGGGAGTGGCAGCAGGCGAACCAGACCGCTTTAGATGCCGGGGGCACCACCTCCCCTGAGCCCAGCACCCCCGCCACTGGCGGTGCTTTCGAGGCCAACCGCCGCGGCGACGACGAAGGCTGATCCGTGGCGGCACAGTTCATAGCGCGAAGCCTCGCCGGCCTCGCGATCACTGGCCTGGGCACGCTCGGATACGCGCTCATCGAGGCGCGCATGCCGGTGCTGCGGCGCTGCGAGGTCCCCGTCTTGGCGGAGGACGAGGAGCCGATCACCATCCTGCACCTGTCCGACCTCCACTTGACCGCGCACACCGAGGCCCGCGTGGCCTGGGTAAGAGGACTGGAGCAGGTGCGCCCCGACGTCGTGGTCAACACGGGGGACAACCTGTCCTTCGCCGACGGCGTTGAGCCACTGACCCGGGCCCTCGAGCCCTTCCTGGGGCTGCCGGGCGCTTTTGTCATGGGCGACCACGACTACTACGCCACGGTGTTCAGGCTCCCCACCCGCTACCTGCGCACCGATCCTCGTACCGCCGACGCCCCTGACGCCAAGGAGGCCCTGCCGGTTCTCCCCTGGCGGGAGGTGCGGGACCTTCAGGCCTCAGGCGGCTGGGCGAACCTGGGCAACCGGCGCGATCAGCTGGTTGTGCGTGGGAAGCGCATTGACCTGGTGGGGGTCGATGACCCGCACGCCAACCAGGACCGTTACCCGCCGCCCTCCGCGAGACCAGAGGCCAACGACGACGGCGCCCCCGCGGTCATGAACCGGTGGGGCCGGCCCTTGCGCCTAGGGCTCACCCACGCCCCCTACCAGCGAGTGCTGAACACCATGGTCGAGGACGCCGTCGACCTCGCTCTAGCGGGCCACACCCACGGCGGCCAGCTGTGCGTGCCCGGGTACGGGGCCCTGGTGACCAACTGCGACCTGGACTGCTCACGCGCCTCAGGCCTGTCCCAGTGGCCGGGGCGCCTTGGCGATCCGGCCGCCACCGAGGACATGTACCTCCATGTCTCCGCAGGCCTGGGAACCAGTCCCTTCACGCCAGTGCGTATAGCCTGCCGCCCTGAGGCAACCTTGCTGCGCCTCGTGCCGGCCCGCCCGGCTATTGCTGCACCTTGAGCCGGCTCGCCCGGTCCCGGAGAGGGCGTGAAGCCGGCCCGGCGGCGCCTCGTGCCGACCCACCCGGTCCCGGAGAGGGCGTGAAGCCGGCTCGCCCGGTCCCGGAGAGGGCGTGAGCGAAGCCTCAGCACCGCCGATTTCCTTCCACCTGGGCGCTGCGACTATAGTGGCTCTGCCGCACACGGGGTGTGGCGCAGTTTGGTAGCGCGCTTCGTTCGGGACGAAGAGGTCGTGGGTTCAAATCCCGCCACCCCGACCAATTGCATAGCACTCAAACCCACGTCATGGTCGTCCCATGACGTGGGTTTTTGGTTGAAAAACGGCTGGTTTTGGGTGGTTTCGGTCGGTTCGGAGCCGTGGAGGCGGGCATGTGCTGCGGTGGCGGGGCTGGGGTTTCCGACTTCGTCGCCACTCCCGACTTCGTCGTCACCCCCGGCCCGGTCGTCACCCTCGGCCTTGTCGTCGCTCCTGGCCTGGTCGCCCGGAGCCTCCGGAGTCTTCGGTCTGTCAAGCCCTGGGTTTTGTGGAGGGTGTTTTATCTGGAGCCGGTGGTTGCCGGCTGGGGTTCGTCGATTGTCTGGCTGGTGCTCTGGTTGTCGGCTTGGTCGGTG
>NZ_RYFV01000016.1 GCF_004104015.1 Actinomyces oricola | reverse complement strand
GGATACCTTGGCCAGGACATCGAGCAGACTCTGGCGCGACAGGACCTCGATGGGGCAGGATGGCATAGCGGCGTGGCCTCACCTTCGAGGAATGCAGGACTGTTTAAGCACTATCCATCATCTCCCAAGCAGGCCACGCCGCAACCCCCGCACCCCCAGAACCCGCCATCACCCCAGGCCAGCCCCACAACAAACAACTTTGCCAAGCCCCTGCACGATGCCCAGTGACGATCGCCCGGGGCCCTGTAGACTCGCGCCCATGAGCATCCTTTCTCCCGCCAATCGCCGGCGTGCCGCGGCCGCAGCCCTGATTCCGCTCCTGGTGCTTCTGAGCGCCTGCGGCGTCACATACGACTTCAAGATCAAAAAGGACGACAGAGTCGACCTCACGTATATAATGTGGGATTCCACAGGATCCGGTTACGTCACAGAGCAGAGTTGCAGCGAAGAGGGGACGGGCGATAACTCCAACATCCCCGAGGGGGCAGAGATCACCTACAAATTCACGGAGAAGGGAGAAGAAGGGAACCCGACCTGCGAGATCAAGGCCACCAACATCCCCCTCAGCGAGTTCCGCGGCGACACCTCCATTACCCATGAAGGCAGCACCTACGTCTTCAATATGAAGAAGAGCTCTGAAATGGAGGAGTACAAGAGCGACGTTAAGAGCACTCTCTCTGTGACCTTCCCCGGGAAGGTCACAGAGCACAGTGGGAACAGCACCGTCAAGGGCAACACGGTCACCTGGGACAACTTCCTCGACGAGCAGGGCGACCTGCGCGCCGTGGGCGGGGATGGCAGCGGCTCCATGGCGCTCCTCCTCGTCGGTGGTGGGGTGCTCCTGCTGGTGGTCGTCGGCGCAATCGTTGCTGTTGTTCTGGTGAACAACTCCAAGAAGCGCAAGGCCGCCCAGCCCGCTGCCCCCATGCCGGGGCCCGGCCCCCAGCCCGGAGCCCCCATGCCAGGGCCCGGCCCCCAGCCCGGCCAGCCGCCCTTCCCCGGCCAGTGATAGTCAACGCCTCCGACAACTCGTAACGTGTGCCCTCGGCTCTCGCCGAGGGCACACGTCTTTTGTACCTCTAATGCCGCAGCCGGCCCCCGATGCGCCGCCGGCCCCGACCGGCTATGAACGGCCGGGCGCCCTCAGCCCAGCAGCGGGTGGCGGGTAATGGTGGCCTCCCGCCCCGCACCCACGCCAATGACCGAGACGCGGCAGCGGGCCAGTTCCTCAATGCGCAGCACATAGTCCTGGGCGGCCCGGGGCAGATCGGCGAAATCGCGCACGCCGGTAATATCCTGGCTCCAGCCGGGCAGCTCCTCGTAGACGGGAACGGCGTGGTGGAGATCGGACTGGGTCAGGGGCATGTCCTCGGTGCGCCGCCCGTCGACCTCGTAGGCCACGCACACCGGGATCGTTGCGTGGCCGGTAAGCACATCAAGCTTGGTCATGACCAGATCGGTCAGGCCGTTAACGCGGGCGGCGTAGCGGGTCACGACGGCGTCGTGCCAACCGCACCGGCGCGGCCGCCCAGTGGTGACCCCGTACTCGCCGCCCTCGTCGCGCAACCGCTCGCCGATGCTGTCGGTGAGTTCGGTGGGGAAGGGGCCCTCCCCCACGCGGGTGGTGTAGGCCTTGACCACACCCACCACTGAGTCAATACGGGTGGGGCCCACCCCGGTGCCGGTGCAGGCGCCGCCGGCGGTGGGGTTGGAGGAGGTGACGAAGGGGTACGTGCCGTGGTCAATGTCGAGCATGGTGGCCTGGCCGGCCTCGAAGAGCACGGTCTTGCCCGCGTCCAGGGCGTCATTAATGAGCAGGGAGCAGTCCACCACCATGGGGCGCACGCGTTCGGTGTAGGACAGGAGCTCGTCGGCGACCGCCTCAGGATCAATGGCGGGACGGTTGAAGATCTTAAGGAAAAGACCGTTCTTCTGGTCCAAGGCGCTGCGGACCTTCTGGCGCAGGATGGACTCATCAAAGAGGTCCTGGATGCGAATGCCGACACGATTCATCTTGTCCGCGTAAGTCGGGCCAATGCCGCGTCCGGTGGTCCCGATCTGGCGGGAGCCCAGGAATCGCTCAGTGGTGCGGTCCAGGGTGCGGTTATAGGAGGGGATAATGTGGGCGTTAGCGGAGATGCGCAGATTGGAGGTGTCCTTGCCGCGGGACTCAATCTCCTCAATCTCCTTGAAAAGGACCTCCAGGTCCACGACGACGCCGTTGCCAATGACGGGAACAACACCGGGGGTCAGCACGCCGGCGGGCAGGAGGTGGAAGGCGAACTTCTCCCCATCAATGACGACGGTGTGCCCGGCGTTGTTGCCCCCGTTGAACTTGACGACGTAGTCGACGCTCTGACCGAGCTGGTCAGTCGCCTTGCCCTTTCCCTCGTCACCCCACTGGGTCCCGACGACGACAACGGCTGGCATGGGCACTCCCTGGTTGTGGTGGCAGCGTGGCGGTGCGCACGCCATCGCTCAGGGTACCGGAGGTCCGTGACGCCTCCGAGACATGTCCGCACCCGGCCGACGCCCAAGCAGCCGGTCCCTCGCGCCGGGTCAGGGGCAGCCGGTCCGGGGGGCAGCCCCGGGGGCAGCCGATGTCCGCCGGGCGGCGCCTATGATTCGGGGGACCGCCGGAAGGAGACGCCATGGCCCGACGCGCCCGGGCGCGCTCGCCCCGACCAACCGGCCCTGGACCGTCCAGTCCCGTCAGTCCTGGGCTGTGCGCCTGGCACGACGCCGGCCAATGCCGCTCCTGCCCCCACCTGCCCACGCCTCTGGACCTCCAGCTGGCCGCCAAGCAGGAGAAGGTCGCAGCCCTGCTCGCTGCGGGCCCGTCCCCGGTGCCACGGAGCGCCTGGGCGCCACCGGCCTCCAGCGCCCCAACCGGCTTTCGCAACAAGGCCAAAATGGTTGTGGCCGGCACCACTGGGCGACCGACCCTGGGGATCCTCGACGCCACCGGCAGGGGCGTCGACCTGCGCTCCTGCCCCCTGCACGCCCGGGAACTTCAGGCCGCCCTCCCGGTGCTCGCCTCCCTGATCGGTTCCTTGGGGCTCATCCCCTACGACGTACCCGCCCGCCGCGGTGAGCTTAAGCACCTGCTGGTCACCGCCTCGCCCGACGGCGACCTCATGGTGCGCTTCGTGCTGCGTTCGCGACGCCATCTGCGGACACTGCGCGAGGCCCTGCCACAGCTGCACCAGCGCCTGCCGCAGCTGGCGGTGGCGAGCGTCAATATTCAGCCGGTGCACCAGGCCGTGATCGAGGGTGAGGAGGAGATCGTGCTCACCGCCTCCGACCGACTTCTCATGCGCCTGCACCTGCCCGGCCGACACCCGGCGCCCAGCGGCCCGCCGCCCGGCCCGGCCCGTTCAGCGCCCGCCCTGTCGGTGACGACGCCGATGAAGGCCGGCCCAGAGCACGGCGCCGGGCGCCCCGTCCAGCTGGTGAACGGCGAGCTGCTCCTGCACCTGCCCACACGCTCCTTCTTCCAGACCAACACCGCCGTGGCTCAGGCCCTGTACGCCACCGCCCGGGCCTGGGCGCAGGAGGGCGTCGGCGCTGAGGGCAGTCCCGCGCGCGCCCCGAGACGCGTGTGGGACCTGTTCTGCGGCGTGGGCGGCTTCGCCCTATCCCTGGCGGCCCCGGGCCGCACGATCCTGGGAGTGGAGGTCTCGACGTCGGCCATTGACGGCGCCCGCCAGTCCGTGACGCTCATGGGGCTGGACCCGGACCTGGTCCGCTTCGAGGCGGGCAATGCGCGCCTGCTCGACCCCGGGGCGGCAGACCCGCCCGACCTCTTGGTGGTCAACCCGCCGCGGCGCGGCATTGGGGCCGAGCTGGCCGGGCGGATCGAGGCCTCCGGGATAAGGCGGGTGCTCTACTCCTCCTGCAACCCTGTGAGCCTGGCGCAGGACCTGGCCCGCATGCCCTCCTTGAGGGCGCGGCGGGCCCGCCTATTCGACATGTTCCCCCACACCGACCATGCCGAGGTGCTTGTCGAACTCGTCCGCTGAACCGGAACCGTGCGGCCGGGTTGACGAGCCCGGGCATGACGGGCGGGCGCATACGGTCCCACCATGACGGCGAGAGTGCGTAGGGTGGAGTATGACTGCTTTACCCGTCGATCGTGCTCACGTACCCCCCTCGGCCCATCGTGCACCTCATGGTCGCCCCCTGGTCTCTCGGCGCGCACTGCTAGCGCTGGCTCCGGTGCTGACCGCGACGCTGGCCTCCTGCTCGGGCAGTCTTTTCGGCGGCAATCCCGCCACCGCCCTGACCTCGACCGCCACCCGGCAACAAGTCCCCCTTGCTGAGGCCCCGGCCTTGGAGGAGGCCGTGGCCGCCTGCGACGCCCTGGGCGCGGCCATGATCACCGATGCTCTCGCCCGGGCGCCCGAAGAAAACGCCCTGGCCTCGCCTTTGTCCTTGGCGCTGGCTCTAGCCCTGCTCGCCCCCGGCGCCACAGACCCCCAGAGCATTGACGCCCTGCTCGGGGCCTCCGGTCAGGATCGCAACCAGACCTGGTCGGCCATCCAGAACTCCCTGCTGCGCAACGACGTCGACGACTCCGCCCTGGAGGACTTCGATCCCCAGGAGATCCCCGAAGCGCCCCTGGTTCACGCGGCCAATCGCGTCCTGATCATTGACGACCTTCAGGTCTCCCAAACCTACCTGGACACCGTCCACCAGTGGTTCGACGCCGACACCGAGCGCGTGCCGCGCTCCCAGGCCAAGAAATCCCTGGACGCCTGGGTCAAGCACGAGACCGGCGGCCTGATCGACAAGTCGGCCATTGAAGTGACCCCCGACATAAGCTTGGTGCTGCAAAACGCGATCCTATTCGCCGCCCGCTGGCTGGAGGCCTTCGAGCCCAACCACACCGCAGAAGACTCCACCTTCACCCTGGCCAACGGCTCCACCACCACCTGTGACCTCATGCACATGACCCACTCCTTCACCCACGTCGAGGGCCAGGGGTGGGCCGCCCTGCGCATCCCCTATCTCGGCGCCCCCGACCCTAGCGGCGAGGCCTCCTTGGTCATGGACGTCATCTTGCCCCAGGCCGGCACTAGCCCCGCCGACCTGCCAGAGGAGACCTGGGCCCAGGCCTCCGCCGCCCTGGAGGCCGCAACCGATTCCGACGGCGGCGCCCGCACCGTCAATCTGGCCCTGCCCCGCCTGGACCTCGCCTCCGGGCCTACGCCCCTCATGCCACTGCTCACCAGCCTGGGCATGGCCGCCGGTCCCCTGGACAACATGGCCCCCGACCTGCGGGTCGGACAAGTCGTCCAACAAGTACGCCTTATTGTCCGCGAGGACGGCACCGTGGCCGCGGCCGTCACCGAGATTGGAGTCGAGGCCACTGCGGCAATAGACCCGCAGGATCCCATCGACTTCATTGTCGACCACCCCTATGTCCTCCGACTGTGCGACCGCGCCAACGGCGCCACCCTCATTCAGGCGGCGATTATGAACCCGGTCTAGACACTCCATGCGTGCATGGGCACCCGGTGCTCGACCGGCCCAGTGCGCCCGGGACCGCGCTGACTGTGCGGGCCGGCGAGCGGGTAGTGTGCTAGAGCCGTCGTTGGCGGCCCCGCAACCCGCCTCTGCCCAGGACAGACCCAGGAGAGATTGAGACTATGACCGTTGAGATTGTCACCGCCTCCAGCCCCGAGATCGTTGAGGCCATGGAGCGCCTCATCCCCCAGCTCTCGCGCAGCGCCCCGGCGTTGAGCGCGCAGCAGTGCGAGGACCTCGTGGCGCAGAGCGGCGTCTACCTGCTGGTCTTCCGCCCGGACGCCCCCGAGGGGCAGACCGCCCCGATCCTGGGAATGCTCACCCTGGCGACTTTCACCATCCCCACTGGCCTGCGCGCCTGGGTGGAGGACGTTGTGGTCGACGCCGACGCTCGGGGCCAGGGGGCCGGCCAGGCCCTGGTGGAGGCCGCCGTCGCCCACGCCCAGTCGCTGGGGGCGCGCACCGTGGACCTGACCTCGCGCCCCTCCCGCGAGGCCGCCAACCGTCTTTACCGCCGCGCCGGCTTTGAGCTGCGCGAGACCAACGTCTACCGCTACGCCGAGTAGCCCTCCACCCTCCCCTCCTCCAACGAAATCCTCACAGCACAGCGGCCACGGACGTTGTGCTGTGAGGATTTTGTTGGAGGGGCGGGTGGGAAGGGGAGGTTGGAGGGGCGGGTGGGAAGGGGGGCCCGGTTAGCGCTGCGCCCACAGAAGAAGGTGCGGGGTGACGGCGGCGAGGTTCTTCACCACGGTAATGCCGGGGTCACCGGGGAACACCTTGGTGCCGCCGATCTGGATGACATAGACGTCGTTGGAGCGGGCTGAGGCCGCACCGGTCGCCGAATCCTCCACGGCCACGCACTCCTGAGGGCTCAGGCCCAGCAGCTCAATGGCGGTGCCGTAGGGCACCGGGGTGGGCTTACCGGAGGCGACGTCGTCCCCCGTGACCAGCTCGACGAAGACGTCACCCAGGGCGTGGGCCACCGACTCCACAATGGGGCGCGGCGACTGGGTGACAATGACCTGGGCCAAGCCCACCTCGGCCATGGCCGAGGTGATCTCCTTGGCCCCCGGGAGCAGGGGCGGGTTCGCCTTCACAGAGGCCTCGACGTCGGCGGCAATAGTGGCGAAGACCTGGGCGGTCGCCGGGTCGTCGGGTCCTGAGGTGGCACCGGTGGAGGCAATGACCTCATGGGTGCGACGGATCGAGGCGCCTTTAATTGCGGCAACCATATCCGGGGTGACCGTTCCCCCCAGGGCCTCACAGCGCCGTTGGAAGGACTCGTCCCAGATGGGCTGGGAATCCATAAGGGTGCCATCCATGTCCCACAGGACGGCTCTCACATACGGGGTGTCAACCAGCCCCATGGTCACTCCTCCTCGCTTGCAGTGGTCGCCCCGGTGTCGTCCCCGTTCGGTTCCTGGGAACGACGGCGCTTGTCCCGGGCCGCTTTCTTCGCGGCACGACGCTCAACTTTGGCCTGCTGTTCCTTGGCCCACTCGACCTGCTCCGTCAGCCAGGCCTTCGTCGGACGGGTGAGGGTCATATTGTCCTCCAGCATGCCCTCGGCGCGCAGCACCATGAACGTCAAATAGTCGGGGTTGCGGGTGCGCCCGTACTGGCGCCGAGCCTCCTGCAGGTCCGACATGTCCCGGCGCACTTGCCGCTCAATCAGGGCGCGCCCGCCCATAACGAAGATTGCGAGCACCAGTGCCACAATGGAGCCGTAGCCCTTCGTCGGGTAATAGAGGATTATGGCGATAACCATGAGGACGGTGACCGGTTTGGCCATGGAGTAGGTCAGGCCCTCGGGACGGCCGTCGTCCCCGGTCATCCACGCACGGATCTTCGCCGGGCCCTCGGGGTCACCGCCCTTAAACCAGTCGGCGATACGACGTCCCACCTGGGTCATGAGTCCTCCTCAGCCAGAATCGAGTCGATCAGCGCGGCAATGGACGGCGTCGTCAGCTCGCAGGCCGCGGTGACCTCCGGAGGAGACCAGGGTAGAGCAACCGCGTGGTCCGCGGCCTCATGCATGGATAGATCGTTCCAGGAATCCCCAATGCTCCAAGTCTCGATCTTCTGCCCGGCCAGCGGGCCGGCCAGGAGATCGGCCAGGCCCCCGCCCTTGGAGGAGCCCGCCGGCACTACGTCGAGGAACTCCTGATTGCGGTACACCTCGATCTGGGAGCCGTAGCGACCCAGAAGATCGTCGACAATGCGGTCGCGCTCGGCGTCGTCAACCACGCGCATGGGCACCCCGATGAAGCGATGCGCGGCCATGCTCTCGACATTCATGGGAACGAAGACTTGGAGGATCGGTGAGACTTCGTGCAGGGTGTCGGCCAGGATGTAGTCGGTCTCAATGGTGGTGGCGAAAACCGTGATCTGCGGAACGTCCACGAGTCGAGCCACGATCTCCTGGGCGAGTCCCTCGGGCAGGTAGCGGGCGGACAGGGGCTGGTAGTCGCCATCAGTGATGACGGCGCCCGTGAAGGTCACCGCATAGTCAAAGGTGACACCGCAGGGCTCCATGGTGTCGCGGGTGGCGAAGACGGACTTGCCGGTGTCGACGACCAGCAGGTGCCCGGCGGCCCGCCAGCGGTCCATGGCGGCAAGGTCCTCGGCGCCGACCCGCCGGTTGAACAAGATGGTGCCGTCGAGGTCGGTGGCGATGAGCTTGCGCACGGGGTCTCCTCCTGGGGCGCGGGGACATGGGGTCTTACGTGTCTGCCCGGGGCGGGGCGGGGGTCGGCGGAGTGCTGGCCGACGGTGCGGCGCGGGGCCACCGGGAGGTTCCCGGCGGCCCCGCGTCCGTGGTGCGAGCTGGTTCAACCGAGCCAGCCCGTCCAGCGTCCAATAATGCCCACGATGAACATGCCGAGGATGATCCATAGGGCGTTCACTTTCTTGCGCAGCAGCCACATGCACAAGAAAGTCAGACCCAGGGCGGCGCATCCGGGCAGCAGCGAGTCAAGGATCGACTGGACAGTGGTCTCGGTGACCGTGCCATCGTCGGCCGTGACCGAGGAGACCACGCCGGGGAATTTAATGGTGGTCCACTTGGCCACCAGGGCGCCCATGACGAACAGACCCATAATGGCCGCCATCTGGGTGATCTTCTTGAGCTGGCCGCCGCCGACCTCGGAAACGAGCTCGGTGCCGCGCTCGTAGCCGAACTTCAGGCCGTACCAGCGGATGAGGACGCGCAGGATATTAATGCCCAAGAAGAAGACGAGCGGGCCCACAATCGAGCCATTGAGCGCCAGGGAGGCGCCCAGGGCCGCGAGTACGGGGCGAGCGGTGCCCCAGAAGATGGGGTCGCCGACGCCGGCCAGAGGGCCCATGAGACCCACCTTGACGTTGGTGATGGTGTCATCACCAATGTCCTCGCCCTTGGAGCGCTTCTCCTCCATGGCGGCCACCACGCCGAAAACCACTGAGGAGACCCAGGGGTGGGTGTTGTAGAACTCCAGGTGGCGCTTGAGAGCGGCCGCCTGCTCGGTCTTGCTGTTCGGGTAGAACTTCTTGATCGCGGGCATGAGCGTGAAGCAGAAGCCCATGGCCTGCATGCGCTCGAAGTTGAAGGAGCCCAGCAGGGTTGTCGAGCGCCAGTACATGGAGCCCAGGTCGCGGGTGGTCAACAGACGATCAGAGGTCTTGTCCGGAGCCGTCGCAGTAGTCATCTCAGATTCCTTTCCGGCTCAGTCGAGCTCGTCGTCGAGGTCGTCGTCCAGACCACCGCCGCCACCGCCGGCCGCCGCCTGCGGCAGGCTGACGGTCTCATGGAACTGGGGGTTGAGCTGGACGTAGATGACCGCCAGGCAGGCGCCGAGGATGCCCAGGGCCACCAGGGTGACTCCGGTGGGCACGGTGGTGACGACCCAATTGGCCATCTCCCCGGCCCCCTCCTTGCCGGCCAGGGGGTCACTGACGGAGCCGGAGCCGGCCATTGTGGTGGAGAAGGTGGCGAACACGAAGCCCAAGAAGAAGAAGGGCATGAGTGAGCGCGCCTTCATCATATTGATGACCATGGCGTAACCGACGACCACAATAAAGCCACCGGCGATGCCCAGACCCTCGCTAACCACCTTGGGAATGGCTTCCAATGCATTTTGGACCGCGTCGCCGGAGGCGAGGACCGCCACGGCCGCAGTGGGCACGGCCACGCGCAGGCCCTGGAGCGCCAGGGCTATGAAATGCATGGTGATAATGCCGTTGTAATTGGCTTTCTCCGCGAAGCGGTCCGCTTGGTGGGCGAAGAAGATATTAATGGTCCGCACGAAGATCGTGAGCGCCTGACCGGCCACGGCCAGCGGCACGGCCAAGCCGATCGCCTCACCGGTTTCCTGGCCGCCGGCAATGGCGATGACGGTGGAGACGGTGGAGGCCAGGGCGGCGTCGGGGGCCATGGCGGCGCCGACGTTCATCCACCCCAGGGCCACGAGCTCAAGGGAGCCGCCAACCACAATGCCGGTGGTCAGGTCTCCCATGACCAGGCCGGTGAGGGTGCAGGCGACGAGCGGACGGTGGAACTGACGCTCATCCAAGACGCTGGCCATGCCCGCGACGAATGCCACGAGGGCTACCAGGACGATCTGGATGACGCTAATGTCACTTTGCATAGGAGTGCTCTCTCATGAGGGACGGGGCGGAGGGCTGCTGGACGGTGCGCGCGCCTGGGCGGCGGCTCACGCGAAGCCCTTGGAGGAGAGGGCGGGCATGAGGTCGGAGCGACCGGTTGAGGGAACCTGCTGGATGTACTGGGTGATCCCCCGTTTGTCGATCTCCTTGAAGGCCTCCACATCCTCGTCGGAAACGTAGACGGCCTGAGAGAGCTGCTTGGTCCCCTGCTTGAAAGTCATGCCTCCGACATTGACCTCCTTGACGTCCACTCCCAGGTCCAGGAGGCGAACAATGTCAGCGGGGGTCTCAACGACGATGACCGCCTTGAGGTTGGCGTACTTGGGGTTCTTGAAGACGCGGGCGGCCTTCTCCACGCCCAGGACGTGCACCTTGATCTTGCCGCCACCGGTCTGAAGTAGGAGGGTCTTGCGCAGTTCATCGCTGGCAGCGCCGTCGGAGACTGCCAGAACAGCCTCAGCGCCCAGGGTGCCGGCCCAGTTATTGGCGACCTGGCCGTGGACCAGTCGAGAGTCAATGCGCATGAGCTTGATGTCCATCAGAGCTCGTCTCCTTCATCGTCGTTGTCGTTATCGGGGGAGGTCGGGGTGAAGACCTGGGAGAGAACCTTGACCCCGTTGGCGCCGGCAGTGCTCGCCACCTCGACGAGCTCGGCCAGGTTGCCGCCGAGCATGCGGCGCCCCAGAACCTCGACGAGCATCGGCAGGTTGACGCCAGTGACGACGTCGGCGTCATCACGGGCGGCAGCGAAACGGGCTGCGGCGTTGTAAGGGCTGCCGCCGAAGAGGTCGGCGAGGATCAGGTACTGATCACTCGGAGAGGCCTCAACTGCGGCTGCGTACTTGGCGAGAAGGTCGTCGGGACCCTCCGAAGGGTCAAAGGTGACGGCGACGACGTCGTCCTGCGGGCCTGCGATCATGGCCGAGGAGGCGACGAGCCCCTCAGCCAGGTGACCATGGGCCGCGACAATGACTGCGACCATATGCACTCCTCCATGTCTTGTGCGCGCCACCCGGGACTCGGATGGCGTGCGCGTGCATCTCAGAGGTTATCTGGCTCACAGGGGCCCTCGCGAGCGGTTGACGCACCAAGATTCACCCAGACGTTCAGTTGTGACATAGTTCACATTCTCCTCCGTGAGGAGGAGACCCTCTCATCCCGGGGGACGAGCACGCCCAGTCGCCCTCCCGGACGACTGCGCACGACTGCGCACCATTGCCGCGCCCCTCAGGCGGTGGGCACATTGCGCTCCAACTCTGCCAGCCATGCCGTGGCGGAGGCGTCCGAGGGCATCCGCCAATCCCCCCGCGGGGACAGCGAGCCGCCGGCCACCACCTTGGGGCCGTTGGGCAAAGTGGAGCGCTTGAACTGATTGGCGAAGAAGCGCCGGTAGAACAGCACCATCCACCGTCGGATCTCCGGCAGCTGGTAGGCCCGGCGCTCCCCCTCGGGCAGGCCCTGCGGCCAGTTCCCCGCCTCGGCGTCCCCCCAGGCCTTCTGGGCCAGGAAGGCAATACGGCTGGGGCGGCTGCCGCGGCGCAGCACGTGCCACAAGGTGAAGTCCTGGAGGGCGTAGGGGCCGATCCTGGCCTGGGTGGACTGAATGGGCTCCGAATCGGAGGCGGGCACGAGCTCGGGGCTGATCTCGGTGTCCAGGATGGATAGGAGCGTGCGCCCCACGGCGTCGTCGAAGAGCCCCTCGGCCACCACCCAGCGGATGAGGTGCTGAATGAGGGTCTTGGGGATGCCGGCGTTCACCCCGTAGTGGGCCATCTGATCCCCCACCCCGAACGTGCACCACCCCAGGGCGAGCTCGGAAAGATCCCCGGTGCCCAGAACAATGCCGCCACGGGCGTTGGCAATGCGGAAGAGGAAGTCCGTGCGCAGGCCGGCCTGGACGTTCTCGAAGGTGACGTCGTAGAGGTCGCGGTGCGTCACGCCGTCGGGCAGCCGGCCGGTTGCGGCGAAGGCGCCGTAGGGGTGCCCCATGGATGCGAGCATTTGCTCGGCGGCGGGGCGAATATCCAGCTCCTCGAAGCGGCAGCCCAGGCCGCGCGCCAGCTCCTCGGCGTTGCGGCGGGTGGTCGCCGAAGTGGCGAAGCCGGGCATGGTGATGGCATGGATGTCGCTGCGCGGGCGACCCAATCGATCCATGGCGCGGGCGGCCACAATGAGGGCGTGGGTGGAGTCCAGGCCGCCGGAGACCCCGATGATGAGTCGAGGATTGCCAATGGCGCGCAGGCGCTGAACCAGGCCGGCCACCTGGATGGAGTAGGCCTCGTAGCAGTCCTGGGCCAGGCGGGCGGGATCGTTGGGCACGAAGGGGAAGCGGTCCACGCTGCGGCGCAGCCCGATGTCCGTGCGGGGGACCCGGCGCGACCCGGGAGCGATGAGTACGCGCTCAAAAACCGCGGCCCGGCCCCCATCCCCCTCGGGCCGGACGACGCTGCGGCGGTTGTCCGCGAAAGTGCCCTGGCGCAGGCGCTCGGCGCGCAGGCCCTCCAGGTCGACGTCGACCACGGTGGCGCGCGGCCCCTCCGGGAAGCGCTCGCTGTGGCCCAGGAGGATGCCGTTCTCGTAGACGAAGGTCTGGCCGTCCCAAGCCAGATCCGTCGACGACTCGCCCTGGCCGGCGGCGGCGTAGAGGTAGGCGGCCAGACCGCGGGCCGAGGAGGCCCGGGCCAGGAGCTGACGATCCTCCGCCCGGCCCACGGTAATCGGTGAGCCCGAGATATTGACCAGGACGCAGGCTCCGGCCAGCGCCGCCAGGGAGGAGGGCGGCACGGGCACCCACATGTCCTCGCAAACCTCGACGTGGAAGGTCAGGCCGGCGACGTCCTGGACCTCGAACAGGAGGTGGGGCCCGAAGGGGACCCGCTCCCCCGTGCCGCCCCCGACACCGGGCAGATCAATGCGCCCGGGCGAACAGCCGTGCCCCTGCCCGGCAGCGAAGTGCCGCCCCTCGTAGAACTCCCGGTAGGTCGGCAGGTAGGACTTCGGGACCACCCCGTGCACCGTGCCGCCGCCAATGACGACGGCGCAGTTGCACAGGCGCTCACCCACCCTCAAGGGGGCGCCCACCACCAGGGTCGGCAGGATCTCCTCACTGGCCCGACGGACGGCCTCGATAGCGGTCAGGACCTCGCTCAGCAGGACGTCCTGAAGAAGAAGGTCGTCGATGGCATAGCCGGTCAGGCTCAACTCGGGGAAAGCGGCCAGGCACACGCCGTCGGCCCCCAGGATGCGGGCCTGCTCCACGATGGCGGCGGCGTTCGCGGTCGGGTCCGCGGGCACGACGGGCAGGGTCACGGCGGCCACGCGGGCAAAACCCTGGTCGTAGGCGGAGCTGAAACAGATAGCCGGGCTCGCGGCGGTGTCCTGGGGGGTCATGGGCTGAATCCTCCCACGCACCGGTGCATGATCGGCCCATGGTTGCGCCACGCCCCATCGCCTTTCGGCCGCTTGCCCACCCTCACCCAGTGCCGGCCGGCACCCGCCTGGTCCTGGCCCATCGGGGTGCCAGTGCTCTGGCGCCGGAGAACACCCTGGCCGCCTTCCGGGCCGCGGCCGACGCCGGCGCGCGCTGGATCGAGCTCGATGTGGACGTCCTGGGCGACGGCACCCTCATTGTCATCCACGACTCGCTCCTGGAACGCACCACCAATCGCACCGGCCCCTACTACGACCTCACCGCCGCCGACCTGCCGGCGCTGGACGCCGGCTCCTGGTTCACACCCGAAAGGCCGCCGGCCGGCGACCCGGGGCCCGAAGGCGCGGCCCCCGGCGGCACCAGCGCCGACGGCGCCCCCGGCGCCGCCCTCGCGCTCACCATCCCCGCCCCCGCGCCCGGCGCCGCCCCCGCGCCCAGCGCCGCCCCCGCACCCAACTTCGACACGACCCCATTCGCCGGGGAGGGCGTGCCCACGCTGCCGGCGGTCCTCGACCTGGCAGCCCAGCGGCACCTGAACGTCAATATTGAGCTGAAGTCCTGCCAGGCGGGGGCCACGGCCTGCTCATTGCTGGTCGACGGCGTCGCCGAACTCATTGACGAGCAGGCGCGGCGCGCCCCGGACTGCGAGGTGCTGGTCTCCTCCTTCAACCCGCTGCTGCTGGAGCGGATGGGACGACGACGCCCGGGCACGCCCCTGGCAATTCTCACCCGGGTGGGGCTGCTGGGCGATGACTGGCGCTCCTATGCCGAGATGCTCGGCGTCCAGGCCATCAATCCGGCGAACACCGGCCTGGAGCGCTCTCGCGTTGAGGAGATTCGCGCGCTCGGTTATGGGGTGAATGTGTGGACCGTCAACAACCGGGCGCGCGCAGAGGAGCTTTTCACCTGGGGCGCCACCGGAATTTTCACCGATCGCATCCATGAGTTTGGCGACCTGGCATGCCCCTGAGGGCTCTCGAGGAGGGCCGCTCAACACCTTTGGGTGGCGCAGGTCACGGCATTACACCCCTGTCATCCAATCGTTTCCGAGCCGTTATATTCAGAAGCCGTCTGGCGGTATGCAATCGGCCTCCAGTCGCCTAGTATGGAGCCCGTCGGAACGCTCTCGGCACGAGGAGATCAGGGACTCCGATGACCTGCCGAGGCGTTCGGGGATAGCGCGATTCAGGGACCGCGCCCCCGACGCCGACAGAGGCCTCGCACTTCTTAGTGCGAGGCCTCTTGGCGTTCCGGCTGGCATTCCGGCACCCGCCCCGTCCAACCCGGCCCGCACAAGGCGGCGAGGCGGCCGATCCGGGGCCCGCGACGCCAGGGGTGCCCGGCCGGGGCGGGAATGCGATGGGGGCCGATCAGGGTGCGCGGGTTCCGGTCGGCCCCAGGCACCACAGGGCCTTAAGACTCTCGACGTACAGGCGCATCTCCCCCACCATGTCGGTGTCCAAGACCGCCTTGGCCCCATTATCCGGCGTGGTCGCACACAACCATTGGAGGCGCAGGCCGTCGGACAGGGCCGTCAGGCTGCGGGCCACCGCCACCGAGGGCATCTCCGGGCGCACGGTCCCAGCCTCCTTGCCCCGTTCAAAGGCCTCCGCGAAACGGGTGATGGCCCGCACCAGGTGCTCCACCATCCAGTGGTGGGCCGGGTGGGAAACGTCCAACACTGACGGGGCCGTCGCCGAGTAGATGGCCACAAGATCCCGACGGCGAATGTGGCGCTCCATGAGCAGCAGCCAGTTATCGAGCAGGACCCACGGGTCCAATGCGTCTTCCGGGCCGGCGGACCCGGCGGGGCTTTCGGAGTCCCAGCGCTCCAGAACCTTGACGAAAAGCTCCTCCTTGGAGGAGAAGTGGTGCAGGAGCCCGGCCTTGGAGATGTCGGCCGCTGCCGCAATGTCAGCCAACGACGTTCCCGAGTAGCCTCGCCCGCCGAAGAGGGCGACGGCCTCGCGGAGGATCCTCTCGCGTTTGTTCTCGCTTCCCGCTTTGGGCCTGCCCGGCCCCCGTCTCATCCTGGCGGATCCAGAGGCGGGCGGGCTGGGCTCGGGCGTCCTTGCAGGATTCATATCCGTATTTTGACACTGGCCTCCGCGCCGGGCACCCTCCTGCTACAGGAACCGGGGGAAAGAATCCCGGTGAGGCCGCCCCGCACAGTGCCGGCCCCTCCTGCTGCAGGACCAGAGGCCACACCACGGACACCGCAGACACCTGCGGACACCCGCGGACACAACGAAGACGGGCGGGTTCCTCGGCAGATGCTGCCGAGGAACCCGCCCGCGGCCCACAGGGGTCACGCGCAGGCCGAGCGCGGCCTCCCGCGGCCGGCCCAGCCGGCTCGCTACCGGCCTAGCCGACCCGGCCCAGCCGGTTCGCTACCGGCCCAGCCGACCCGGCCCAGTCCGCGGCCGGTTCGCACAGTCAGCCTCACACGGCGCTGGTGGCGCTGGGCACCCACGCCTCCCCGCGGGCGGTGAGAACCAGACCGGCGTGGGCGCCGTCGGGACTGAGATCAACGACGACCTCCTGTCCGTCGAGCACCTCCCCGGCCAGGATCATCTTGGCCAGCTCGTCCCCGATCTGGCGCTGAACCAGGCGACGTAAAGGCCGGGCCCCGAAGGAGGGGTCGTAGCCCTCGTCGGCGAGCCAGGCGCGGGCCGCATCAGTCACCGTGAGTGTGAGACGACGGTCGGCCAGGCGGTCAGCCATCTTTACCAGCTGGATCTCCACGATCCGCCCCAGTTCCTGCTTGCTCAGAGGATCGAAAACAAGAGTGTCGTCCAGGCGGTTAAGGAACTCGGGCTTAAAGGCCGCGCGCACCCTGGCCATGACCTCATTGCGCTTCTCCTCGGGGCTGAGCAACGGGTCAATGAGGAACTGTGAACCCAGGTTGGAGGTGAGCACCAGGATCGTGTTACGGAAATCCACGGTACGGCCCTGGCCATCGGTCAGGCGCCCGTCGTCGAGGACCTGCAGGAGGATGTCGAAGACCTCGGGGTGGGCTTTCTCCACCTCATCGAGCAGGACCACCGAATAGGGGCGTCGCCGCACGGCCTCGGTGAGCTGCCCGCCCTCCTCGTAACCAACATACCCGGGAGGGGCGCCCACAAGTCGAGCCACGGAGTGCTTCTCGGAGTACTCGGACATGTCAATGCGCACAATGGCGCGCTCGTCGTCGAAGAAAAAGTCCGCCAGGGCCTTGGCCAACTCGGTCTTGCCCACGCCGGTGGGCCCCAGGAAGAGGAAGGAACCGGTGGGCCGGTCGGGGTCGGACACGCCCGCCCGCGAGCGCCGCACGGCGTCGGCCACGGCGGCCACAGCCGTCTTCTGGCCAATGAGACGCCGGCCAATGACGGACTCCATCTCCAGGAGCTTGGCGGTCTCGCCCTGCAGCAGGCGGCCCACGGGGATGCCGGTCCAGGAGGCGACAACCTCAGCGATCTCGCCGGCGCCGACCTTCTCGGCGATCATGGGCTCGGGCGCACTCTCGCGGGCGACGCCGTCGGGCCCAATGACGGCGGCCTCGGAGGCCTCGGCGTCGCGGATCTGCTTCTCCAGGGCGGGCATCTCACCGTAACGCAGGCGCCCGGCCTCCTCGAAGGAGCCCTCGCGCTCGGCCAGGTCGGCACGGGTGCGCAGCTCGTCGAGGGCGGCGCGCAACTCACCAATCTTGTTGTGGCCGGCCTTCTCCGCCTCCCAGCGAGCGTTGAGGGCGGTCAGGCGCTCTGAGGCGTCGGCGAGCTCGGCGCGCAGGCGCTCCAGGCGCTCCGCGGCGGCGGGATCGGCGTTCTGGCCCTCGGAGTCCAAGGACTCGGCGAGGTAGGACTCCTCCATGGTCATGCGCTCGACGCGACGGCGCAGCTCGTCGATCTCCACGGGGCTGGAGTCCAGCTCCATGCGCAGGCGGGAGGCCGCCTCGTCAATGAGGTCAATGGCCTTGTCGGGCAACTGGCGGCCGGTGATGTAGCGGTCGGACAGGGAGGCCGCGGCCACCAGGGCGCCGTCGGATATGGTGACCTGGTGGTGGGCCTCGTACTTGGGGGCGATGCCGCGCAGGATCGCCACCGTGTCGCTCACGGAGGGCTCCCCCACGAAGACCTGCTGGAAACGCCGCTCCAGGGCGGGATCCTTCTCCACGCGCTCGCGGTACTCGTCCAGGGTGGTGGCCCCCACCAGGCGCAGTTCGCCGCGGGCCAGCATGGGCTTGAGCATATTGCCGGCGTCCATGGAGGATTCGGCCCCCGAGCCTGCTCCCACCACGGTGTGGAGCTCGTCAATGAAGGTGATGACCTCGCCGTCGGAGTCCTTGATCTCCTTGAGAACTGCCTTGAGGCGCTCCTCGAACTCGCCGCGGTACTTGGCCCCGGCGACCATCCCGGCCAGGTCCAGGGCGATAATGCGCTTGCCGCGCAGGGAGTCGGGGACGTCGCCGGCGATGATCCGCTGGGCCAGTCCCTCGACGACGGCGGTCTTGCCGACGCCGGGCTCGCCAATGAGGACGGGGTTGTTCTTGGTGCGCCGGCTCAGCACCTGGACGACGCGGCGGATCTCGGCGTCGCGGCCAATGACGGGGTCGAGCTTGCCCTCAGCGGCGGCCTTGGTGAGGTCGGTGCCGTACTTCTCCAGGGACTTGTAGGTGCCCTCGGGGTTGGGGGAGGTCACGCGTGCGCCGCCGCGGACCGTGGGCAGGGCCTGGCGCAGGGCGGCGGCGGTGGCGCCGTTGTCCTGCAGCAGGCGGGCGACGGGGTCGGAGGTGGGGCCGGCGGCCAGGCCTATGAGCAGGTGCTCGGTGGAGATGTAGTCGTCCCCCAGGTTCTTGGCCTCGGTGGCGGCGGTCTCCAGGGCGGCCAGGAAGGCGCGTGAGGGCTGGGGCTGGCTCACCGAGGATCCTGAGGAGGAGGGCAGGGAGGCCAGGATGCGGCGGGTGGCCGCGCCAATGGTGGTGCGCGAGGACGGCTCCGGGTTGAGGGCGGCGAGTAGGCCGAGGGCCACGCCGTCCTCCTGGGTCAGGAGCTCGGCGAGCAGGTGGGCGGTATCGATTTGCGGATTGCCGGCCGCCGCCGCGGCCTGCATTGCTCCGGAGATCGCCTCCTGGGAGCGGGTGGTGTAGTTGGTGTCCATGGGACCTCCTTGGGTGATGTCGTGGGGCGACGGCGGTGCGCCGCGCGGTCTGACCGGTTCAACCCACCACAACTTGAGTCTATTCCGCTCAACTCTGTTCGCGGCTTGTGTGCAGCGCACCATGCTCCCCTCCTGCCCCTCCTCCCCTCCCCCCTCCAACGAAATCCTCACAGCACAACGTCCGTGGCCGTTGTGCTGTGAGGATTTCGTTGAAGAGAGGGGGAGGGAAGGGGGACCAGGGCCTTACCTGGCGGGAACCGGTCTGGCCTGGCACGATCGGCAGCGACCGCCGTCACCCGACTGCGGCACCCGCACAAGGAGACCACGCATGGGACTTGACAACCTCAAGAAGGCGGCCACCGGGGCCCTGTCCTCCGAGAAGGGCGAGAAGATCAGCGACCAGGTGCTCGACAAGGCCGGTGAGGCCGCCAAGAAGGCGACCGGGGGGAAGTTCTCCTCCCAGGTCGACGCCGCCCGTGACGCCGCTGACAAGGCCATTGGCACCGAGTGACCATAACCATGTGGCCGACCATGTGACCCTGCCTGATAGCCCCTGCAGCACCGAGTGGCCGGGCCACAGCCAGCCGCCTCGGTAATAGCCGGGGCCGCCTCAGTGCTGGCTGAGACGGCCTCAGTGATGGCCGCCTCAGTGATGGCCGCCTCAGTGATGGCCGCCTCAGTGATGGCCGCCTCAGTGATGGCTGAGACGGCCTCAGTGATGGCCGCCTCAGTGATGGCCGGGGGCCGGAACGTCCTGTTCCGGCCCCCGGCCATCACTGCGCAGTACGTGGCAGTGCGTGAAAGTACGCGGTTCAGCGCCGCCTTCGCGAGCTCAGGGCCCGGACACCGCCGGCAACAGTCAGACCAAAGCCCAGCAGCGAGCACGCACCCGCTGCCAGGATCACAGTCCCGGCCGCGGGAACGCGGCTCACGTCCACAGTTGGACCGACGACCACTCCCGTCGTCCCACCGGGACAACTCACGATGTAGGTCCCGGTGGTGGATGCGGCAAAAGCGGCGTAGTTGGTAATCCCCTCCCCCAGACCCTCCAGGGGAAGGCTGTTGCCGGCGGGGTCGGTCACTGAGCATTCCAGGATCGAGCCCGCCAGTGACGGGGAATACAGGGCCCAGTTGCTGCCCTGCTCCAGATAGACAGTACCGGTCTCGCCCAGGGCCGCGCCGGCGGACAGGGGCCCCTCCACGACATAGAGGAGCGCCCCAACGGTCATGGCGAAGGGCACCAGCAGCATAACGATCAGGCCGGCAACCAGCAGGCGCCAGCGTCTGAGCGGTGTCTGCTCGGCATGACCCCACGTGGGCCCTGCGGCAGTGGATTCCCCTGTCCCGACCGGTGCGGCCCGCCCCTGGAGGCCGGGCCCGGCAGTCGGGTCGGCTTCAGTGCCGACGACGCCCGAGACAGTCCTCGTTGGGCGTCGGCCGGAGGAGCTGGAATCCGGGGCCGGGAGCCGGTGCTCACGGCGGTAGGCGTCAAGCTCCTCCTGGCTGAGACGACGACCGTACTTCGGCTCACCGTCCTCGGTCTCGTAGGAGCCCGCCACCAGTAGTCCTCCGCGCGCTCAGGCCTGCGGGCCCTCGCCCTTGGGCGCCGTGTTGCGGACCAGCTCAATAATCATGCGGAAGATGAAGAGCTGGACCAGGGCGGCGGCGGCGCCGACAATGAGCGTCGAGAAGAAGCGCACGATATCGGCACCCGTGGTGCCGTAGTCGTTGGCGAGGTTCATGACCGCCAGGATGACGTTGAAGAACCAGTCCAGGCCGTAGGCGACCATGGCCACAATGAACAGCAGATTGCCGTACTTGGCGGCGAAGGCGCGGGTGGAGTTCATGAGGTTGCTGACGAAGGACTCCCCTGAGGCGGCCTGAACCGGGGCACCGGCGTAGGGGGCCTGCGCCTGGCCCGGCTGAGCGTACTGCCCCTGGGCTGCATACTGGCTGGTGGCCGGAGCAGGAGCGGAGGAGGCGGACGGCTGCTGAGGGAAGGGCTGTCCGGGATACTGGGGCTGAGTCATGATGAGATCTTCTTCCTTCACATTCGAGGGACGCCCACAGCGTACCCGTCTCTTGGGGCGCAGCGAACACGGGTCCGCCCTCAGGACCCTACCGCGGGCTCCGCACGCCCCTCGCCGGGCTGTTCTGGCCGCGATTCTGACCGCGATGGCCATGTGGACGAATGTGGGCAGGGCCACGGTTCTGCTCACTTACGGAGCGCCCGCATGCAGAGCGCTGCGCTGCGCCTCACCGGCCGTAATGCAGGATCAGGGCGGTGCCCGGGGCCGCCGGACGGCTGGCGGCCCCCGTGGCCGTGCGGGCGGCGTCCTCCGCCGGCCGGGCGGGCCCCGCCCTCCCCGCGGCCGCCCCGACCGTTGTCCGAGAGGCACTCACCCCGGCTCCTCCCATGGTGCTCGCGCCGGGGCGACCCACGGGCCGCCCTGAGCGGCCGGGCACGACCTGCACTTCGCCGTCGGCCGCCGCGGCGAAGATCCGTTCAGCGGCGGCCTGCCGCAGCCGCAGGCCCCGGTTCTCCGCCTCCAGGCGCTCCACTCGCCGCTCCAGCTCCAGGATGCGGCGAATCCCCTCCAGGTTGACCCCGTCCTGGCTGAGGGCCTGGACGCGACGCAGGCGCTCGACGTCGCGGTGGGAGTAGCGCCTGCCCCGCCCACTGGTGCGGGCCGGGATGACCAGGCCCAGGCGGTCGTACTGGCGCAGGGTCTGCGGGTGCATGCCGGCGAGGTCCGCGGCCACGGAGATGACGTAGACAGCCCGCTCGGCGGCGTCGTCGGCCAGGAAATCCACCCCCTGGCCGGTGCGGCGCCGGGGGCTCATTGGCGGGCCTCGCTCATGAGGTCGGCGCGCGGATCGAGGCCCCCCATGGCGGTGTCGAAGGCCTCCAGGGCCTTCTTGGCCTCCTTGGAGAGCCGCTTGGGAACAGCCACCTGCACCGTGACCAGCAGGTCGCCGGTCTTCTTGGCGGTGTCCGCGCCCTTACCGCGCAGACGCAGGACTGTGCCCGACGGCGTCCCGGGGGCGATTCGCACCTTGGAGGTGGAGCCGTCCAGCAGGGGGACCTCGACGGTGGCGCCCAGGGCGGCCTCCTTGAGGGTCACGGGCAGGTCCATGCGCAGGTTGGTGGGTTCAGTCGGGTCAATGGAGTAGACCGGGTGCTTGGCCACGCTAATGGTCACCACCATGTCCCCATTCTCCCCGCCGTTCATGCCGGGGCGGCCCTTGCCGCGCAAGCGGATCTTCTTGCCCGAGTGGACCCCGGCGGGGATGCGCACCTTCATGGTGCGTCCGTCAGCCGTGAGTTCCACGGTGGTTCCCGCCACGGCGTCGCGCAGGTCCAGGGTAGCTGAGGTGACCACGTCGGGCCCCTTGACCGGCTGCGGGGTGCCGAAACTCCCGAAGCCGAAGCGCCCCGGCCGGCCGCCCGAACGCGTGGGGCTGGGGGTGCCGCCGAACATGCGCAGCAGGTCGTCGAGGTCCGGCTCCCCGGCGCCGCCGGAGGTCTCGAAGCGGACCGAGCCGCTCTGGCCGCCGAACATGGAGGAGAAGATGTCCTCGAACCCGCCTGCGCCCGCGCCGCCGCCGGGGCCGCCGGCGGTGAACCGGGCCCCGCCCCCGGCCATGGAGCGGATGGCGTCGTACTGCTGGCGCTCCTTGGAGTCTGAGAGCACCGCATAGGCCTCGCCGATCTCCTTGAACCTCTCTGCCGCCGCGGCGTCGTCGGGGTTGCGGTCGGGGTGGTATTTCTTGGCGAGCGTGCGGTACGCCTTCTTAATGGCGGTGGCGTCGGCGTTCTTGTCGACGCCGAGGACCGCGTAGAAGTCCTTGGTCATCCAGTCCTGACTGGCCATTGCGTCACCGCCTCCTCATCCGGGTGATCGTAGGTGCATTCCTTACGTGTGCTGTGTTTTTTACGGTCATTCTTCTTGCCTTCCCAGCCGTGCGGCGCCCGCTCCGCTCCGACGGCGGGGCCCGGCATGTGCGCTCCGGGCCCCGCCATTGGGCAGCGGGTCAGGCCGGGTTGGCGACCTGGACTCGGGCGGCGCGCACGACCTTCTCGCCCAGGCGGTAGCCCGGCTGGAGGACCATGGCGACGGCGGGCTCGGTGACCTCGCTGGACTCCACCGCCATGAGGGCCTCGTGGAGCATCGGGTCGAAGACGTCGCCGACCTCTCCGAAACGCACGAGGCCGAACTTCTCACCGAGGATCGACTCGAGCTTGGTGGCCGTGGTCTCGAAAGGACCGGTGAGGTCCCCGTGCTGACGGGCCAGCTCGATCTCATCGAGGACCGGGATGAGCGCCTCGACGACGCCGACGGCGCCGGCCTCGCGGTGCCCGGCGGCCGCCTCGCGCGAGCGGCGCACGAAACCCTGGTACTCCTGCTGGAGGTTGTACAGGTCCGCGCGGGCGCGGGCCAGGTCGTCCGTCAGCTGTGCGGCCTCGGCCTGGGCCGCGGCCGGCCCAGCCCGCGGCCGGCCCAGCCCGGCCGCGGCCGGTTCGCACAGTCAGCCTCACACGGCGCTGGTGGCGCTGGGCACCCACGCCTCCCCGCGGGCGGTGAGAACCAGACCGGCGTGGGCGCCGTCGGGACTGAGATCAACGACAACCTCCTGGCCGTCGAGGACCTCGGCCGCCAGGATCATGCGGGCCAGCTTGTCCCCGATCTCGCGCTGGATGAGGCGGCGCAGGGGGCGGGCACCGTAGGCCGGGTCGTAGCCCTCGTCGGCCAGCCAGGTGCGGGCGTCGTCGGTCACCGTCAGGCTCAGGCGGTGGCTCGCGAGCCTCTCGGCCATGCGGGCGAGCTGGATCTCGACGATCCGCCCCAGCTCCTCCTTGCTCAGGGCGTCGAAGACGAGGACGTCGTCGAGGCGGTTGAGGAACTCGGGCTTGAAGGCCGCGCGCACCCGTGCCATGACCTCCTTGCGCTTCTCCTCCGGGCTGAGCAGCGGGTCGATGAGGAACTGGCTACCCAGGTTGGAGGTCAGCACGAGGATGACGTGGCGGAAGTCCACGGTGCGACCCTGGCCGTCGGTGAGGCGGCCGTCGTCGAGGACCTGGAGGAGGATGTCGAAGACCTCCGGGTGGGCCTTCTCCACCTCGTCGAGCAGGACCACCGAGTAGGGGCGGCGCCGCACGGCCTCGGTGAGCTGGCCGCCCTCCTCGTAGCCGACGTAGCCAGGAGGGGCGCCCACGAGCCGGGCCACCGAGTGCTTCTCGGAGTACTCGCTCATGTCGATGCGGACGATGGCGCGCTCGTCGTCGAAGAGGAAGTCGGCCAGGGCCTTGGCCAGCTCGGTCTTGCCCACGCCGGTGGGGCCCAGGAAGAGGAAGGAACCGGTGGGGCGGTCGGGGTCGGAGACCCCGGCGCGCGAGCGGCGCACGGCGTCGGCCACCGCCAGCACGGCGGTCTTCTGGCCGATGAGGCGCTCGCCGATGACCTGCTCCATCTCCAGGAGCTTGCGCTGCTCACCGGCCAGGAGTCTGCCCACCGGGATGCCGGTCCAGGCCGAGATGACCTCGGCGATCTCCGGGGCGCCCACCTTCTCGGCGATCATGGGACCGGTGGCGGGCTCGCGCTCCACGCCGTCGGGCCCGACGACGGACTCAGCGGCCTCCTGGGCCAGCTCGGTGTCGCGGATGCGCGCCTCCAGGGCGGGCATCTCGCCGTAGCGCAGCCGCCCGGCCTCCTCGAAGCGGCCCTCGCGCTCGGCCAGGTCCGCCTTGGTGCGCAGCTCGTCGAGGGCGGCGCGCAGCTCGCCGACCAGGTTGTGGCCCGCCTTCTCGGCCTCCCAGCGGGCGTTGAGCGCCGTCAGCGCCTCCGAGGCGTCCGCGAGCTCGGCGCGCAGGCGCTCCAGACGGTCGGCGGCGGCCGGGTCCGCCGCCTCGTCGCCGATGGAGTCGGCCAGGTAGGACTCCTCCATGCGCATCCGGTCGACCCGACGACGCAGCTCGTCGATCTCCACGGGGCTGGAGTCGAGCTCCATGCGCAGGCGGGAGGCCGCCTCGTCGATGAGGTCGATGGCCTTGTCGGGCAGCTGGCGGCCGGAGATGTAGCGGTCGGACAGGGTCGCGGCGGCCACGAGGGCGCCGTCGGAGATGGTCACCTGGTGGTGCGCCTCGTACTTGGGGGCGATGCCGCGCAGGATGGCCACGGTGTCCGCCACGGAGGGCTCGCCGACGAAGACCTGCTGGAAACGCCGCTCCAGGGCGGGATCCTTCTCCACGTTCTCGCGGTACTCGTCGAGCGTCGTGGCGCCGACCAGGCGCAGCTCGCCGCGGGCGAGCATGGGCTTGAGCATGTTGCCGGCGTCCATGGAGGAGTCGGAGCCGGCGCCCGCGCCGACGACGGTGTGCAGCTCGTCGATGAAGGTGACGACCTCGCCGTCGGAGTCCTTGATCTCCTTGAGGACGGCCTTGAGGCGCTCCTCGAACTCGCCGCGGTACTTGGCTCCCGCCACCATGCCGGCCAGGTCCAGGGCGATGAGGCGCTTGCCGCGCAGCGACTCGGGCACGTCCCCGGCCACGATGCGCTGGGCCAGGCCCTCGACGACGGCGGTCTTGCCCACGCCGGGCTCGCCGATGAGGACGGGGTTGTTCTTCGTGCGGCGGCTCAGGACCTGCACGACGCGGCGGATCTCCGCGTCGCGGCCGATGACCGGGTCGAGCTTGCCCTCGCGGGCGGCCTCGGTCAGGTCGGTGCCGTACTTTTCCAGGGACTTGTAGGTGCCCTCGGGGTTGGCGGAGGTGACGCGGCCGGAGCCACGGACCTCGGGCAGGGCGGCGCGCAGGACGTCAGCGGTGGCGCCGGCATCCGCCAGCGCCCTGGTGGCGGGGTCGGCGGCGTCGCCCTCGGCCAGGGCGAGGAGCAGGTGCTCGGTGGAGACGTACTCGTCGTCGAAAGCCCTGGCCTCGGCGCCGGCCTTCTCGAGGGCGGCGAGCAGGGCGCGGGAGGGCTGGGGCCGGCCGGTGGTGGCTCCGGCGGAGCTCGGCAGGCCGGTGAGCGCGCGGCGGGCGGCGGCCCCGACGGCGGTGCGGCCGTTCTCGCCGACCGCGGCGGCCAGCAGCGCCGGGGCGACGCCGTCGGCCTGGGAGAGGAGCTCGGCCAGGAGGTGGGCGGTCTCGATCTGGGGGTTGCCGGCCGCGGCGGCGGCCTGCATGGCGCCGCTGATCGCCTCCTGCGAGCGGGTGGTGTAGTTGGTGTCCATACGGAGCTCCTTCGGGCTGGGTGACGTCCTCAGACCGACTCAACCCTCGCAGACTTGAGTCTATTCCACTCAACTTTTGTGACCGTCGGCTCCGGGCCTTCCGCGGGCACCGACGGCGACGGCACGGACTCGCAGAACGGGAGCCGCCCCGCAGATGACCTATGCGCCCAGAACTGGCACGATTCTGCCGAGGCCGCCGTCGCTTGACGCCGTGCCACCCGACGGGAAGGAGACTGACATGGGACTTGACGACCTGGCGAAGAAGGCCACTGACGCTCTCGGCTCCGACAAGGCCGAGGCGCTCAGCGACAAGGCGCTCGACGCCGCAGCCGGCGCCGCCAAGAAGGCGACCGGCGGCAAGCACGACGACAAGATCGACACCGCCCGCGACGCCGTCGACGGCAAGGTCGGCACCGACTGAGCCGACCCGCCGACTGGTGGCGCCGTGGCCTTCCGGTCACAGGAGCGAGGGCCCCGCACCGTGTGGTGCGGGGCCCTCGTGCGATCCCGGGCTGCCGGCCGCAGCTGCCTCCTGGGCTGCCTACTGCGCGTTGAGCGCGGCGGTCGGAGGCGTGCGCGCGGCCCGCACGGCCGGGTACATGCCAGCCAGGGCACCGATGACGATGGTGGCCCCCAGGCCGCCGGCGACGGCGATGATCGGCAGGGAGAAGGGCCAGTCGTTCGCGGACGCCATCCCGGCGGTCACCCCGATGCCGATGACACAGCCCAAGGTGCCTCCCAGGGTGGACAGCAGCAGCGCCTCGGCCATGAACTGCACGAGGATGTGGCCGCGCATCGCCCCCAGGGACCGCCTCAGCCCGATCTCCCGACGACGCTCGAGCACCGAGATGATCATGGTGTTGGCGACCCCGATGCCACCGACGAGCAGGGCGATGGAGCCCACGCCCAGCAGCAGGCTGGTGAAGGCCTGGTCGGCCGCGTTCTTGGCCTCCAGCGCATCCGAGGGGCGCGAGACCTTGACCTCGTTGGGGGCCTGGGGCGAGATCGACGGCGCCAGGAGGTCGCGCACCTGGGTGACGGCGGAGTCCTGGCTACGGGCGTAGACCGTCGTCGGTTTCGCGTCGTGCCCCAGCAGGCTCGTGGCGGTCTCCTGGCCGACGAGCGCCGCGGAGTCGAGCTCGGGGGCCAGGACCACCGGTTTGAGGATGCCCACCACCGTGAACCACTGGCCGCCGAGCCACACCTTGGTGCCCGGAGTGACGACGCCCAGACGCTGAGCGGCCGTATGCCCCAGGACCGTGGCCGGGTACTGGCCGGTGGCCTCGTTGAGCCAGGTGCCCCGGTCCACCTGCCCGGCGACGACGTCGAGCAGCGAGAGGTCCGCCGCCATGGTCGTGATACCGCCGGAGGCATTCTTGTCAATGAGCGGGCTGCGGTAGACCAGCGCGTTCTTGACCAGGCCAGTGCTTGAGGCGCTCTCGACACGGTCGATGAGCCGGACCCTGCCGACGGTGTCCTGCGGCAGGGAGGAGGAGTTGCCGAAGAGATCCTGACCGGCCGAGGCCGTCAGCAGGTTGGTCCCCAGCGAGTCGAGCTGGGCGGTCAGCTGCGCCCGGCTGGAGGCGGAGATGCCGACCACCGCAATCATGGCGGCGATACCGATGGCGATGCCCAGAGCGGACAGGAAGGCTCGGGTAGGGCGGGACTTGATCCCGGTTCCCCCCAGGCGCAGCACATCGGCCAGGCGCAGCCGCGAGCGCTGGAGCGGGCGGGTCGAGGCGCGGTGACGGGCCTTGTCGACCTCGATGGCAGCGGAGCGGTCAAGACCCGGCTTGGATACCATGGGCGACCTCCTTCTGGCTTGAGTCCCCCACGATGCGGCCGTCGCGGATGGCGATCTGCCGGGGCAGCTGGGCGGCCAGCTCGTTGTCGTGGGTGATGACGATGACGGTGGTTCCCTGGTCATGGAGCTCGTGGAGGAGCTCGACGATCGAGGCCCCGGAGGCGGAGTCGAGGTTGCCCGTGGGCTCGTCGGCAAGCAGCAGCGGGGGCTCGCCGACGACGGCCCGGGCGATGGCCACGCGCTGACGCTCACCGCCGCTCATCTGGTGGGGCCGGTGGTCGAGCCGGTGGGCCAGGCCGACGCGCTCAAGGGCAATGCGGGCGCGTCGGCGCCGCTCGGAGCGGGGGATGCCGCTGTACAGGAGGCCGTCGGCCACGTTGTCAACCGCGTTGACGCCGTCGGCCAGGTGGAACTGCTGGAAGACGAAGCCGATGCGGCTGGCGCGCAGGGCCGAGAGCTTGGCGTCGGACAGGGAGCCGACGTCGACGCCGTCGATCTCGACGGTGCCCGAGCTGGGCCGGTCCAGGGTGCCGATGAGGTTGAGGAGCGTGGACTTGCCTGAGCCCGAGGGGCCGACTACGGCGACGAACTCGCCGTAGTCGACCTCCAGGCTCACGCCCGCGCAGGCGGCTACGGGCGGCTCCCCGTAGGTTCGTCGCACGTCGCGCAGGGACAGGATGGAGCTCATGTCTGCGGCACCACCACTCGGGTCCCCTCGGCGATGTCGTCCCCGGAGACCTCGACACGTCCACCGGCGAACAGTCCGATGGTGACCGGCACCTTGCGGGTGGTGCCGTTGGACTCGACGATCTCGACGCCGAACTGGTCGGGGGTCAGGGCCAGCAGGGCGCCCACCGGCACCGACAGGACGTCCTCACGCGTCTCGCTGGGCAGGGCGACGGTGACCGAGACCTCCTGGAAGTTGGCGGTCGCGGAGGTGTCGTCGAGAGAGATGGTGATGGGGATGACCCGTTCCTTCGTCTCACTACCACCCGCGCCTGAGCCCGAGTTCGTGCTCTTCTCGACGGGGGAGCCCACGGAGGTGATCGTGCCCGTCGTGGTCGTGGCGTCGGGCAGCGTGATGGTCACGGCGGTGTCGACGACGGCGAGCTGCTGGTCGGAGAGCTTGACGTTGGACTCAACCACCTGGGTGGTGGAGGTGACGTCGCAGAGCTCGGTGTCGATGCCGACACGGTCCCCGACTCGGGCACTGACCTCCCCCACGCGCAGGTCCCCTGGGACGAAGACCATCCGTCCTAAGGGGATGGTCCCGGTCTGGGGCAGCCCGACGTCCTTCTGCCACTTCAGGATGGCGCTGGTGGTGGCCCAGCTGAAGTGGTTGTCGGGCTCATAGTCGAAGTAGCCCATGTCGCGCAGGAGGGTCTCGAGCTGGAGGATGTCCTCGCCGTTGTCCATCCCGGCCTCGAAGGTGCGCCAGGCGGGGATGGAGCCGTGCATGAGGTAGGCGTACTCGCTGCCCGTGCTGTAGATGACATTGCCCTGGGTCAGGACCGTGCCGGAGGTGGGCGCCTGGACGAGGATGCCGTCGAAAGCGGACCTGAGCTTGTGCGCATCGGCGTAGCGCAGGGTGCCGGTGACGGAGGTCTCGCCCTTAAGATCGCCCCTGGTGACGGTGTCGGTGGCGCCGGTGAAGGTCGACGCCGTCGGCTGCGGCTTGGCGGCGAAGGGACCGGTCTTGAAGGCGAAGGCGCCTGCACCCGCGCCCGCGGCAAGGACCACGACTGTCCCCATGGCCAGGAAGGTCCGACGCCGGGTGCGGCGCACCGCTCCCATGTCTGCCTCCGTGCCGGTCGAGCTGTCGTCGTCCTGCGTGGAGATGGTGGTCAATTTCATGTACGTGCCTGTCTGTATGTCTGCGCGGCTGCTCGGCCACGTGAGAAGTCGGTTGGCTGAAGGGCGCCGCGTCACTGGTTCCCAAGATCGGTGAAGCACTTGTTCATGACGTCCTGGGGGATGTCACCGTTGAGCTGAAGGCCCTTGTCGGCCTCGGGGTCGGGGACGTCGTAGCCCGCGTCACGAAGGCACTGGGCTGCCTGGACGAGGTCCTGCTGCGTCTCGGGGTTGGAGAGGTCCTCCGTGCCCGGAGCGGGGCCGACGATCTGCTGGCACTCCTCGGCGGCCGCGTAGGCGGCGTCGGTCTCGGGGAACTGAATGTTGCCGTTGGCGTCGGGGTCGGAGACGTCGATGCCCTTGTCGCGCATGCACTGGGCCATCTCGAGCAGGTAGTCGTCTGCGCTGGTGGCGGAGGCGGAGGCCGCGGCCGTGTCCGTGTCGGAGCTGGAGCATCCGGTCATGAGCCCGGCTGCGCACGCGGCGCAGGTCAGCAGCGCGGCGGTGCGGGTGATGATCCGGGTGTTGAGGCTCTTCTTCATGAGAGAGGGTCCTTTCGTCTAGGTCGGTGCCGAGGGTGGCGCGGTGATGCCCCTTCGGTCGGAAGACAGCCAAGCGGTGGCGGTGTTGTCGCGGCATTCAAGGATTTGCTTATGTTGTGGCAACACGCGGTGTCGGCGCAGGAGGGGCGCGACAGCGCGGGCCGGAAACGGGTAGACATGGGGCAGACGCTTCGGCCGGGGCGCAACGGGACCGGCCGAGCTGGCGCGAGCTCAACCGAGACCACAGCGAAGGAGACAAGACAATGCGCGTACTCGTCGTGGAGGATGAGAAGTATCTCGCCGAGGCCGTCGCCACCGGGCTGCGGCGTGAGGCGATGGCCGTCGACGTCGTCGGTGACGGGGCCAGCGCCCTGGAGCAGGTGGCGACCAACGACTACGACATCGTCGTCCTGGACCGGGACCTGCCCATCATCCACGGCGACGAGGTCTGCCGGCGGGTGGTCGACGAGCACCCCGGCATTCGCATCCTCATGCTCACCGCGTCCCGAACGCTGGACGCGCGCGTGGGCGGCTTCGAGCTGGGGGCGGACGACTACCTCACCAAGCCCTTCGAGTTCCCCGAGCTGGTGGCCCGGCTGCGGGCCCTGGGGCGGCGCAGCCAACCCGCACGCACTCCGGTCATCGAGGCCCACGGTGTGCGTCTGGACCCCTTCCGCCGGGAGGTCTACCGAGACGGGCGCTTCATTCGTCTGAGTCCCAAGGAGTTCGCGGTCCTCCAGGTCCTCATGGAGGCCGAGGGCGGGGTCCTCAGCGCCGAGACGCTCCTGGAGAAGGCCTGGGACGCCAACGCGGACCCCTTCACCAACTCCACCCGGGTGACGATCTCCCACCTGCGCCGCAAGCTCGGTGAGCCGTGGGTGATCCAGACGGTCCCCGGCGCGGGCTACAGGTTCAGCGCATGAGCGGGCGGGAGGCCCTTCCCGACGACGGGCGGCACGGGTCGCAGCAGACCGGCACCCGCTCGGGGCGGCAGAGGCGGTCGCGTCGCCCCAGACGCCTGAGCATCCGCATCCGGCTGACCCTGACCTACGCCGGTCTGGTGACGGCCGCCGGCGCGGTGCTCATCGCCCTGGTCTACGTCTACACCCGCTATGTCACGCTCCGTATCGAGATCAGCGCACCCGCGGGCGACGTCACCGTCACGCCGGCCTTGCAGACCAGCGAGGCCACCCAGGTGGACACGAACCTGTTCGAGCTGCTCGGCAGCATCATGCGTTCGGCCATCGGCGTACTGGCGCTGCTCGTGGTGCTCTCCGGCACCGTCGGCTGGGTCCTGGCGGGGCGGATGCTGCGACCGCTGTCGTCGATGAACACGGCCGCCAAGCGCGCCGCCTCGGGCGACCTCAGCCAGCGTCTGGCCCTGGCCGGGCCGCGTGATGAGATCCACGACCTGGCGGACACCTTCGACGACATGCTGTCCTCCTTGGAACGCTCCTTCTCCGTGCACCGGCGCTTCGCCGCCAACGCCTCCCACGAGCTGCGCACGCCCCTGGCCACGACCCAGACCATGATCGAGGTCGCTCTGTCCGACCCGACGGCCTCGGCCGAGGACCTGCGCCGGGTCCTCGGCCGGGTGCTGGAGACCAACCGGGCCAACCGGGAGACGATCGACGCCCTGCTGGACCTGGCCGACGCCCAGTCCGGCAGGCTCGCCCGCGAGGACGTCGACATGAAGGCCACGGTCCGTGACGCCCTGGGGCTCATCGCCCCGCAGATGGTCGAGCGCGGGCTGAGACTGTCCACCCACCTGCTGCCCGCCCATGTCCCGGGCGACCCGGTGCTGCTGCGTCAGAGCGTGGCCAACCTGCTGGGTAACGCGGTCCGCTACAACACCGATGGCGGCCGGATCACTGTCGGGATGGCGCACCTGGCCGACGGCGTGCGGCTGACGATCCGCAACGACGGCTCCCCGGTCGCGCCGGACAGCGTCGAGTCCCTGCGCGAGCCCTTCGTCCGCGGCGAGGGCCGGGGGCGAACCCGGGGATCCGGGCACGGGCTGGGCCTGGCCATCGTGACCGCCGTGGCCACCGCCCACGGCGGTCACCTGAGCCTGAGCGCGAATCCCACCGGAGGGATGACCGCCGTCCTCGAGCTGCCCGGGGACGAGGAGGAGTCGGTGCCGTAGCAGTGACCGGCGGCCTCCAGCCGGAGGGCTGGAGGCCGCCGGCTGCTGTTGCGGCCGTCGGACTGGCCGACGGGCCTGACCGTGGAGCCGACGCTCAGGCGAAGACCTATGCGTCCGCAGCGGGTCGGCCCGTGGACCTGTGCCCTCGTCGACCGGTTGCGACGACCTGGACCTCGCCGTCGGCGGCAGCGGCGAAGATCCGCTGGACCGCCGCCTCACGCAGCCGCAGGAGACGGTTCTCGCGCTCGAGCTCCTCGACCCGGCGCTCCAGGTCGAGGACGCGGCGGATCCCCTCGAGGTTGACGCCCTCCTGGCTCAGTGCCTGGACGCGGCGCAGGCGCTCGACGTCGCGGTGCGAGTAGCGCCGGCCCTGCCCTGAGGCGCGGGCCGGGGAGACCAGGCCGAGGCGGTCGTACTGGCGCAGGGTCTGCGGGTGCATGCCGGCGAGGTCCGCGGCCACGGAGATGACGTAGACCGCGCGCTCCTCCGCGTCCTCCGCAAGGAATGCCAGCCCCTGGCCGGTACGACGGCGGCTCACGTCGCAGCCTCCTTACGCAGGGCTGCGCGCGGGTCCGTGTCCCCCATGGCGGCGTCGAAGGCCTCCAGGGCCTCCTTCGCCTGCGCCGAGAGCCTGCGCGGGACGGCGACCTGCACCGTGACGAGCAGGTCCGAGGCGCCCTTCTTCAGCTTGATGCCCTTGCCGCGCAGGCGCATGACCGTGCCGGACTGGGTGCCGGCCTTGATCTTGACGCGTGTGCTCGTGCCATCCAGCAGGGGGACCTCGACCGTGGCGCCCAGGGCCGCCTCCTTGAGGGTGACGGGCAGGTCCATGCGCAGGTTCGTGCCGTCGATGGCGTACACGGGGTGCTTGTCGACGTGGACCGTGACGACCATGTCCCCGTTGTCGCCGCCTGCCCGGCCCGGACGGCCCTTGCCGCGCAGGCGGATCTTCTGGCCGTCGTGGACACCGGCCGGGATGCGCGTGGTGATGGTGCGCCCGTCCGCCGTCAGCTCGACGGTGTCTCCCTCGACGGCCTGGCGGAAGCCCAGGCGCACGTTGGTGAGGACGTCGGGGCCCTTGCGCGGCTCGGGCTGGGAGCCGAAGCCGCCGAAGCCGAAGCTGAAGCCTCCGGGCTGGCCACCGCGGCGGGTGGGGCTGGGCTGCCCGCCGAACTGGCGCAGAAGGTCGTCGATGTCGATGTTCTGGCCGCCGGAGCCGCCGCCGAACATGGAGAAGATGTCCTCGAAGCCGCCGCCCCCCGCACCACCGGCGGTGAAGCGGGCGCCGCCGCTCGCCATGGAGCGGATGGCGTCGTACTGCTTGCGGTCCTTGGCGTCGGACAGGACCGCGTAGGCCTCGCCGACCTCCTTGAACTTCTCCGCGGCGACGGCGTCGTCGGGGTTGCGGTCCGGGTGGTACTTCTTGGCGAGGCTGCGGTAGGCCTTCTTGATGGTGTCGGAGTCGGCGTCCTTGGCGACACCGAGGACGGCGTAGAAGTCCTTGTGCATCCAGTCCTGGCTGGCCATGTCACCACCTCCTGCGTGACGTAGTCGTAAGTGTGTCTTTCTCTCGGGGTGTCTTCGGGCACCGGCGGGCGCCGGTGGACGTCGCCGCCGGGGTCGGGACCCGGGCCGGGTCCCGACCCCGGTCGGCCTCAGGCCGGGTTGGCGACCTGGACGCGGGCGGCGCGCACGACCTTCTCGCCCAGGCGGTAGCCCGGCTGGAGGACCAGTACGATGGTCGGTTCGCTGACCTCGTCGGACTCGGTCGCCATGAGTGCCTCGTGGAGCATCGGGTCGAAGACGTCGCCGACCTCTCCGAAGCGCACGAGGCCGAACTTCTCACCGAGGATCGACTCGAGCTTGGTGGCCGTGGTGGCGAAGGTGCCGGTGAGGTCCCCGTGCTGGTCGGCCAGCGCGATCTCGTCGAGGACGGGGATGAGCGCCTCGACGACGCTGACGCGCCCGGTCTCGCGGTGGCCGGCGGCCGCCTCGCGCGAGCGGCGCACGAAACCCTGGTACTCCTGCTGGAGGTTGTACAGGTCCGCGCGGGCGCGGGCGAGGTCGTCCGTCAGCTGTGCGGCCTCGGCCTGGGCCGCGGCCAGGGGGTCGGGCTCGGCCGTGTCCGTGGTCTCGCCGTCGCCGGTCTCGCCGGTCTCAGCGGCCTCGGCGGCCTCGCCGGTCGCGACAGCCTCGGCGGTCTCGGCCGGGGCCGTCCCAGCGGCGTCGAGCTCGTCCTGCTCGACGCCGTCGAAGGCGGCCTCCACGGCCTCGGCGAGGGCCGGGTCGATCGGCTCGTCCTGGTCGGGTGCCTCGTGGGTGCTCACTTGGTGTCCTCGTCGTCGACGATCTCCGCGTCGACGATGTCGTCGTCGGCGGCGGGGTCCTCGGAGGCGGCGGAGGCGGCAGCGGCCTGGTCCTGGGCGTAGATGGCCTCACCGATCTTGGTCGAGACGGTGGAGAGCTTGTCCTGGGCCGACTTGACGGCCTCGACGTCCGTGCCCTCCAGGGCCTTCTTGAGTTCGTCGACGGCCTCGGAGACCTCGGTGTGGACGTTGGCGGGAAGCTTGTCCTTGTTGTCCTTGAGGAGCTTCTCAATGGAGTAGGCCTGCTGCTCGGCAGCGTTGCGGGTCTCAGCCTCCTCGCGGCGCTTCTTGTCCTCCTCGGCGTGAGCCTCGGCGTCCTTGACCATGCGGTCAATGTCCTCCTTGGGCAGCGCGGAGCCGCCCGAGATGGTCATGGACTGCTCCTTGCCGGTGCCGCGGTCCTTGGCCGAGACGTGGACAATGCCGTTGGCGTCAATGTCGAAGGAGACCTCGATCTGGGGGACGCCGCGGGGGGCCGGGGCGATGCCGGTCAGCTCGAACGTGCCCAGGGGCTTGTTGTCCCGGACGAAGTCGCGCTCGCCCTGATAGACCTGGATGAGGACCGAGGGCTGGTTGTCCTCGGCGGTGGAGAAGACCTCGGAGCGCTTGGTGGGGATGGCCGTGTTGCGCTCAATGAGCTTGGTCATGACCCCGCCCTTGGTCTCAATGCCCAGGCTCAAAGGGGTGACGTCAATGAGGAGGACGTCCTTGCGGTCCCCCTGGATGACCCCGGCCTGGAGGGCGGCGCCAATGGCGACGACCTCATCGGGGTTGACTCCCTTGTTGGGCTCCTTGCTGGTCAGCTCGCGCACGACCTCCGAGACGGCGGGCATGCGGGTGGAGCCGCCCACGAGGATGACGTGGTCAATGTCGGCGACCTTGACCCCGGCGTCCTTAATGACATTGTGGAAGGGGACCTTGGTGCGCTCCAGCAGGTCGGCGGTCATCTTCTCGAAGTGAGAGCGGGTGAGCTTCTCGTCGAGGTGGATGGGACCGGACTCGCTCATGGACAGGTACTGCAGGTTGATATTGGTGGAGGTCGCGCTGGAGAGCTCCTTCTTGGCCTGCTCGGCGGCGTCCTTGAGGCGCTGCATGGCGATCTTGTCCTTGGACAGGTCGACGCCGTTCTTGGACTTCACCTGGCTGACCAGCCAGTCGACAATGCGGGCGTCCCAGTCGTCGCCGCCCAGGCGGTTGTCGCCATTGGTGGCGCGCACCTGGATGGTGGAGAAGCCGTCCTCATCCTTGCCGACCTCCAGCAGGGAGACGTCGAAGGTGCCGCCGCCCAGGTCGAAGACGAGGATGAGCTCATCCTCCTTGCCCTTGTCCAGGCCGTAGGCCAGGGCCGCGGCGGTCGGCTCGTTGACAATGCGGTCCACGCTCAATCCGGCGATGGTGCCGGCCTCCTTGGTGGCCTGGCGCTCGGCGTCGTTGAAGTAGGCCGGGACGGTAATGACGGCGTTGGTGACGGACTCCCCCAGGTACGCCTCGGCGTCGGCCTTGAGCTTGGCCAGGATGCGGGCGCTGATCTCCTGGGCGGTGTACTTCTTGCCGTCGATCTCCACGGACCAGCCGGTGCCCATGTGGCGCTTGACGGAGGAGATGGTGCGGTCGACGTTGGTGACGGCCTGGCGCTTGGCGATCTCGCCGACCAGGACCTCGCCCGACTTGGAGAAGGCGACGACGGAGGGGGTGGTGCGGCCGCCCTCGGCGTTGGGAATGATGGTGGGCTCGCCGCCCTCCAGGACGGCAATGGCGGAGTTGGTGGTTCCGAGGTCGATACCGACGGCGCGTGCCATGTGGTGCTCCTTGTTGTTCTTGGGCCGGCGGCCAGAAGGCCGGGCGGGTGGTCCATGCCGCCGGGATCAGTGCCCGGCGGGTTGAGTGGTATGCACTCAAGGCTTGTCGTTGAGTCGAGAGTTGTCAACTCGCGACTCGCCAACCTTGAGTCTGCTTGGCTCAACCCTGTAAGTGGTGCGGGTATTCCCAGGGCCGGGCTGTGACACCGGGCATGCTCGGGCCGTGACCCCACGGGAACGAGAGCCGGCTTGCAAACCGGCGCCCCCGGTGGCGCCGCAGCGCACCGGGGGCGGGGTGTTCAGAACTCCGGCGGCCGGGTCGCCAAAACGCGGCGTCACGGCGCACCGGGGGCGGGGCTCACTACTCGCAGGCGATTCCGTCGCGGTCGCGATCCAGCTGCCTGCGATACCCGGGGTCGCCCTCGTACAAGGGCGCAGCACCTGCCGCGCGAGCGTCCGCGCAGCTCGCGTAGTACACGGAGGTCGGGGCCTGCTCCCGAACCTCCTCCTGCTGAGCCGCTTCTTGGGCGGCCTGGTTGGCGGCTTCCTGAGCGGCCGCCTCCTGGGCGGCCTGGTCGGCGGCTTCCTGAGCAGCCGCCTCCTGGGCAGCCCGGTCGGCCTCCTCCTGGGCGTCGTCTTGCTCGGCCGCCGGCTGGGGGGCCTCCTCCGGGGCGGCCTGCTCGGTTTCCTTCTGCGAAACGCTTTCGCGCACCTGTGGGCTGTCACCGCTGTCCGAGGTGCCGTCGCAGCCGGTCAGGAGCAGGCACATGGCGATGAGCGCAGCGGCGGCCGCGGCCATCATTCGTGGAGACCTGCGGGCAGCTGTACCTGTACCTGCGCAAGAGGGGGAGGGGGTGAAGGAGGGCGTGACAATTCTGAGCATGGGAACTCCTCAGCGTCGGCCGCGGGGCCGCACGCGCCGGTGTGTAAGGGAGCATCTGTCACCGGAGCGGAGCTCCGGTGCCGTCAGCAATGGGGAGGGTCAATCCAACGCGGGGCCGCCGGGAAGCAGACGATGGAGTCCGTCATGGCGACGCGGTCGTCCGCTGCCAGAGGCCCGCGCGGATCGCCCTCATCCTGCCACCGCCGGCGGCCCGGAGTCCACCCGCAGCAATCTCGACAATCTCAGCAATCTCAGCAATCTCAGCAATCTCGGCAATCTCGGCAGCCTCAGCGGCGTCGGCCTGAATCGGGCACGGCCACGGCGCCTTCCCTCAGATTCTCAGGGAATGCACATGCCGGCACTACGACCGCCACACATGCGCCCACCACCGTTGAGCCATGACCAGCCGACACCGGGCCACGGCTCGCGCCGCAGATAGCCCCGCCACGAAAAAGCACTCCCGCCGCAACGTCCTCCTGGGCGGCGGCGCCGTCCTCGGTCTGGCCGTCACCGGCACGAGCGCCTGGGCGCTCAACCGCTTTGTCATCGACCATGTGGAGATCACCGATGTTGCCGCCTACGAGGCGGAGAACTCCTCGGTGAAGATGGCGGCCACCGCCGACCCCACCGCGGTCACCCTGACCGACACCACCTACACCTCTCCGACCACGAACGCGCAGATCCGCACGGTGACCAGCGGCTCGGGCTCCGAGACCGTCACCTACTACGCCGCCGACCTGCGCCTGAGCGACGCCACCGCCCTGCGCAGCGCCTTCGCCAACAACGAGTTCGGCCTCAATATCACCGCCAAGCCCTCCGCTATTGCCGCGGAGCACAACGCCGTCCTGGCCATTAACGGCGACTACTACGGCTTCCGCTCCGAGGGCATTCTCATTCGCAACGGCGCGATCTACCGCGACAACGGCGTGCGCCAGGGCCTGGTGCTGTACACCGACGGCCGCGCGGAGATCTACGACGAGACCACCACCACCGCCCAGGACCTGGTGGATTCGGGCGCCTGGAACACGCTGTCCTTCGGCCCGGCGCTGGTCGACGACGGCGCGGTGCCGGCGGGCATTGACGAGGTCGAGGTGGACACCAACGTCGGCAACCACTCCATCCAGGGGCTTCAGCCGCGCACGGCCGTCGGCTGGGTGGAGGCCAACCACCTCATGCTGGTCGTGGTCGACGGCCGCGAGGAGGGGTACTCGCGCGGGGTGACCATGAGCGGGCTCGCCCAGATCATGGTGGACCTGGGCTGCCGGGTCGCCTACAACCTCGACGGCGGCGGCTCCTCGGCCATGTACTGGGGCGGCTCGATCATCAACCAGCCCTCCAACGGCGGGGAACGGGCCACGTCCGACATCCTCTACCTTGAAAGTGGGGTCTGAGATGAACCTGGACACCTCCGCCCGCGCCGCCCCCCGGCGCCGTCTGGAAGACCCGACGGCCTCGCAGCGCGCCTCGCGCACCCGGCGCCCGGCCGACACCCCGAGTCCAACCGACCGCTCCGGCCCCGCGGCCCCCGCCGCCGACAACCCGGCCCAACCCGGTGGGCGGCGGGCCATGAGCGGGCAGCGGACTATTGGCGCCCGGCGCCCGGTGGCCCCGCGCCGGCCCGTGGACCTGGTGATCCTCATCCCCGCCTACCAGCCCACCATGCGCCTGCCGTCCCTGGTGGAGGATCTGGGCCGCCGGCTGCCCGGCTGCCAGGTGCTCATTGTTGACGACGGCTCGGATGCGGACTGCGCCCGCGTCTTCGCGGCCGCCCGTGACCGGGGCGCGCGGGTTATTGGACACGACCGCAACCTGGGCAAGGGGCAGGCGCTGCGCACCGGGGTGGCGCACGCCTTGAAGGCCTGGCCCGGGGCGGACGTGGTGTGCGCCGACGCCGATGGTCAGCACACGCCGTCGGATATCGCGGCCGTGGCCCGCCAGGTGCGCAACAGCGGGCACATGACCCTGGGGGTGCGGCGTTTCACCGGTCCGGTGCCACTGCGCAGCCGAGTGGGCAACTCCTTGACCGCGCTGCTGTTCCGCGGAGCCACCGGGTGGCGCCTGGGGGACACTCAGACGGGTCTGCGCGGCTACCCGGCGGGCCGGCTGGAGTGGCTGACTCAGGTGCCCGGAAGCCGCTACGAGTACGAGCTCTCGGCGCTCCTGCGCGCTCATGAGCTGGGTTTGGAGGTCGAAGAGGTTGAGATCGCCACGGTCTACGAACCGGGCAACACCTCCAGCCACTTCCACCCCTTGCAGGACTCGGCGCGCATCTACGCCCCCCTGCTGCGCTTCGTGGGCGCCTCACTGGCGAGCTTCGCCATTGACTGGGTGGGGGTGATGGTGCTGGCGGCCCTGACCGGCAACCTCCTGGTGGCGGCGGTGGGGGCGCGCCTGACCAGTGGGACCGCGAACTTCTTCATGAACCGCCGCGTCTTCAAGGCCCATCCCGGCACAGTGGGGCGCACGGCGGTGCGGTACGCGGCCCTGGCCCTGACCCTGCTGGCAGCCTCCTACCTCATGTTGGAGGCGCTCACCGGCCTCGGTATTGCCCTGGGGGTGGCTAAGATCCTCGGCGACGCCTCAATCTACGCGGCCTCCTACGCGGCCCAGCGCACCTTGGTGTTCCGTGAGCGCGCCCGAGAAGCCCGAGAAGTTGCCTGACGGTTGTCCGTCCGTGGGGCGGGGCGCCGGCGCGGGCACGCCGACGAGTCGGGGCCGGGGCCGGATTCGGGGATGACGGTGCGCCGCTCAGGAGGGGGAGGCGGTGACCAAGCCGGCCTCGTAGGCGGCAATGACCAGCTGGGCGCGGTCACGGGCGCCGAGCCGGGACAGCAGAGCGGTCATGTGGCTGCGGCAGGTGGCCCGGGTGATGGAGAGCTCGGCCTCAATCTCGCTATTGGACAATCCCCGGGCGACCAGGGTGAGGACCTCCCGCTGCCTGGGGGTCAGTCGCCCCACGGCCGTCCAGTCCGACCCGCTGGGCCTGCTCACGCCGCCGGCCACGAGCCGCTCCAGCACCTGGGGGCTGAGCAGTGACTGGCCCGCGTGAATGGTGCGCACTGCGTCCACCAGTGATTGGGGGTCGGTGTCCTTGAGCAGGAAGCCGGAGGCGCCGGCGCGCAGCGCCCCCATGACGTAGTCGTCCACCCCGAACATGGTCAAGATGAGCACGCGCGTGCCCGCCAGCGCCGGGTCCGCGCAGATCCTGGCCGTGGCCTCAATGCCGGAGATGCCGGGCATCTGGATATCCATGAGAACGACGTCGGGGCGCAGGCGGACGCACAGGTCGACAGCCTGGCCGCCCTCGACGGCGGTGGCGACGACGCTCATGTCCTCCTCGGCCTCCAGTAGCGCCACGAGGGAGGCGCGCAGCAGCCCCTGATCCTCGGCAATGAGCACCCGGATTGGCCCGCTCACCGGGATCCCCCCGGGTTCGGCAGTGGGCTTGTCCGCTCCCGGGGCGGGGCCGGGCGCTGTGCCGGGGCGCCGGATAGGGGCCGGGGTGTTCGCCCCGGGGCCGGGACCGGGCGGGCGGGGGCGCCCGTGGGCAGCGGCAGGGCGGCCTCAACAGCGAAGCCCGGCGCGTCCCGCCGCTTTCCGGCGCTGACCCAGCCGCCCAGGGCCTCGACCCGCTCGCGCATGCCGCGCAGGCCCTGCCCGGCGCCGGGGCGGGGCGCCCAGTCGTCGGCGGGCCCGTCGTCGACGACGGTGATGCGCAGCCAGCCGGGCTCATGCCGCACGCCGAGGTGCGCGCGCGTGGGACCGGCATGGCGGGTCGTATTGGCCAGGGCCTCCGCCACCAGGCGGACGGCCGCCTCCCGGAGTGCGGGCGGCACGGCCGTCCCCCTGGGGCCGGCCCGGTGCGCAGTCCGCGGCTCCTCCTGCCAGGAGGCCTCGACCGTGAGGCCGTTGCGGCGGGCCTGTCGGACGGCGCCGTCAATCCCCGCCCGCAGGCCGGTGGGGTCGGCGAGTGCCGCTGGCTCCTTCGGGGTCGGGGCCGCGGCCGGCCGTCCGTCCGGGCCCGGGTCCGGCGTCGTCGGGGCGGGGCGGGCGGCCGCGGGAGCCGCCGCCGGGGTCCTCATCCCCGCCATGTCCTGGCCGCGCAAGACGCCCAGCATGCGCCGCAGTCCGTCGGTGGCCTCCCGGGAGGCGGACTCCACGTCCGCCAGGGCGGCGCGCAGCCCCTCGGGCCCGGCCTCCAGGCGCTGGGCGACGGCGGCGCGCACCGTAATGGCGCCCAGGCCGCCGGAGACGACGTCGTGCAGTTCGCGGGCAATGGCCAGGCGGTCCTCGGCCACCGCCCGGGCCGCGGCGGCCTCGGCCAGGGCGCGTTCATAGGCGAGGCGGTCGCGGCGCCGCAGCCACAGGGAGCCCCCCATAACGGCCACCAGGAGAACCCCCCACACCAGGCGCCCCCAGAAGCCGGGATCCGGCACGGCGATGAACATCATGCTGAAAAGCACGACCGCACAGGCGGTCACGGCAATGCGCAGACCTGAGCGTCGCGGGGTGAGGACGGGTGCGGGCACGCCGCCAGTCTAGGAAGGGGCGGGCGCCGACTCATCGAACCAGGGTTCGATGCCCTGGTCTGAGGCTCGCGCATCCGTCTCCTCAGTCCGGCTGATGCCCGCGCCTGACGCCCCGGCGCATGCTTCCACGGACGCTTCAGGCACGGACAAGGAGATTCCCATGACAGCAGCAGACGCACTCCTCCGGCGCGGATCGTTCAGCCTGGGGGCCGGGCTGCTGCCCGGCACGGGCCCATCGGGGGTGGCGGGGCTATTACGACGACTACGGCGGCCCCCGGCCGCCGGGAGGATCATGCGGCGGGCGGCCCGAGAGGCGCCCGGCCCGGTGGCGGGCGCGCCGTCGGGGCACTCGGCCGCGGGGCCGGGGGGCGGAGCGGCCCCCGGGTGGCTGTGGGGCACCGGCTCAGGTTCGACCGGGATCCTCAAGGGGATCTTCATCGTGGTCTACACGACGATCTTCCCGCTCCATTTGCTCTTCTTGTGGCTCCCCACCGGGCGCCGGCACCCGGTGGTCATGACCGCTTACATTGCGCTGTTCGCCCTGGGGACGTGGGCCTGGCGCCACGAACTGGCCCGAATGGCCCGGCAGATCGCCGCCCGCAAGCTGCGGTCGTTGGGCGTTCTTCTCCTGGGTTTCGTGGGCATGGCGGCCCTCGAAACCCTTGGGGACCTGCTGCAGGGGGTGCTGCAGGGAATCCTGCCCGCCGCCGACCGGGCTCTGGACAATGACACCTCAATCGCCACGGTCATGACCCTCTATCCGCCCCTGCTCATTGTGGTGGTGTTGGGGGTGTTCGGCCCCGTGGTCGAGGAGCTGGCCTTCCGCCAGGTCCTCATTCCCGCAATCTCGCTCTGGGCGCCGCGCTGGGTGGCTGTTGTGGTCTCCGGTGTCCTGTTCGGCATGCTCCACATGCACGCCCTCCAGGTTTCGGAGTGGGTGGGGGTCATCGGGCACGCCTGCTTCGGGTTGGCCATGGGGATCCTGTATGTGCGCACCAGGGGCAACCTCCTCTACTCCATAGCAGTGCACTCCCTCGTGAACCTGAGCGGCGTCGTCGTCCTCCTGTGAGCCCTCGGCGCCCCGCCTCGGGGGTGAGGCCGGGCGGGCGGGCCGCCTCGGGAGAGCGGGCCTGAGCGCGGATACCATGTTGCCCTGCGCCAGCCGGCGCCTAATGATTCGAGGGGAAGACGATGCCGAAGAGGATCGACGCACGCGGACGCACCCGCTCCAAGGATCTGCCGGGCACCGTCATTCGCGCTACGACTGAGATCCTTGAAGCCGAGGGGCTGGGAGCGGTGACCATCCGCGCCGTCGCCGCACACGCCGGCGTCGCCCCCATGAGCGTCTACAACCACTTCGGGGACAAACAGGGCCTCCTGGACGCCGTCGCCGAGCACCACTTCGCCAACCTCGCCCAGGCCCTGGGCACCATCACCGAACCCGACCCCCACCAACGCCTCCGCCAAGCCGGAATCATCGTCCACAAGCTCATGACCACCCACCCCCGCTCCTACGACCTCATGTGGACCACCCACCCCGGCCCCAACACCCACAACGCCTTCGCCCAACTCGTCCACCTCATCCAATACGGACAGGCGGCCGGGGCCTTCATCACCGCCAACCCCACCAATCTCGCCAGCGCCATCTGGGCCAGCATCCAAGGCGCCATCTCCATCGAAATCCGCCAAAACCACGAGACCACCGACCCGACGCACAGGGTCAGTGAGATCGACTACGAGTTGCTTCTCGACGTCATCCTGCGCGGCATCACCCGGTCCTGAGCACCGCGGCGCGACTGCCAGGGCTGCCGGCGCGGTGAGGGAGGGCTCACGCCATCACCGCGGACCGCCCGGTCATGAGGCCAGGGGGTGCGGCCCCAGAACGAGGCCGCACCCCCTGGCGGGCCCGGAATGCACCGGGTCGTCAGTGAGCAGCCCCTCCACTGGCCCGCCAAGGCCGAGGAGGGGTGCCGGCTTCCCCCGTCACCGGTCTTGCCGGTGACGGGGGAGGAGGAGAACTGAGATGACCGCGCCAACCCAGGCGACGGCGACGACGACCAGGACGGCGTGGTGGAGGGCCTCCATGAAGGCCGTCGTCGAGGCGTCGCGCAGGGCCGCCCCGAGGGGGTCGGGAAGCTGGTCGGAGATGGTCATGGCCGCAGTGATCGAGCCGCGGGCCGGCACTAGCACCTCGGCCGGCAGACCATCGGGGAGGACGGCGGCGTCAATGGAGTCGGCGAACTGCCCGGCCACCACCGAGCCCAGGACGGCGACCCCGAGGGTGCCGCCGACCTCGCGCGTCGTGTCGTTCATGGCCGAGGCCGCACCGACCTGCTCGCCGCGAACCACGTCCATGATGGCGCTCGTGGCGGGGGCCTGCACGAGGGCGAGGCCACCTGCCATGACCACCATGGCCGGCACGATAATGAGCCAGTAGGAGGACTCCGCCGTCAGCACGACCACCCGGAAGAATCCGATGCCCATAATGGCCAGCCCCGCGCCGACCACCCATCCGGCGCCGAAGCGGCGAGCCAGGGCGGGGGCCAGTGCGGAGACGGCCGCCATGACGACGGCGAAGGGCAGGGTGGCCACCCCGGCCAGCAGCGCGCTGTAGCCGCGGATCGCCTGGAAGTACTGGGTGATGAGGAAGGTGAAGCCGAACAGCCCGAAGAAGGCCGCGGCGATCGCGATCGCGCCGGCGGAGAACTGGCGGCGCAGGAAGAGGCGGATGTCGATGAGGGGGTGGTGCCACTGCAGCTCCCAGGCCACGAGCCCTATGAGCGAGACAACACCGATGGTGAAGGCGATGCCCACCTCACCCGATGTCCAGCCGCGGTGGGGCCCTTCGATAATGCCCCAGACGAGTCCGCCCACACCGGCGGTGGACAGCACGGCGCCCAGGAAGTCGAAGCGAGCTCCGTCACCGGCCCGCGACTCGGCCACGAACAGGCCGACGGCGCCGGCGGCAATGAGGCCGATGGGCACATTGACCCAGAAGATCGACTCCCAGGAGTAGTGCTCCAGGAGCACGCCGCCGAGAATCGGGCCCATGGCGATGCCGATCCCGGAGGTCGCCGCCCACAGGCCGACGGCCAGGCTCTTGCGGGGCGAACCGGCGAAGGTCGTCATAATGAGGGACAAAGTGGCCGGGTAGATGAGTGCGGCGCACACCCCGAGGAGCACGCGGCAGGCGATGAGCGCCCCCAGCCCGGTGCACAACGCCGTCGCCACGCTGACGATCGCGAAGCAGGCCAGGCCCGCCATGAGGACGACCCTCCGGCCGAGGCGATCGCCGAGGTGCCCGGCGGGGAGGAGCAGGCAGGCGAAGGCCAGGGTGTAGGCGTCGACGATCCACTGGAGTTCAGTGGTCGAGGCCCGCATCTCGCGGGAGAAGGTCGGGATGGCGACGTTGACAATGGTGTTGTCGATAATGACGAGCAGCTCGGCCAAGCACAGGGCGGCCAGGGCAGCGGCCTTGAGCATGTGGCGCGGGCGGGCCACCAGGGAGGCGGAATCGGCGAGCCCGGCGGGGCCCTCGTGCTCGGCAGGGCCCTCGTGCTCGCCGTGTTCGCCGTGTCCGTCGTGTCCGGCAGGGCTGAAGCCCGCCTCATGGTCGATGAGCGACGGCTCGGTGGTGCCGCGGTCGGCGCCCACGGCGGCCGACCGAGTCAGGGTGGAAGTCACGTCACCCTCCTTTCGTAGATCGTTGTTCTATTTGAACAGAACAGTGTTCTACACTGATAGTCCGCCCGGCGCAAGCAGCGCACTCGACGAACAGGAGGCGACCGGGCTGTGATGCTCCGGATGCCCCGCCGGAACCGCATGAACCCGCGCTCGCCCCGGGATGGTCCACGTGCGGGAGGCGCACCGGGCACGGGCGGGCGGGTGCCACAATGCGTCTGGGAGGTCCCCATGCACACCGATGTCCTGCTCATCGAGGATGAGGCCGAGCTGGCCGGCGCCATCGTCGACTACCTGACAGCCTTCGGGCTCGGCTGCCGCCATGTCACCACGGCCGAGGACGGCCTGGAGGCCCTGGAACAGGGGCCCGTCGGCGTCATCGTCCTGGACGTCAACCTGCCGGGGATGAACGGATTCGGTTTCTGCCGGGCGGTGCGCAACACCATGTCCGTCCCCATCCTCGTCGTTTCGGCGCGCTCATCGGAGGACGACCAGATCCTCGCCTTGTCCATCGGTGCCGACGACTACGTCTCCAAGCCCTTCTCGTTGGCGGTTCTGCTCGCCCGCGTGCGCCGGGCCCTGGACCGCAACCGCGCCGCTCCCGCCCCGACCCTCTTCGACGACGGGCGCCTCCGCGTGGATACCGCCTCCGGGCGCACCTGGGTCGACGGGCGCGAGGTGCATCTGACCGCCACCGAGGATCGGCTGCTGACCCACCTCGTGCGGCGTCGCGGCTCGGTGGTCACCAAACAGGACCTCATTGAGGCCGCCTGGGGCGACTCCTTCACCTCCGATGGAACGCTGGCGGTGCATATTCGCCGCCTGCGTTCACGCATTGAGGCCGATCCGAATAATCCTGAACTCATCCGGACCGTATGGGGCCGGGGCTACCTCTTCGAGGCCGCGGAGAATCCGGCGTGATGCGCCTGTGGCGGCGGATCCTGGCGCTTGCGGCCGTGGCCTGCCTGGGGATCGCCCTCGTGTGGCATCTTGCGCTGCGCGAGCCGGCGCGGCCCGACGTCGTCGTCCTCAATGACGCCGTCGAGGCGGCTGCCGGCGCCTGGCCCAGTCCCTCTGCCGCCGACCTGGAACCCGTTGGCGCGCCCGTGGCCCTGGTGGCGCCCGACGGCGCCGTCATCGCCTCGGTGGGCGTGGGCGAGGCGGGGCCGGTGCCAAGCGGCGCGGTCGATGCCGCCAGGCGCGGGTGGATCAGTGCCCCGCTCATCGTCGGCGACTCGGTGGTGGCGACGGTCTACGTTGCCGACGACGCCGTGGCGCGCCAGGCCGCCGCCAACCGCACCGTGGCCCGGTGGGCCACCGGCGCCCTGGTGCTCCTCACCGCGGCCGCGGGACTGCTCGTGGCGCACACGCATCGGCGCATCGTTGCGCCATTCGAGCGGCTGCGGACTTTTGCCACCAGGGTCGCCGGCGGCGATCTGGAGGCGCCCCTGCGAATGGACCGATCCAATGTGTTCGGGGCGTGGACGGAGAGCTTCGACCTCATGCGCACCGAACTGGCCCGGGCCAGGCGGCGCCAGGAGGAGGCCGAGGCCTCCAAGCGCGAACTCGTCTCCCAGATCGGCCACGACATCCGCACGCCCGTGGCCTCCATCGCGGCCACCGCCGAGGTGCTGCGCGCTTCGGCGTCGTCGCCCGCGACGACTGCGCGCCTTGACGTCATTGAGGCCAAGTCCCGTCAGCTGGAGTCGCTGGTGGCGGACCTGTTCGGGGCCAACGAGGACCAGATGGACGCCTTGACGGTGCTTCCCGGCGAGATCAGTTCGACCGAGCTGGTCGCCCTCATCCATGAAGCCGACTATGAGGGGCGCGCCCGGATCGAGCCCCTGCCCGACTGCCTCGTGTCGGCCGATTCGCGCCGGCTGGCGCAGGTCTTCGACAATGTTCTGACCAACTCCTACAAGTACGCCGGGACCCCCATTGAGGTGCGGGCCGCGGTCGATGGGGACCTGCTGCTGGTCGATGTCGCCGACGCCGGGCCGGGGGTCGGCGACCAGGAACTCGGCCCGATCTTCGCCAGGGGCTTCCGCGGCGCCGGGGCGGGCGACGCGCCCGGCCAGGGGATCGGCCTGTTCACGTGCTCGTGGCTCATGGAGCACATGGGCGGGGCGATCAGCGCCGCCAACGTCGAGCCCCCGGGCTCGGGCCTGCGCATCACCATCGCCCTGCCCCTGGCCGGCAGATGAGGCCGGGCGGGGCGGGGGCCGGGCGTTGTGGGCGACTGGGGTGTCAGGTCGTGGTCAGCTGGCGGCAGCCATGTCGATGGTCAGGTTCAGGTTCAGTGCGTGGGCGATACGCCAGAGCGTTGACACTGAAGGGACCTGACCTCCGTTCTCGATGGAGGAGATGACCGACTGCTTGGAGCCCATGCGGTCAGCCAACTCGGTCTGGGTGAGCCCGGCCCGCGTGCGGGCTGTGTATACGAGCTCGGCGAGCTGGAGCCGTGCCTCCTCCTCCGCCTCGGCGGCGTTGAAGCGGGCGCGCTCGTCCGGGGTCATGGCGGCCAGGGCCTCGGCCTCGGCCTGCCTGAATGGTGTGGTCCTCATGATCGCCTTCCCTTCCGTTTCCTGGTTTCCTCGATGGCCGCCCGTTGGGTCGTCGTCTTACTGCTGAGGTGTCACTCGACTGAGGCCGAGCTTGACGCTGTGGCCCGCCGTCCGCCTCCGACCCGCTGTCCGCCTCCGACCTGCCGCCCGCCAGCGGATCGCACCGAGTATGAACCTTTGAGCCCCAAGACCCCGGGTAAGACCGGAGTACTCGGACTCAAAGGGTCGTACTCGGCACGCGGACAGCGTGCAACGCCACACGCGAGCGCCACGATACCCACCGCGCCAGCTCGCGATACGGGGGGTCGAACTGTTGGTCGTCAGCGTGTCAGCACAGGCCGGTGACGCTCGTGATCCGAGCGACCAGTTCGTGCACCCTCGAGCGCGGGAACAGGCGCGGACATACCTGCTATTCTGCGTATACCGCTCCGCGGACAACCGCCCTCTGTCTGGCCCCGGCCAGTTAGGCACCGCGGGGCTTTGTCCTGCCCACGGCGAGCAGCCGACGGCCGGCGGCTCCGAGCCCGAGCTCGTCGGACTGATCCGGGTCGTCGACAAGGACGTCCCGATCGCCTACGTTCAGGATCTGCTCGTCAGACCCGGCCACCAGCGCCGCGGCATCGTCACCCGGCCCGGCTGTTCATCAATGCTGAGGCCGAGCTTGACGCTATGGCCCGCCGCCCGCGTCCGGCCCGCTAGCCGCCTCCGACCCGCTGGCGGCCAGCGGATCGCCCCGGAGGTCCATGGCGCATCACCGCCTCTTCGTCAACGAATCGTCAGGATTCCGCAAGCGGGTCGTCGCCACCGCGGCCATATCGTCGGACGTGACCCGTCCAGATTCGCCAGCCGACAGGGAGCACCATGACGCCAAGCACCGGCGACACCGGCAACACCGTCAGCCCCGCCACCGCGGCCCCGCACGCCCCGGTCGCCGGCCCCGGTCCGCGAGGCGGCACCGGGGGTGCCCCGGACCCCGTCATCATCACCGAGCGCCTGTCGCGGACCTTCTCCCACGGCGGTCTCCAGCAGCACGTCCTGCGCAACCTCGACCTGCGCATCACGGCCGGCTCCTTCACCGTCGTCATGGGCCCGTCGGGCGCCGGCAAATCCACTCTCCTCAACACGCTGTCGGGGCTCGACCACCCCAGCCTCGGCCGAGTGGTCCTGGCCGGCACGGACATCACCGACCGCAGCGAGAACGACCTCGCCCGCCTGCGCCGCATCCACTGCGGCTTCATGTTCCAGCAGCCCTTTCTCCTGGACTCCCTGGACGCCATGGACAATGTCATGTCCGTGGCCCGCCTGACCCAGGACCGGCGCACCGCCCGCGAGCGCGCCGTCGAGCTCTTCGCCCGCGTCGGCCTGGAGGAGCGGGACCGCCGCAAGTTCCCGGCGATGCTCTCCGGCGGCGAGGCGGCCCGCGTGTGCCTGGTGCGGGCCCTGGTCAACAACCCGACGGTCGTCTTCGCCGACGAACCGACCGGTCAGCTCAACTCCGAACTGTCCGAAACCGTCCTGGGCCTGTTGTCGGACCTCAACGCACAGGGGCAGACCATTGTCATGGTCACCCACGACTTGCGCTCGGCCTCCTACGGCTCGCGCGTCCTGTACCTGCGCGACGGCGCCATCGCCGGCGAACTCGACCTGTCGCGCCTGCCTCACGGCGATCCCCAGCGGCGGGAGCACCTCGTCGCCTTCCTCGAGGAGATGGGCTGGTGAGCCCCCGCCGCGCGCACGGCGCCATGGCCGTGCTGGTGAGGCGCGATCTGCGCCGTCGTCCCGGCCAGACCATCACGCTGGCCATCCTGACACTCCTGGCGGCCACCCTGCTCAACACGGCCCTGGCCCTCATGACCGACTACTCCGGCAATATCGACCGCCTCACCCAGGAGTGGAACACCCCCAGCCTCACGGCTGTGGCCCCCGCCGGACCCCAGGCTCAGGCGGTCGTCGCCGAGCTCGAGAACGACCAACGGGTCTCCGTCGTTGAGACCATCCCCGCCGTCGCCGCCCAGGCAACCGTGCCCACGGGCGACGACGAGTTCTCCACCCTGTTGACCATCATCGACCTCGACGCGCCCTTCACCATGGGCACGGTCGCTCGCGGCGACCATCTCACCGACGCCCCGCCGGACGGCATCTGGCTGCCCGACGTCTTCCAGGCCTCCGGGGACTACGCCCTGGGCGACCCGATCACCATCACCACTTCCGCGGGAGAGCGCACCTTCCACATTCAGGGCTTCCTGTCGGGCCTGTACGGCCAAGGCAGCACCCCGGGCCTGAGTCGGCTCACCTTCGGCCTGGAGCGCACCGCCTTCGAAGCCTTCGCCGATCCCGGCTTCGAACCGGTCACGATCATCCAGGTCCGCTCAATCACGCCGACGGCGGGCGCCCAGGCGGCCGAAGAAGCCACCATGCGGGTGCGCTCGGAAGCCGACGGCGGCGCCTTCAAGCTCATGGCCGTCATGGACCTGGACCTGGCGCGGCAGGCCACCATGACCTCGACCAATATTGTCGTCGCCGTCCTGGTCTCGCTGGCCGGCATTGTGGTGCTCGTGGGAGCCATCGTCACCCACTTCGTGGTCCGGGGCACGGTCGACTCGGACCTGCCCTCCATTGGCATGCTGCGCGCCGCCGGGCACACCGGCACGGGGATCCTCGCCTCGCTCATCGCCGCTCAGGTGGTGACGGTGGCGCTGGCCGCCGGGGTGGGCGTGGCCGCCTCCTATCCCCTGCTGGGAGCCCTGGCCCGCACCTTCCGGGTTCAGAGCGGCTTGCCGTGGGAGCCGAGCTTCTCACTGGTGAACTGCCTGCTGACCGTGGCGGTCCTGGTGGGCTTCGTCGTCGTGGTCACGGCGGTGGCGGCGCGGCAGCTGCGCCGCCTCAGCACGGTTGAGGCGCTGCGCCAGGGCGCCCCCACCCACAGCTTTACCCGGACTCGTCTGCCGCTGGCGACCGCGGCGGGCCCGCTGCCGCTCCTGTTGGGAGTCAAGGGCGCGCAGCGGCACATGCGGCACCATCTCATGGCGGCGACGACGGTGGCGGTCATCGCCTTCGCGGCGGTGTCGGGTCATGGCATGGTGCAGGGGCTCTTCGGCGACCGCCATCGGGCCGTGGAGATCCTGGCCGGCTACACTACGGACATCGCCGTACAGCTCTCCCCGGAGGGGGCCGGCGACGACGTCCTGGACACGGTGCGGGCCACCGGCGGGGTGGAGCAGGCCCATTACTTCACCATTGTCCGGCGCACTATTGGCGACATGGTGATCGGGTTCACCGTGACACCGGATCTGGACGCCGTGCCCGCCGACCCCATGGTGTCCGGGCGCATGCCGCGCCACGCCAATGAGATCGCCCTGAGCTGGCGCGTGGCCGAGCGGCTCGGCGTTGACCGCGGCGACACCATTGAACTGGACCTGGGCAATGGCCCGGCGTCCTTCGTGGTCACCGGTCTGACGTCGACCGGCAGGTTCCTGGGCCTGGACGCCTACCTGCGCACCGACGGCTATCAGCGCCTGGACCCGGGCTTCACTCACACCACGATCGCCGCCGACGTCGGCCCCGGTGTTGATCGCGCCGGGGTCGTGGACGATCTGTCCGCCCGCCTGGGCGCGCGGGCAAGCGCCGTGACCGACCACCGCTCCAGTGTTGAGGCTGAGATGGGGGCCTACATGTCCACAGTGCCGGTCATCAGTGCGGCGTTGACGGTGCTCATCGTCGTCATGACGCTGCTGGTCATCGGGCTGGTCGTCGGGGCGTCGCTGCGGCGAGCCCGCCGCGACATGGGCGTGTGCCGGGCGCTGGGCTACACCACCGGTCAGCTGGTGAGCCAGATGCAGTGGGAGCACCTGCCCATGGTCGCGGCGGGCGCGGCGCTCGGCGCCCTCATCGACGCCTTGACCCTCAACCGGCTGCTCGGCCTCGTGGTCGGCGCGCTCGGGGTTGTCCTGGTGGATCTGCCGCTCGACCTGAAAGGCGCCGGCCTCATCGCCCTGGGGATTATCGCCCTGGCCTCGGCGGCGACGGCGCTGAGCTACCTGGGCATCCGGCGCGTGGGGACTGCTGAACTCATTAAGGAGTAGCCGACCCGGACTGGGGGCGCCCTCCCCGGCGAGCGGGCGCCCCCAGTCCAGCCGGCCCCGCCTACTCCAGGCGGCGACGAACCAGGCCGCGCGGCGGCCGGGCCGCCACCCAGGCCACGGCCAATCCCAGCGCGGTCACCACGACCGCCGCCGTGCCCAGCATGAGCCAGCTGACCGCGGGCGCCTGCCACAGCCCGAACCCGTCGGGATAGATGCGGCGCCGCCAGGCCATTGCGTAGGCGCCGCCGGCCCACCCGATGAGCGCCCCCAGAGGCACTCCCAGGCCGAGCACGACCACCGCATGCGCCGCGGCCGTGCGCCGCAGGAACGCCGCGGGCGCTCCCAGGGCGTGCATGGTCACCAGGTCCGGGAGCGCCTGGCTGCGCACCAGGGCCAGGCTGACCGCCAGGGCGCACAGTGCGAAGAGCACGGCCGCCCCCAGCGCCGCCAGCCCCGTGGGCCCGCCCCAGGGACTGGCCTCGGCATCGGCCCCCGCGGCGACCATGACGAGGTCGGTGTCCCCAGCCAGGATCTCCTTGGCGCGCTCCACCTCCGCCGGCGTCAGGTCCCGGGAGGTCTCCAGGATCGCCCCGACGTAGATCGGCTCCTGCTCGCCATCGCGCCACAGTTCGGCGGCGGTCTGCGGTGTCATGACCGCCTCGGCGGCCAGACGGGGCAGAACGGATCCGGGAAGACTGACCTGGTCGATGACCCGCCCATCTTGGCCCGTCCACCCCAAGGCGACGGTTCCGTCAGCGGCGATTCGGGTCGCGTCGGCGACCACCACGCCCCCGGCCTCCAGTGTTTCCGCCGCCCGCTGGGCGTCGGGGAAGCGCGTGGCCCGCATGGTGTCGGGCTCCATAATGAGGATCGCGTCTCCCAGCCACCAGGGCAGCATCTGGCCGTCTTGATGCCCCCGATTCCAGTCCACGCACTCCAGGCCGGAGCGCCCCAGCACCGATCCGGTCGAGGGCAGTTCGTACTCCCCGTGGCAGGCCTTCCCCGGCGCGGGCAGCGCGGTCAGATGCGCCCCGCCATCGCGAGGATCACCCGAGTACACCGGCAGCGCCCCCGTGACGGGGAGGCCCGCCTCGGCCAGCGCGGCGGCCTGGGATTCCATGAAGGCGGCGTCGAAATCGGAGCTGATGGGCACCTTCGGTCCGATCGCCAGATTGCCGGGCCCGACCAGACTGGTCATGTAGTCCTCACTGTTCTGGGCCTGGGAGGGGAGAATGATGCTCCCGGCCCCCAGCAAGGCGACGGCGACCGCCACCGCACCGACCACCGGTGCGCTCCGAGTCATCCTGGCACCGGCCTCGCGCAGGGCCAGGCGCAGCGCCAGCGGGGCCCGGTGGGCGCAGGAGGCGACGGCGCGAACCAGCACCGGGATGGCCAGCAGCAGTCCGACGGCAGCGGCCAGAAGCGATCCGCTCAGCAGGGCGACGACCGCGCCCCCGGGACCCGGGACTCCGTGGCTCTCCTCCGGCAGGAGCCTGGGCAGGGGCGCGCGCAGGGAGGCGATGGCGCATCCCACCGCCACCGCGAAGGCCACGAGCGCCCCGCCGCGCCACGCCCATTGCGGTGAGGAGGCCGCCGCGGGCCGCCGCCTCAAAGTTACGACGATCTCCCCGCGCGCCACGCGCCGTGCCGGGATTGCGGTGGCGAACCACCCCGCGCCGGCGCACAGCACGACCGCCAGGATCACCATCCACCACGACGGCGCGGCCGGGTCGTCCCGGTGCATCACCAGCCGCACCACGGCGGTCGCCCCGGCCGCGCCCAGGAGGCAACCGAGCAGGCCACCGGCCACGCCCGTGCCCACCCCTTGAAGGGTCAGGGTGCGGCGCAGGTCCCGCGGCCGGGCGCCCGTGGCGGCCGTGAGCGCCAGGGTGTGGCGCTGCTGCTCGGCGGCCACGGCGAATGCCGGTGTCACCAGGCCCAGCAGCAGTCCGACGGCACCGGCGGCGGCCAGGGCTAGCAGGACAATGTAGAGGACCACGGAGGCGGGATCGGCCTGGGCCGGGTAGAGCTCGGCGTCGGGCGGATAGTTGGTGAGGACGTCACGGGAGACGGCCATGGCCATGTGCTCGTTGAGCTCCTTGACCTCCTCCCAGCTCACCGGCTGGGGCCCGGTGATGAGGAAGTGGGTGTCGACGCCGGCGGGGTCCGCCCGGGCGGTGCCGGCCACCCAGTCGGGCAACGCCCAGGCGGCATCCTCCTCGGCCTCGACAATGCCGGAGACGCGGAATCCTCGTTGCGTATTGGCGAGGAATTCGCGGATGCGGCCGTCGGTGGAGTACCAGCCGGTGAAGGGCGGGGCGATGAGGGTGATCTCGTCGCCGACGTCGGCGCCCGTGCGCGCGGCCACGGCGGTGGTGATGACCAGGTCCTCCGTTGTGACCGGTGCCGTGCCGCGCACGAGGGGGCCGCCGGCCGGCAGGAGGAGGTCCAGGGCGGCGGGGTCGGCCTCGGTGAGGGCGGTGGTGGCGACCCGCTGGAGGTCGCCGCTTCCCGGAGGCAGGGATCCGGCTCCCGCCGCGTCGACCGCGCCGGGCTTGGAGCCACCGCCGGTGGTTGCCAGGACGGTTCCGCTCGTCCAGAACTGGTGCACTTCATCCCCGGCGGGGACGACGTCGCCGATGACCTGGGCGTCGGCCGGTACGACGTCTGGATCGTCGATCCAGCTGTTCAAACCTTCGGGGCGCTGCTGTAGGGGTGCGGCCAGGGGGCTGACGGCCGTGCCGGTGACCACGGCCCGGACGCCGTCGGGGATGGTGTTCAGGGCGGCCCGCCGTGTTGGTGCCATCGAGCTGTGGGCCGCCACCAGCCCGAGCAGACCCACGATCAGAGCCACCGGTAGGGCGATGAGAAGAATGGCACTGATCGTGCGCGTCCGGTGGCGGGCGGCGTCGCGGCGGGCCAGCCGCGCCACCGGGCGCAGGGCGCGCAGGCGGGCCCTCATGGCTGCCCCGCGCCGGGGCCGTCGGAGCCCGCCAGGAGGACGGAGGCGTCTTCGGCCGCTGAGGTGCCGACCATGTGGCCGTCGCGCAGGAAGACGGTGCGGTCCGCCCAGGCGGCCAAGCGCGGCTCGTGGGTCACCAGCAGTACCGCGGCGCCGTCGTCGGCGCGCTGCCGCAAGAGCTCCACGACCTCCCCGCCGGTGGCCGAATCGAGGGCGCCGGTGGGTTCGTCTGCCAGCAGGAGGCGCCGCGGGCCGATGAGGGCGCGGGCAATGGCAATGCGCTGGGCCTGGCCGCCGGAGACGTCGTCGGGGAAACGGTCGGCCAGGTCGCCCACCCCGACGCCCTCCAGGGCCCGCATCGCCTCGGCGCGGGCCGCGGCGGCGCCCATGCCGTCGAGTTCGAGGGGGAAGGCGACGTTCTCCGCGGCGGTGAGTGAGGGCAGGAGGTTGAAGTCCTGGAAGACGAAGCCGATGCTGCGGCGGCGCAGGTCGGCCCGCCCCGTGGGCGACAGGCCGGCCAGGTCCTCGCCCTCCACGAGGACCCGCCCCGAGGTCGGGGCGTCCAGGGCGCCGGCGAGGTTGAGCAGCGTTGACTTCCCTGAGCCCGAGGGGCCCATGACGGCGACGAACTCGCCGCGTTCCAGGGTCAGGTCGATATCCTCCAGGGCGGTGACGGCGCGGGCGCCGTGCCCGTGGATGCGGGTGACGGACTCCAGGCGCAGGAGCGCGGTCGAGGGGCTCATGCCGGGCCCCCCATGGTCGTGGCGGGGGTGGCGGCGCGCCCGGCCGCCGGCGGTCGGGCGGAGGGGGCGGGCCGGGAGGTCGCCGCCTGGTGGCGTGCGCGGGCCAGGCGCCCTTCGATGTCGTCGAGCCACCGCAATTCCGCCTCCAGGGCGTACACGTGGTGGTCGAGGACGAGGGTCGCGGCGAGGTCCTCGGCGGCGGCGCGGCGGGCGCGGGTGATCTCGTGGAGTGCGGCCTGGCCGGCTTGACGCTGGCGCTGGATGAGGTTGGCAATGTCGACGCCGGGCGCCGTGGTGGCCAGGGCGAGCTTGATCATGAGCTCGTCGCGTCCGGGGTGCTGACGCGGGACCGGGGCGCTCCACCAGCGGTCGAGTTCGGCTCGGCCGGCCTCCGTCAGGGCCCATGCGGCAACGTCCGACCCCGCTCCCTCGCGCCGGGCGCCCGTGGTTCGGCCCTCGGATCCTGTGGCCGCCCCGTCTGCGGGCCCGGCGGGCGTTGCGTCGTGCCGCACGACCAGGCCGTCGCGCTCCAGGCGGGCCAGTGTCGTGGCGACCTGACCAATATTGAGCGGCCAGGTCGAGCCGGTGGAGGCCTCGAAGTCCTTGCGCAGCTGATAGGTGCCGGCCTGCCCGGCGGAGAGCAGGGCGAGCAGGGCGTGTTTGACGGACAAGGCGCCTCCTGGGCACGGCACGAGCCGAGATAGTTACTGAGTAATGCTTACCCAGTATCTAGGATAGGTGTCGCGGCGTCAACTGCGAGGCGGAGCCGGCGCGTCAGGCCCGGGCCCCGCCGGCGGTGCCCTCCGCGCCCGAAGCCGCTTCACGGCGCGGTCGCATTGGGCCGGGGCCCCGCTGTCACGCGGTGGGGCCGGGGCTCGTCGTCGGCGCCTGCGGCCAGGGCGGGCCTCCCTGCGGCGCGCGGTAGCCCATCTCCTGCTCGAGCCACCTCAGGTCACGGACCATGAGGTCCTTGACCCGGTCCAGGCCGGGCTCCGCGGCGAGCTCATGCCTGCACTCGGGATGACGGGCGTAGAAGCCGATAAGGTGCTGAAAACGGGCATAGCTCAAGGGCAGCCTCCCCATGGGGAATCGCAGCTCGCGCACCCTGCGCGTGCGCACGAGCGCCTGCCCCCCGAGTGCCGCCACACCCACGACCTCCGGCCCGTCCTCCCACGGCACCCAGACCCAACGGCGCGCGGAGTACAGCCAAGCTCCCTGCGGCGTCAGCACCAGACTCAACCGGGCGAGCATGCTCATCCGGTGCACCAGCCATGAGCACATCACGAAAAGCACTATCAGGATCACCAGGAAGACGACGATATGCTCCGGCACCAACGACGCACCGAGCACCCCCGCGCACGCGATTACTGCCAGGCCACAGACGAACTGCTCAAGGCCGTACAAGCCGCGAAAGGGGCCGAATCCCACGCCGCCATCCACCTGGTGCCACCACCGGCCCGCCCGGGGCACCAACCAGATAATGAGGCACTCCAGGAGCAGGGCCATGATCAGGGCCACCACATTGAGTACGATGAAGACGCTGGCCAGAACCAGATCCGTACTGTCGCTACCGTCAATGACCATCGATGCGAGGAAGGCCCACAACGCGGCGACGCCGGCAGCCAGTACCAGGGATATCACGCCCAGTGACACTTTGGCGCGACGACGGCGATCGGCGTCGTCGCACAGGAGCACGCCCGGCGTCCGGCTCGAATACGCCATGCGCTGACCAGTCATCCCCTGCCCCCTCCTGTTCGGGACCCCTTACTATCACGACTATCACGCCGCCCGGTAGGTGAAGCGCTCCCACCCCAGGTCCTCGATGCGCTCGGCCATGCGCTCGCACTGGGCGTCCCAGCCGGGAGCCGTGACCGCGAAGTCCCCGCTGGTCCCCTCGCCGCGCGCCTGCTGCAGGGCGAAGACCCGCGCACCGGCGTCGCGGACGCGACGGGCGACCTCCACGGCGTCGTCGGCGGTCACATCCCCCGGCACGACCGTGGTGCGCACCTCGAAGCTCGGGCCACCGCCGGCCCGCGCCGCCACGAGGATCTCCAGGGCCTGCCACGCCTTGACTCCTCCGGGCCGGCCAATGACCGCCTCAGAGTGCTCGGGCAGGGCCTTGACGTCGAGCCCGACCCAGTCGACGAGGCCGCGCGCAACCATGTCCTCGAGTCGGCCCGGGTAGCAGCCGGCGGTGTGCAGGCCGACGGCGAAGCCGGCCTCCTTGACCTCGGCGGCGGCGTCGGCGAGCGCGTCCTGGCGCAGTGCCTCCCCGCCGGTGAAGACGACGCCGTCGAGCAGCCCGCGGCGCCGCGCCAGCAGCCCGCGGACCCGCCCCCAGGGCACCGCCCCCGGGGTGCGGGTGGGGATGAGGGCGCGGTTGTGGCAGTAGAAGCAGTTCCAGGGGCAGCCCTGGCAGAACACCGTGGCGACGAGGCGACCCGGCCAGTCCACGGTGGACAGGGGCACGAGACCGGCGATCTGGAGGTCGTCGGCGGGGCTGACGGGCCGAGCCCGTCCCTCCCCCGTTTCAGGCATCGAGGCCGAGCTCAGCGGCGATCTCATCGAGGCGGCGGGTCTTGATCTCGCCGCGCCGCACAGACTCCGCCTCCGCCTTCAGCGCGTACGCGTACTCCAGCTCGTCGATGTAGGACTCGACGCTCCAGTCCGTCACCTATCCCGCCCTTTCCGTTGCGAGTCCTCACGCGCTCACCGCGCTCAGCCGGGAGGTGGCGGTCCCGTGGGCGCCGGCGGCGACCTCGGTGAACATGGTGCGCTCGGCGTATTCGCCCTTCTTGCCAATGTTGAAGGACTCCACCGGGCGGAAGTAGCCCATGACGCGCGTCCACACCTCGCAGGCCACTGGCTCGGCGTCGGGGTGCAGGGCGGCGCACTTGCCACAGGTCTTGTGCTCCCCGGGCAGGTAACCGTGGGTGGGGCAGATGGAGAAGGTCGGGGTAATGGTGATGTACGGGGTGCGGAAGGCCGTCAGAGACCGGCGCACGAGCTCCTTGCAGGCCTGCGGCGAGGACATCCTCTCGTTCATGTACAGGTGGAGGACGGTGCCGCCGGTGTACTTGGTCTGGAGTTCCTCCTGCATCTCCTGGGCCTCGAAGGGATCATCGGTGTAGCCCACGGGCAGCTGGGAGGAGTTCGTGTAGTACGGGTTGGTGTCGGTTCCGGCCTGGAGGATGCCCGGGAAGCGCTTGCGGTCCTCCTTGGCGAAGCGGTACGTGGTCCCCTCGGCGGGGGTGGCCTCCAGGTTGTACAGGTGCCCGGTCTCCTCCTGGAAACGGACCATGGTGTCGCGCACGTGGTCGAGCACGCGGGCGCACATTGCGTGGCCGCGTGGATCGGTCAGGTCGTAGGCGTCGTGCGTGAAGTTGCGGACCATCTCGTTCATGCCGTTGACGCCCAGGGTGGAGAAGTGGTTCTCCAAGGTGCCCAGCCAGCGCTTGGTGAAGGGGAACAGGCCGGTGTCAATGTGGTGCTGAATGACGGCCCGCTTGAGTTCCAAAGTGGTCTTGCCCAACTCCAGGAGACGATCGAGGGATTCCAGTAGCCCCGCCTCGTCGCCGGGGTGAAGGTAGCCCAGGCGGGCCATATTGACGGTGACCACGCCGACGCTGCCGGTCTGCTCGGCCGAGCCGAACAGGCCGTTGCCGCGCTTGAGGAGCTCGCGCAGGTCCAGCTGGAGGCGGCAGCACATGGAGCGGATCATGCCGGGGTCGAGCTCGGAGTTAATGAAGTTCTGGAAGTAGGGCAGGCCGTACTTCGCGGTCATGGCGAAAAGGCGCTCGCAGTTCTCCGAGTCCCAGTCGAAGTCCTTGGTGATGTTGTAGGTGGGGATGGGGAAGGTGAAGACCCGCCCCTCGGCGTCGCCCTCGGTCATGACCTCCATGAAGGCGCGGTTGATCATGCCCATCTCGACCTCAAGGTCCCCGTAGGTGAAGTCGCACAGCTCGTCGCCGATGAGGGGGTGCTCGTCGGCCAGGTCGGCCGGGCAGGTCCAGTCGAAGGTCAGGTTGGTGAAGGGGGTCTGGGTGCCCCAGCGGGAGGGGACGTTGAGGTTGAAGATGAGCTCCTGCATGCACTGGAGGACCTGGTCGTAGGTCATGGAGTCCAGGCGGATGAAGGGAGCCATGTAGGTGTCGAAGGAGGAGAAGGCCTGGGCGCCGGCCCACTCGTTCTGCAAAGTCCCCAGGAAGTTGACGATCTGGCCCACAGCCGAGGAGAAGTGCTTGGCGGGGCCCGAGGAGATCTTGCCCGGCACGCCGCCCAGGCCCTGCTGGAGGAGGTTCTTGAGCGACCATCCGGCGCAGTAGCCGGCGAACATGTCGAGGTCGTGGATGTGGATGTCGCCGTTGCGGTGGGCGTCTCCAGCGGCCTGCGGGTAGACCTGGCTCAGCCAGTAGTTGGCCACGACCTTCCCGGAGGTGTTGAGCATCATGCCCCCCAGGGAGTAGCCCTGGTTGGCGTTGGCGTTGACCCGCCAGTCGGAGCGGTCGAGGTATTCGGTAATGGTGTCGACCGCGTCAATGAGGGGGCGGTCCCCGTTGGCGACGGCGGAGTCGGCTGAGCCGCGGGCGACAAGCTCGGGGTGGGCGGCGGCCAGGTACGCTGCGGAGGGTGTCGCGGGGGCGGTGTCAGACACGTGTGGCTCCATCGGTTCGGTTCTGTCCGGGTGCTCTATTGCGTCGTCCCGTGGTGGGGCGGCGGGCTCCGCCGCAAGGCCCATGCAACGAGCCGGTGTGGCAGTGCCACTGCCACTCTACTCCCGAACGACACCAAATCTAGGGGTCAATCCCCTCTCCTACCCCAACATCTTGTTTTCGGCGGACGGACCTCGCCCCGGCGACAATGAGATTTCCACGTGATTCCGCGACTGAGGCGGCCTGCCCCGGGGGCCTGGACGCACATTGCAATTGTGTCGCGACGCACCGCCCCGGCGAGTCGCGGGCCGAACTCGTCGCTGCGCGCCGCCAGCCGCAGCACCTCCGCACCGCCCCGGTGGCCGCCGGCCCCGCCCCGGTGGCCACCGACCCCGCCCCGGTGGCCGCCAGCGCCACCCGGGCGGCCCCGCCCCGGACTATGCGCTGACGGCCTCCAGGGCGTTCTTGGGGGCCGCACCCACTGACACCAGGCGCTCAAGGTACTTGGCGATAACGTCGGTCTCCAGGTTGACAATGTCGCCGATCTTGGCCATGCCAAGCGTGGTCTTGGCCAGGGTTTCAGGGATGAGTCCAACCTCGAACCAGGACGCCGGGGCGTAAGGAGCGCTCACGGCTGTCACGGTCAGGGAGACGCCATCGACGGCGATGGAGCCCTTAAGTGCGACCTGACCGGCGAGCGCGTGCGGCATGGAGACGCGCATACGGGTCCAGGAGCCCTGCGGCTCCAGGGCCACCACCCTGCCGGTGGCGTCCACATGCCCCTGGACAATATGGCCGTCCAGGCGGCCCCCGAGCGGAACACATCTCTCCAAGTTGACTCGCCCGCCGAGGGCGAGCCTGCCCAGCGATGTGCGATCCAAGGTCTCACCCATGAGTTCGGCGACAAAAACATCTGGGCAGGCCTCAGCACGAGTGGTGCTGGTCAGGCACACGCCATTAACGGCCAGGGAGTCCCCCGGGGCCAGGTCGGAGGTGACGGATCCGCACTCAAGGGTGAGCCTGGTGACTCCGGGCCTGATCTGTGGCTCAATGGCCAGGACGGTGCCGGTGCCGGCAATGATTCCGGTGAACATGTCGGTCCTTGTCTGCGCGCTGGGGTCGCGGCGATGGGAAGTTAAGGATGAGGAGTGAGAAGGGGGAGGAGGATGTGGGATGGATGTGGGATGAGGTGGGGGGAGCAGGGCGCGACTCGGGCTTAGGACAGCCGGTAGGTGCGCCCCTGAGGCGCCCGCCGGCTCCCGCAGCATTCGCCAACGTGATCATGCCCCTCTCAGTCAGGCCCTGGGTGCGGGTACCGGCTCCGGGGTGCGACCGGGCCAGTCGGACGCCGATTGGCAACCGACTAGCGGGCTCGACCACCGGCACGGATTCTCCCTGCCCGAAGGGGGCATAACATGCAAAGTGTGCCACGTCACCTGTGGTTGCAACCGTATCATCCTGTTGGTGGAAGCCGGCGTGTTGTCCAATGAGCGCCGTCGGGGCCTGTCCCCTCGCGCGGGGCCCTGGGCCGACATCCTCCCAACCGGACCCGACCCCCTGCCCCCTCACGCGGGGCCCTGGGGCACACTGGGGCCATGACTGCGCGCGACCTCACCGGGCTCCTGGAGCGCATTGGGGCGCGCGATGGCCGGCTTGTCCACATGGAGCGCACTCCGGCGCGCTCCGGGCGCCACGGTTCTTGGCCGCAGTGGGCGGACACCGACCTTGTGGCCGCCTACCAGCAGTTGGGAATCGCCAGGCCCTGGACCCACCAGGAGCAGGCGGCGAGCTCGGTGCACTCGGGGCGCCACACGGTGATTGCCACCGGGACCGGTTCAGGCAAATCCATGGCGGCTTGGCTGCCCGCCCTCAGTGATGTGCTGACCGCCCAGCGCGAGGACGCCTCCGCCGGGCGCATCTCGGCCTACGGGCGCCGCCCCACCACCCTCTACCTTTGCCCCACCAAGGCTCTGGCGGCCGACCAGGCCGCCGCCCTGGAACGACTCGTCACCGTCGTGGAGACCGTGCAAAGGGGCCGGGCCCCGGGGCGCGGCGCTGGCCGGGCCCGGATTGCCGCGGCCGGGTCCGTCACCGACCGGGCCCGGGAGCCGGACTCCGGCACCACTGGCCCCACCGCGCCCACCGGGGCCGGCGGCACGACGACCCCCGTGCGCACGGTGCGCACGGGCACCTGTGATGGCGACACCCCTTTGCCGGAGCGGGACTGGGTTCGCGCCCACGCCGACGTCGTGCTGACCAACCCTGATTTCCTTCACTTCTCCCTCCTGCCCGGCCACGAACACTGGAGCCGCCTTCTGCGCTCCCTGCGCTACGTGGTGGTCGACGAGTGCCACGCTTACCGGGGGGTCCTGGGGGCGCATGTGGCCCTCGTGCTGCGCCGCCTCCTGCGTCTTGTGCGCCGCCTGCGCCCCCAGGGCCCCGGGCCCGTCGTACTGTGCGCCTCGGCGACGGCGGCCGAGCCCCAGCTGACGGCCGCCCGCCTCATTGGGGCCAGTCCCGAGGAGGTCGTCGCAGTCACCGACGACGCCTCCCCCGCCGGGGAGCGCACCCTGGCCCTGTGGCAGCCGGCCCTGCGCGACCCGTGGAACGCCTGGGGCGCCTCGACCAGCGCTCTGTCGGCGACGACGGACGCGGGCTCCTGCGCGCCCACCGCCGTCGGCCCTGACTCGGGGGACCCCACCGAGGACCCGGCCGCCCGCCGCTCCGCCGTGGTGGAGGCCGCCGAGCTCCTGGTGGACCTGCTCGGCGCGGGGGCCAGGGCCCTGGTGTTCGTGCGCTCGCGGCGCAGCGCTGAGGTCGTGGCTGAGCGGGCCCGCCATCTTCTGGGACTGTCCCAGCCCGCCCTGACCGGGGCGATCGCCGCCTACCGCGGCGGCTACCTGCCGGAGGAGCGCCGCGCCCTGGAGGCCGACCTGCGCAGTGGGCGCCTGCGCGCCCTGGCCACCACCAACGCCCTGGAGTTGGGGATCGACGTCACCGGACTGGACGCCGTCCTCATTGCCGGATGGCCCGGAACCCGCGTGTCCCTGGGCCAGCAGGCGGGGCGGGCGGGGCGGGCCGGCAGCCGGGGCGTGGCCGTCCTCATTGCCAGCGACAACCCCCTGGACGCCTACCTCATCCACCATCCTGAAGCCGTCTTCGCCGCCCCGGAGGCCACCGTCTTCGATCCCTCCAACCCCTATGTCCTGGCCCCGCACCTGTGCGCGGCGGCCTCCGAATCGCCCCTGCGCGAGGAGGACCTGCCCCTCTTCGGGCTTCCCGATGATTCCCTCTTGGGCGAGCTGGCCGCCCGCGGCGCCCTGCGCCGTCGGCCCACCGGATGGTTCTGGAACGCGAACCTGCCGGGCCGCCCCCAGGACCTGACCTCCCTGCGCGGGGAGGGGCCGCCCGCGGTACCGGTGGTCGACGCCGGGACCGGGACGGTGGTGGGCACCGTGGACGGGGCGAGCGCGGACCTAACCGTCCACCCCGGCGCCGTCTACATTCACCAGGGTCGCGTTTACGTCGTCGAGGAGCTCACCGCGGAGGCGGCCCTCGTGCGACGCCGGACGGCGGTCGGCTACCGTACCCGCGCCCGCGAGCGCTCCAGCGTGAGGATCACCGCCGAACGGGACCGTCAAGACTGGGGCGGGGAGATCACCTGGAATCTTGGTTCGGTGGAGGTCTCCAGCCAGGTCACTGGTTACGCCAAACTCGCCCTGCCGGGGATGGGGGTCGTCTCCCAGCACCAGCTGTCCATGCCCGAACACGTCTTGCCCACTGCCGCGGTGTGGTGGACGGTACCGCAGGGGGCCTGCCAGGCGGCCGGGCTGGGGCCCGAGGCGCTGCCCGGCGCCCTGCACGCCGCCGAGCACGCCTCCATTGGGATGCTGCCGCTGTTGGCCACCTGTGACCGTTGGGACATTGGCGGCCTGTCGACGGCGCTGCACCCTCAGACCATGGCGCCCACTGTTTTCGTCCACGATGGGCATGCCGGGGGCGCCGGCTTCGCCGAGCGCGGCTACCGGGCCGGGCGCCAGTGGCTGGCCGCCACGCTCGACGTCGTCGAGCGCTGCCCCTGCGCCGCGGGCTGCCCCAGCTGCGTGCAGTCCCCCAAGTGCGGCAACAATAACGAGCCGCTGGACAAGGCGGGCGCCATTGTTCTCCTGCGCCTTCTCCTGGGGGCGTCTGCCGCCTAAACCCGCGTTCATATGCCGCGCCCCGCCGTTTGCCCTCACGCTGCGTCAGGCTAGTAGACTCGGCGCCGTGCTTATCCAGCTCCTGCGCATCCACATGCGCCCTTATGCGGGCCTGCTCGCCGGCGTCCTGGTTCTCCAATTCGCCCAAGTTATGGCCACCCTCTACCTGCCCACCCTCAATGCCGACATCATTGACAATGGCGTAGCCACTGGCGACACCGCCTATATTTGGCGCATCGGCGGCCTCATGCTGGCGGTTTCGGTGGCCCAGGGCGCCTGCTCCATTATCGCCACCTGGCTGGCCGCCCGCGCCGCCATGGGGATGGGCCGCGACTTGCGTTTCAAGGTCTTCGAGCGGGTGGGGACGTTTTCGGAGCGGGAGATCTCCGCTTTCGGGGCCGGGTCCCTGATCACTCGCAACACCAATGACATCCAGCAGGTCCAAATGCTAGTCATGATGAGTTGCACCATGCTGGTGACGGCCCCGGTGATGGCTATTGGCGGCATTATTATGGCGGTGTCGAAGGCCCCGAGCCTGTCGTGGCTCATCGCCGTCGCCGTACCGGTGCTCATGGCGGCCGTCGGTCTCATTGTGCGCCAGATGGTGCCCCTGTTCCGCTCCTATCAAAAGAAGCTCGACGCCATTAACCGGATCCTGCGCGAGCAACTGACCGGCATCCGCGTTGTACGCGCTTTTGTGCGCGAGCGCGCCGAGACTGAGCGCTTCAAGACCGCCAACCACGACATCACCTGGGTCGGCGAGCGCGTGGGGCGCCTCTTCGTCCTCCTGTTCCCCTTGACCATGCTGCTCCTGGACGTGACCATTGTGGGCGTTATCTGGTTCGGCGGGCACCAGGTGGAGGACGGCAGTGTAGAGGTCGGCACCCTCATCGCCTTCATGGCCTACCTCATGCAGATCCTTACGGGCATTATTATGGCCAGCTTCATGACGATTTTTATTCCCCGGGCCGCCGTGTGCGCCGAGCGCATTAGCGAGGTCCTGGCCACCGAGCCATCCATTACCGCTCGGCCCGACGCCCTCACCGCCTTCCCCACCCCCGGCACGGTGGAGATGCGCGAGGTTTCCTTCGCCTACCCCGACGCCGAGGACCGCGTCCTGGCCGATTTGAGCTTCACCGTGCCCGCCGGCTCGACGACGGCGATCATTGGCTCGACCGGTTCGGGCAAGTCCACGGTGGTCACCCTATTGACTCGGCTCCTGGACGCCAGCAGCGGCCAGGTCCTCATTAGCGGGGTTGACGTGCGCGACGCCGACCCCGAGGCCCTGTGGTCTCAGCTGACATTAGTCCCCCAAAAGCCCTTCCTCTTCGCCGGGACCGTGGCCTCCAATCTGCGCCTGGGCCGCGAGGAGGCCACCGACGAGGAGCTGTGGGCCGCCCTGGAGGTGGCCCAGGCCAAGGACTTCGTCTCCCGCATGGATGGCGGCCTCCAGGCCCCCATCGCCCAGGGCGGCACCAATGTTTCCGGGGGGCAGCGCCAGCGCCTGGCCATTGCCCGCGCCCTGGCGCGCCGGCCCACTGTCCTCATCTTCGATGACTCCTTCTCGGCCCTGGATGTGTCCACTGACGCGCGCCTGCGGGCCGCCCTGGAACCGGCCACCGCCGGGGTAACCAAGATCGTCGTCGCCCAGCGCGTGTCCACGATCACCGAGGTCGACCAGATCCTGGTGCTCGACGCCGGCCGCCTGGTAGGCCGCGGCACGCACCGCGAACTCCTGTCCACCTCCAGCATCTACCGCGAAATCGTCACCTCCCAGCTCGGAGTGGAGGCCGCAGCATGACTACCCCCACACACAGCGGGCAGGGCCGGGCCGACGGCGCCGCCCCCGGGCAGAACCCGGCCGGCACCCCGGCCCACTCCGGGGACGACCTGAGCGAAGAGGACCTTGAGCTGGCCGCGCAGGCCCGGGCAGCCTCCAACGACTGGGATGCCGGGCCGCCCCCGGGCAGGGCCAACGCCTTCTGGCCCTCCTTCACCCGCATGGTGGGGCTGCTGGGCGCCTACAAAATGACTTTGGTGGTCATTGTCGTGTCCGCCGTGCTCGGCGTCGTGCTGTCGGTGGCGGCGCCCAAGGTGCTGGGTCAAGCCACCAATGTCGTCTTCGAGGGCGTGATCTCCTCGCTGATGCCCCTGGGCACCACCAAGGATCAGGCGGTGGCCGCCCTCCAGGCCCAGGGCATGGACGACTTCGCCTCCATGGTCTCAGCGATGGACATTGTTCCGGGCGCCGGGATTGATTTCGACCGTCTGGCCCGCATCCTCATCCTGGTCCTGGGCCTGTACGTGGCTTCCTCCTTCCTCAACTGGCTTGAGAGCTTCCTGCTCAACCACATCACCATGAAGGCCATGTACTCCCTGCGCGAGCGGGTCGAGGCCAAAATCCACCGCCTGCCGCTGTCCTACTTCGACACCATGCAGCGCGGCGAGCTGCTCAGCCGGGTGACCAACGACGTCGACAATGTCACCAACACCCTTCAGCAGTCGCTTTCCGGCGCCCTGACCTCCGCCCTGACCGTCGTCGGCGTACTCGCCATGATGTTCTCCATCTCCTGGAGGCTGGCCCTGGTGGCGCTGGCCATCATCCCGCTCATGGGCGTGGTCTTCGGGGTGATTGGGCCGCGCTCTCAGAAGGCGTTCACCCGCCAGTGGGCGCGCACCGGGCGGATTAATGTGCGCGTCGAGGAGTCCTTCTCCGGGCATGCCCTGGTGCGCGTCTTCGGGCGCACCGCCGCCTCGCGCGAGGCCTTCGCCGCGGAGAATGAGGAGCTTTACCGCGCCTCTCTGCGCGCCCAGTTCCTCTCGGGCATCATGATGCCGATCATGCTGGTCATTGGAAACCTGTCCTATGTGGCCATTGCCGTGATCGGCGGTGCCATGGTGGCCTCCGGTTCCCTGCGCCTGGGTGACGTGCAGGCTTTCATCCAGTACTCCCAGCAGTTCTCCCAGCCGCTGGGTCAGCTCGGGGGCATGGCCACCGCCGTGCAGTCGGGCACGGCTAGCGCCGAACGGATCTTTGAGCTGCTCGACGCCCCGGAAGAGGCGCCCGACACCGTTGACCGGCATCCTGGAGACCAGCGCGCCAGTGGCCCGGGCGTCATTGAGGTTGAGCATGTGCGCTTCTCCTACTCCCCTGACACCGAGCTCATCCGCGACCTGTCACTGCGGGTGGAGCCCGGGCACACGGTGGCCGTCGTGGGGCCCACGGGGGCGGGCAAGACCACCCTGGTGAACTTGCTCATGCGCTTCTATGAGCTCAACGGCGGGAGGATCCGCCTCGACGAGCGCGACATTGCCGAGATGACCCGCTACGACGTGCGCCGGCGCACCGGCATGGTGCTGCAGGATCCGTGGCTCTTCCAGGGGTCCGTCCGGGAGAACATTCGCTATGGACGACCCGAGGCCACGGATGCGGAGGTGGAGGCGGCCGCGCAGGCCTGCTACGTCGACCACATTGTCCGCGCCCTGCCGCAGGGCTATGACACGATCCTGGAGGAGGACGCCGCGAATATCTCTGCCGGCGAGCGCCAACTGCTCACCATTGCCCGAGCCTTCGTGGCCGACCCCTCGGTGCTTATCCTCGACGAGGCGACCAGTTCGGTGGACACGCGCACCGAACTGCTGGTTCAGCAGGCCATGGGCGCGCTGCGCGAGGGCCGGACGAGTTTTGTTATCGCCCACCGCCTGTCCACCATCCGTGACGCCGACACCATTTTGGTCATGGACCACGGCGACATTGTTGAGCAGGGCACCCATGCCGAATTGTTGGAGCGCGGCGGCACTTACGCCCGCCTGCACGCCGCCCAGTTCGCCGGCACCACTGAGGGGTGAAGGACTGCGTTGACGGGCAGGTTTCCCGGCCCCTCCCGGTTGGGGCGGGTGCGCGGGGTGCTCACGTGGCACGAGTCGGGTTCTATTGCTCGCGACGATCGGGGAGATATGCGGCCATTAGCTCGATTCGCGGGCGCACGCCTTTTCCTCGACGTCGCTCAACCATTTCAGTGCTAATACTCAGGGCAGCACCGCGGGAGACACAGAGAATCGCCTCAGTCTTCAGGCTCATCAGAATGAACGAATCATTGCGTTTCTTCCACCTCAACAGGGCATGAGGCTCTTCTCATGCGGCATCAACCCGCATGCAGGTATACAAATATACTGAGGGTTATTCATGGGGTGTTGTAGGTGAATATGAGGGCTAGTACTGCGGTGATTGTTGTGTTGAATGTGTTCAGGGGTCTTCGGTAGTCGTTGTGGAGGATTCTCCAAGTCTTGATATTGGCGAT
>NZ_RYFV01000015.1 GCF_004104015.1 Actinomyces oricola | reverse complement strand
GCACCACCACCTGGCAACCCATCAACGGCACCCTCACCACCACCGAAACCTCCACCCCCTACAACGTCCTACGCCTCACCTCCCTCCTCACCGACACCGCCGAAGAAAAACAAGGACACTAAAAACAACGCCGCCGTCACCAGTCTTACTGGCCGCAACCAGTATTTTCGGCGCGAGGCCCGCCTGCAGGGGGTTTATTTCGTGGTTGGTACCCGGGCGGCCTGAGAAGCGATCCGGACCTCCTGGGAGGTGCGCAGTTCAGCGATCTCGTGGCGCAGTGCGCGAAGCTCCTCCAGCACATCGGCGTGGAGCGCCGCCTCGCCGGCCGCCACGACGGTTGCTTCTGTACGCGATCCAGGTCCGACCGCTTCTCCGGCAGCATTCTTGGAGGCGGTTGCCCCGGTCGCCTCGGCGTTCGCTGTGCCCGCCTGCTCCTCCGCGGCGATCTCATGGTCCATCTGCCCCATGGTGTCCACAATGACCGCCACGAAAAGGTTGAGCATGGTGAAGGCCGACACCAGGATGAAGGGCACGAAGAACGCCCACGCCCAGGGGCTGTGCTCCATAACCGGCCGGACGATCCCCATGGACCAGCTCTCCAGGGTCATGATCTGGAACAACGAGTACAAGGAGCGGCCAATGCTGCCGAACCACTCGGGGAAGGCCTGGCCGAACATGACTGTCGCCATGACGGCGGCGACGTAGAAGATTAACCCCATGAGCAGGGCGATCGCGCTAATCCCCGGCAGGGAGCGCAGCAGCGCCTCAACCACCCGCCGCAGGCCGGGCATGAACTTGATGACGCGGAGCAGACGCATAATCCGCAAGGTTCGCAGCATCGACAACGGCCCGGCCCCGGGCACCAGCGCCACGGCCACCACCAAGAAGTCGAAAGTGTTCCATCCGGAGCGGAAGAAGCGCAGCGGTCCCACAGCAATGAGCTTGAGGGCGATCTCAACGAGGAAGACTCCCAGTGCCATGCGGTCCAAGAGGGACAGGGCCTGATGGGCCCGGGAATCGTGGGCGACCATTGTCTCCACGCCGATGGTCACGGCGTTGAGCAGGATAATCGCCATAACGGCGTTCTGGACTTTGGGGGAGTGGATCCACGTGTCAAGGTGGCGACGCCACGGGGCGACCGTTGTGCTCAACCGATGACCTCCGTCGTGAGGTAGGGGTGGTGGGGTACCGCCGGGAGTTTAAACGGTTGCGGCGGGATGGCGCATGGGGAAGAGGTGCCCGTAGTCGAGCCGATGGGCAGTCGGGTGCGGTCAGGGGCGCGGAGACCAACCGCCCTGTGCACCGGGCGAATCGCTGACCAGCAGCCGCGGCCCGACCCGCGCAGACCCCCTGCCCTTCCCGATACGGTATTACTCCGTTATTCCTGGTTGCTCCGGGTTATTCCTGACTCCAGGCCTCCCAGAGTTTGGCGTACTCGCCGCCGAGGGCCACCAGTTCGTCGTGCGTGCCGAGCTCGACGATCCGCCCGTCCATGACCACGGCCACCCGGTCGGCGTCCTGGGCGGTGTACAGCCGGTGCGCCACCTCAATGACAGTGCGTCCGGCCAGCGCCGTGGACAAGGTTCGCTCCAGGGTGCGGGCGGCGCGCGGGTCGAGCAGGGAAGTCGCCTCGTCCAGGATGAGGGTGTGGGGGTCCAGGAGCACCAGCCGCGCCAGGGCCACCTCCTGGGCCTGGGCGGGGCTGAGAACCAGGTGCCCTGAACCCACCATTGTCTCCATGCCCTTGGGCAGGGCATCCACCCAGGTGTGCGCCCCAATGGCTGTAATAGCGCGCGCAATGGTGGCGTCGTCGGCGTCGGGACGCCCCAGGCGAATATTGTCCGCAATGGTGCCCACGAAGACGTGATGCTCCTGGGTGACCAGGGCGACGTGGCGGCGCAGCTCGGTCTCACTGAGGTCCGTCAAGGGCACCCCGCCCACGGTGACCGACCCGGAGGAGGGCGGGTGGATGCCGGCGAGCATCCGTCCCAGGGTCGACTTCCCCGAGCCTGAAGGGCCGACAACGGCCAGCCGCTCCCCGGGCTCCAGGTCCAGATCAATGCCGTGGAGGACTTCGACACCCTCACGGTAGGAGAAGCGCACCTGGCGCAGCTCAATGCGCCTGCCCTCGGGCACGGCGCCGGTCGGGGTGCGGTCGGGGGCGACCTCCTCGACGCCGAGGATGCGCGATAGCGACGCCTGGGAGACCTGCACCAGGTCAATCCAGAACATGAGCTGGCCGATCGACTTGCGCAGTTCCATGGCGTAGAGGGACACGGTCGTGATCGCCCCTAAGGTCGCCCAGCCGTGGGAGGCCAGAAACCCGCCCCACAGCAGGATGAGGACCACGGGAGCCCGCCAGGCGACGTCGAGCACCAGGAAGAGGCGCATGCGCAGGGCGGCGGTGAAGCGCTCCAGGCTCCAGGCCTCGGCGACACTGGCGGCGATGGCGGCCTCGCGCCGGGAGCCAATCCCCAGGGCGTCAACGGTCTGGGCGTGCTCGACGGTTTCGGTGACCACGCCGTTAAGGCGGGCGAAGGCCGCCGAGTTGGCCCGGTAGGCGGGCACGGAGACCCCCAGGTACCAGCGCATCATGATCCACACCGGTGGGGCGATGAGCAGCAGGACAATGGCGAGCAGCGGGTCGGCGACGGCGGCGGCCAGCAGTGTGAAGAGGATGGTCACCACGCACACCATGATTTGGGGAATGCCCACCCGTACCAGGAACTCTATGCGGGAGACGTCATTGGTGGTGCGTCCCACCAGGTCGCCGGTGCCCGCGGATTCGACGGCGCTCAAGGGCAGGTGCACCACGCGGGCCATCATCCGTTCACGCAGGTCGGCGAACACCGACTCGCCCAGGGTGCGGGCGTGCATCTGGGCATAGCGGTTAATGACGGCGCCCAGAATGGTGACGACCACAATGACCGCCACCACGGTGTCAATGTAGGTGACGGTGGCCCGCCCCTGGGAGACGCGGGTGACGAGTTGGCCCAGCATCCAGGGAGCCACGAGGGTGGCCAGGACTGCGGTGATCTGGAGGGCGAGGACGCCGACGAAACGCCACTGGTAGGAGGCCATGATTCCCAGGGTCTTGCGCATAGCGACCCCGCCTGTGGCCAGGGGCAGTGCCATTACCCCACCTCCTGGGCTGGGGCCGGGGTGGCCTGGGTGGAGGAGGCGGCCGGGGCGGGGGATGTCGCTGCCGGGGCGGCCTGGACGGGGGATGCCGCCGGGGTGACTGGGGCGACTTGGGCGGGGTCGCCGGCCGGCGGGGCGGGCGCGCCGACTTCAGCGCTCCTACGCCCTGGAGCGCTTCCACGCCCTGGGGCGGCGGCCGTCGCACAGGTGCCATGAGTGTCATGGTCCGGCCCGCTGCACTCCTCGCCGCTGGCGCGGGCCACAATCCTCCGGTACGTCAAGGCGTCCACATCACCGGCACGGGCCCGGGCCAGCAGTTCGCGGTGCGTTGAACGCGTCAGCAAGCTACCGCCCTCGTCTAGGAGAAGCACCTCGTCGCAGGCCTCCAGGACCAGCGGGGAGGCGGTGACCACGACCGTGGCGCGTCCCCGCCGGGCGTCGTGCAGGCGCTGGGCCACCCGGGATTCGGTGTGGGAGTCCAGGGCGGAGGTCGGCTCAATGAGGACCAGGGTTGGCGCCTCGGTGAGCAGGGCCCGGGCCAGGGCCACCCGCTGACGCTGACCCCCGGACAGGGAGAGCCCCTTCTCCGTGATCATGCCCGCCAGCCCTGCGTCCAGGGAAGAAAGCACATCGGCGGCGTCGGCCACCTCCAGGGCCGCCAGCAGCCGCTCATCGCCCTCCAGGCGGTCGGCCTGGGGGCGGACCTGCTGGTCGACGTCGGCGACCCCGGCGCGCTCCTGCTCGGCGCGCACCAGGTCGGCCACCCCCACGGGCACGGGGCTCGGGGCCCCACGTGCATTGAGCGCCTCACGCAGGGTGCCGGTGAACAGTTGGGCGGTGGCGCCGGAAACAGTGATGGAGGCGCGCACCTGCCCCAGGCCCATCTGAGGCAGTGGCCGGCCGGACAGGGTGACAATGGGGGCGCTGTCGTCGAATCTGCCCAGGCGCGTGGCCATCTCGGTGCTCAGGCCGGGGTCGGGGGCCACTAGCGCCGTCATCCGACCGGGAGCCAGGTATACGTTGGTGGCGGTGTCGACAATGCCTCCGCTCACAGCCTGCTCACGCGAGGGGTCCAGTCCCAGGCGCTCGGCAACGGTCCCGGCCTGGGGGCGCACGTGAAGCAGCCGGCTCAGGCGGCGGACCGCCACCCGGGCGCGGGCGAGGTCCTGCACGGAGTTGGAGAAGACCATGAGCGGCCAGGACAAGTAGGCGGTGTAGCCGTAGAAGGTGACCAGGCTCCCGGCGCTCATGGCCCCGCTGAGGGCCAGGCGCGCCGCCGCCCACACCACGGCGGCCACGAACAGGCCGGGCAGGAGCACCTGGAGGCTCATGAGGATCGACTGGGTGCCGGCCACCTCCACCCCGCGGCGCCGCAGCTCCTGGGAGGCGTCGCGGTAGCGGGTGGCGAAGACGTCCTCCCCGCCAATACCGCGCAGAATGCGCAAGCCGGCCACGGTGTCGGTGGTAATGGTGGTGACCTCGGACTGGGCCTGGCGCTGAACGGCCTGGCGGCGCTGGAGCGGCCGAATGACCAGAGTGACGATCCAGGCCACCAGCGGCATACCGATAAGCACCATGAGCCCCAGGCGCACTGAGGTACCCAGCATGAGGACGGCCACGACCGCGTAAGAGGCAACAGCCCCCAGCAGGGTGGGCAGGCGCTGGGCCAGGTTGCCCAGGTGCTGGGAATCGGAGGCCACAATGGAGGCGACCTCACCGGTGGAGACCTGGTGGGGCAGGGCCGCCCCAGTAATGGAAACCTGCCGGCCCACGAGTCGGTCGACGTCGAAGGTCACCCGCATCCAGCACATCGCCCCGTAGAAGGACAGCAGGGTGTCGCCCACGGCATAGACGACGAAGAGCGCCAGGAGGGCCAGGCAGAGAGTCCAGATGCGGCCATTGAGGCCATTCTCAATGCCGGCGTCCAGGGCGGCCCCCAGAAAGGCGGGCACAATCGCCTGAATAATGCTGGCCACCGCTGAGGCGGCGGTGGCCACGGCCAGTGGTGCGGCGGCGCGGCCCAGCAGCCAGCGCAGCAGCGCGGCCGGGGCACTGGGGGGTTCGGGCAGGGGCGCGTCGGGGGAGGGCAAAAAGCGCTCGATCAGGTTGGCCATGGTGGCCTGAGCCTAGCCTGTCGCCCCCGCCCCGGGGCGCTCCCTGACAAGAGCGCCCCGGGGCGCGTGGGCTCACTCGGGCTCACTCGGTGGCAATGGCGTCCAGGACCGGCATGCGCGCCGCCCGCAGCGCCGGCCACACGGCGGCAATGACGCCAACAACTATTGAGATGACGAGCATGACCACCAGCTGCCCCCAGGGTATGGCCAGGGTGGTCAGGCCGTCGGCCTCCAGGACTCGGCGCAGGGCGGCCGCCAGGAAGACCCCGGTGGCTCCTCCCACCACCGTGCCGTACAGGGCGGTGAGCACCGACTCGACCATAATCTCGCCGCCGAGCTGGGCCTTGCCCAGGCCCACGGCTCTCATGAGCCCGATCTCCCGGGTGCGCTCACTGACCGAGAGCACCAGGGTGTTGACAATGCCCAGGATTGCAATGGCGATCGACAGGGCCAGTAGGGCGTACAGCACCGACAGCATCTGGTTGACCTGCTGGCCGATCCGGTCGGACACCTCATGGGAGTCGAGCACCGCGTACTGGTAGGTCGGTGCCACAATCTCCTCAATGCGGCCGCGGGCGGTCTCGGCGTCGGCGCCATCAACCAGGGACACGAACATGCCCAGGGGGCTGGCCAGAACCTGGGAAGGGTCGGTGGGCGTGGCGCCGGTCCACGATCCGAGCTGAACCACCATATCGGGGGTGGCGTAGAACATGCCGGTGATGCCATCGGGATCGACGACGGCGACCACGGTCGCCTGCACGCCGCCCATGGGGCCTGTGAGGGCGACGGTGTCTCCCACCGATAGACCGGTGTCAGTGTTGGCGGCGAGGTGGGTCGCGTCGAGGTCATCCAGGGAGCCGGACTGGACGGACAGATCGTAATAGTCGATGTACTCGGCTCCGGGGATGATATTGACCTGGGCGATGGGCTGCTGCGAGCCGTCGGGCATGGCCGCGGAGACCACATAGGCCTTGTAGGCGGTGGTGGTGTCGACCTCGTCAAGGGCCTCGATCTGGGCGACCATATCGGCGGGGAGCTGCGTCAGAACGCTGGTCACAGCCGGCTCAACAATGAAGTCGGCCTTCATGGAGTCGTCGACGACGTCGGATACCGAGGAATCGACTGAGGCGGCCAGGGTTGCGCCCGCACACACCAGGGCCATGCCCACCATGAGGGCCCCGGAGGTGTTGGCGGTGCGACGCGGGTTGTGAACAATATTGCGCGCGGCCAAACGACCCGAGGGGCGCAGTAACCGGAAGGGCAGGCCAATGAGCCCCACCACGGGGCGGGCCAGGATCGGGGATATCACCAGCAGCCCCAGCAGGACGGCGCCGGCTCCCACCCCCAGGATGAGGTTGCGCTGCTCCAGATCCTCGCCCGCCCAGGCGGCTGCTACCGCAGCCAGACCGGCCGCCGTCAACAGGCCCCCAATGATGGTGCGTGCGACCAGCGATTTATCCCGCGCCCCCGAGACGCCGCGCATGGCCTCGACCGGGTGGGTCAGGGCCGCCTCGCGCGCCGGCAGCAGGGCGCCGACGACGGTGACCAGCATGCCCACAACAAGGGAGACGATAATGATCGGGGTGGTCAAGGGCACGCCGTCGGCCAAGGGCATGCCGGCGGCATTGAGCAGGGCCACAATCCCCTTGAGAATAACCGCGCCGACGCCCACCCCCAGCGCCGACCCCACCAGGCCAATGACCACGGCCTGAAGGAAAACGGTGCCGAAGACCGAGCCCGGTGAGGCCCCCACGGCCCGCAGGAGGGCGAACTCTTTGACGCGCTGACGCACGCTCATGGCGAAAGAATTCATAATAATGAAGGAGCCCACGAACATGGCCAGAATGACGAAGACCAGCAGGAAGGTCTGTACGAAACCCAAGATGCTCTCAATGTAGGCATTCCGCTCGTCAATGGTCTGCTCCCGGGTCTGAATCCGCACCGAGTCCGGGAGCGCGGAGGTGATCCGGTCCTTGACGGCCGCCACGTCGGCGCCGCTGTCCACAATGATGGAAATGGAGTTCACCTGCCCGGTGGGGGCGGCGATCGGCATAATCCACTCCCGGTCCATGCCCACCAGCGTGGCCCCGGCCATGGAGGTCCCGAAGCTGAACTCGCCAACCACCGTGACCTCAGTGGGATCACCTTGGATGACCAGGTGGGTGGAGTCCCCGGGCTTGAGCCCGGAGCGCTCTATGGCGCCGGATTCCAGGGCGATCTCGCCCTCCCCGGAGGGTGCGCGGCCCTGGATCCAGGTAATGTCGGTGTCCTCGGCGCCAATGGGCAGCAGCAGGGTGGGCGCCCCCATGGACGTCACCGGGGTGTCGTCGGCCCCCACCAGGACGCCGGTGAGCGAGGCTTGGGGGGTGGCTTCGGCGACGCCGTCGACCTGCTCGATCTGCTCGGCCAGGGAGGCGTCCACCGGCTCGGTTACGAGATTCGCGGTGCCCACGGTGCCGGTGATGGGCTGGCCGGTGACGTACAGGTCGGCGGTGAAGGTGGAGGAGGTCAGGGCGGAGAACGTGTCGGACAGGACGGCGCGCAGGGCCAGTGTCCCGGACAGGAAGGACACTCCGAGGACCACGGCCACGGTGGTGAGGATGAACTGCCTGAGGTGGGCGCGGATGGAGCGCCAAGCGACGCGGACCATGGTTCAGGCCTCCGTGGAGCCGCGCCCGGTCGGGGCGGGGCCGCCCCCGGGCCCGCCGCCGTCGCCCAGCTCGCGCAGGGCGTCGAGGACGCGGTCCCGGTCGGGGTCGTCGAGTTGGGCGACGACGTGCCCGTCGCGCAAGAAGATGACGGTGTCGGCCCAGGCGGCGGCGTCGGGCTCATGGGTGACCATGACCACCGACTGGCCCAGTTCATCAACGCTGCGACGCAGAATGTTCAGGACCTGCTCAGTGGAGCGGGAATCAAGGTTGCCGGTGGGCTCGTCGGCGAAAACGACGGCAGGATTACCCACCAGGGCGCGGGCGCAGGCCACGCGCTGAACCTGGCCGCCGGAGAGCTCGGCGGGGCGGTGGGACAGGCGGTCGCCCAGGCCCACGGACTCAATCACCTGGTTGAAACGCTCCTTGTCGACCTTGGCGCGGGCAATGTCCAAGGGCAGGGTGATGTTCTCCTCGGCGGTCAGGGTCGGCACCAGGTTGAAGGACTGGAAAACGAAGCCAATGCGCTCCCGGCGCAGCTTGGTCAAGCGGCGCTGGCTCATGGAGGAGACCCGCTCGCCGTCAAGCTCGATAGTTCCCGAGGTCACCGAGTCCAGGCCCGCCAGGCAGTGCATGAGGGTCGACTTGCCCGAGCCCGAGGGGCCCATGACGGCGGTGAAGCGGGCACGCGCAATATCCACGTCAACGGCGTCCAGGGCGGTGACGGCAGCGGCTCCGCGCCCGTATATCTTCGTCAAGGATCTCGCCACAATAACCGGGTCCTCAACCGGCGTGGGAGCCTGGAGAAGAGGCGCCTCAGAAACTGGGTCCGTGCTGCGTAATGTGTGAGTGGGCATATGTCGATCCTGTCACGGCGCCCCTGGTGCGGGCATCGTCCATGCGGATGACAGCCGGCGCCGTCCTCGGCGACCGCCCTCCCGCACCGGCCCGGTCCCCGCCGGCGACGGGCGCTAGGAGTCCGGCGTCGACTGCTGCCGGCTGTCCTTCAAGGCCAGTACCCGGCGGGCCGACTCATCCACCCGCGCCGCGACGACCGGGTCGGCGCGGGCAGCCGCGGCAAGGGCTTGGGCCATCTGCGTGGCAACCGCGGGGTCGGCTGCGGCGAGCACCAGGTCGCAGCCGGCCTTGACCGCCAGGAGGGCGCGCTCACCGGCCTCCCAGTCCAGCACCTGCGCCGCCCCGGCGACGTCGTCGGTCATGACCACCCCGGTAAAGCCCATCTCAGTGCGGAGCATGTCGGTGACCACCACCGAGGAGAAGACGGCGGGTGAGGCTCCGTCAATGTGCGAGTACACCGCCGAGGACATCATGATCGACTGTGCGCCGGCGGCAATGGCATTGGCGAAGACCGACACCGCCTGGTCCCCGGAGCGGGTCGTGACGGTGTCGGTGACCTGGGAGGCGACATCCGTGTTCTCGCTCACCCGGCCCAGGCCGGGGAAATGCTTGTAGGTGGGGATGACGCCGCCGGCCTGCATGCCCTGGGCGAAGGCGGTCGCGCGGGAGGAAACCGTGGCGGCGTCATGGCCGTACTCGCGGCCCCACTGCCCAATGGGGCCGTTGGTTGACGGGTCGGCAATGTCAACCAGGTCGGCCACTGGCGCCAGATTCATGGTCACCCCGACGTCGGCCAGCTCCCGGCCCCAGGCGGTGGCCGAGGAGAGCAGCTGGTCGGCCGTTTGCGCCGACTGATCGAGCGCGGAGGGGATGGTGGAAAAGCCGGGGCCGGCCAGGACCTGGACCTCCCCGCCCTCCTGGTCGGTGGCCACCAGCAGGGGGGTGTTGCGGGTGGTGGTGGGGCCAACCAGGTCGGTGAAGGACGTAATGACCTCGCGCACGGCCGGGCCGCCCGCATGGGACCTGCCGGAGATGAAGATATTGCCCACGTGGTGGGACACGACGGCGTCGGTGGAGGCCGGGGCGGGCGCGGAGGCGTCCACACCGACCATGAGGAGCTGGCCGACCTTCTCCTCCAGGGTCCAGCCCGCAAGTGGATCCGCGCTCGCGGTTCCCGACGGTGTCGGCGTGGCCGTCGCCGGTGAGGGGGCGGGGGCCGTCGTGGATGGGCTCGCAGTCCGGGTGCCCTGTGGACTGCACCCGGCCAGGCCCGTGGCCCCGAGTAGCGCGGCCATGACCACCGGGCGCCGGCCCACCCGGCCGAGGCGATCGGGGCGGTGCGGCCCGGCGGAGGCGGTGGGGACTGGGGCGGTGGGGTCCTCCGGGGTTGAGCCCGTGGTGGAGCCCATTGCGACTGAACTGGAGGGGCCCGCCGCGCCCGGCGCGGCAGGCCGGCGGCGGCCCTTCATGACCAGCACCCTAGGGCACGGGCATGCGCCGCGGGAGTCCACCACGAGCCCGACCCTCCGCGGTGCGCACGTGCGGTGGGGGAGCGGGGCCCGTGCCGAAAAGTTCGAAAGTCCTCAGGCCCACCCCAGCTGGTGGAGCCGCTGGTCGTCTATGCCGAAGTGGTGGGCGATTTCATGAATGACGGTGACCTCGATTTCCTGGACCAGCTCCTCGCGGGTGGTGCACCACCGCTGGAGGGGGCCGCGGAAGATGAGAATGCGGTCGGGCAGGGCCATGGACCAGCCCTCGTCGCGCTCGGTCAAGGGCACGCCGTCATATAGGCCCAGAAGGGTCGGCAATCCTTCTGAATCGCGGTCTTCGGGGCGCAGCATGTCGGGGTCGGGTTCGTCGAGGACGAGGATGACAACGTTGTCCATGGCCTGTGCGAGATCTGCGGGAATGAGGTCCAGGGCGTCGGCCACGGCCTCCTCGAAGGCCTCATTGGACAGGTGCACGGGGCTCATGGGGGGAGCCTTCCATATGGCCTCTACAGTGGTGCCGCTCTTCGACCTGCGGGTTGCCGGACAGGACGCGCGAAGATCGGTGAGGAGGGTCACGTCGAACAGATTTGCGTGGCGCGCGTGCCGCCCCTTAGTGTTCTACCCGGTTCGAGGCGCGACGACGCCAAGGGCACAGGCCCCCATCGTCTAGCGGCCTAGGACCCCGCCCTTTCACGGCGGTAGCACGGGTTCGAATCCCGTTGGGGGTACGGTTCGTGCGAGCGTATAGAGCTCGCAAGGGCTCGGCTTCGTGCCACACGAGGCCTCGTGGCGCAGTTGGTTAGCGCGCCGCCCTGTCACGGCGGAGGTCGCGGGTTCAAGTCCCGTCGAGGTCGCGGATAAGGACCGGCCCGGTCACGAATGATCGGGCCGTCACTGTTCCATGGCTCTGTAGCTCAGTTGGTAGAGCGTTCGACTGAAAATCGAAAGGTCACCGGATCGACGCCGGTCGGAGCCACTGCGCGAGGCCCCGCGACCCACAAGGTCGCGGGGCCTCGCGCTGTTCGTCCCGCCGGCCCGGTGCCCTGCCGGGTGTCCTACCGGCCCAGTGCCCCGTCGTGCGCCTCGCCGGCCCAAGCCGACATGCCGGGATGAGACTGATGGTGAGGGCGCCAGTCTCATCCCAGAAAGCCGGAATCGGCGGGCGGGTTTCCGGGAGCAATGGGCGAAATACCAGGCTTAATCGACAGGTGCCGCGGTTTACGGATGGGGTGTCGGACACGTCTTTGCATCCTCAGCAGGCACTCAGGTTGGGCTCAGGCCGGGCTCGTACGGTGCCCCCATGCATCTTCTGAGCGCAATCGCCCCGGTGCTCCTTGCCGCGGAGCCCTCAACACCGTCGCCCTCTGACGACGCCACCTCGGAGGCCGCTGAAGCGGTCGTCGAAACCACTGTCGACTTACTTGCTTTCGCCTGGAAGGCCGGGCTCGGGGCGATCCTGGGGATCGCTATCGCCGGCATTGTCATTGCAGTCCTGCGCTCCATGAGCCGGCAGCGCACCATCCTGGCGGAGATCGCCCGTTTCTGCCGCAACTCCGCCTACGGCCTGGGCGGTCTCACCGGCGCCTACCTGGGGGCGCAGATCGCCGTCGTCGACCTGTCCGCCCCCGCTTGGGCCACGGCCACCCAGCACATCCTGCTCATTGGCGTCATTCTGGCGGCCACCTGGCTCATTGTCGGGCTGGCCAAGGCCCTGGAGTCCAGTGTCGTGGAGTCCGTGCGCGCCGCGGGCGACGAGGGACGCGCCAACCGCGTGACCACCCAGACTCAGATCATGCGGCGCGTGGCCGAGGCCATCATCATTATTTGCGGCACGGTGGGCGGCGTTATGACCTTCCCCAGCGCCCGCGTGGCCATGGGGTCGCTCCTGGCCTCCGCCGGTCTGGTCTCGGTGGTTGCCGGTCTGGCCGCCCAGTCCACCCTCGGCAACGTCTTCGCCGGCATCCAATTGGCCACCACTGACGCCATCCGGGTGGGCGACGTCGTGGTCATTGACGACGAGCAGGGCACCATTGAGGAGATCACCCTGACTTATGTGGTGGTGCGCTCATGGGATGACCGGCGCGTCATCCTCCCCTCGACCCACTTCACGCAGAACCCCTTCGCGAACTGGTCGCGTCGCGGCACCGAGCACACCGGCACCCTCACCCTGGACCTCGACTGGCGGGTGCCCGTGGCGGCCGTCCGCGCCGAGCTGGCCCGTATTGTCGCCGCCGCCCCCGCCTGGGACGGGCGCGTGGCGAACCTCGACGTCACCGATACCGCCGGGGGCACCGTGACCCTGCGCATCGCCCTGTCCGGCCCCGATGCCTCCACCGTCTTCGGACTCCAGTGCCATGTGCGTGAGGAGCTCGTCACCTGGATGCAGACCACGGCCCCCTACGCCCTGCCGCGCACCCGCGTCGAGGTCGACAATGTCGAGGTCAGCCACGACCCGCAGCCGGAGCAGGTCGCCCGTCTGGCCGAGGAGCTCGTCGCCCTTCAGCAGCCCGCTGCGGCCGCGCCGGTCGAGGGCACGTCCATCCAAGTCCCCGTCGAGAACGACCCCATTGAGGCTGCGCGCCTGCGCGCCGCCGCCAAGGGCCGTTCCCCAGTGCGGCGCGCCCGGCGGGACAAGGTGCGTCGGCGCCGGATCCTGGCCCGCGACGACATCGCCGGCGAGGGCATTCAAGACGCCGCGCCGCGCGGCGTGCAACGGCGCGGAAGCGGCGAGGAGACAAGCGTGATCTCAACCAATGAGCAGGAGATCTACGCTGAGCGCGATGCTAGGGCCGGGGCGCAGGTCTCGGGCAAGGTCAAGACCATTGTCAAGCCCGGGACCAAGAAGCCCGAGGTTCACAAGGTGAAGACCACCTCCGCGGTGAGGGCCACTAAGGCGACGAAGGCGGCTGACGCCGCCGAGACGGCCGAGATCCCCGCAATCACCGAGTCCACCATGCCGACCGCACCACAGGAGCCGGAGGAGAAGGACAGCTGAACCCGCCTGCCCGGCGCCCGGGCCAAGGCTGGCGCAGGCCCTGACCAGTAGCTCGTGGGGGCGCATCGCTGTCAGCGATGCGCCCCCACGAGCTACGCCGCGAGGTGAAGAACGGCGGAATCGCGCGGTCGGCTGCCGGGCGCCCACATGTCTGAGGGCGGCGTGCGCGCCGAACAGGTTGGGTGGCGCCGTTCCCGCTGCGTGAAAGCGTCTCGTGCCCGTCATCTGTGAGGTCCACCATGGCCCCGTGACCTCCAATGAGCCCACCGCCTCGACCCCCACTCCGGCCCACCGCCCGGCCAGTGCCGCCCCGGATGGCGGCCCCACCGGCTCCGCCCCGCATCTGGACCCGGCGGCCATTGCCCGCACCGATGCTCAGTGGCGCGCCGCCCTGACTCCACTGGAGTACCACGTCCTGCGCGAGGCCGGCACCGAGCGGCCCTTCACCGGCGAATACCTTCACGAGGCGCGGGAAGGCGTCTACCGCTGCCGGGGCTGCGGCGCCGAGCTCTTCCGCTCAACCACCAAGTTCGACTCCCACTGCGGTTGGCCCTCCTTCTACGACCCCGCCAACACCGAGGCCGTCACCCTGTCCACCGACACCTCCCACGGCATGGTGCGCACCGAGGTGCGCTGCGCCGCCTGCGGCTCCCACCTGGGCCATGTCTTCGCTGACGCCCCCCACACCCCCACCGGCCAGCGCTACTGCATGAACTCCATCAGCCTGACCTTCGACGCCGACGAACACCCCTAAGGAGCACTCATGTTGCGCATCCTGACCCTCAACCTCCAGCACGGGCAGCCCGGTGCCGGCGCTGGAGACGGATCAGCCTCCGCCGGGTCATTGGCCCGGGCCGACATTCGCGACCCCCATACCGCCCGCGCCGTCCTGGCCGCCCTGGCCGAGCAGCTCGCCGAGCTCGCCCCCGACATTGTCGCCCTCCAGGAGGTCGACCTCCACCAGCCCCGCTCCGGGCGCCTGGACCAGGTCGCCGTCCTGGCCGAGTTCCTGGGCTGGGAGCACCACCGCTTCGCCGCCACGTACGCCGGCCCCATTGCCGGCCTGCGCCGCCGCCCCCTGCGCTCGGCCCTGGAGTCGCCCGCCGACGACATCCTGGGGCCGGCCCGCGCCCTGACCGGCGCCAAGCCCGCCGGCTTCGGCAACGCCCTGCTCAGCCGCCATCGTGTGGGCGCCTGGCGCATCCAGCGCCTGGGGCGCGGCCCGGCCACAGTCGTGCGACGCGGCGACAACCCCCTGGACCCGCGCTCCTACCGGCTGTTCACCGCCACCGCGCGCAACCTCCTAGTCGCCGCCATTGAACCCGGCGCCGTGCCCGGAGTCGGGGCCATGACTGTGGGGGCCGCCCACCTGGCCACCCGACGGGAGATCGCCTCCGCCCAGTTGGCCGCCGCCTGGAGCGCCCTGACCACCCTGCCCGGCCCGCACGTTCTGGCCGGCGACCTCAACCTGCGCGCCGAGCACCTCGCCGCCCTGGGGGTGGCCCGCCCCGTGGGAGAGGGGCCCACATACCCGGCCTCAGGGCCCGTGCACCGCATTGACCACGTCCTGACCGATCCGTGGCCCACCGACGCCAACGGACTCCCCCTGGCTACGGCGCAGGCGGCCGGCGCCCCGGCATGGGTCGGGCCCGAGCGCCCGCTGCTGCGAGCCGTGGGCGGGGGCGCGCGCAGCCTCGTCGTCTCCGACCACGCCTGCACCTGGGTGGACCTCGAGCCTGTCGCCGGCTGAGAGCGGGGAGCGGGGCGGGCGCAACAACCATGGGGGAGGTGCTTGGGGGGCTCGCCGTGTTCGGTGCGGTCATTGCCGTGGGGTGGGGCCTGGGGCGCGCCGGCGCGCTGCCGCACGATGCCGACCGCATCCTCACCCGTTTGGCGTTCTTCGCCGCCACCCCGGCCCTACTGGTCACCACCCTGGCCGACGCCGAGCTGGGAGCCGTGCTCTCCGCTCGCACCCTGAGCGCCGTCGTCGCCGAGGTGGTGTCGGTCCTGGGGGCCTTCGCGGTGCATTGGGGGCTACTCCGCCGCGAACTGCCCGAGGCGGTCATTGGGGCCCTGGCCTCGGCCTACGTCAATGCTGCGAATCTGGGCATTCCCGTGGCCGTGCTCGTCATTGGGGACGCCACCGCCATTGCCCCAGTCCTATTGCTTCAACTCCTCATACTCACACCCACCGCCTTCGCGGTGCTCGACACCACGACCCGCCGCCTGGCCGCCTCCCCACTGCGCCGGGCCGCCGCACCCCTGCGCAACCCACTCGTACTGGCGGTCCTCGGCGGGGTGGCCCTCAACCTCACCGGCGTCCCCCTGGACGCGGTGGCCGCCGGGCACGTGCGCGAAATCCTCGACCTGCTGGGGCGCATGGCCGTGCCCCTTATGATGATCTCCCTGGGCTTGAGCCTGGCCGACGCCCGCCGCTCGCGGCGCGGGGGCCGCCGGGCCGCGCCCGCCTCGGCCGGGCAGGAGCGGGCCCTATGGTGGGCGGTGGGCTGGAAACTGGTCGCCGCCCCGGTCATTGCGGCGGGCCTGGGGGCGGTGCTGGGGCTGCGCGGGGTGGGGCTGCTGGTGCCCGTGACCATGGCCTGCCTGCCCACTGCCCAGAACGTGTTCATGTACGCCTCGCGCTACGAGCGGGCCGTGCCCCTGGCGCGCGACGCCGTGCTGCTCACGACGGCGGGCTTCGTGCCAATAGTGCTGCTCGCCTCCGCGCTGCTGCGCTAATGTGCTCAGTTGTGCTCAGTGCCGCCCGGCCGGGGACGGACGGCGGGGGAAGAGGACCGCCGGCGGGCGGGGCCCGGGCCGTGGGCAGGACTCGGGCGTTGGCGGCAACAATAAAAATGTCAAGGCTCCTTGACGTCAATGTCAAGGAGCTCATACATTTTGGCGCATGAGTACACCCTCCACCTCCATCCCTGACGGCGCTGGGGCTCAGGCCCCGTCCGTCGATACGCCCCATGTTGACGCCTCGGCCCCGGTCCGCGGCACCCCCGCTCCCCGTCTGGCCCTGGCCCTGGGCCTGCGGCCCGCCCTCATCATTGCCTGCGGCGCCTCCCTCATCGCCATGGGGAGGGCAATGCTGTGGATGAACGTCCTCATTGTCGTCATTGACATTGTGACCCTCGTCCTGGTCCACAGGCTCCTGCGCGCCGAGGGGCGTGGTCTGGCGGACCTGCTCCAGCCCGTGCGGGGCGCTGACTTCGCCTGGGGCCTGCTGTGCGGACTCATTATCCTGGTCGCCTGGTTCCCCGCCACCTTCATCGGCAACCTGGTCGCCTACCAGGGGCCGCCGCCGGAGGCCTCCTATGGGGGCGGCGCCGTGCCGCTGTGGCTGGGGCTGTTTGCCGTTTCGGTCATGCCGGTGACCATTGGGCTGGCCGAGGAGGCGCTCTACCGCGGCTACCTCCAGCCCCGTCTCCAGGGGCGCATCGGGCTGGTGGGCGCCGTGCTGACCGCCTCCGCGGTCTTCGCCCTTCAGCACATCGGTTTCGCCTTGCCCGACCCCCGGATGGCTGTCGCCAGCGTGGTACGGACCTTCCTCGCCGGGCTCGTGTTCGCCGGGCTGCTCATCTGGCGCAAGCGGGTTATGCCGCTGGCCGTCGGGCACTGGTTAATGGATCTGCTTGGCCTGGGGCTGCCGCTCATGGCGAGTGCAGTACTGTGAAGCCGGCCGGTACGGCCCGCCCACGCCGCTGACCGGGCGGGGCTGATGCGTAGAATCCGGGGCATGGAGCCCGCCACCCGCCACTACTTCATCCGTCTCGGTGTGGCCGTGGTGGTCTACTGCGCGCTACTGGCGGTGGCCCTGCTGGTCGGACGCGCCCTGGCCCCGCCGTGGCGGATGCTCAGCGCGCTCATTGTGCTTCCCTCGGTGGTGCTGATTGTGCGCGCAGTCATGCAGTACTGGCGGGAGGCCGATGAGTTGGCCCGCTCCATTATGGTGGACTCCCTGGCCATTGGCTTCGCCGTGGGGACTCCGCTGATCCTGGTCATTGGAGTCTTCCAGGCCTTCGGCTTGGCCGACCTGTCCTTCATGTGGGCCTATGCGCTCCTCATGGCCAGCTGGATGCTGGGGGCGTTCCTGGCTCGACGGCGCTACTCCTGAAGCTGCGTTGGCGGCCTGCGATGTGGAACCGCGTACGGAGCCTGCGCCGGGATAAGCACTGGACCCAGGCGGAGCTCGGCCGGGCGCTGGGGGTCTCACGGCAGACGGTCATCGCTATTGAGAAGGGCAAGTACGACCCGTCATTGCGCCTGGCCTTCGCTATTGCCGCGGTCTTCGAATTGCGTGTCGATGAGGTTTTCAACCCCGACGGCGGCGCACCGGGGGACTGATCAGCCGGTCAGTCCCCCGGCGGCCGAAAGGCCTTCTGGCGGCCAGGCGGCCGCCAGAAGGCCTTTCGCCTCGGTCGGCGCCCCACCTGCGCTGACCGGCCCTACTTGTCGTGCGTGGAGGTCTCGAAGAGGAGGTTGACCTGATCGTTGTACTTCGTGAGCGTGGAGGCCGGAACCCGCTCGGTCCAAACCTCATCCAGGCCCGGCGTCATAATGGCGGTGACGTCAGCACCGAAGTAGGTCAGGGGGAAGAAGAAGGTGGTGCCGTTCTCAACGTGCTGGGTGAAGGGCTCAGTGGGCAGGCCCGTCGCCTGAAAAACCTCGGCCGCCTTCTGACTGGAGGAAGTGATCGCCGGGAAGACAATGCCGTAGGAGGCCACAATGTCCTGAGCCTCGGTGGTGCCCAGGAAGGCCACCCACTTCGAGGCCGCCTCGATCTTCGTGGACTGCTTGACAATGGAGTCGCCCAGGCCGTTGAACAGGGAGGCGGAGGTGCCATTGGGGCCCACCGGGTTGGCGGTAATGCCCACATTGAGGTCCAGTCCCGCGAAGGTGTTGAACATCCATGCGCCATTAATGGCCGCGGCCACCGAACCCGAGCCCAGCATGACATCGGTGCTGGTAGTGGAGGAGAAGGCTCCGTTGGGGTTCAGGTACCCCTTGTCCACCAGGCCGAAGTACCAGTCAATGGTGCGCTGGAAGTCCGGGTCGTCATAGCGGTAGCGGGTGCCCCACGTCTCCTTGTCGGTGTACATCCAGTCCCCCACTGAGCCGGTGAAAGGGCTCCACTGGGTCTGCCCGTCGGCTGCTCCGGCGTTCTGGATGCCCAGGCCGTAGACCGCAATGTGCTTGGGGTCGAAGCCGTCCTCGTCCCCGCGCACGCCGTTCTTGTCCACGGTCAGGCGGGCGATAATCCTCTCGAAGGTGCCGCCGTCGTCGGGGTTCCAGGTCCAGGTGGCCAGATCCTCCTCGGTTAGGCCCGCCTGGGTGACCATGTCCATATTGTAGAAGACAGCCTCGGTGTCCCAGTCCTTGGGGCAGCCGTACTGGTGGCCGTCTTCACCCTTCCACAGGTCGATAAGGCCCTCCTGGAAGAGGAATTCGTCGACGTTGGCCCAGGCGGCCTGCTCCTCGAGGGGGACCAGGACGTCGAGGTCGACGAACTGGGCGAACTTGGCAATGTGGTCGGTGAAGACGTCGGGGCCGGTGCCGGCGATAAAACCGGCGGTCAGCTTGGTCCAGTAGTCGCCCCAACCGATCTGGGTAATGCGCACCGTAATGCCGGTCTTCTCCTTGAAACGATCGGCGCAGGCCTGGTAGGCGGGCTGTTGAGAGGCGTCCCACAGCCAGTAGTCGATGGTGTTCTGGTCGCCGTCGGAGTCGCCGGAGGGCGCGCAGGCGCTCAGCGCCATGGCGCCGGTGGCGGCCGCCAGGGCGCCCAGGGCGGTACGACGGGTGAGCATGAGTTTGTTGAGCATGTCGGTCCCTCACTTAATCCCGGTGAAACCGATGGAGTTAACAATGCGCTTGGCCGCGGCCATGAACAGCAGCAGCATGGGCAGGGCGGCCACGAGCGTGGCCGCCATGAGGCCGGACCAGTCGGGGCCGGTCTGGGGCGACTGGGACTTGAAGACGGCCACGGCCACTGTCAGCACTCGCGAGGAGTCCGTGTAGGAGACCAGCAAGGGCCAGAAGTAGTCGTTCCAGGCGCTGATATAGGTCAGGATTGCCAGGGTGGTGATGGGGGCCTTGGCCATGGGCAGGATGAGCTGGAAGAAGACCCGGATCTTCGAGGCGCCGTCCAGGAGGGCGGCCTCTTCCAGCTCGCGGGGAATATTCATGAAGAACTGGCGCAGGAAGAAGACGGCGAAGGGCGTCATGAGCATGGTGGGCAGCGCCACTCCCAGCAGGGAGTCAATGAGGCCGAGCTGTTTGACCAGCACGAAGTTGGGCAGCAGGGTGAAGATCGAGGGCACCATGAGGGAGGCCAGGAAGATTCCGAAGACGGTGTTCCTGCCCCTCCACCGCAAACGTGCGAAGGAATATGCGGCCATAGCGGAGAAGAAGACCTGACCGGCCGTGACCAGGGTGGCCACGACAACGGAGTTGCGCAGGTAGGTCCAGAAGTGGATGGAGGCGCCCGATCCGCCATCGGCTATGGCCTCCTCGGAGCCCTGCAGGCCGAAGACGCGGGCGAAGCCGCGCAGGTTGGTATCCACCGGCAGGATGGAGGTGGGGTCGGAGGCCAGCCCCGCATTGGAGGACAGGGCTGTGCGCAGGACCCAGTAGAAGGGCAGGAGCGTGACTGCCATGATGAGGATCATGGCGACCCAGGCCAGGACACGGCCCACGGTGGGGCGAGGGCGCTTGGGCTGAGGGGTCGAGGATGACGTGGTGGTCGCGGTTGTCGTGGTTGTGCTCATGGTGGTTCTCCCTCAGTCCAGGTCCGTCTGACCGGCCCGCATGAGCCGGTACTGCACTGCGGTGATGGCCGCCAAGATAATGAGCAGCCCAACGGCGATTGCTGAGGCGTACCCGAATTGGAAGCGGCCGAAAGCGAGGTCGTAGATGTAGAACTGGAGTACGCGGGTGGCGTTGACCGGGCCTCCTTGGGTGGTCACCGAGACTGTGTCGAAGACCTGGAAGGAGCCGATCATGGTCATAATGAGGACCAGGGCCAGGATGGGGCGCAGCAGCGGCATGGTAATCCGCCAGAACATGGTCCACTCGCTGGCGCCGTCGATCTTTCCCGCCTCGTAGACGGTGTTGGGGATCGCCTGGAGGCCGGCGAAGATGAGCAGGGCCGTGTAGCCCATGTGCCGCCACACATTGATGAAGGCGATGGTGGGAATGGCCAGGGCGGAGGAGAAGAAGTTAACGCTCTCCCCGGTGAGGGCCTCAATGATCTGGTTCGTCACGCCCAGGGTGTTGTCCAGGATCCACAGCCACAGCATGGCCGCCACAACATTGGAGACCAGGTAGGGGGTGAGCACAATGGAGCGCACCAGCGTGGACTGGGTCAGGCGCTGCATGAGCACGGCGATGGCCAGAGCGAGAATCGTCTGGAACCCGATGTTGAGCACGACGTACTCCAGGGTCACCCAGATGGCGTTCCAGAACGTGTCGTCGCGAATCATGCGCTGATAATTCGCAACTCCGGTGAACTTCTCCGGGGTGAGCAGGTTGTACTCGGTGAAGGACAGCCAGATGCCGCGAATGAGGGGCCAGATGTAGAAGGCGATAAGGCCGACTCCTGCAGGCAGGATAAAGGCCCAGCCCAGGCGGGCGTCGCTGCGGGATTTGCGCCGCAGCGTGGGCTTGGATAGGGCGGTGGTGGACATGGTTCCTTCCAGGTCGTCATTGACAGGTCCGGGTTGCCGAGGGCTGAGGGCGCAGCAGCTGCTGCACCCTCAGCACCGGAGCGGGAGTTTTGGGAGTGGCGGGTGGTGGATTAGTGGGGTGGTGGCCCCGAGGAGCCCCGGGGATCAGGTGGGGTGGCGGCCCCGGGCGGGGCCGGCCGGCTCGTGCCCAGCCGGCCCGCAGCCGTGGGGGAGCAGGTGGAGCGGGGGCCGGCCGGTGGCACTATTGCCCGTGATTGCCTGAGATTGCCCGCGACGCCCCGGCGGCGGGGAGTGCGTGGGCCGAATCGTCAGGCCGGGCCATTAGCCGGTACCCGCGCCCGAAAGCCTCAGTCGACAGCGGTGGCGCGCACGAGGATCAGGTGGTCGGGGTGGAGGACTGGCAGGGCCAGTCCCGTGGTCGATAGGTAGGAGCCGGGCAGAATTACCCCCTTGTCCATCCATTCCGCCCGCAGGTCCAGCTCGGGGTAGGTCGGGGCGGCCAATTCGACTCGGTAGATCCGCTCCGGGTCCAGTCCGGGCAGAGGCCGCGGCGCGGTGGGCCAGGAGATGAGCTGGCCCAGGCAGGCGATCTGGAAAATGGCCTGGGAGCCGTCAACGGCCACAACGCCCTCAATGCGCAGCGCGTCGTCGTCGGCCAGGTCCGCGTGGACGGTCAGGCCCGAGTGGAGCAGGGGGCGCAGCTCCTTGTGCAGGGCGATGGTGTCGGCCAGGCGCTTGAGCGTGGGCTCGTCGGCCTCGGTGAGGTCCCACTCCACGCCCATGTGCCCCCACAGGGCGGTGCCGGCGCGGAAGTCAATGTCGAGGTCGCGCAGGGTGGTGTGGGCGCGGCCGGCGCCCACATGGGTGCCCATGAGCTCGGGGGGCAGCAGGAGGGTGGTGCCGCGCTGGATGTCCTGGCGGTCGTGGGCGTCAATGGAGTCTGAAGCCCACACGCGCTGGGTGCGCTCCATAATCCCCATGTCAATGCGCCCCCCGCCGCCTGCGCAGGACTCGATCTCCAGGGCGGGGAAGCGCTCGTGAAGGGCGTCCAGGAGGCGGTAGAGCGCCAGAGTCTGGTCGTGGACGGCGCCGCCGCCGTGGTGGCCGGCCGTGGGCGCGGCGGTCTGGTGCCCGGTCGCCAAGAGGGGCGAGTTGTGGTCCCACTTGATGTAGGCGATGTCGTGGCGCTCCACCAGTGCGCAGATCGACTCGTACAGGTACTCCCAGGCGCCGGGGGCGCACAGGTCCAGGACACGCTGGTTGCGGTGCTCCGGGGCGCCGCCGGCGCCGTCGGAGAGGATCCAGTCCGGGTGGGTGCGGGCCAGGTCCGAGTCGAGGTTGACCATCTCGGGCTCGAACCACAGGCCGAACTCCATGCCGAGGCTGTGGACGTAGTCGACCAGCGGGCCCAGGCCCTGGGGCCACATCTCGGTGGAGACCTGCCAGTCGCCCAGGCCGGAGGTGTCGTCGCGGCGGGAGGAGAACCAGCCGTCGTCGAGCACGTAGCGTTCGATTCCCACCGAGGCGGCCAGGTCGGCCAGGGTCTTAAGGCGATCCAGGTCGTGGTCGAAGTAGGCGGCCTCCCAGGTGTTGAGCAGGACGGGGCGCGGCCGGCTGGGGTGGGAGGGCAGGGCGCGCAGGAAGGCGTGGCCGCGATGGGCCAGGGCGTCTAGGCCCTCGCCCCAGGAGAAGACGACCCACGGGGAGGTATAGGACTGGCCGGCCTCCAGGCGCACCTCGCCGGGGACCAGCAACTCGCCGGCGCCCAGGAGTTTGCGGCCCTGGGGCGGGTTGAGGATGAGGGAGCGGGTGGAGCCGGACCAGGCCAGGTGCACGCCGTGGACGGTGCCGCTGCGCCAGCCGAAGCCGCTGCGGCCCGCGGCCACCCAGGTGGTGGCGTCGTGACCGGGGCGCCCCTCCCAGGACTCGCGCAGGTGGGTGCCGGCGGTCAGGGCGTGGCGCTGGAGGGTGCGCTCGTGGATGTGGTGGCCGGACATGTCAAGGACTTCGTCGGCGCTGTCGGGCAGGGGCAGGTAGGGGGTGACCTCGTCCACGAAGAGGGTGGGGTCGAGGTCATCGCGGCCCTGCGCGTCATTGTGGACGCCGGCGCGCACGCGTACCAGGCCCGAGGCCTCCAGGCGGAGCTCGCAGACAACCGTGACGCCGTGGGCGGGGTCGGTGCCGGTGGAGGTCAGTGTGTGGACGGTGCCGACGGCAGCTTCGTCCCGGCCCGCGGTGTGGGTGACGGTCTCGGGGTGGAAGGAGAAGGAGGTGCCGTCGGAGCGGTGGAGGCCGACGGCGGGGCGGGCGGACCAGCCCAGGTGGGCCAGGGGGAGGATGGGGAGGTCATTGAGTATCCAGGCGGTATTGGTTCCCAAAGACGTTCGGGCCGCGGTGGCGGCGTCTTCGAGGGCGGTGGCGCTCAAGTCGCCGAGGTCGGCGCCCCAGTGGCGCACCACGGGGAAACGGTCACCGGGTGTGTCGACAACGAGGGAGGTGCCGGCGTTGCGCAGATGGAGGGTCATCGCAGTCCTTCCGGGGCAGGGCGAGGCGCGGTTACTTTCAATATGAAATTAATGAGCGCAGAGACACTTTGTCAACCACTAATGCGTCAATCTGACATCAGATGTTCGCAGTTGTGGAGTGACTGTGACGCGCGGCGGCCGGTGTTCGTATGGCACGATCGACCTGGCGGCCGCGCCTTGCGGGGTGCTGCGACCCGCAAGGCACCGATGGGCACCGATGGGCACCGGAGCGCCAAGGAGTTGCCCTCCCGACCGCCGGCCACTGACAAGGAGGACCGCCATGGAGCCACGGGCTGGAGTCGGCCCCGTGTCCCAGGTGCTTCTCCTTCTGGCCGTGGACGGCACGTCCACTCGCTCAGCGCTGGCGCGCCACCTCGGGCTGTCGGCCGCCACCCTGACCCGGGCGGTCCGCCCACTCCTGGAGACCGGCCTCGTGATCGAGGAGGCCCCCACACTCGCCGGCCCCGGCCGGCCCATCCGGGCCCTGAGGCTCGCGCCCCGGGCCGCCGCGCTCCTCGGCGTCAAACTCACGGCGGACCACCTCTACGCCGAACTCATTGACCCGACGGGATCCGTGCTCATGGACACCTCCGAGCCGCTCGTGGGCCGGGACGTCGACGGCGTGGTCGCCCAAATCGCCGCCCTGACCGCCAGGGTCGCTCACAGCTCCGACACGCCATTGTCGGGGATGGGACTCTCCCTGGGGGCGAGTGTCGTGGGGGAGCGGGAGATTCGCGTTGCGCCGTTCCTGGGCTGGACCCGAGTGCCCATTGCCGGCCTCATGGCCGAGGCGACCGGGCTGCCGGTCCGCGTAGCCAACGACGTACGGGCCTTCACCTACGCCGAGGCGTGGTTCGGGCTGGGGCGTGGCGCCGACCCCTTCGCCCTGCTCACCCTGGGCACCGGGATCGGCTGTGGCCTGGCTATTGGAGGGCGCGTCATCGCCGGCTCCCATGGCGCCGCCGGCAGCGTGGGGCACCTGCCCCTGAGCGACTCCGGGCCCTCCTGCGAGATAGGGCACATTGGCTGTGCCCGCGCCCTTGCCTCGGCTCCGGGCATTGCCGCCCAGGCCAGCGAGGTCCTCGGCCACCGGGTTCGCGCCGAGGACGTGGTGGGGCCCCAGGGCCTGACCGACCTGGCCCGCGACCCACGCCTGGACCACATCCTGGCCCTGGCCGCGGCCGCGGCAGGACGGATCGCCGGCGGGATCGCCGCCCTGGTCGACCCCGAACTCATCGTCGTCTCCGGGGAGGGGGTGGGGGTGGTCGACGCCCACCGCGAGGCCTTCGACGCCGCCGTGGAGCGCGCCCGGCACTGGAGCGCCCCCGTCCCCCGGATCCTCACGCGCGCCTTCACCTTCGGGGAGTGGGCGCGCGGGGCGGCCGCACTGGCCGTCGAGCCCTGGGCGTGCAGTGTCGAGTCGCGCCTGAAGTCCTCATAAACCCCAGATAAACCCCAGATAAACCCCAGATAAACCCCAGGCGCTGGTTCCCCGGTTCCCTGCGGACCCCTACGAGCCCTGATCGTGGCGTCAGCGCAAGCCGCTCTTGTCCAGCCAGGCCTCAACCTCGTTGGCAGCGCCCTCGACATCCTCACCGCGAATGGCGAGACCCTCCCGCACATCGGCCTTGGGGCAGAGCTCGCGGTAGTCCTCGATGACCGACCCCTGCTCCGCCCCGTAGGTGAAGAACGGATGGACCGTTTTACCGGCAAGCGCACTGGTCTGATCGAGGAAGGAGCGGATGATCATGGGCGCTCTCATATGCCAGAGGGGGCAGCCGATTAGCACCGTCTGGTAGCCACTGAGGTCGGGCGGGTCTCCATCGATCTCGGGGCGGGCATTGTCGTTCTGCTCCTGCCGGCCGCGCTCGACAGTGGGGTCGTACGCCTCCGGGTAGGGGTCAGCGGCAAGAATCTCATAGGTATCGCAGTCGATCCGCTCGGATATCATCTCGGCCACCACCTTCGTATTGCCGATTTCGAGATTACGTCGTCCTCCCGCCCAGTAGTTCTCACCGGGACGGGAGAAGAACACGAGCAGAGGGCGCCTGGTGGCGGACGAGTCCGACGGGTCTGACGTGGATGTCATCGTGGGCGATCCTTGTGGTGTTGGGCCGGTATCCGGATTTGAACGATTCGACGGGGCGCATCCGGCCGGCGCAGCCGTCGCGGCCAACCCGGTGGCGCTCACGAGGGTTCGACGACTCATCTCAGTCCCAGGATACTCATCCTGGGCTGAGCGCCTGGCCGCCTCGCGCGGGCGGGCCCAGGTGGTGCCGACAGGCGGTCGCGCTCCAGGCGCAGCAGACCCCGAGTGACAGACAACACGCCCCACGCCGCCGTGGTGAACGCTTAGGAGCGGGCACTGGGTGTGACACCGGGGCGGCCCGCCCGATAGACTGCCCGCGCCGGGCTGCTGGCTCAATTGGTTAGAGCAGCGGACTTCAACTGAATAGGAGCACCTTGCGGGAAACCGCGGGGATGACACCGCTCAAAGTCGGGGAACCCCCTGCCATCAGGCGAGGCGATCCCGAGCCAAGCCCTCCTACGGGAGGGAAGGTGTAGAGACTGGACGGGCGGCACCTACAGCACGGGCGTGCCACGGTGAAGGGACAGTCCAGGCCACGAACGCCCCCCGGGGCGGCGGCGAAAGCCGAAGTGCGCACGTTAATCCGCGGGTTCCGGGTTCGAGTCCCGGGCAGCCCACCGCCGGACGCAAGGCCACCCCTCATCCGAGGGGTGGCCTTCATTCCCGGCGCCCGCCGACCCTCACCCAAGGAGTTCGCCGTGCCCCGCCAATTCCACCGCCCGGCCCGCCTTGACCCGGAGGTCGCCGAGCAGATCGAAGGCAGTGAGGATACTGCCGTCTCCTCCGAGCTCGCCCACCACGCCGCCCAGGCCCTCATCGGCGGCTTCCCAGGTATAAGCGACGACGGCCCCATTACCCGTGCGGGCGTCGTGGCGGCAGTCGAAACCCAGGGCGTTGACGACGTCGCCGAGCTGTGGGCCGACTCCCCGGCAACCACCCTGCCGGGCACTCTCTGGCGCTTGTTCCTGCTGCGCGAGTGGATCCGCCGCGACCCCCAGCTCGTGGCCCGCCGCTACGCCACGGTTATCGACCTGTCCGGAGCCGACGCCGAGGCCATTGCCCGTTTTGAGGCCGCCCGGGCCGCCGGCCGCCGCGCGCCGGCGCCCGAGGAGCTGCATGCGCGCCTCGACACGGTCCTGGCCGGGCGCCTGGAGGGCTCGGCGGTGGCGCTGGCGCCCGTGCTGATCGCATGCGCGGATTTCCTGCGCGCCCTGGCACGAGGATCGAACTCGGTGTGGATTGAAGACGACACCGACGAACTCGCCAACCGGGTCACCCTGCGCGACTCCGCGCTCGCGGCCACAGCCGACGAGCTGACGGAATCGGCTAAGCGGGCGGCCGCAGGCCTGCTTGACTGAGGAGGGCCGACTCGGGCGGGCCCTGAATCCCATGAGCCCGGGCGAGTCCTGCGAACCCGGGCGAGCCCCGTGAGCCCGGGCGAAGCCTGTGAACCCGGGTGAACCCCGTGAGCCCGGGTGAGCCCTGTGAGCCTGGGCGAGCCCTGCGAACCGGGCCCGCCCATCCTTGGCGCCCTGACCTGTCTACTGCTGGCGCCCTGACCTGTCTACTGCTGGCGCCCCGACCTGTCTACTGCTGGCGCCCCGACCCGCCCGCGGACAACAGCCCGCGGGGCCACCGCCTCCCACCGGTGACCTGGACGTGGGACGATTCACCCATGACGAGTCCCGATGCCGACAACACCCCCACCCACAGTGACATCCAGGCCGGTCAGCCATCCGGTGCCGAATCGGGCGCCGAGGACGCCGGCGGCGTCCCCTCGCTGGCCTCCTTCCTCGGCGGGCAGGCGCGGGTCCAGGCGCAGCAGGCCTCCGCCCAGGGCTCTCCGCCGCGCGCCGGGGATCAGGGAGCCTCCTCGGGCGCGCAGGACGCCGGGGTGGCCCCACAGCGGGAGGAGCCCGTTGAGCACGTCATTGAGCCGGCGGACCCCCGCGATTTCGCCGACGATTCCGGGCCCCAGTACGAGGACGAGGATTTCGACGAGGATCCGGCTCCGCCCACCAGCACGGGGGGCAATGGCGGCGCGTATTACGCGACACCGGCCGCGCTCGCCTCGCCAACCTCGCCGAACCGGGCCGAGGATGCGGCTGCGAAGCCCGTTGCGGCCGGGCAGGACCAGGTGGAGGGGGCTGGGGGTTCGGACGCCTCCGCGCAGACTCCAGCAGCCCGCCCCGTGCCAGAGGCGAAGGTTGCCGGCCCGGGCTCGAATTCCACTGATCACACCTCGGGCCGCTTGGGCCCCACCAACCCCGCCGGCTCCACCAGTCCCACCAGCCCCGCTGGCCCCACCAGTCCCGCCAACCCCGGCCCGGACTCCGAGGATGCCACCTTGGATCCCGTCCCCCTCCAGGATCATTGTCCCGACAGGGACCTACCGCCCCTGGAGTCCTTCACCGACCGCTTCAACGATCGTGAACTGACCTGGCTGGACTTCAATGAGCGCGTCCTGGAGCAGGCCGAGGACCAGAACCTGCCCCTGCTGGAGCGCGCCTGGTTCCTGGCGATCTTCTCCTCCAACCTCGACGAGTTCTACATGGTGCGCGTCGCCGGGCTCATGCGCCGCATTAAGGCCGGCATTACCCCGGTGCGCGCCTCAGGCCTGGACGCCCACGAGGTCGTCGCCGCTGTGACCGCCCGCGCCAAGGACCTCACCGCCCGCCAGGCGGCGCTTTTCCAGCAGGACATCCGTCCGGCCCTGGCCGAGCACAATATTGAACTCCTGGACTGGGACAGCCTCACCGATGGGCAGCGTGAACGGCTCACCCGCTACTTCCGCCACCAGATCTACCCGGTCCTCACCCCCCTGGCGGTGGACCCCTCCCACCCCTTCCCCTATATTTCGGGCCTATCCCTCAACCTCGCCGTCATCCTGCGCAACCCCCGCAGCGGCAAGGAGCACTTCGCGCGCATTAAAGTGCCTTCCTCATTGCCGCGCCTGATCACCATCCCGGGGCGTGAACTGTCGGCCTCCGACAAGCGTGCCGGCACCGCCGCCATCCCCATTGAAGCGGTCATTGCCCGCCACCTGGACCACCTTTTCCCCGGGATGGACATTCTGGAGCACCACCTCTTCCGTGTCACCCGCAATGAGAACCTGGAGGTGGAGGAGGACGACGCCGAGAACCTTCTCAAAGCCATGGAGAAGGAGCTGGAGCGCCGTCGTTTCGGCGCCTCGGTGCGCCTGGAGGTCGAGGACACCATTAGCCCGTTCACCCGCCGCTACCTGGTGAAGTCCCTGGGATTGCGCGACGACGACGTCTTCGAGCTCCCGGCGCCCCTGGACCTGACCTGCCTCAACCAGCTCCACGACCTGGACCTGTCCGAGTTGAAATATCCGCGCTTCGTGCCGGTGACCGCCGCCGGACTGGCCGCCCACGAGTCCTCCTCGGCCACGGACGTCTTCGCGGCCATGCGCGACCACGACATTCTCCTGCACCACCCCTACGACTCCTTCTCCACCTCGGTTCAGGAGTTCATCGCCCAGGCCGCCGCCGACCCCAAGGTCCTGGCCATTAAGCAGACCCTCTACCGCACCAGCGGTGACTCCCCAATTGTGGACGCTCTCATTGAGGCCGCCGAGGCGGACAAGCAGGTTGTCGCCATCGTCGAGATTAAAGCCCGTTTCGATGAGGAGAACAACATTTCCTGGGCCCGCAAACTTGAGCGGGCCGGGGTGCACGTCGTCTACGGCATGGTGGGTCTTAAAACCCACTGCAAACTGCTGCTGGTCGTGCGCCAGGAGACCGACGGCCTGCGCCGCTACTGCCACGTGGGCACCGGCAACTACCACCCCAAGACGGCCCGCGGATATGAGGACCTGGGGCTGCTGACCACGGACCGGGACGTCGCCCAGGACCTGACCACCTTGTTCAACCAACTCTCCGGCTACGCCCCCCGCGCCCGCTTCCGCCGCCTGCTGGTGGCGCCCCGCTCTCTGCGCGATGGCCTGGTGGAGCGCATTGAGCGGGAGATTGACAATAAACGCGCCGGTAAGCCCGCATGGATCCGCATTAAAGTCAATTCCATTATTGACGAGACCGTCATTGACGCCCTGTACCGGGCTAGCCGCGCCGGGGTGGACGTGGACATTGTGGTGCGGGGCATCTGCGGTTTGCGCGCCGGGGTGCCCGGGCTCAGTGAGAACATCCGCGTACGCTCCATCCTGGGGCGGTTCCTGGAGCACTCGCGTATTTACGCCTTCGCCAACGCCGGTCAGACGGAGCTCTTCATCGGCTCGGCGGACCTCATGCACCGCAACCTGGATCGCCGTGTCGAGGCGCTGGTGCGCATCACCGACCCCACCATGGTGGACTACCTGGAATGGCTGGTTACCCACAGCGCCTCCGAGGCCGTCTCCTCCTGGCACCTGGAGGCCGACGGCACGTGGACCCGTTACGTCACCGGCCCCGACGGCGAGCCCCTCGAGGATATCCAGACCACCCTCATGGCTCAGGCGCGCTCGCGCGTCAAGAGCCGCCTCTGAGAACAGGACGACGATGACCAAGAGTCCCTGGAATGGTGTGGTGCGCGCCGCCGGCGCCCTGGTGTGGCGGGAGAAGGGCTCGCGCCTGGAGGTGTTGATTGTCCATCGCCCCCGCTACAACGACTGGTCCTTCCCCAAGGGCAAAACGGAGTCGCGCGAGTCCTTGCGCGCCTGTGCGGTGCGGGAGATCGGGGAGGAGACGGGGGTCAATATTGCTTTGGGCCAGCCCCTGGACACGATCCGCTATAAGCTCTACGACGGCACCCGCAAGGAGGTCCGCTACTGGGCGGCCCGTGAACTCGCCGACGACGACCCGGCCCTGGCCCCCAGGGCCCGGGTGAAGCCGGCGTCCCGCAGGGAGATCGACGGGGTGAAATGGGTGAGTGCCAAGGAGGCCCGCAAGCGCCTGACCCATGGCACCGACCGCGACCTGCTGGGCACCCTGGTGGACTTGTGGGAGGACGGCAAGCTTGACACCTGGACCTTTGTCCTGGTGCGCCATGCCCGCGCCGTCAAGCGCTCGGTGTGGAACCGCCCTAAGAAGCGCGACCCCGAGGCCGATGAGGCCACGCGCCCGTTGACCAAGGACCAAGGGGAGATGCGGGCCAAGGCCCTCACCCAGGTCCTGGCCGCCTACGGCGTCGGCCGCGTTATTACCAGCCCCTGGAAGCGCTGCCTGGACACGGTGGCCCCCTATGCGCGCGCGGCGGGCCTGAAACTCCACACCGAGAAGGCCCTCACGGAGACCGCGCACGCCGATCACCCCAAGGCGGCGCGCAAGGTGGTTGCCGAGGCGCTGCGGCGTCGTGACGTCCCGGTGGCGCTATGCACGCATCGTCCGGTACTGCCCACTGTCATGGATGTGGTGGCCCAGTACGCGCCCGGCAAGCTCCTGCGCTCTGTGCCGGACCGGGACCCCTGGCTCAAGACCGGTGAGGTCTTGGTGGTGCACATGGCGCGCCGCCCCCGCGGGAAGATCCGGGCGGTGGCCATTGAGAAGCAGCGCCCAGTCCTGTCCGAGGGCCGCTGAGGGCCGCCCCCTCTCCCTCCCTCCTCCCTCCTCCCTCCAACGAAATCCTCACAGCACAACGTCCACGGACGGTGTGCTGTGAGGATTTCGTTGGAGGGGGTGGGGCGGCGGAGGTGGGGCGGCGGGGAGGATGTGAGGCGTGTCTCAGATAGGTTCACCAAGTGTTCACCGGCGCCATCCGGGGCGGTCACCTCGCATCCCTATGGTCATGGGCGTCGGCCGCCGATGGGCTGCCGCCACCAAGACCATCGGGAACCGAGAACACCGAGAACACTGAGAACAAGGACGGCCCCCGTGCTCCTCACCCGCCGCAGCGCCCTCGGCGCTCTGACCGCGGTCTCCATGGCCGCCTTGACGGCCTGTGGGCGTGACGCCGGCCCCGCCTCCGGGGTCGCTGGGAGCGGAGGCCTGAGGGGGGCCATTAAGGGCGCCGGTGCCTCCTCCCAGGCCGACGCCCAGGCTGTCTGGATGAACGCCTTTATGGACGCCAATCCCCATGCCGTCGTCGACTACGCCGGTGGCGGCTCGGGAGCCGGCCGCACCAAGCTGATCGAGGGTGCGGTCGACTACGCCGGCTCGGACTCGCCAATGGGGGACGACGAACTCGCCAAGGCCGCCGACGTGATCGAACTGCCCCTCTACATCTCCCCGATCGCCATCACCTACAACCTGCCCGCCCTGACCGGCCAGCAGGTGCAGATGAGTGCCGAGACCGTTGCCAAGGTCTTCTCCGGGCAGATCACCAGGTGGGACGACGCCGCCCTGGCCGCCGACAATCCCGGCGTTGAGTTGCCCGACCTGGGCATTATCGTGGTCCACCGGTCCGACGACTCCGGTACCACCAAGAACCTCACCGACTACCTGAGCAAGGCGGCCCCCAGAACCTGGACGTGGGAGGCGGCCGAGACCTGGCCGGCGGACCTGTCCGCCTCCCAGAGCGGTGACGGCACCTCCGGGGTCATCACCACCATTGAAGCCGCGCAGGGCGCCATCGGCTATGCTGACGCTTCCAAGGTCACCGACAAGCTCGGCACCGTGGCCGTGGGCAGTGGCGGCCAGTACATCCCCTGCTCCGCCCAGGCCGCGGCCGCAGCCCTGGACGCCTCCGGGCCCGCAGTCGATGCTTCCAGCACCCGGGTCGTCTACGACATTGCGCGCGACGCCCCCGGCACCTATCCGATCATCCTCGTGTCCTACCTCCTCGCCCGCCAAAACTATGACGACGCCGACATTGCGGCCACCGTCAAGGGCTACCTGACCTATATCGCCTCCGTCGAGGGGCAGCAGGCCGCCGTTAAGGCCGCCGGCTCTGCCCCCATATCCCAGGACCTGCGCACCAGAGTCACTGCCGCCATCGACACCATTAAGGCCTGAGCACGCGCCCGGGTGCGGGTCCGCCCCGCCGGCCCGCACCCGAGAGAAGGGCCCGCCCTCGGAGGACGAGGGCGGGCCCACTCCGCCGGGGAGCGCACCGGGCCGCGCCAGCCACCACCCAGGAGGGTCTTTCGTGACCAGCACGCCCATTGCCGGCGCACCGCCGTCGCCGGCCGACGACGAACCCACCGCCCGCCCTCCGACCGCGCTGGAGCGCGCAGGCGGCACCAGTGCCGTGAGCCGGGCCGGGAGCGCCCCCGGCCGCGTCGGGAACCGAATCTTCTCCGGTCTGTCCTTCGGCGCCGGAGTCCTCATGATGGTCGTCCTGGCCCTGGTGGCGGGTTTCCTCATCCAGGAGGCCATGCCCGCGCTGAGCGCCTCCGACCAGGACCTGGCGGAGATCTCCTTCATGCGCGGCCGCTCCCTGGCCAGCTACGTGGCGCCGCTGGTCTTCGGCACTCTCCTGTCCTCGCTCATGGCCGTGGCCGTGGCCGTGCCGCTGAGCATTGGGGTGGCCCTGTTCATCTCCCACTTCGCCCCCCGACGCCTGGCCCAGGGCTTGGGATACCTGGTGGACCTCCTGGCGGCCATCCCCTCAGTGGTCTACGGCCTGTGGGGATTCTTGTGGCTGGTCCCGCTCCTGGACCCGTTCTACTCCTGGTTGACCGAGGTGCTGGGTTTCATCCCCCTTTTTGGGGGATACCAGTCGCCCGCCAAGAACATTATGACCGCCTCCCTGGTGCTGGCCGTCATGATTCTGCCGATCATTACCGCCACCATCCGTGAGGTTTTTCTCCAAACCCCCACCCTTTATGAGGAGGCGTCCCTGGCGCTGGGCGCCACCCGCTACGAGATGATCCGCCAGGCCGTCCTGCCCTACGCCCGCTCCGGCATTGTTTCCGGCACCATGCTGGGCCTGGGGCGGGCCCTGGGCGAAACCATGGCAGTACTCATGATCCTGTCCCCGGGCGCAAGCATTAACTTTCACCTGCTCCAGGCGGGCCAGCACCAGACCATTGCGGCCAATATCGCCGGCCAATTCCGTGAGGCATTCGGTCTGAGCGTCAGCGTCCTCATAGCCACCGGCCTGGCGCTATTCATTATCACCTTCCTGGTCAACTCCCTGGCCAGGTGGGTTGTCGCCCGCCACGCCGAGTTCTCAGGGGCCAACTGACATGCGACATCCGTTCTCGACGCCCAAGCACGACCCGCTGGCCGACCCGCCCCCGGCCCTAACCATTGAGGGCATTCCCCTGGTGGCCACCCGCCTGCCCGCCTGGTTCACCTGGGCGGCCCTGGGCGCGGCCTTCATCCTGGTGGGCGGCCTGGGGCTGGCCTTGAGCTGGTCGCCGGCGGTGATCCTTGTCCTGACCGCCCTGGTGTGGTTGGTGGGGGCTACCGCCGCCTCCTGGGTGCGCGAGGGCGGGCGCTGGGCCCGTAACACCATGGTGACCATTCTGGTTCACCTGGCTTTCGCGGTGGCTATGGTTCCCCTGGTGTCACTGGTGTGGATGGTGCTGGTCGGCGGCTCCGCTCGCTTCGGCGCCGATTTCCTCCTGACCAATATGCGCGGGGCCGACGCCACCAACGGCGGTTTCTACCACGGCATTGTCGGCACCCTCCAGATCACCGGCATCGCCTCCCTCATTTCCGTGCCCCTGGGAGTGCTCACCGCGATCTTCCTGGTGGAGTACAACGGCGGGTGGGTTGCCAGGGCCGTGACCTTCCTGGTCGACGTCATGACCGGCATCCCCTCCATTGTTGCCGGCCTGTTCGCCTACACGGTTTTCCTCATGGTTTTGGGGCCGCGCTACCAGGCGGGCATTGTCGGCGCCGTGGCCCTGAGCGTCCTCATGACCCCGGTGGTGGTGCGCAGCGTGGAGGAAATGCTCAAACTGGTGCCCAATGAACTGCGCGAGGCCTCCTACGCCCTGGGCGTGCCCAAGTGGCTGACCATTGTCAAGGTTGTCCTGCGCACCGCAATCTCGGGCATGACCACTGGTGTCATGATCGCCATCGCCCGTGTCATTGGTGAGACCGCGCCCTTGCTCATTACCGTCGGCCTGACCATTCGCACGAACAACAACCCCTTCGAGGGCTCCATGTCCACCCTGCCGGTACTCGTCTACGACCAGTACTCGCGCGGCGGGGCGGACAATATGGAGCGGGCCTGGGCCGGGGCGCTCACGCTCATCATTATTGTCATGCTGCTTAACCTCGTGGCGCGGCTGATCACGCACTACTTCTCCCCCAAGGGCGGCAAGCGGTGAACGGTGCTGAACGGTACAAGGTACGGCGCCCTCCTCCGCCTCATGTGATCACCGTGGCCACTGTGACCACCGGGACCACCGGGATCTCCGGGACCACTGGGATCCCCGTGACCGCCGGGACCCGCCTTGCTCACCTTGTCCACCATGTCCACCATGTTGCGGCCCCGCCGGCCCCCCGGTTTCGTGGCCCGCTACACCCGCTCGGGAAGGATCTGACATGTCTAAGCGCATTGAGGTCAAGCACGAGAACATCTACTACGGCGACTTCTTGGCGGTCAAGGACGTCAATGTCACCATTGAGCCGCGCACCGTCACCGCCCTCATTGGTCCCTCGGGCTGCGGGAAGTCCACCTTTCTGCGCACCCTCAACCGCATGCACGAGGTCATTCCTGGTGCGCGCGTGGAGGGGGAGGTGATTGTTGACGGGGTCAACCTCTATGACAAGAACGTTGACGCGGTCCAGGTGCGCCGCGCCATTGGCATGGTCTTCCAGCGCCCCAACCCTTTCCCGACCATGTCCATCGCCGACAATGTCCTGGCCGGGGTCAAGCTCAACAACCGCCGCCTGAGGAAAGCGGACGCGGAGGAACTGGTCGAGGCATCCCTGCGGGGCGCCAACCTGTGGGAGGAGGTCAAGGACCGTCTGGGCAGGCCCGGTTCCTCTCTGTCCGGCGGCCAGCAGCAGCGTCTGTGCATTGCCCGCACCATTGCGGTCAAACCCTCGGTGGTCCTCATGGATGAGCCCTGCTCGGCCTTGGACCCGATCTCGACCCTGGCGATCGAGGATCTCATCCACGAACTCAAGCAGGATTACACGATCGTCATCGTCACCCACAATATGCAGCAGGCCTCGCGCGTGAGCGACATGACAGGCTTCTTCAACTTGGAGGCCACCGGAATGCCGGGCCAACTCGTCGAGTTCGACTCCACTACGAAGATCTTCTCGGCCCCTGACCACAAGGCGACGGAGGACTACATCTCCGGCCGCTTCGGATGAGTTCGGGTGGGCCGGGGCGCGCCCGCGCACCGGCCTTGGGCGGGCGCCATGGCGCCGCGCTGTCATCCGGGCCGCGGGACTACGGCGCACAGGAGGCGTGCAGGGGGAGGACATGAGGACATATGGCGCCGCGCTGTCGCCCGGGTCGGGCCGCACTGTCGCCCGGGCCGCGGGATCGCGGTGTACAGGGAAGGACGTCGGGCCGGAGAGCGCCAGTCGGCGCGAATGCCGCTCGCGGCGGCGTGAGTTGGAGCCCGGGGCCCGTCGCGGCCCGACGCCGCGCATGAGGATAGCAGCCTCGGCCGGGCCCTCCGACCCGAGCCGCGCCATTTTTGGTGACGGTGTGTCGGGGCCGGGGTTTTTGACGGCGGCGGCTGCGCCGGCGGGCGGGTGGCCGGCGGGGTTGGCGGTGTTGCACATTCTTCTTGCGCCTGTCTGTGGGGGATCGTTGGTATTTCAACGATCCGCCGTTGCAGGGGGTCGGTTCGGCAAGGATGAATGTGCAACGGCGTCCCCGTTCGCACATTCATCCCGTTCCCGGGCCCCCGGATCCCGAGCAGATCCGCAGGATTCCGCGGCTCCCCACTCCTCGAGGGAAGAAAGAATGTGCAACGCTCAATCCCGGGCCCGCGCCCGGGGGTCACGGAGCCCGGACCCTCGGTCTGCCCGCCCCGAAGCCCAAGCCCGCACACCTCCGGGGGTCCGTCCAGGACCTGCTCGGCTGAGGCCCGGTTCAACCCAAGCCCGCACACCCCCGGGGAGTCCCAGATGGCGCCGGGGGATCCCAGACGACGCGACCCACGGGAACCGGGCAGCACCCCTCATTAAGAATCCAGGCCGACACAGGCGGCCTCGCGCGCCACTCCGGGAGCCGGGCGGCATCACAGCCAACAGGAACACCCCCGGCTTACAGCCACACGCGACGACCCAGTTGCACCCATCAACGAAGACGACACGCGGCACGCAGGTGCGCGACCTGGCGGACCGGGCCGGATGGGCGGGGCCGAGTGCTGGTCTACTCTCCGTCCTCCGGGGCGTCCAGGCGATAACCGACGTTGCGCACGGTGCCAATGAGATGGTCGTGCTCCGTGCCGAGCTTGGCGCGCAGGCGGCGGATGTGGACGTCCACCGTCCGCGAGCCGCCAATGTAGTCCTCGCCCCACACCTCGTCGAGCAGCGCCTCACGAGTGAGGACCCGCCCCTGGTTGAGCGCCAGGAACTTCAGCAGCTCGAACTCCTTGAAAGTCAGGTCAATGATCGAGCCGCGGATGCGGGCCGTGTATGCAGTGACATCAATAACAAGATCTCCCACCTCCAGGCGGTCCTCATTGAGTGGAGCGGGGGTGGGAGTGTGACTGCGCAGAAGCCGGAGCCTGGCGGCGAGCTCGGCCGGTGAGGCGCTTTCCATAATGAAGTCGGCGGCGCCCCAGTCGCTCTGAATGGCGGCGGCACCGCCTTCTTTGAGAATGAGAATGATCGGCGGGCAGTCCATGGGGCCAGTCAAAAGCTGGCACAGGGCCCGGGCTCGGGTCAGGTCACCGCGCGCATCCACCATGACCACGTCGGCTCCGTCAATCTGGGCGTAGGACGAGGGGGCGGGGATGTGGCACTCGACGGGTGAGTCCAGGAAGGAGGCTGAGGGCAGTACGCCGGTCACCTCCTCTTCGCGGGTGAACATGATAATACGCACGCTCCTGACTCCTTCCCGCGCGCTACCTGTACGCTACCCGTACGCTCAGTCAAGCACATAGCCCTGTTACAGGTGTGCGACGATGCCACCCGTGGACGACCACGACGCCCCCACCATCCCCCCCGCCCCGCCGGGCCAGCACCGTCACGCCCCCTCCTCGCATGACTACGGCACCCGCCGTGGCGGGCACACCCCTACCGAGCCGGGTCTGGTAGACCCGGCCTGGACTCGTCTGGCATTCGCCGGCATTGTCCCGGTGCTTCTGGCTATTTCGGCTGCTCTCCCCACCTGGACGCGCCTGATTCTCATGGTCCTGCTGGTGCCGGCCGCCGCCCAGGGGTGGCCGGCACTGGTGCGCGCCCGCCATGACGCGCTCTCGACCGCGGTTGTGACCCTCACTGGGACTGCCGCGGCGGTCACGGTGGCGCTATTGGGCGACTTCGGGGCGGCCGGCGTGGTCATGGCCGCCTCGGTGCTGGCTTCTTTCGTTGCTCAGATGCTGCGCCGCGATGGCCGCGAGGACCTGGTGGAAGACCTTTCGGCGACAATGACCGGCAACCTCATTGTGGTCTCGGGCGCCGGATGGTGCGCCCTGGCCCCCAACATTGCTGACCCGGCGATCCTCGTCCCGTGCAGCCTGGCCCTGTTCACCGGCGCGCTGCTGACCACCTTGGAGGTGCGCGCCACCATCCTGGAGGTGCTCACGACGACGGTGTCCCCCTTGGTCTCCGGGGTCGCGGGGGGTCTGCTCGCCGCTATCGGTTTCTTCGGGCCGGCCCACACCGGCGCCGTCCCGGCAATGCAGTCCGCGGCGGCCTGCCTCGTCGTCGGTTTCGTGGCCGGCATCCTCATGGCTTCGGCCAACCGGGTGCTGTGGACTCATCGTTGGGTGCCGGGGGGCCGGGCCGCGGTCGCCAGCGCCGTCGTGCCGATCCTGGCCGTCGGTGCTCCGGTGTACGCCATTGCCCGACTCATGGGCAGCTTTATTTCCGGCTGAACCGCGGCATCTTCCGCTGGGCGGGTCCCGATCGCGCCCCGGCCGGGTACTGGCCGAATTTGGGTCGGTCCCCGGTTGAGCCCTGCTGGGCCCCGACCACGCCCGCCGCCAGGAGAGCACCCCGTCCACTGCGCCCCGGGCCGGGAACGTGCCCGGGCCCACGACCGCAGCAGCCCCGGCGCCCGTAGGCTGCTCCTATGGCATTCACCCTCCCCGACAACCTTCCTCCGGAGCTCTACCCTCTGGCCTGGATGGTGGGCGCCTGGCGCGGCTACGGCATCCTCACCTACGGTGAGATCATCCCGGAGCAGGCCGTCTACCAAGAGATGGTCTTCGACCACGATGACGGCCCTTACCTGCGCCAGGTCACAACCATCTGGACCGTCGACTCCACCCGCAGCAAGAACCTCGACTTTGAGATGCCTGGGCTGGAGGGCGCCTCGCGCCTCGTTCCCGCCCAGGTGTGGTCCACTGAGACCGCCTACTGGCGCCCCATCTCCCAGGAGCAGCCGGAGGCCCAGGACGGCCAGGACGCCGCCTCCCGGACCCCGCTGACCCGTTTGGAGTTGGTTTCAGCCGATCCCGCCGGGCATGTGGGCGTCTGGGAGGGCTGGATCCAGGGCCCCCGCGCCCAGGTCGGCACCCAGGCGGTGGGCCGCAGCCGCAGCGCTGCCGTCCTGACCGAGATGACCCGCATGTTCGGGCTCGTCGGGGGCGACCTCATGTGGACCCAGGACATGGCGGCCTTCGATGTCGAGGAGTCGACCACCTACGCCTCCGGGCGCCTGGGCCGCGTCGAGGGCGCCGAGGACAATAAGGATAATAAGGATGACGTCGCCGGCTCTCCGGTGGGGGGTGTCTAATGCGCCGCTCCATGCTGCTGGAGCGTTCCGGCGCCATTGCCAACCCCGTCGCCGACCCCGACGAGGCCGTTCCCGCCCACTATGGCGATCCTCTGCGCGAGCAGGCCGCCCTGGCCGAAGGCCGCGCCATTGCCGCCCTGGCGCGCGATGTTGTGGCCGTGGGCGGTCCGGACCGGCTGAGCTGGCTCACCACCTTGTCCAGTCAGATCCTCACCGGGCTGGTCCCCGACGACGGCGGTGCTGAAGCCCTGCTTCTGGACGCCCAAGGGCGGATTGTGCACGCGCTCGCGGCCGTGGACGACGGCGAGCACCTGCTGCTCGTCACCGAGGCCGGGCGCGGCGAGGAACTGATCGACTTCCTGAGGCGAATGCGCTTTATGCTGCGCGTCGAGGTAGAGGCCACCGACCTCGTGGCCCTGGGGGCGATGGGGACGGGGTTGGCGGCCCTGGAGGCGGCCGCGCGCGCGGTGCCGCGAGTGTCGGACGGAGCCGGTGCACCGGGGAGGGGGAACGGTGCCGCAGGTGCCGTGTCGGGGCCCGGTGCGCCGAGCCGGCGGTCGGAGGTTTCCGGGGCGCGTGGCGGGCCCGGCGCCAGCGGCGCCCGGGAGGCCGATGTTCCCGGTGGCGCCCCGGCTGAGAGCGGCGCCCGGGAGGCCGATGTTCCCGGTGGCGCCCCGGCTGAGAGCGGCGCCCGGGAGGCCGATGTTCCCGGTGACGCCCCAGCCGAGAGCGGCGCCCGGGAGGCCGGCGTTCCCGGTGGTGCCCCAGCTGAGAGCGGCGCCCGGGAGGCCGGCGTTCCCGGACGCGCCCCAGTGGTCGTGCGGGGGGAGTGCGCCTACCGGGGCCTGTGGCGCGACTCGTGGCCCGGTGTCGTGGAGGGCGGGACCAGCTACGACGTCGGCCTGGAGGACCGCGAGCACCCCGGCGCCGGGTACGACGCCGGTTTTGTGCTGGTCCCGGTCGGGGCCGTGTGCAGTGTTGCCGAGGTCTTCCTCGCCGGCGCCCCTCAGCGGAGCCTGGCCGGCTCGCTGGCCTGGGAGGCACTGCGGATAGAGGCGGGCCGGCCCCGGTGGGCGCGGGAAGTCGATGCGCGCGCCATTCCCCACGAACTCGACTGGCTGCGCACCGCCGTCCACCTGGACAAGGGCTGCTATCCGGGCCAGGAGACCGTGGCGCGCACCCTCAACCTGGGGCGCCCGCCGCGGCGCCTGGTGGCGCTCCAACTCGATGGTCTCGTTGGGGGCACGCCCTTGCCCGGCGCCTGCGTGCGCCTGGGGGAGCGGGTTGTGGGCACCTTGACCTCGGTGACCCGCCACTACGAGCTCGGCCCCATGGGGCTGGCGCTGCTGCGGCGCAATGTTCCCCTCGATGCGGTTTTGACCGTTGACCTCGCTGATGACCCCGCCGAGTCCATTGAGGCGGGCGTCGACGCGGGGCGGGCCGACTCCCCGCCCGTGGTCGTCGGCCGGGTGGCTGCTGCTCAGGAGCTGCTGGTCTCCCCCGAGGGGCGGGCCCAGGCCAGCCCGGCGCAGCGCCCCGGTGTTGCCCTTCGCACCAGCCTGCTGCGCCAGTCGTGAAAGGCGTCGCTTTCTGGTCGCGCTGAACCGTTAGGCTGGGTCCGTGAGCATTCTTGTCCTCATTGCCTATTACCTCAACCTGGTTGTCGTCTGGACCTGGCGGGGAGCCTGGATTGTCGGGGTCCTTATGGGGGTCTGGGCGCTTGTCGACACGCTGAGCCGCCCCGCACAGCACTTCGTGGCGGCGGACAAGCGCACCAAGGGTTTTTGGACCTGGGTCAATGCCCTCAGTACTGGAGCTATTGCCCTGACGCTCTTCGGCTCACTCCTCGGATCCGGTGGCACGCTCTTCTTCTTGAGCCTGCTGGCCGTGGTCGCCAGCGCCGTCTATCTGGCGGACGCCAAACCCGCCCTGGACTACTACAAGCCGGTGCGCGTGCGCTCTCAGGTGCGTAAGCCGGGGCAGTCCCGCCCCGGCTCCTCGTGGCGCTCGCGCAGGGGCAGGGGAAGGTGGGGGCGCTAATGCGCGCCGTCCTGCAGCGCGTCAACCGTGCCGCCGTGCGCGTCGATGGGGAGGTGGTTGGGCAGATCACGCGCCCGGGCCTGCTCGCCCTCATTGGCGCCACCCATCATGACGGTCCGGCGCAAGTCGCCACTATTGCCCGCAAGATCGCCGAACTGCGCCTATTCGAGGGCCGGTCCTCCGGCGGCGCGGCCGGCGGCGAGGTGTCGGCCGGCGACCTGGGCGCCCCGGTGCTGGTGGTCTCCCAGTTCACCCTCTACGCCGACGTGCGCAAGGGGCGGCGCCCCTCGTGGAATAGTGCCGCCCCCGGGCCGGTGGCCGAGCCGCTGGTGGACGCCGTCGTCGCCGCTTTACGGGGGCGCGGCCTGGAGGTTGCCACGGGGAGCTTTGGCGCCCACATGCGAATCGACATGGAGGCCGACGGCCCGGTGACCATTCTCCTGGAGGCCTGAGATGAGCCCACACCACGCCCATAGTCCGTGCCGGCTGCTGGGGCGCGCAGTGCTCGGCGCAGGGGCGGCCGCCGTGGCGGGCGCAGCGGTTGCGCGCGTCTTGACCGGCGGGCCCGACGCCGACCTGGCCCTGCCCGGCGACTGTCTGCTGCCCGGGGCGCCCATTGTGGCCACGCACGGCCTGGACATTGCCGCCCCAGCGGAGAGGATCTGGCCGTGGCTGGTGCAGATGGGGGCCGACCGCGGCGGCTTTTACACCTTCGACCGCCTAGAACGAGCGGTGGGTCTGGGCATACACAATGCCAATGCCATCCACCCCCAGTGGCAGGACCTAGCTGTGGGGGATCAGGTGCTCCTGGCCGCCGAAGCGGGTTTCGGCCTGCGGGTGGCCCTGTTGGAGGCCAACCATGTGCTGGTCCTGAGCTCTCAGGGCGTTCGGGCCCCTCAATCCGCCGGGGCCACCATGGATTTCGACTTCACGTGGGCTTTCGTCCTGCTGGAGACCGTGGGCGGCTGTCGCCTGCTGGTGCGTGAACGCTACCGCCCGCATGCGGCGGTGGCCTGGGCGGTGGTGGCCGCCACCCTGCCGGTCTCACGGCTCATGACCCGCGGGCTGCTGGCCGGCGTGCGGCGCCGAGTCGAGCGGGACGGCCGACTCGAACGGGCGAGGGGACGAGCATTGACGAGCATTGGGGAGAGCATCTGTGAGTAGCCGCGAGAAGACTAGGGTGCAGTCATGATCATTGAGGCGGTACTCGGGGACATTACGGTCCAGGAGGTTGACGCGATCGTCAATGCGGCGAACTCCTCCCTGCTGGGCGGGGGCGGGGTCGATGGCGCCATTCACCGCGCGGCGGGCCCAGGACTTCTGGAGGCCTGCCGCGGGCTGCGCGCCACCAGCCTCCCGGAGGGGCTGCCCGTGGGGCGGGCCGTGGCCACGCCCGGCTTCGACTTGCCCGCCTCCTGGGTCATCCACACGGTGGGCCCGAATCGGCACGCCGGGCAGACCGATCCCGGACTGCTGCGCTCAGCCTTCGACTCCAGCCTGGATCTCGCCGAGGAGCTGGGCTGTTCCAGCGTGGCCGTGCCCGCCGTGTCCGCTGGGGTCTACGGCTGGGACGCCCGTGAGGTCGCCCGCACCGCCGTCGCCTCGGCTCGAGCGCGTCAGAACCGCGAGAACTGCGAGAACAGCGAGAGCTGCGAGATCCGCGAGAGCACTGCCGATGGCGGGGAAGGGGACGACGCCGTCGGCGGCCCGGCCCCATCCGCCGTCGGGGGCCGGCCGGGCGGTGGAGCGGGGGCCAAGGGTCTCCGGCTCATCCGCTTCGTCTTGTTCTCCCCGCGTCTGCTGCGGGCTTTTGAGGACGCTTTAGCGCACTGAGGCCGCGGCTTCGCCCCCCATCCACCCCTTCTTCTTGAGCCGATGGGACTCAACCCTGACTCACGCCTACCGCGAACAGGGGCATGGGGCTCGCGGGGCCACCGTTAGCCTTGTCAGCACGTGCCCGCGCCCTTGTTCCCAAATGACTACTCCAGGGTGCGACCCGATCGCACGTGCCGAGGAGAAACTAGCGATGTTCGAACGCTTTACCGACCGAGCCCGCCGTGTCGTCGTCCTGGCCCAGGACGAGGCTCGGGCGCTCAACCACACCTACATCGGCACAGAGCACCTCCTCCTTGGACTCATCCACGAGGGCGAGGGTGTGGCCGCTAAGGCGCTGGAGTCCATGGAGATCTCCCTGGACGCGGTGCGCGCCCAGGTCGTCGAGATGATCGGTGAGGGCCAGTCGGCGCCCTCGGGCCACATCCCCTTCACCCCCCGCGCCAAGAAGGTCCTTGAGCTCTCCCTGCGCGAGGCCCTGCAACTCGGCCACAGCTACATTGGCACCGAGCACATCCTCCTGGGGCTGCTGCGCGAGGGCGAGGGCGTGGCCGCCCAGGTTCTCACCAAGCTCGGCGCCGACCTGTCAGCCGTCCGTCAGACCGTCATGCAGATGCTCTCCGGTTACGAGTCCAAGGAGTCGGTGACCGCCGGTGGCCCCTCCAAGGAGGGCGTGCCCTCCGGAAGCGCCATCCTTGACCAGTTCGGGCGCAACCTCACCGCCGCCGCGCGTGAGGGCAAGCTCGACCCGGTCATTGGCCGCCACAAGGAGATGGAGAGGGTCATGCAGATCCTCTCACGGCGCACCAAGAACAATCCGGTCCTCATTGGTGAGCCCGGCGTGGGTAAGACCGCCGTCGTGGAGGGCCTGAGTCAGTCCATTGTCCACGGGGATGTGCCTGAGACTCTGCGCGACAAGCAGCTCTACTCCCTGGACATGGGCTCCCTGGTGGCCGGCTCGCGCTACCGCGGCGACTTCGAGGAAAGGCTCAAGAAGGTCCTCAAGGAGGTCCGCACCCGCGGCGACATTGTCCTGTTCATTGACGAGATCCACACCCTCGTGGGTGCCGGGGCCGCCGAGGGCGCTGTCGACGCCGCCTCCATTCTCAAGCCCATGCTGGCCCGTGGTGAGCTTCAGACCATTGGGGCCACCACCTTGGAGGAGTACCGCAAGATCGAGAAGGATGCGGCCCTGGAGCGGCGCTTCCAGCCGGTGACCGTGGACCAGCCCAGTATTGAGGAGACCATTCGCATTCTTACCGGTCTGCGCGACCGCTATGAGGCCTTCCACCGGGTGGTCATTACCGACGACGCCATTGAGTCGGCCGCCAAGCTCGCCGACCGCTACATTAACGACCGCTTCCTGCCGGACAAGGCCATCGACCTTATCGACGAGGCGGGCGCGCGCCTGCGTATCCGCCGCATGACCGCCCCGCAGGCCCTGCGGGACATTGACGACCAGATTGCGGCCGTCAAGCGCGAGAAGGAGTCCGCGATCGACGACCAGGACTTCGAGCGCGCCGCCGCCCTGCGCGACGACGAGCGCCGCCTGGCCGAACAGCGCGCCGAGAAGGAGAAGGCCTGGAAGGCCGGCGACCTCGATCAGGTCGCCGAGGTCGATGAGAACCTTGTGGCCGAGGTCCTGGCCATGTCCACGGGTATTCCGGTGGTCAAGCTGACCGAGGCCGAGTCCGCCAAGCTCATTAATATGGAGGCCGAGCTCCACAAGCGGATTATCGGCCAGGACAAGGCCATTGAGGCCGTATCCAAGTCGATCCGTCGCACCCGTGCGGGCTTGAAGGACCCCAAGCGGCCCGGTGGCTCCTTCATCTTCGCCGGCCCCACCGGTGTGGGTAAGACCGAGCTGGCTAAGGCCCTGGCGGAGTTCCTCTTCGACGACGAGGACGCCCTCATCCAGCTCGACATGAGCGAGTTCGCCGAGAAGCACACGGTCTCGCGTCTGTTCGGAGCGCCCCCCGGCTACGTCGGCTACGACGAGGGCGGCCAGCTCACCGAGAAGGTGCGTCGTCGGCCCTTCTCCGTGGTGCTCTTCGACGAGGTGGAGAAGGCCCACCCGGACATCTTCAACTCCCTGCTTCAGATCCTGGAGGATGGGCACCTCTCCGACGCCCAGGGCCGGGTGGTGGACTTCAAGAACACCGTCATTATTATGACCACGAACCTGGGCTCGAAGGACATTGGCAAGTCCGTGGCCACGGGATTCCAATCCACTGCCTCGGGCGCCATGAACTATGAGGAGATGAAGGCGCACGTCAACCGTGAACTCAAGCAGCAGTTCCGGCCCGAGTTCCTCAACCGCGTGGACGACCTCATTGTCTTCCCGCAGCTGAGCAAGTCCGAGGTGCGCCAGATCGTCGACCTCATGATCGCCCGCCTCGACAAGCGACTGGTCGAGCAGGAGATGACCATCTCCTTGACCGACACGGCCAAGGAGCTCCTGGCCGAGCGTGGTTTCGACCCGGTGCTGGGCGCCCGCCCCCTGCGCCGCGCCATCCAGCGCGACATTGAGGACGCCCTGAGCGAGAAGATCCTCTTCGGGGAGATTGAGCGCGGCCAGAAGGTGATCGTCGACGCCCAGGGCGAGGGCATCCTCGGGGAGTTCACCTTCCACGGGGTCCCGTGGGAGCGCGTGAGCGATGATGAGGCGGCCATTCAGGCCGCTGAGGAGACCGTCGCCTCCGTGGAGGGCGCCGCCGTGGCCGAGATGGAGTAACGCCCCGGCGCCGCCCCCCTCGGCCGCGCCTCCTCCAACTCGCCCCCTCCAACTCGCGCCGCCCAGCCCGCCTCTCCCCGCCCTCCCCTCCAACAAAATCCTCACAGCGCAACGTCCATGGACGTCGTGCTGTGAGGATTTTGTTGGAGGAGGTGGGGCCGAGAGGGAGGCCGAGGGGGGCGGAGCGGGTTGGAGGGGCGGGCCGTGAGCGCGGGCGGGCGGGGCGCCGGGTGAGATACAATGCGGCGTTCAATGTTTCCGGCCTGCGGGTCTCGGCGGCAGGCGGTTTCTCGGTGGCAAACGCACAACTCACTGTCCTGGTCATTGAGGACCAGTTGCTCTTGCTGGACTCCCTGGTGCGGACCATTGGCGAAACCGAGGACATGCGTGTTGTTGGCGGCCTGACCAGCGCCCTGGACGCCGTCGAGGCCGTGCGCCGCATTGACCCCGACCTAGTCCTCATGGACGTGTGCACGGACTCGGGTGCTTCCGGCCTGACCGCCTGCGCCGAGCTCACTCGACGCTTCCCCCGTACCCGGGTGGTCCTCATGACCGCAATGCCCGACCTGTCCTTCCCGCAGGCGGCCCGCGAGGCCGGCGCCGCGTCCTTCGTGTACAAGAACATCTCCGCCGACGAACTGGTCTCCGTACTGCGCTCCACCGTCCAGGGCTACTCCACGTATCCGACGCGCCAGAGCCTGCCGTTCCTGGGCTACAACGAGCTCACTGAGCGTGAGATCGCGGTGCTGCGCGAAACCTGCGCGGGGCGCACCCGCGCCCAGATCGCCCAGCGCTTCGGCCTGAGCGAGAACACCATTAAAGCCAATATTTCCTCAATCTTGACCAAGACCGGATACCGCTCGATTACGCGGCTGGCACTATTCGCCATCGCCTCGGGTTACATTGTGGTCAATGAGGCCGTGGGTGGCGCTCCCACACCCGTGAATGACAGCGCTCTTGCCGGCGCCGAGGGCGCCTCCGCGTCCGCGGGCGAGGCCAACAGAGTGCCGTGAGTATGTCGCTGGTCGTCGGGGCGTGGTCCGCTGTGCGCTGCTGGGCGGGGAGCCTGGAACTCCCCATTGTCCCGATTGTCCCGCCGGCTCCATCAACGCCCCCCGACCCGCCGTCGCCCTGGAGCGCACTCTCCTCCTGGGGCCATTCCCTACATTCCCTGCATTCCTTACATTCCCTGCCCTCTTTCCCGTCCCCGCCTCTGATCGGGACCGCATTAGTGGCCCTGCCCGCAGAGATGCCCGCATGGACCCGCCAGCATATGGCGAATTACATCATTCTCACCCTTGTTCTCGTCCTGTGGGGCGCCACCATCTACTGGAGGGTCCCCGCCCGTCGGATCCGTACGCTGTTGCTGCTCCAGTGCGTGTTCCTGACGCTGTGGTGCGTTGTGCGCCTTCTCAAGCTCTCCGCCCCCGCCTGGGCCCATGAGATGCTGTGGATGCAGTACTACGTGCCTATTCTCGCCTCCCCGACGATCGCCCTCCTCATCGCCCAGACCATGTTGGGCGGTGATTCGCCGAACCGGGTGAGCCGTTGGATGGGGCGCGCCTGCATAGCAGTGTCCGCGGCCCTCCTCCTCCTGGTTGAGACCAACCCCGTTCACGGCCAGGTTTTCGCACTGTCCCCGACATTCATTGACGACGGCGGATACGCCTATCGCTGGGGTTACGTCGCGGTCATGGCGTGGGTGGCCCTGCTCCTGACCTGCGCCTGGGTGATCCTGGTCCGCGTGGCCCACCGCTGCGGCCGACGCGCGATCATGGCGGGTCAAATCGGTCTGGTCGTTGTGCTGGCGGGCTACATTGTCATCTATGTGACCATTGGCCCCCTGATTCGGGGCCTGGAGGTCAGCCGGGTGGGCATCCTCATCATTGTCGCCCTGTGGGAGCTGGCTCTGCGCTCGGGGCAGGTCCCCACCATGAGGGACTACCGCCGCAGTTTCGGCCGTTCACAGGTCCCGGCCCGGCTGACCTCAACGCGTGGACGGGTCCTGGCCCAGACCTCGACCTACCGGCCCCTGGTGAGGGGGCGCGACCCCTCGACCGGGCACCGCTGCCAGGAGCGCAGCCTGGTCGTGCCCGGCGGTGAGTTGACCTGGACAGTAGACGTCGAACACAGCCTCCAGCTGCGCGAGAACCTGTTGCGCATCCGGGCCCAGGCGGCCGCCCAGTACGACGCCCTCACCCGGACCGCGGACCTTGAATCCCTGCATGGCGAGCTCGCGCAGCGCACCGCCGTCCTGGACGCCCTCCGCCGGGTCATGACCCCGAGCCTGGAGGGGGTGGCCCGGGTTGGGGAGCTCCTGCCCACGGCGTCGGCGCCCCTGCGGGCGCGCCTGCTGCGCCAGGCCTGTGTGGAACTGGGGTACGCCAAGCAGGCCGGTCATCTCGTGTTGGGCGCCGACACCCTGGACGCCGGCGCCCTGGCCCCCGACGCCTTGGCCGACGCCCTGTCCCGGCTCTGCGCGGACTTCTCCTCCAGCAGTCACGCGGCCGGTCTTGTTCGGCTGCAAGGCGGGGCGGCGGCCAGGACCGGGCCGGGACGAATGGGTCTGACCGAGGTGCTGCACCTGCTGGCCACCGCCCACGCCGTCCTCCTGATGCTCGCGGAGGTCGACGGCGCCGACGTTCTCATGCAACTCGACCAGACCGGGGACGGGACCATCTTGCGCATTCAGGCGGAGGCCGACGGCGGGGACGGGCAGGGGCTCACGCCCTCCGTTCTTCAGCGACTGTCCACAACAGCCGGCCGGCGCGCCGGCTGCCGGGCCGAGGTCGAGGACGGGGTCATGCGGTTCACCGCCTGCGCCCAGGGGGCGCCATGTTGAGCACGGTGCCCGGTGGGGTCGGCACGCTGCTCGTCTTAGAACTCCTCTCCTTGGCGGGGGCGGGGATGAGTGTCTTGATTCTTCTGGCCGCGGGGGTACGACGCCGTGGCTGGGAGGCCTCCCTCGGGGGTGCGCTGAGCGTGGTCCAGGCAGTGCTCGCCTTCCGCCTCACCTGCGCCGCCAAGCATTTGGGGGCTGCACCCGCCCCTAGCGGCCCGGGCTCAGGCGGGGGCGGCTGGCCGCCCGTGTCAGTAGTCCTGGCAGTCCCGGCCCTTCTCCTGGCGTCCGGGCTGCTCCTGGCCGTCCAGGTCCGCGCCCTGCGACAGGCATCAACCGCCTTGACATTCAAGGCCGCTTTTGACACCTACCCTGGCGCACTCGCGATTTCCGGCGGCGCGGGGCGCCCCTCCTTCGTCAACGACACCATGCGCCTTCTTCTGGGCGCGCACGGCATAAGAGGGGCGTGGCCCCTGGAGGACATCTGGGAGGCTTTACGGGACAGGGCCGTCGAGATGCGCATTCAGGGCGGGGGCGAGGAGTGCATGCTGGTGGAGGCCCAGGGCCGCCTGTGGGCCCTGACCCGCGCCAGGGATGGGACGGGAGGGTATGAACTCAGTGGCCAGGACATCACTGAGGTGGAAACGCTCACGCGCGAGTTGGCGCAGGAGGTCGACCGCCTGGAGGCTTCGACGCTGCGACTGCGCACCGCCATAGACGAGGTGGGTCGACTCCTGGCTGAGCGCGACGTATTGATGGCCCGGGCCCGCCTTCATGACGTGCTGGCCCAGCGGCTGACCTTCGCGAAGAAGCTCCTTCAGGAGGGCGTGGGGGACGCCGACCGGCTGCAGGTGCTCTCCGGCCTCCTGGCGGGGTTGACGGAGTACACGGTGGTGCAGCCAGGAGCCAGGGATGCGGTGGAGCGCCTGGAGGACGTGGTCGAAGGCGGCGAGTTGGTCGGTACGCAGGTGATTGTCACCGGGGACCTGCCGCAGGACCAGGAAATCGCCCTGCTGCTGGTGGAGGTTCTTGGCCAAGCGGTCACTAATGCAGTCCTGCACGCCGGGGCCCGGCGCATCGACGTCGTCCTGGAGGACGTTCCCGGTGACCAGGGGGTGGGGGTCTTCATGACGGTGCGCAACGCGATTCCTGAGGCGCCTGGAGCGCCGACACCTTCTCAGGGGCTGCGTGAGCGCACTGGGATGCGGGGGATGCGCCAGCGCCTGGTCGCCCTGGGGGGCGTCCTGGAGACCGAGGTCGGCAAGGAGTTCGTGCTGCGGGCCAGTATTCCGCCCTGCCGGGAGTCCCCAGGATCCGAGGTGTAACAGCGCGCAGGCTATTTCAGTCCCGCAGGACTTCCTGGACGTCAACCCCGCTGCCAACCCCTAAGGCCCCTGTTGGGCTCGTACCTGGAAACCCAACAGGAGCGGTGAGGGCCGGCAAGCGCGTCCGCCCCGACGATCGGGCCCCGGATTCGTCGGGCCCCTAGATTCGGGAGCCGCAGGCCCCGCAGAAGGCGCCGGTGGCGGCGGCGCCGCAAGCGGGGCAAACCGGGGTCGCCCCCTGCGCCGCCTGCTGATCCGGTGCGCTGTAACCCTGCTGGCCCGGATGGCCGGGCTGAGAGGGCTGGGCGGCGCCCGGGGGCTGGGTGAGCCCGGCCTGGCCGGCCTGGGCCGGGAAACCGGGTTGGGCGGCGCCCGGGGGCTGGGTGAGCCCGGGCTGACCAGCCTGAGCCGGATAGCCGGGCTGAGGCAGCCCTGGTTGGCCCGGGTAGCCGGGTTGGGCGACTCCGGGCTGACCGGGGAACCCGGGCTGCAGGGGCTGGGTGAACCCGGGCTGGCCGGCCTGAGCCGGGAAACCGGGCTGAGGCGGGTAGCCGCCCACGGCGGGGGACCCCATGGGCGCCCCCATGCCGCCGGGCATGCCCCCGCCGACGCCCATAACGGGGCCGGCGGCGGCCGTGCTCGTGACCTGCTCGAAAAGCCGTGCGACATCGACGCAGCGCTGGAAGGCCTCTGTCATTCCCTGCCCGCTGAAGGTCGTCGTCCGGGAGCGCCAGGTGACTTCATGAACGTAGGGGTCATTGATGGTGAACCGGAGGATGAACCCTTCGACGGGCTTGGCGTAGCCGTTGGCGTCCCGCGGCGCCTCGATGACCTTGACGTAGCGCGACATTTGGGTGGTCTGAATGAGCATGTGGAGGGTGTCGGCGTCCAACGGCTGAGTGTTACCCATGCCCGAGCTCATAGTATTCAGGGGAGAACCGGCGTGGCCGGGCCGGGTTGCGGTGCCGGTGCGGTTGTCCACGGTGTCGTGGTGGTCGGGGATGCCGTCGCCGTCGGTGTCCTTCGTGAAGTTCTCGTAGTCGGGGATGAAGGTCAAGGCGGTCAGGGCGGCCAAGTCGAAGACCTGCGGGTTGCCCTCCTCCCAATCCCGGCCAAAGCCGAAAAGGAACCACCTGTGGGTCAGGTCGACCTGGAGAAGGCCGTCGGACCCGGCCGTATAGTCGGCGTGAAACTGGGCGAAGCGCTCCCGGTTGGCTTCCCGGGCCTGGAGGTGGGCGCGCACGTCGTCTACGCGCAGGCGGTTCCACCCCGAGGAGAAAACAGAAACCTTCTTCTTGCAGCGTGAGCAGAGGTAGCCCTCGGCGAGTTTGAGTTTGGTGAGCATACCGGCCTTGGGGGTTATAGGACAGAACGTGTTGTTTTAGGTGGCGTGTCGTGGGGTGTTAGTGGGGTCGTCCTGCCCAGCCTCGGCGGTTCCATAGGCTTTCTTCGGGGGTGGGGGTGGTGCCCCATCCGGTGGGGTGTGGGCTGGTGTGCGTGGTGGTTGTCTTGGTCGGGACGCGTGTGGCCGGTCTCCTGTTGTTCTGGTTCCAGGTTTTCAAGGCGTCGGCTGGTGTGGGTGGCTGGGCGGTGAGTTGGGAGAGTGTCCAGTCGATGATGACGGCTTGGTGTTCCGGGCCGGCGCCGCGGTGGTGGCGTAGCCGGTCGCGGATCTGGTGGTTGGTGGCTTCGATGGGGTTGGTGGTGCGTTCCAGTGGGGTGGGGCGGGGCTGGCCGGTGGGGTCGGCGAGGTAGGCGAAGAGCGTGCCTTGTCTGGCGAGGCGTTCGAGGCGTTCGAGGCGTTTGTAGGCGCGGCGGGTGCGGGCGTGGGTGTACCACCACTTGCGGCCGGTGAGCGCGGCGGTGGCGGGGTCTTGTTCGGCGGTGGTGCGCTGGTCCAGCCAGTGGTGGTACTGGGTGCCGTAGTCGTTCAGGGCTGCTAGCCAGGTGGCTGCTTGGTCGGGGGTGGTGATCTTGAGCAGCTTGCGGGAGTGGGCCAGCAGGGCCTTGCCCTGGGTGGTGATGGGGTTGCGGGTCAGGTCTCGCCTGGTGTCGCGGTGGATGTGGATCAGGCAGCGTTGGATGGGGGTATCAGGCCATAGCGCGTGGAGTGCTTTGAGGGCTCCGCCGGCCCCGTCGGTGGTGACCAGGTCGGGCGGAGCGATCGGGGTCAGCAGGGCGCTGTAGGCAGCAGCGCTTTCTGAGCCGGCCCACTGCCACGCGATGACGTGGGTGGGGTTTCTTGCCACCAGGAGGGTCCATCCGCCGCTGAGGTACAGCCCGTCGATGAACACCTGGGGGAAGACCTCGCCGGTGACTGGTGGGTGGGGGACGGGGACCTGCCAACACCAGGAGACCCGGCGGCGGAAGGCCCTTCCTGCGCCGGGTTGCTTGGACTGAGGGTCGTTGGATGTCGCCCAGGCGACGAACTCGCCCGGGGCCGCCTGCTCGGTCCGGGCCCGAGAGGCGGCCCGTGGTGCCGTGGTGGTCAGGCTGCACGCGGTGCACCTCCAGCGCTGGGATCCGGCCGCGGTGCGTCCGTGCTTCCTCATCGGCTCCTGGCACACCGGGCAGGTCCTGGCTCTGACAGATCGCGTCCTCATGGACGACACAGTCAGCCCGGGATGTCAAGCACCCTCCCGGATTAACCGCCAACACCATAATCACCCCGACTTTTCCCCGTCACCGCAACGAAAAACCCGATCTTAAGCAACACGTTCTGCCCTATAACCCGGCCTTGGCGCCGCACAGCTCGCATGTTTTGGCGCTGAACAGTCCCATGATCTTCTCCTGGCGGGATGTGGTGGTGTCTGTGGTCGGGATTGACGGATTGGGGCGACCCTGGGCTCCATGGCCGCGGCCCTGGTGCTAGAACTTGCCCCCGCCACCTCCGTGGGAGGAGCCCGAGGAGGAGGTGTGTGTCGAGGAGCCGGAACTGGAGGACTTCGACTCCTTGCGTGTCCGATCGACATTGCGGGAGATGAAGGTGTCACGGCTGGTGGTGATTGCCAGGGAGTTGGGGACCACGTAGTTCTTCGCCGTCGGCTCCAGGCCCTCGTTCTTCATCTTGCTGACGAAGAACCCGTGGACCATGGCAACGGTGCACAGTCCTCCGAAGAACACCCCGAAGGTGGCAAGGGTCGAGTTGATGAGCCACGTCGCGGGATCCAAGGGGGCCCGGGTGATCGGCTTGCCCTTGCTGGCGGCCTGCATATAACGGTCGCACTCGTCAACGAAGAGCGTGGAGGCCTTGTACCACTCGTTGTCACTCAGGGACGGTTTGAGACGCGCGCCGAGGGCTTCAATGCCCTGGTCGGTGAAGGTGGTGATGGAGGCGCCCCGGGTGGAGATCCACCAGTCGCGGCTTTCGGGGGAAATGAGGAGCAAGACGCCGCTGCGGTTGGGGCCGATGCCGTAGTCGTTGTAATCGAAGTAGTCGTCGGCGCGGGCCATGGGGGTCATGCCGTTGAGGTCGGCGATGAGGATGACAATATCCTGGTCGTACTTGGAGGAGGTGGCCAGGATCTGATCCTCGAGCTGTTGCTCCTCGGAGTCGGAGAGAACCCCTGACTCGTCAATAACATGCCGTGTGTCCGCCCGGGCCGCCTGTGGGACTAGTGCCAGCACTAGAAGGAGGCCCATGGCCAGGACGACGGCGATGGACCGAATCCGCGCGAACTGGCGGCCGGCCAGGGGTTGAAGGGTCGTGCTCATCGAGTGCTCCTGCGCGATCAGATCAGGTGAAAAATGTTCCAGCCGAGCGCCCCGAAAAGGGTGCACAAGGGGATTCCGAAGAGCCCGTACAGAATGCTCAGCTTCGCCTTGCTGATCGGGAAACTCCCCACGATCTCCCCGGTCTGGCCGTTGACGGCAAAGGGGTAGTCCTTGCCCGCGTAGTGGATGACAATGAGCCACACCGGCAGCAGCGCATACCAGACGGCCGTGTGATTGGTGTGGATATCAGAGGACTCCGTGGCCACGGAGGAGTAGCCGGTCACTGTCTCCTTGAGCATGTGGGAGAGGCTGGCCCTGGCCCGAGTGCCCGCGCGCGCAACCGTTTTGCTCGCCTCAATGTCGTAGGAGGAGGCCGCATAGCCGGACAGATAAGCGGTGGCAAAACCTGTTGAGGCGCTCAGGTTGAAGGGCTCAACGCCCTCGGCGCGGGCCGGGTTGAGTTTAGTGGTGCCGCAAACCGGGATTCCCTGGAATTTAATCGAGCCCTGACGCAGAACATCATAGACCTCGGTTTCGGTGTAATCGTAATCGGAGTCCGACCAGTGCTCCACCTTCTCCCCGCGGAAGCGCACGGTGCCGGCGGCCGTACCGTCGTGGAACCAATAGGGGACGTAGGCGCCGGTGGCCTCGGTCAGGGTGTGCTCGTCCTGGAAGGCCCGGGGAAGAAGGAACCTGCCCTTGGCGGCGTTCTTAAAGCCCGCGATCATGGTCGGCTTGTCCACCGAGAAGGGGATGAGGAACTGGGGGGCCTGGGTCGCTTTAAGCCGGGAGGCGGCCACGAAGGTGTTGCCGCAGAACCCGCAGCGCGTGGCCAGGAGGGTATTGTCCCCGACGATCTCGGCGCCGCAGGAGTTGCACTCCAGATGCGTGAGCGCCTGCTCCTCGGCGGCACTGAGCCGACTGCCGGACTTGACCTGCAGGTCGGCGACGGAAATGTTCGGCTCCGACGACGGCGGCGTTGGTCCGCCCTGCGGCCCTTGGGCGCCCGGTTGTTGCGGTCCTGGGGGTCCCCAGGCGCCCGGTGGTGTTGGTCCGCCCTGCGGCCCCGGGGCACCCGGTTGTTGCGGCCCTGGCGGCCCCTGCTGGGCGCCGTATCCGCCCCCGGGGGCAGAGGCCGGTACTGGGGTGCCCCGGGAGAAGGCCTCCACGGACTCCACCGTGGCGCTGCTCCCGCAGTAGTTGCAGCGCATGAGCCCACTGGCAGGGTCGAATTCAATCGGCGCCGAGCAAGAAGGGCACTTGTACTGGATATCGCTCACCATGACCTCACCGTCTGTGCGTGCTGCCCTCATCGCACCTCACGGGTGCGGGGGCCGGCCCGGCTGCGACGGCCAGGGGAGTCGACATGGGGTATCGAGCTGGACGAGCGGCGCCGGCCGGGCCCGCGAATCGTGCCCGAAGGTGCTTACGTACGAGAAGGCTAGGGCTCGCCCGGCTCGGGGTCCAGACCCTCGAGGGTCGCCTTGGCTGCATGCAGGTACCCTTATGGGTATTCTCCTCACGGGCCGCCGGCGGGATCATGGCTGACGGAGTCGTGCAGGACGCGCGCTGGAGACGGCGCCGCCTGGCGGCCCGAGGGCCCGTGACGACGTCGGGCCCGGGAATCCGGCAGTGAAGGGCGGTTGGCTCTAATGGGACTTATCCTGGCGGCGGCGGGCGCGATCGGCGGCAACCTCGGTGACCAGTGGCTCGACGCGATCGAGGCGCAGGAGATGGGCGAGGGGGTCGTCTTCTGCAAGGGCGGGAGGCTGCGCCCGGGCGACCGGCGCTCGCGTAACCGCAAGGGCACCGATGACGTCATCTCCAACGGCTCGAAGATCCACGTTTACGACCGTCAGGCAATGATGCTGGTCGACGGCGGCCGTATCACCGAGTTCACCGCCGAGCCGGGCTTGTACACGGTTGACTCCTCCATGATGCCCTCCCTGTTCGCGGGGGGCCTGGGGGACTCGATCAAGGACGCCTGGGAGCGCTTCAAGTTCGGCGGGGGTACGCCCACCAAGCAGCAGGCGTTCTTCGTCAACCTCCAGGAGATCAAGGGCATCCGGTTCGGCACGCCCAGCCCCTTGAACTACTTCGACACCTTCTACAACGCAGAGCTGTTCCTGCGCTGCCACGGCACTTTCTCCTTGAAGATCTCCAACCCGATCCTCTTCTACCAGGAAGTGATTCCCCGCGACGCGACGGTGGTGCACATCGATGCCATTAAGGAGCAGTACCTCTCGGAGTTCCTGGAGGCGCTTCAAAGCTCGATCAACCAAATGAGCGTCGACGGGATCCGCATCTCCCAGGTGGCCTCCAAGATGCGAGAGCTGTCGCGGTACATGCGGGACACGCTCGACGAGGAATGGCTCCAGATGCGCGGCATGGAGGTCTGCTCGGTCGGTATTGCCTCGATCACCTACGACGAGGAGTCCCGCAAGCTTATTGACATGCGCAACCAGGGCGCCATGCTCTCGGATGCCACAGTGCGCGAGGGCTACGTCCAGGGGGCGGTGGCCCGCGGCATGGAGGCCGCCGGCTCCAACTCCGCTGGTGCCAGCCTGGCCTTTATGGGAATGGGCATGGGTATGCAGGCAGGCGGTGGTTTTATGCAGGCCGCGTCACAGTCCAACCAGGCCCAGATGGCGGCACAGCAATCCGGCTACGGCTCAGTCCCCTCGAGTGCGGCGTCCGCCCCGCCCGCCTCCGCCTCCTCGGCGCCGGCTGCCGGTGGCGAGACGTGGACCTGCCCAACCTGCCAGACCTCCTCCAATGGCCGCTTCTGCCCAGGATGCGGTAAGCCCAAGCCTGAAGCCCCGGCCGCCGCGCCAGCGTTCTGCACCAACTGCGGCAACCGTTTTGAGGGGGCCCGTCCCCGGTTCTGCCCTCAGTGCGGTACCCCGCAGTCCTGAGCATCCGTGCCGGTCGGGCGGGTCGTGCGCGCACCGGCGGGCGGCACGCCGCCGGGATGAGCAGACGCCGGCCCCAGGCGCCAGCGCCCCCGGTATCCGGTGCACCCGGGCGCCGACGCGGGAGCACCGGCGCGCGGGTTTCGGCGCCCGGGCGTGTCCTCGGCTGCCTGCGAACAGACACCTTGTGTTTTTGTTTCTGGGACTGAAGTCACATTAGAGTGTTCGGCGTCAACCTGCCGCAAACTGCGGCAGGTCCCGGCAGTACGATCAGAAAGAGGCAACGATGCCCAAGTACGTATACCGTTTCAGTGAGGGCGACAAGGATCAGAAGGACCTCCTGGGCGGCAAGGGCGCCAATCTCGCGGAGATGACCAAGTTGGGCCTGCCCGTGCCTCCTGGGTTCACCATCACCACGGACGCCTGCCGCGCCTACCTGCGGGACGGTGCAGTGCCCGACGAGCTCGCGGTGCAAGTCACCAAGGCGCTGCGTGAGGTCGAGGAGGAGCTTAGGCGCGAACTCGGCGCCGCCAGCGACCCGCTGCTGGTCTCGGTGCGAAGCGGCGCCAAGTTCTCCATGCCCGGCATGATGGAGACGGTTCTCAACATTGGCCTCAACGACGCCTCCGTGGAGGGGCTGGCCGCCGCCTCCGGCGACGAACGTTTCGCCTGGGACTCCTACCGCCGTCTCATCCAGATGTTCGGCAAGACCGTCCTGGACATTGAGGGCGAGCATTTCTCCGCCGCCCTGGAGGCCAAGAAGGTCTCGTGCGGCGTGACCCTGGACTATGAGCTGGACGTGGTGGCACTGCGCGAGCTCGTCGAGGAGTACAAGGCCGTGGTGCGCGAGCACGCCGGCATTGAGTTCCCTCAGGACCCGCGCACCCAGCTGGACATGGCCACTGAGGCCGTCTTCCGCTCCTGGAACACCGAGCGCGCCCACATCTATCGCCGTCGCGAGAAGATCCCCCACGACCTGGGCACCGCCGTCAACGTGTGCACCATGGTCTTCGGCAATATGGGGGACACCTCCGGTACCGGCGTGTGCTTCACGCGCGACCCCTCCACCGGCCGCGCCGGGGTCTACGGGGACTATCTCGTCAACGCCCAGGGCGAGGACGTCGTCGCCGGCATTCGCAACACCTTGTCCCTGGCGGACCTGGAGCGGTTGGACAAGACCTCCTATGACGAACTGCGCGCCATTATGCGCAAGCTGGAGACCCACTACCGCGACCTGTGCGATATCGAGTTCACCATTGAGCGCGGCAAGCTGTGGCTGCTGCAAACCCGTGTGGGCAAGCGCACCGCCGCGGCCGCCTTCCGCGTGGCCACCCAGCTGGTCGACGAGAAGCTCATTACCACCGACGAGGCCCTTTTCCGCGTCAATGGCGCTCAGCTCACCCAGCTCATGTTCCCCCAGTTCGGCCCCTCGCAGGGACGTGACCTGCTGACCAAGGCCATGCCCGCCTCCCCGGGCGCCGCCGTGGGCTACATCGCCTTTGACAATGTCGAGGCCCAGGAGCGCGCCGCTGCCGGCGATCCCGTCATTCTGGTGCGCCGCGAAACCAACCCTGATGACCTGTCCGGCATGGTCGCCGCCGTCGGCGTCCTGACCGCCCGCGGCGGCAAGACCTCCCACGCCGCCGTCGTGGCGCGGGGCATGGGCAAGACCTGCGTGTGCGGCGCCGAGGCCCTGGAGATTGACGCCGAGGCCCGCACCCTGCGCGTGGTCGGCCGCGAGGAGGTCTTGGGCTCGAACGACAAGATCGCCATTGACGGCACGACCGGTGAGGTCTTCCTCGGCGAGGTGCCGGTGGTGGATTCCCCGGTCATGACCTACCTGCGCCGTGGCCTGGATGAGGCTCTGGCCCTCACCGAGGACGCCGACACCCGCGAACTCCTCGTGGCCGTGGACCGGCTCATGACCCACGCCGACAAGGTGCGCGACCTCCAGGTGCGCGCCAACGCCGACACCCCCGACGACGCCCGCCACGCCATTCAGCGCGGCGCCCAGGGGGTGGGCCTGTGTCGCACCGAGCACATGTTCCTCGGCGAGCGCAAGCAATTCGTGCAGAACCTCATTCTGGCCGCCACCGACGAGGAGCGCGTCAGTGCCCTAGACGCCCTGCTGCCGCTGCAGAAGAGTGATTTCGTGCAGATGCTGGAGACCATGGACGGCAAGCCCATGACGATCCGCCTCATTGACCCGCCGCTGCATGAGTTCCTCCCCGACCTCACCGAGTTGAGCGTCAAGGTGGCTCTAGGTCGCGAGCGCGGCGACCTCGACCCCGCCGACGAGCACCTGCTGGCCGTGGTCCGCAAGAGCCACGAGTCCAACCCCATGCTCGGCCTGCGCGGCGTTCGCCTCCTGCTGACCATGCCCGGCCTCATTGAGCTGCAAGTGCGCGCCGTCGCCGAGGCGGCCGTCGAGCGCCTTAAGGCCGGCGGCGACCCGCGCCCGGAGATTATGGTGCCGCTCATCGGCTCGGTCCGTGAACTCCAGATGGCCCGCGAGCGCGTCGAGAAGGTTCTGACTCAGGTCTCGGCGGAGTCCGGCTACGAGTTGGCCTTCCCGATCGGCTGCATGATCGAGCTGCCGCGCGCCGCGGTAACCAGCGCTCACGTGGCCGAGGAGGCCGACTTCTTCTCCTTCGGCACCAACGACCTGACCCAGACCACCTGGGGCTTCTCGCGCGACGACGTCGAGAGCTCTTTCGTGGGCCACTACATTGACGACGGCATCTTCGGTACCTCACCGTTCGAGTCCATTGACGTCGACGGCGTGGGCGGCATGGTGCGCCTGGGTGTTGAGGGCGGCCGATCCACCAAGCCGAACATGAAGCTGGGCGTGTGCGGTGAGCACGGTGGCGACCCCGAGTCCATCGCCTTCTTCCACCAGGCGGGCCTGGACTACGTCTCCTGCTCGCCCTTCCGGGTGCCGGTGGCGCGCCTGGAGGCCGGCCGCGCCGCCGTACTCGCGGCCATTGAGGACTGACCGTCCCGGTCCGGCCCGGGCTGACCGAGCCGCTCCGGTCCGGCCCGGTCCGGGCTGTACTGAGCCGGTTCGGACTGAGCCGGTCCGGTCTGGGTTGGTCCGCCGGTTGACTCGACCCGGCCCGGTCGGCCCGTCGGTTGGCCCGGCCCAGCCCGGCCGGCCCGCTTGAGTCGAGTCGGCCGGCCCGGCCCCTGGCCCTGGTCCCACGCTGCAAGGTGTGGGCCAGGGCTCTTTTGCGTAACGCCGACCGGTATGTGCTCGATGTCTCGCCCCTGGTGTTCAGCGGGGATTTATGCGCGTTATCACCGTGTTTGCGCTGGATATCGCCCTTCTGGGGCGCCATAGGCGCCTGGGCGCGTCAGCGTCGTGCGTGAGAGGATTGTTTCGGCAGGGTTGCACTCGGAGGGCGCTTTGGGCGCAGTCCGTGCGGGGATGGCTGGGAAAGGCGGTACGCAATGGCGCTCTTCGAACTCAACGAGGGTCGTCTTGCGTTTACCTCGTTGGGTGATCCCGGGAACGACGACGTACGGGGCACGGCCTTGGCCGCCATCCGCGAGCAGGTTGTCGAGGTGCTGGGCCGGCCGCTATTCCCCTTGGGATGGTCCCGCAAAGGCCGGGTCGAAGCGCTCACCGCCCTGGATCCTTCCGGCCGTGTCACGGTGGTCGAGGTCGCTGAGAGCTTCGGCGCCCAAGAGCTGGTCGATGCCCTGGTGCACCTGTCCTCCGCTTCAGCGGCCTCCGCCGCCGAACTTCAGGCCGCCTACCCGGGCGGCCCCGCTGTTTACAACGAAGACTGGGAGAGCTTCCGGGCCGGGGTGCCCGCTCGTGTGGCCCCCGGCCCGCGCCTGGTGCTCCTGACCACCGCCCTGGCCCCGGAGGTCCGCGACTCCGCCCCGGTGCTGGCCGCTGCGGGTATTGAGCTGCGGGAGATCGACGTGCGGCGCCTGCCCGACGACTCCACCGTGGTCACCGTCGACGTGGTGCGCGCCGTCGCCCCAGGGCCGGTTCCCGCGACAGCCGGGCACTCGGCGTCCGAGCGGCGCGACTCCCGCGGGCACGCCGCGTCCTTTGAGGAGCCGGCGCCCACGCGCGGGGCCGCGCCGGCCCGTAGACGCGGTTCCTCCCACGGGCATGCCGCGGCGGAGCCGCCCGCTGCCCCCTACGAGTCTTTGACCGGGGACACCCAGGTGCTGAGCACGGTCGAGGCGCGCAGCGCGCTCGCGGGCGATTCGAGGCGCAGCGACGGCCAGCATGCGGTGTCGCGTCGGGCTGCGGCGGCTTCTCAGTACTCCCCGGCGCCGCCGCCCGCCCTGCCGACGCCCGGCTTCGGCGCCATGTCCTCGGCCCCTACTCCTCCCGAGAGCACGGCTTCCGCACCCGAGGCGGACAGGGGCGACTTCCAGGACCCTGTTACCGGAAAGCTATCCCTGGCCGATGTGCGCGCCCGCGGGCACCGCTCCACCGGCCCGGTGCTCGGCGCTCAGCCCACCGTCCCGTCAGGGGAGGACGCCGAGGAGGCCATGCGCGCCGTCGCCGCCTCCCTGGACACCCCGGTCACCCTGGTGTGGCAGCGGATGCGCCGCGGCATCCACCATGAGGCCGTTCTCTACGGCGACGGGCGCATGGTGGTGAGCAATGGCCGCGTCTTCACCGACCCCTCGGCGGCCGCTAACGCCGTCCAGTACACGCAGGACACCGACGGTTGGCGGGTATGGCGCCTGGGGGTTCAGGGACCAACCCTGGCCTCGCTCTACGCCGCGGTCCTCAGCGACCGCCAGGCCTGACCCGCGGCCGGCTCAAGGCCGCCCCGCGGACCGCCGCGGCTCAGCGCAGCACGTAGGCCCCCAACCAGCGGCGCATGGCCGAGTACACCTGCTCGCGCACCGGGGGAGCTGAGAGCGTGAGGTCATGAACAGCGCCCTCGAAGCGCGCCACGGTCACCAGCGCCCCGAGTTGGACCGCGCGGCGGGCGGTGGCGTCGGCGTCAATGACCGTGTCGGTGCAGCGCGCCTCGGGGCTCCACACCACTCCCAGGTGACTGCGCGCCGAACCCATGGACAGCACCGGGCAGCGTATATCCAGGCCCGCGGCTACGCGGGCCTGGGCGTTGAGCACCGCCTGGAGCCAGCCCGGCCGGATCGGTGCCGAAGGGTGGATGATCCAGTCGGCCTCCACCCGCCAGCCGGTCACGTACGGGTCTGAGGCCCAGGCGGGATCGGGCAGTTCACCGTCGCGCACGGGATCCCAGCCCGCGGTAATGTCGAAGAGTTGGTCGGAGGGGATCGGTGGGGTGGGGATGACCATGCGCGGGTCGCGCCAGGCCAGGGTGCGCACCACCGGCTCGCCCACCGTCCGCGCCGGCTCGGAGCCTTGAATCTCCAGCCAGGGGGAGTTCAGGACCAGGGCGGCCAGGGCCCCGGGGTGCTGGTCGGCCCACAGTGCCGCGGTCAGTCCCCCGGTGGAGTGCCCGGCCAGGACCAGGGGGATCTCCAGGCCGCATTCGGTGCGGATCTGGGCCAGTGCCAGGCCAAGGTCCTCGTCGTAGTCGGCCAGGGAGGTGACCCATCCGTGCATCTGGCCCGGGCGCAAGGAGCGCCCGTAGCGCCGTAAATCTATGGCGTAGAAGGCTCCGCCCAGGCGGGCGACCTGCCGGGCCAGGTCGGCGTTGAAGAAGTAGTCGTTCCAGCCGTGGATGTGCAGGTAGGCGAAGGTGGGGGAGGTGGGGGTGTTGGGCAGGGCGGCGGGGTCGTCCGCCGGCATGTAGCGCACCAGGGTGGCGACAATGCCGTCGTCCTCATCGTCGGGGAGGAGCTCCAGGGTGCGGGCCTGGAAGCCCGCCCCCAGAATGTCCGGCCCCCACGCCCCGACCGGGGCGTGCTCTTCATGCGAGCCCGGTGAGGGCGGGGAACCGGCGGTGCCGGGGTCTGAGGGGGCGGCCGGCGCTGGGCTAGCGGTGGTGCTCACGCTCCCATTGTCCAATGTGTCCGGCGGTGCATGGCGGCTTCCGCTCCCCTTCGCCCCCCTCGCCCTCCCTCCTTCCAACGAAATCCTCACAGCGCAACGTCCCGGGACGTCGTGCTGTGAGGATTTCGTTGGAGGGAGGGGGAGAAGGCGCGGGAGGGAGGGGCGCTCAGGCCTTGTTCTCGGGGTTCTCGGGGTCGGCGTCCAGGAAGCCCCGCAGGATCGCCTCCATTTGGTCGGCCTCAATGAGGAAGCCGTCGTGGCCGTGCAGCGACTTAATGGTGGCGCGCCTGGCGTCGGGAATGCAGCGGTGAAGCTGCTCGGCCTGCGCGGACAGGAACAGCCTGTCCGAGTCCACGTCCACCACCAGGGTGCGCGCGGTGATCGTGCCCAGCGCCTTCTCGGTGCCTCCGCGCCCGGTGCCGACGTCGTGGACCATCATGGAGTGGGTGACAATGAGGTAGGTGTTGGCGTCGAAGCGCGCCAGGAGCTTGCCGGCGTGGTAGTCCAGGTAGGACTCGATCTGGTAGCGCCCGCCCACCGCCGGGTCTTCTTCGCCCTGGTGCTTGCGCCCGAAGCGGGTATCGAGCTCGGCGGCGCTGCGGTACGTGGTGTGCGCCAGCGCCCGGGCCAGGCCCAGCCCCCGCACCGGCCCCACCGGGTGGGAGTAGTAGTCGCCGTCGAAGAAGTAGGGGTCGCCCACGATCGCCAGCTCCTGAAGGTGGCACCAGGCGAGCTGGTCGGCCGTGGTTGAGGCGCCGGTGGCCACTAGTGCCAGGTTGCGCACCCGGTGGGGATGGGAGACCGCCCACTCCACGGCGCGGTGCCCGCCCAGGGAGGCGCCAATAACCAGGTGGAAGGTCTTAATGCCCAGGGCGTCGGCCAGGTGCCTTTCGGCCTCGACGGCGTCTCTGGTGGTCAACCAGGGGAAGCGTGAGCCCCAGGGGCGCCCGTCCGGGCCAATGGAGGAAGGGCCGGTGGATCCCTGACAGCCGCCGAGGATATTGGCGGCCACCACGAAGTAGCGCTCGGTGTCGATGGCCCTGCCCGGCCCCACCAGGGAGTCCCACCAGCCGGGGGTGGGGTGGCCCGGGCCCGCCTCGCCACTGACGTGCGAGTCCCCGGTCAGCGCGTGCAGCACCAGGACGGCATTGTCGCGCCCGGGGGTGAGCGCGCCCCACGTCTCGAAGGCCAGGGTGGTTTCGGGCAGGACCTCCCCGGACTCCAGGGGCAGGTCGCCGATTTCCAGGAAGTGGCGGTCCCCGGGCTCGTCCCCGGGGCGCCAGGCGCCGGTGGGGGAGCCCGCCTTGCGGTCCACCAGCTTTGACGACGCCGTGCCCACGCCGGGCGCGAGGGGCTGCGCCGGGGGATCCGGGTTGGACTGCGTGGTCATGGTGTCCTCCTGAGATGGACCGGACGGAGTGGTAAGGGGCGGGCCCTGGGGATGGGGCCTGGGCGGGACGACGACGTCGACCGGTCGTTGTCGCCCGGCTTCTTAGTCATGGGAGCCAATGGCGTCCAGGGCCTGGGCCAGGTCGGCCAGAATGTCGTCAATGTGCTCAATGCCCACGCTCAGGCGCACCGTGCCCGGGTTAATGCCGGCGGCCGCCAGACCGTCGTCGTCGAGCTGGGAATGGGTGGTGGTGGCCGGATGGATGGCCAGGGAGCGCACGTCGCCCACATTGGCGAGGTTGGAGAACAGTGTGAGCGCGTCAATGAGGGCGGCCCCCGCCCGGCGCCCGCCGACCAGGTCGAAGGCGAAGACGCTCCCGGCGCCGCGCGGGCAGTACTTGCGGTGAAGCGCGTAGTAGGGGCTCTCGGGCAGACCGGAGTAGCGCACCTCGGCGACCTCGGGGCGGCTGGTGAGCCAGCGGGCCACCGCCAGGGCGTTGTCCACGTGGCGCTCCATGCGCAGGGATAGGGTCTCAACGCCCTGGGCCACGAGGAAGGCGTTGAGCGGGGAGGCGGCGAACCCCAGGTCGCGCTGGCCCTGAGTGTGGGCTTTGAGGATGAAGGCGAGATTGGCCCCCAGGTCGCTGCCCACCCCCAGGTCGCGGGCGTAGACCAGTCCGTTGTAGGAGGGGTCGGGGGTGTTGAAGGTGGGGAAGCGCTCAGGTTGGGCGGCGTAGTCGAAGTTGCCGGAGTCGACGATGACGCCCAGGACTGAGGAGCCGTGACCGCCCAGGAACTTGGTGGCCGACTCCACCACAATGTCCGCGCCCCACTCAATGGGGCGGGTCAGGTAGGGCGAGGCCAGGGTGTTGTCGACCACCAGGGGGATGCCCTGGGCATGGGCGGCCTGCGCCAGGGCCTCAATGTCGAGGATGTCGCCCTTGGGGTTGGGGATGGACTCCCCGAAGAAACAGATGGTGCGCTCGTCGGCCAGGGCCGACCAAGCGGCGGGGTCGGCGGGGTCCTCGACGAAGCGAGTGGTCAGCCCCAGGCGGGGCAGGGTGTGGGTGAGCAGGTTGGTGGTGCCCCCGTACAGGGACGGTGAGGCCACGATATTGTTCCCGGCTCCTCCCAGGGTCAGGAAGGTCAGGGTTTCCGCAGCGCTGCCCGAGGACACCAGGTGCGCCCCGACGCCCCCCTCCAGGGCTGCGACGCGGCCGGCGACGATCTGGTTGGTGGGGTTGTCCAGGCGCGTGTAAATGGGGCCCAGGGACTTGAGGGCGAAGCGGTCGGCGGCCTCCTGGGCGTCGGGGAACACGAAGGAGGTCGTCTGGTAGATCGGAATGGCACGGGCGCCGGTGTCGGAGTCGGGGGTGTGGCCGGCCTGGACCTGCTTGGTTTCAAAACGCCAGGCCGAGGGGCCGGTGGGGGAGAGGGCGTCGGTCATGGTGGGGCTCCTGAGTTTCAGGGGCGGACGACGTCGAGGCCCGGGGCGCGTGCGTGCGCGTCTTCCCGTGGTGGTTCCTGGCGCTGGCTCGTCCGCCTAGTGGGTGGATGAGGGACGCGCACGGGCCCGTTGCTGCGTGCGCGTCAGTGGCGCATTCGGCGGGGCTGCTCACGGAACATGCCTCACAGTAACCATGAGGCGGGCCGATGGCGCAAACGCCGGCCGAATTGTGGGCCGGCCGCGCGGGGCGGGTCGACTTCGGGGCCGGCCTCCTGGGGCCGTCCCGAGCCCCGGGCCGGGCCGGAGCGCGCGGGGCGGGCCGGGTCCCGGCGCCGTGCGCCGGCCCGGCGGCGCCCCGGTGGGCCAGCCGCGCGGGGCGGGTCGACTTCGGGGTCGGCCTCCTGGGGCCGTCCCGAGCCCCGGTCCGGGCGTGGCTAAGACGGCTAATGAGCCTGTGTATGGCTAAACTCACAGCCCTTCTACGGTGTGGAGGTCCCGTTGAAATCGCGCGAGGAAGCAGCATCTGAGGCGGATGTGAAACTTGTGAACTGTGTTGTTTGTGTGTCGCGAGCGGCCTTTGGCCGATATGGTTCAAGCAGTACTCGGGGAACACCCGTCAAGACGACGCGCCGGAAGACGCTGGAGGACATGTGAGCTCGAATCTGCGTAAGAAAGGCTCTCGCGGTATTGCCGCTATAGCCGGCCTGGCTCTGGTGCTCGGGCTGACCCCGGTGGTCCATGCGGACGATGTGACCCAGGACGACATTGACAAGGCCAAGGCGGAGGAGAGTGCCACCTCAACGTCGATCGCCAACCTCGAGGCCCAGTTGGCTCAGCTCAGCGCGGACCTGGAGGACGCCCAGATCTCCGCCCAGGTCGCCAACGAGGACTATCTCGCCGCCGCCGCCGATCTGGACACCGCCACTGATGAGGCGGAAACGGCCCAGACCAATGCGGACAATGCCGCCGCCGAGACCGCGGCGGCCCGCGTGGAGCTGGGCGCCGTTGTCTCCCAGACCTATGCCGAGGGCGGCAACCCCCTGGACGCCCTGGCCCCCTATCTGACCACCGACTCCCTGGGCGACATGGCCGAGGTTGAGGTCGCCCTGACCCGCGCCGGCGAGAACACCGACGCCAAGGTGCAGAACGTCGAGGCCCTCCAGGCGGTTGCGGACACCATGCAGTCCCTGGCCGATGAGAAGGTCGTCGCCAAGCAGGATGCGGCAGACACCGCCGCCACCGCGAAGACCAACGCCGAGACGGCCGCGGCCGACGCCCAGGAGGCGGTCTCCAACGCCGAGACCGAGCGCGCTTCGCTCATCTCTGAGCTTGCGGCCCAGCGCAATACCACGGTCGAGCTTGAGACCCAGTACCAGGCCCAACTTGAGGCCGAGCGCAAGGCTCGCGAGGAGGCCGAGGCGAAGGCCGCCGCAGAGGCTGCCGCTGCGGCGGCTGCCGCGGAACAGGCGCAGCAGCAGGCACAGCAGGCCGAGGAGCCCTCCAGTCCGCCGGCCGACTCCGGGGGTGAGGCGGCGGATCCCGGCTCCGGTGAGAGCTCGGGTTCTGGCGAGGGCTCGGGCGCCGGCTCTGCGGAGCCCGAGCCGCAGCCCGCACCCGACCCGGAGCCCGAGCCGGATCCCGACCCCGGCTACACCGGTGGCGGGGGGGCCTCGGCCGCCGTTAGCGCCGCCTACTCCTACCTGGGGGCGCCCTACGCCTGGGGCGGGGAGTCCTACGGCGGGGTGGACTGCTCGGGCCTGACCATGTTGGCCTACCGGTCCGCAGGCGTCTACCTGACGCACTCCTCGCGGGCGCAATACGAACAGGGCACCAAGGTGCCGCTGAGCAGCGCCCAGGAAGGCGACCTCATCTTCTGGTCACAGGACGGTTCTTCGTCGGGCATCTACCACGTCGCCCTCTACCTGGGGGGAGGCCAGATCATTGAGGCCCCCACCTTCGGGATGACGGTGCGCGTGACCTCCATGTCCTACGGGGACATCATGCCCTACGCGGTGCGCCCCTAAGGCTCACGCACCCTCTCCCCGTCGCCGGGCGTCCCGAGCGCTCGGCGACGGCGACGGGCAAGTCATTGGTGGTCATTGGTGAAGGTAGACGTCGGCGCCGGCCGTCTCCCGCAAGGGCGCGGGCAGACGCCGGCGCCGGCCGCATCCCGGGGGCGGGATCAGCGGCCGGCGCCGACGTGCGTGACTGAGGTGGCGGGGCCAGGGCGGCGTGGGGCGGCGGCTCCTCGGGGGAGCCTCAGTGGCCCTCGCGGGCAATGCGCTCCTTCTCGCGCTCGTAGGACTGGAGAATCTCCTCCTCGGCCTCCTCACGGCCCACCCAGTGGGCGCCCTCAACGCTCTTGCCCGGCTCCAGGTCCTTGTAGACCTCGAAGAAGTGCTGGATCTCCAGGCGGTGGAACTCGCTGACGTCCTCAATGTCAGTGCGCCAGGAGGCGCGCTGGTCTCCTGAGGGGACGCACAGGACCTTGTCGTCCCCACCCTTCTCGTCGCGCATGCGGAACATGCCCAGGGCGCGGCAGCGAATGAGGCAGCCGGGGAAGGTGGGCTCCTCCAGTAGCACCAGCGCGTCCAGCGGATCCCCGTCCTCTCCCAACGTGTTGTCAATGAATCCGTAGTCGTCGGGGTAGCGGGTGGAGGTGAAGAGCATCCGGTCCAGTTTGATGCGTCCGGTTTCGTGGTCGACTTCGTACTTGTTGCGGTTGCCTTTGGGGATCTCAATTGTGACGTCGAACTCCACCGGGCGTCTCCTAACTGCTGTGTTCCGGTCCCCCTCACGGTTGTCACGCCGCGGCGGCCGCGGAGCGGACCCGTTGCGTGGCAACCGGGAGGGTTGATCGTGTTAGCACTAGTGTGACCTACGACGGCGGGTTGTGGGCCGCTCTCCGCGCCCCCGTCTCATCCCGCCCCACCCCTCAACCACCGGAGGAAACGTGCGCAAGGTGCAGATCGCCGCGTTGACCGTTGCGAGCTTGGCCGTCGCCTGCGGCTACTACGGGCTCGCCGATTCCCTCGATCTGGTCCCTGGCCCTTTGACCGTGTCGACCGCCGACTACGTTGTTCAGCCCTTCCCAACGCCAGCGGCGGCCCCGGCGACTCCCACCATTGAGGGGCCGGCCGACGACGCCCCCATCCCGGACGCCGGCGTGCTCTCCGGTTATGCCGCGACTCTCGCCGCAGACTCCATGACCGGGGGCGGCACCGTCGCCGTGTCGGTGATCGATGTCGCTACCGGTGAGGAACTGGTCGACCACTCCGCTACCCGGGGCCTGACTCCGGCGTCGTCGAACAAGGTTCTCACCGCCTGGGCGGCCCTGTCCCTCCTGGGGGCCGATCACACCCTCCAGACCACGACGGTGCTCCAGGGCAGCACGGTCACCCTGGTGGGGGGTGGAGATGTGCTCTTGGCGAACGATGCGGGCGACTCCTCCGCCGTCGCCGGCCATGCGGGCCTGGGGGACCTGGCCCGTCAGACCGCGGAGGCGCTTCAAGCCAAAGGGGTGACGAGCGTCTCGGTGGCCCTGGACGACACCCTGTTCACTGGTTCCACCTGGAATGCCGGATGGGAGGAGGGCAATGAGGCCTGGGTGGGCCAGGTTCAGCCGATCATGATCGACGTCTCCGCCCACCACGAAGCCGGCGACTACCCGGCCGACCCGGCCATGGAGGCCGCCCAGGCCTTCGCCGGGCACTTGGCGGCCGCCGGCATCACCGTTGACGGGCAGGTTGCCCGCGAGGCGGCCCCCCAGTCCGCCACCGACTTGGCTTCTGTGAGCTCGGCGCCACTGGCGGACATCCTGTCCCTGTCGTTGAAGACCTCCGACAACACCATGACCGAGGTGGAGGGCAGGCTCGTGGCCGTGGCCGCGGGGGAGACCGCCGACTTCGAGGGGGCCGCCCGGGCGGTGCTGGCTCAGCTGAAGGCGGATGGCTTTGATACCTCCGGCACCACGCTGGTGGACGGCTCGGGGCTGGCGCTGGGCAATAAGGTTCCCGCCAGGCTGCTGGCGGAGGTTCTCGCCCGCGCCGCCGGCCCCCGGGGCGGGGTTGTTGGACGCGTCCTCATTGCCTCACTGCCGGTGGCGTCCCTGGACGGCACGCTCGATGACCGTTTCGTGGGCACCACCGGGGCGGGCACGGTGCGCGCCAAGACCGGGTCCCTCAACGAGTCGGCCTCACTGAGCGGCGTCGTGGTCACCCAGGACGGCCGGCTGCTGGCCTTCGCCGTTATTGTCGACGGCTTCCCCGACGGCGGGCTGACGTCGGCGCGGGTGGCCATAGATGAGGACTTCGTCATCCCTCTGTCCGCCTGCGGCTGCTCGGGTTAAGGGCGCGGGTTGAGGGCGTCGGCATAGTGCGCGGTCGTACCCTGGGCCGGTGAGCACCGACTTGCGACCCGCTAGCGCCGCTGACCTCGTCGACTGGGACACCGCTTCGCGCCTGGCGCGTGAAGCCACCGCGGCGGGCCCTACCGCCACAGCGGCGGCGCGCCGCAACACCGTGACCCGGCTGCGCCGCGGGGCCGCTGACGCCCCGGCCTGGGTGGGGCGCATCACCGGACTTGGGGCGGCGGCGCGCCGGGCCGCCGCCAGCACGGAGGTGCTGGTTGTGGACCGGGCGGGTTTGGTGCGCGCCGCGGCGACCGGCCTGCGCGACCTCATGGCCGGGGTGCCCGCCGCGCCGTCGTCCCCGGCCCTGCGCGCTGTTGGGGCGGCGGAGGTCGCCGGGGCCCTGGGATTGCTCTCCACCCGTGTCCTGGGGCAGGTGCTTCCCCCGGCCGCGCCCTCCGGGGCGGAGGATGCCGGCGCGGCCCGGGGCGGTACTCGGGCCGCTGGGGGCGGGGCCGGTTCGGCGGGCAGAGCGGCCCAGGAGACTGGGGCGACCCAGGAGGTGACTGGGGCGGCGCAGGCGGTAGCGCCGTCAGGCGGCCGGGTGGAGCCGGTGGTGGAGGCCCGCATGCTGCTGGTGGCCCCCAATGTGCTGGCCCTTCAGCAGCGCTTGGAGCTGGACCGGCTCGACCTGCCGGTCTGGGTGGCGTTGCACGAGGCCACCCATGTCGTCCAGTTGAGCGCCGCACCGTGGTTGGCCGCGCACCTGCGCGCCGGGCTCACCGAGGTGGTTGAGGCCATTGTGGCCACCTGGGGCGGGTCCGCGGGTGAGGGCGGGGCGCGGCTGGGCCCCGCCGAGAGGGTGGCGCGGGCACTCGGGCTGCGTGACGGCGAGAAGGGCGTCGAGGGCCTGAGCCAGCTGCTTAGCGCCTCCGAGCGCCGCGTCCTGGCCCGGCTGGTGACCACCCTCAGTTTTCTGGAGGGGCATGCCGAGGCGGTCCTGGACGCCGTCAAGCCCTCCCAGATGCCGTCGGTGCACCGGCTGCGGGCGTCGTTGACCGGCTCGGGGCACCAGGAGGGCGGGACCGGCCCGGGGATCGGGGCGCTGCTATGGCGGCTCCTGGGCGCGCAGGCCAAGGAGGCGCAGTACGACGACGGCGCCGCTTTTGTGCGCGCGGTTGTCGCCCGGGTGGGGCACGAGGGACTCAACCGGGTGTGGGCTGCGCCGGAATTGCTGCCCAGCCCGGAGGAGATCGCACGGCCCGAGGCCTGGGTGGAGCGAATGGGGCTGTGATGCAGCGGTAACCATCCGGTGGGTGGCTTTCCGCTGAGGTCGGCTGGTATCTGTGGCAGGCTTGTGGCGTCGGCGGGTCGTCGTGTCCCCGTGCGGGGCCTGGAGGGCGCCTGCCTCACTCACGGTGTGTAAGGAGCCGAGATGGACGTCGCGGACATGGGACAGGACCTTCAGGAGGTGCTGATCACCCAGGAGCAGATCGATCAGCGCCTTGATGAGATGGCTGCGCAGATCGACGCCGACTACGCGGACAAGGACCTACTGCTGGTGGGTGTACTCAAGGGCGCTATCTACGTCATGGCCGATCTATCGCGCCGGCTGCACCGCTCAGCGCCCATGGACTGGATGGCGGTGTCCTCCTACGGGTCGGGCACCAAGTCCTCCGGGGTGGTGCGCATCCTCAAGGACCTCGACACCGACCTGACCGGCCGCGACGTACTTATTGTTGAGGACATTATTGATTCCGGGCTCACCCTGTCTTGGTTGACCGGCAACCTCTCCTCGCGCGGGGCGGCGAGCGTGGAGATCGCGACCCTGTTGCGCAAGCCTGAAGCTGCCAAGGTGGAGGTGGAGGTGGCCTACGTGGGCTTCGACATCCCCACGGAGTTCGTGGTCGGCTACGGGCTGGACTACGCCGAGAACTATCGCAACCTGCCGTTCATCGGGACCCTGCGGCCCGAGGTCTATGGGGGTTGAGCGCATTCTGGCCCGTAGCCGAGAGGCCCGAAGCGTGTTAATAAACAACCGCACTTCGTTTGTCAAGGGGCTTTGGTCCTGAGTGGGGGTGGTGTTGGAGGGGGACTTTTCGGCTTGGCGTCGTTGGAAGTTGTTTGCCGGGGGCGTGGAAGTGGCGTCGGTGGCGAGTGGCGTGATTGCAGGGAGAAGTGGCAGAATGGGGGCGGTGCTAGCCGTCCCGTTGGGGTGCTTGCGGGGCCGGTGGCGATCCGGGCCCTTGAAGTGGCGTCATGGCGCGGCTTCTGGGGCAGGGGGGTCAGAAAGCACCTCGCACCATAAGGTGCATTAAGACCTGAAGTCGTAGCAGTGATCTGAGCGGCTTTATTACGGTCAGAAAGCACCTCGCACCATAAGGTGCATTAAGACACACTATGGGCGTACTACCCTCGAGAGAAATGTCAGAAAGCACCTCGCACCATAAGGTGCATTAAGACGACATTTTAGACCCGGCCACAAGGCCGAGGGTCACAATGTCAGAAAGCACCTCGCACCATAAGGTGCATTAAGACTCGAAGTTGTAGCGCTTCTCTTCGATGGTCATCTTGGTCAGAAAGCACCTCGCACCATAAGGTGCATTAAGACGGTAACAGGGTCCGAAGACGGGTGGTCCAGATAACGTGTCAGAAAGCACCTCGCACCATAAGGTGCATTAAGACGCGCGCTCGAAGACCTCAAGGGGAGTAGGGGTGGCAACGTCAGAAAGCACCTCGCACCATAAGGTGCATTAAGACCGGGTCTCGTGGACCCGTAGCCCCCCACGACGAGTCAGAAAGCACCTCGCACCATAAGGTGCATTAAGACTCCGTAAAGGACTACATAATCGTTATGCCAGCCTTCAAGTCAGAAAGCACCTCGCACCATAAGGTGCATTAAGACAACCGGCTCAGACTGCGCGGGGAGCTCCCACTCCTCCGGTCAGAAAGCACCTCGCACCATAAGGTGCATTAAGACGAGGCCCGACGGTAAGCGTTTGACTTCTCGCCAACGAGTCAGAAAGCACCTCGCACCATAAGGTGCATTAAGACATGATTATTCTACCCGAGGAGAGACACTCCTCTGCATATTCCGTCAGAAAGCACCTCGCACCATAAGGTGCATTAAGACGGGAAGAACTCATCTTCCCATAGCCCGTCACGCCGTCAGAAAGCACCTCGCACCATAAGGTGCATTAAGACAATAACACCCATGTCCCGAGAGCTGATATCGTCAGAAAGCACCTCGCACCATAAGGTGCATTAAGACATTGTTATCCTCGTTAGTACGTGGGATACATATACGTCAGAAAGCACCTCGCACCATAAGGTGCATTAAGACCCAGCCGGCCTCCCGCAGGGTGTGCACACTCATGACCGTCAGAAAGCACCTCGCACCATAAGGTGCATTAAGACACTAGAGTCGTCCATTGTAGTCTCCTTTCGTAGATGGTCAGAAAGCACCTCGCACCATAAGGTGCATTAAGACCGGCTAGCGCTCAACCAAGCGTCGGACTTCTCTCCGAGTCAGAAAGCACCTCGCACCATAAGGTGCATTAAGACACGGGCGTCGTTGCCCATGCTGCCTGCTTACTTCGTCAGAAAGCACCTCGCACCATAAGGTGCATTAAGACGAACTCCCGGCAGCGATCAATTGGTTAGGGTCGACTTGTCAGAAAGCACCTCGCACCATAAGGTGCATTAAGACTTCGTCGGCCGTTAGTTTACTCCCGGCGATAACGCCGTCAGAAAGCACCTCGCACCATAAGGTGCATTAAGACATGTTACCGAATTCTGTACGTTCTTCGCCCTGACGGTCAGAAAGCACCTCGCACCATAAGGTGCATTAAGACTTGCGTCACCCCGCTGGACAGCTTCCGCTGACCGCTGGTCAGAAAGCACCTCGCACCATAAGGTGCATTAAGACATCAGCGTGGCCATCTAGCCACGCGGCCAGTTCTACCGTCAGAAAGCACCTCGCACCATAAGGTGCATTAAGACGCTACCCCAAGGTCTTGGAGTAATTCATGAACTGCCGTCAGAAAGCACCTCGCACCATAAGGTGCATTAAGACTCCAGCCAGACGATTCTGGGACCTCCGTATGTTACGTCAGAAAGCACCTCGCACCATAAGGTGCATTAAGACGTTGACCCGTATCCTCCGACAAGGGGGAGGGGTGCTGTCAGAAAGCACCTCGCACCATAAGGTGCATTAAGACGACACGCCCCGCACCTCATGCAACGCCCAGTGGACCGTCAGAAAGCACCTCGCACCATAAGGTGCATTAAGGGCGGCGCAGGCCCATCGTCTGTGCTATGCTCTGCCCAGGTGTCAGAACGCTCCTGTACCATGGGTGCATTAAAACCTTGTTGTCGAATTCATCGAACCGGAACACCGTCGATCTAGAGGGTGCTCCGCACCGTGAGGTGTGTTATGGCAAAAAGGGTGGGCGTCAGACAGCCGCAAATCGGGGTCTTTGTTCCCATCACCTCTGGTGATGGGAACAAAGACCCCGATACAGGGGCTCGGCAAAGTTGTTTCTATGGTGCTGTGACCAGGCGTGTTGCTTCTGATGGTTCGTAGGTGAGGTGTCGTAGTCGTTCGGCTATGGATGCGTGGGGTCCGTAGGTCAGGCGTATGAGGCT
>NZ_RYFV01000014.1 GCF_004104015.1 Actinomyces oricola | reverse complement strand
AGTTCGCCTCGCGACGGCTGGTGACAACACCCCCCGGATCATTCGATAGACAGGGGCAAGACATCATGCCAACCGCCGCTGGCCCAGCCGCAAGGCTCCTCCCTGCGACCACCACCAAGGTAACGGGTGTTTGACATAGTGCGTCCTGACGTCGTTGCCAGTCCCGTGGAGCGGCCCTGCGCTCCGCGTGCTTCTGAAAGCAGAAGACCTCCTCACCCTACGGGAGACGGGGGTGGCGCACAGGGAGTTTCGGTGAGCCGTGGCGCGATGCAGTGGGCGGGGTCGGGTGACGGGGCCGCCCGGGGCGGCCCCGGGTCCCTGGGTCCCTGGGTCCTGGCTACCCGGCCCTGCCGTGCGCCGGCCGCGTTCCCAGTGCCCTGGCGTCACCCCGGCTCGTGAGGCTCACTACCCAGCGCGTGGGACCACAGGGTGGAGATGGGCAGGCCCCACAGTCGCTCGGCGTACTGGTAGCCCTCGCCCGCTGTTCCCAGGACGATGCCGGCCACGAACCGCTCCCCCAGCACATCCCTGAGGTAGCGCAGCCCGCGGAACTGCTCGGCGCGGTAGCTGGAGGACGCCTTGACCTCCAGGGCGATGACGCGGCCATCAGCCAGCTCGGCCACCAGGTCCACCTCGCGCCCCGAGCGGTCCCGGTAGTGGAAGAGCCGGAACCGCTGCTCGCTCCAGCCCTGCTGGGCCAGGAGCTGACCGGCGACCATGCCTTCCAGAAGCGGCCCGATCGCATCCTCCCTCGGGTCACGCAGGCTGCGCGCGCTCTGGCCGTTGAGATGCATCGTCAGGGCGCTGTCCCCCAGGACCACCTTCTGACGCCCGGTCTCCCGCCGCGACAGGTTCGGTGTCCACGGCGGAATGCGGTCGATGAGGTAGACGGAGGCGAGAGCGTCGAGATACGTGGCGACCATGGCCTCCGAGACGCCGGCCGCCTGGGCCAGGCGCGCCTTGACGAGCTCACCCGACTGGTTGGCAGCGAGCAGGCGCAGGAGGGCGCCCAGCCGCCCCGGGTTGGAGCCTCCCGGCACGGAGGCTGCGTCCCGACTGAGCAGGCGCCCCAGGTAGGCCTCGATCCACAGCTCGCGCATACGTTCAGGCATGTCCTGCAGCTCGGGGTAGCCGCCACGCTCCAGGGCCGTCAGGTAGTCGACACGGCTCCACTCAGACCGGACGGACACAGGGTCGATGTGCCTGCTCACGAGAGCGTTGATGAGGTCATCGTCCAGACTCAGTCTCTCGCCCTGGGAGAAGGGGCGCAGGCGCAGGTCGACGGCGCGCCCGGCCAGGGAGTCGCCGACTCCGCGCACACGCAGCAGGTCCGCGGAGCCAGTAAGGATGAAGCGCCCCGGACGCCGGTCACGGTCGATGCTGGCCTTGGTGGCGAGCAGGATATTCGGCGCCCGCTGTGCCTCGTCGAGCACGAGGGTTCCGGTGTGCCGGTCGAGGAAGGAGCGGGGGTCGGCCTCGAGAGCGGCGCGGGTGGCCTCGTCGTCCAGGGACAGAACGGTTGCGTCGCGCCCTGCGAGCACGGTGGAGATAGTGCTCTTGCCCACCTGACGCGCCCCCTGGACGACGACGCACGGGAAGGTCGTGAGCATCTGAGCCCCCAGCGGGGCCAGGTGGCGCGGAACAAGGTCAGTCATGACACGAGCGTAGATCACACCTTGACAAATCCTCGGTAGATCGAAGATTTGCCTGCGATGGATCGAAGGTTTGTCATGGTGCTCTCGGGCTGCTCGTCGCTGCGCTCCGGGCGAGCGGCTACCTGGCACTGCTGGACCGGGTGCGCACGGGCCAGGGCGTGTGGGCCCCGGTGTACCGGCGCGACCTGCACGAGCCGGTGGTGGCCAGGGACGTGCATCGCCGGGGGCGGCGTGTGCGGGTTTCGGTGAGCCGTGGCGCGGTGCAGCGGGCGGGGCCGGGTGACGGGGCCGCCCATGACGGCACTGGGCCCCGGGGTCCTGACCGGGTCTTAGCCGAGTCCGGGCCGCCCGGCCCCCTGCGCGGCCCGGGCCGCGGCCGCCTCAGTCAGAAGTCCCAGTCCTCGTCCTGGGTGGCCTCGGCGGTGCCCATGACGTAGGAGGAGCCCGAGCCGGAGAAGAAATCGTGGTTCTCGTCGGCGCTGGGGGACAGGGAGGCCAGGATCGCGGGGTTAACGTCCACGGCGTCGGCGGGGAAAAGCGCCTCATAACCCAGGTTCATGAGGGCCTTATTGGCGTTGTAGCGCAGGAACTTCTTAACGTCCTCGGTCAGGCCCAGCTCATCATAGAGGTCCTCGGTGTACTGCTCCTCATTGTCATAGAGCTCCATGAGCAGCTCGAAAGTGTAGTCCTTGAGCTCATCCTGGCGCCGCGGAGAGGATTCGCGCACCGCCAGCTGATACTTGTAGCCGATGTAGTAGCCGTGGACGGCCTCGTCACGGATAATGAGCCGGATCAGGTCGGCGGTGTTGGTGAGCTTGGCGCGGCTGGACCAGTACATGGGGGCGTAGAAGCCGGAGTAGAACAGGAAGGACTCCAGCATGGTGGAGGCCACCTTGCGCTTCTCAGCGTCATCCCCCCGGTAGTAATCCAGGATAATGCGGGCCTTGCGCTGAAGGTTCTCGTTCTCCTCACTCCAACGGAAGGCCTCATCGATCTCGGCCGTCGAAATGAGGGTGGAGAAGATCGAGGAGTAGGAGCGGGCGTGCACCGACTCCATGAAGGCGATGTTGGTGTACACGGCCTCCTCGTGGGGGGTGCGCGCATCGGGAATAAGGGAGACCGCCCCCACCGTGCCCTGGATAGTGTCCAGGAGGGTCAGACCGGTGAACACACGGGTGGTCATGTTCTTCTCGGCCTCGTTCAAGGTGGCCCACGATTGGACGTCGTTGGACAGCGGCACCTTCTCAGGCAGCCAGAAATTACCAGTGAGACGATCCCAGACCTCCAGGTCCTTGTCGTCAATGAGCCGGTTCCAGTTAATGGCCTGGACGCGGTCGATGAGCTTGATCGGCTCGGGCATGGGGTTCCTCCCTGGGGCGCTGGCAATGCGCTCATGCTACGAGATGCTCATGTTCGTCAGACCGCCCTGGGCCGCCCGAGCGAGGGCCGCGCCCTATCTGCGAAGGCCCCGGCCGTAGCCTCGCCCCCGGCCGTGACCTCAACCCCGGGCGGGATCTCACCCACGGCTGCGTCCTTCTGCGAAGGGCCCGGCCGCTGGTGCCGCCCGCAGCCGGTCGACACCAGCCCGGTCGACACCAGCCCGGTCGGCACCGGCGCTGCGGCCATGAGCAGCACAGGGGGCATAAGGAGCATCCGACCCCGAACCGGCCCATGCGCGCACATGGGCCAACTGCAGGGGCGCCACCATCGTGGCATGAGTTGCAGATCACGGCGACAGTCTCTCGTCCAACCACCCAAAAGGTGTGATCTTTTGGCATTATAGATGCCATGGTCACCGTCGACCCCGCACCTCAGTACCGTATCGATCATACCATTCCTCCGGTTGAGCGAGTAAAAAAGACTCCGCTCCACGCGACCGTCGCCAGTGTTAGCGAGCGCATCCGCCAACGCTCGCGGCCAGGGCGCCAGGCCTACCTGGCGCGCATTGAGGCGGCCGCCTCCGTCAGTCGTCCGCATCGCACCGACCTGGCCTGCTCCAACCTCGCCCACTCCATGGCCGCCTGCTCCCCGGCCCACAAGCGCCTCATGTCAGGGTCCACTGGCGTTGACATCGCCATTGTCACCTCCTACAACGACGTCCTGTCCGCCCATCAGCCCTTCGAGACCTACCCGGCCCGCATTCGCGGGGTGGTCGCGCAGGCCGGCGGGATCGCCCAGGTCGCCGGGGGCGTACCCGCCATGTGCGACGGAGTCACCCAAGGGCGCCCGGGCATGGAGCTGTCACTGCTCTCACGCGACGTTATTGCCATGTCCACCGCTATCGCCCTGTCCCACGACGTCTTCGACGGCGTGCTGCTCCTGGGGATCTGCGACAAGATCGCGCCCGGCATGCTCGCCGGCGCGCTGAGCTTCGGTCAATTGCCCACCATGTTCGTCCCCTCGGGGCCCATGACCAGTGGGATAGGCAATGAGGAGAAGTCCCACATCCGCGAGCGCTTCGCCGCCGGCCAGATCGGCCGCGCCGAGCTGCTTGAGGCGGAGTCGCGCGCCTACCACGCCCCGGGCACCTGCACCTTCTACGGCACCGCCAACTCCAATCAGATGGTGCTGGAGATCATGGGCCTGCACCTGCCCGGCTCCACCTTCATCAACCCCGACACGCCCCTGCGCGACGCCCTCACCGAGGCGGCCGCCCGCCGAATCGTGGAGATCTCCGCCGCCGGGTCGCAGGTGCCACTGGGGCGGCTGGTCGACGAGCGCGCCATTGTCAACGGGCTGGTGGGCCTGCTGGCCACCGGAGGCTCCACCAACCTCACCATGCACCTGGTGCTGGTGGCCGCCGCCGCCGGCATCACCATCACCTGGGACGACTTCGCCGAACTGTCCGCAGTCGTGCCGCTCCTGGCCCGCGTCTATCCCAACGGTCCAGCCGACATTAACCGCTTCCAGGCCGCCGGCGGCCTGGGCTTCGTGGTGGGCCAGCTGCTCGATGCGGGCCTGCTCCACAACGACGTCCTGACCGTGGCCGGCACGGGCCTGGACGCCTACCGCTTCGAGCCGGGGCTCGACGACGACGCCCTGGTCTGGCGCCCGGCCCCCACCCAGTCGCTGGACGAGGACGTGCTGCGCCCGGTGGCGCGCCCCTTCACCCCCGAGGGGGGCCTGAAGATCCTCGACGGGAACCTGGGGCGGGCCGTGATGAAGGTGTCCTCGGTGTCCGACGAGCACCGTGTGGTCCAGGCCCCGGCTCGGGTATTCAGCGACCAAGCACAGGTCCAGGAGGCCTTCAGCGCCGGCGAGCTCGACCACGACGTCGTGGTGGTGTGCCGCTTCCAGGGGCCTCACGCCGTCGGCATGCCCGAGCTGCACAAGCTCACTCCCCTACTGGGCATTCTTCAGGGTCGCGGCCATCGTGTCGCGCTGGTGACCGACGGGCGCATGTCGGGAGCCTCCGGGCGCATCCCCATCGCCATGCACGTGTGCCCTGAAGCGGCCCGCGACGGCGCCATCGCCACGGTCCGCGACGGCGACGTCATCCGGGTCGACTCCATCGCCGGCACCCTCGACGTGGTCTCCGACCCCGCGTTCGACCGGCGCCCGGCCGTCCAGGCTCCAGCCGACCTGGCCGGGGTCACCGGCACGGGCCGCGAACTCTTCGCGGCATTGCGCCGGGCGGTGGGCAGTGCCGAGGCGGGGGCCTCGATCTTCCCGGCGCCCGCCGTCGCCGACTAAGCGACTGCCATGGCCGCGCGCACCGGGCGCCCCACCCCCGGCCTCCGGGGCGCCGGGGCACCACGGCGCCATTGACGGCCAGGTGATCACTGGCGCCTTCCGCCCCCGGCCTCCGGGGCGCCGCACCGCCGGCGGGCGCCCCGGCGACCCACCGCCCCTGCCGTCACACACAAAAGACCTGCTGTCACGCCTAAGAGAAAGGACTGCCATGAACGTTGACGCCGTTATGAGCGCCGCACCTGTTATCCCCGTCATTGTTGTCAAGGAGGTCGCCCAGGCGGTGCCGCTGGCCCGTGCGCTCGTTGCGGGGGGTATTACCTCCCTGGAGGTCACCCTGCGCACCCCCGCCGGCCTTGATGCCATCCGTGCCATTGCCGCGGAGGTCGAGGGCGCCACGGTGGGCGCCGGTACCGTGACGACCGAGCAGGAGGTGCGGGCCTGCGCCGAGGCCGGAGCCACCTTCCTGGTCTCTCCGGGCACCACCCCCCGGCTGCTCGACGCCATGATGGACTCCGGGCTCGACGCGCTGCCGGGGGTGGCCACCCCTAGTGAGCTCATGGGCCTGCTGGAGCGCGGCCTGGAGCACGCCAAGCTGTTTCCCGCTTCGGTGGTGGGGGGCGTCGCAATGCTCCACGCCCTGGCCGGGCCCTTCCCGGGCGTGCGCTTCTGCCCCACTGGCGGGGTGAATGCCGCCAATGCCCGCGAGTTCCTCGCCCTGCCCAATGTGGCCTGCGTGGGCGGATCCTGGCTAACCCCCGCCGACGCCGTCGCCCGCGGTGACTGGGGGCGCATTGAGACCCTGGCCCGCCAGGCCGCCGCCCTGGGGTCGTGAGCGCAAGGGCGGATCGGGGGCCAGACCCGGGCCCCGGCACCTGTGAGCAGTAGTTGGGGGGCGTGCATGCACGCCCCCCAACTCTGCGCGCCAACGGGCCTGAGCCCGGCCGCCGGCCGGCAATAGCGGTGGGACCGCCGTGAGTGCAGACCGGGCGGAACCCGGGCCGGCATCGCCAGTGGCAATAGCGGTGGGGGCCCGCAGCACCAGGCTCCGGGCCCTCACCTGAGATCGGCGACGAGGCGGTGTTAGACCACGCTAGACCACCAGGCTCACCAGCATGATCGAGGCCAGACCGACCACGGAGACCAGGCACTCCATGAGGGACCAGGTCTTGAAGGTCTGCCCCACCGTCATGCCGAAGTACTCCTTGACCATCCAGAAACCGGCGTCGTTGACGTGGGAGAGGAACACTGAGCCGGCACCGATGGACAGCACCAGCAGGGCCGTTGTGGGGGCGTCCAGGCCGGAGGCAATGGGGGCCATAATGCCCGCCGCGGTAATGGTGGCCACCGTCGCCGAACCAGTGGCCAGACGCACGGCCACGGCCACGAGCCACCCGGCCAGGAGCGGGGAAAGCCCTGCGCCCTGGATGGCATTGGCCATGACGTCGGCGACACCGGAGTCCACGAGGGTCTGCTTAAAGCCGCCGCCGGCGCCCACAATGAGGAGGATGCCCGCAATCGGGCCCAGGGACCTGCCCACCCGGTCGCTGATCTCTTGGGCGGAGTCGCCGCAGCCGAACCCGAAAACGAACATGGCCAGCAACGTGGTGACCAGCAGCGCCACAATCGGGGTACCCAAGAAGGTGGCGACCTTGACGACCGCCAGGTTGGACGCATTGGGCACGACGGTCTCGACCAGGGTGCGCAGGAGCATGAGGACCACGGGCAGGAGCACAATCGACAGGGAGACCTCGAAGCTGGGGCGCCGGTCGCGCTTGTGGGTGTCCTTAACTCCACCCAGAACCTCGCCGGCCTCAATGGGAACCCACTTGGCCATCACCTTGGCCGCCAGCGGGCCGGAGACAATGACGGTGGGGAGGGCCACCAGCAGCCCCAGGCCCAGGGTCAGGCCGAGGTTGGCGCCAACGGCGTCAATGGCGATGAGCGGACCGGGGTGCGGGGGCACCAGGCCGTGCAGAGCGGACAGGCCGGCCAGTGCCGGAATGCCTACGAGGACAACCGGTAGGTGGGAGCGGCGCGCCACGAGCATGACAATGGGAATGAGGAGGACGACGCCGACCTCGAAGAACAGCGGAATCCCAACAGTGAAGGCGATGAGCGCCATGGCCCAGGGCAGGAGCGAGACGCGGGTGCCGCTCAAGACGGTGTCAACGATCTGGTCGGCGCCGCCGGACTCAATGAGGAAGGTGCCAATGATCGCGCCCAGCGCAATGAGAACGCCCACGCCGCCGACCGTTGAACCCAAGCCGGTGGTGAAGGAGGTGAAGGAGTCGGCCAGGGGGATCCCGGCGATCACCGCCATGACGAAAGAGCCCAGGGTCAGGGACAGGAAGGGGTGGAGCTTGCCCCACACAATGAGGGCGACGATCACCGCAATGCCGGCCAGGGCGGCGATCACGAGCTGAAGAGAACTGGAGGAGTGGACTACCGGATCGGCGTCGGCGCGCGCCAGGACTGGCGCCACGGCCGGTAATGCTAAGAACATCATTGTCTTGTTTCCTAAGCGGGCTCAGTGGCTCTGAGGGGAGCCGGGGGCGGCGGGCAGATCGAGGGCCTCGACAATGGCCGCCAGCGTGAGTTCGGGCGTGGGGCGGGAGTCGACGACGACGCCGTCCTCATCGGCGTCCAGCGGTTCCAGGGTGGCCAATTGAGAGGGCAGAAGACTGGGGGGCATGAAGTGGCCCTCACGGTGCTCCATTCGCTCCTTCAGCTCAGAAGGTGGAACCTGGAGGTGGACGAAGCGGACCCGACCCTCGGCCCCGGCCAGAAGGTCGCGGTAGCTGCGCTTGAGGGCCGAGCAGGTAACGATCGTGGAGCGGCCCTCCCGGGCGCGGCTGGTCATCCAGTCGCGCAGGCTGCTCAGCCAGGGCCAGCGGTCCTCATCGGTCAGAGGGACGCCGGAGGCCATCTTGGTGACATTGGACTGAGGGTGGAAGTCGTCGGCCTCGGCGACGGGCCATCCCAGGAGGGCGGAGAGCTGTTGGGCGGACGTGGTCTTACCGCAGCCGGCGACTCCCATAATGATGAGGTGGGTGACGGGTTCTGACATGACTCTTCCTTGAGTAGCGGTGATGTCGTCCTGAACGACAATTAAGATAATACCTTTTCGGTATTGCTGGTCATACCTTTAGGATGTGTTTGTGGTTGGGATCACCCCGCCGCACCCTGCGACCGCAGGGCCGCCATCCACCTTGACCACTTCCCCCGAGAGGAGCCCCTGGTGCCGGCAACAACGCTTCACACCACCGTTCTTGACGACTTGGGCACTCGGATCACGGCGGGCGAGATCCGCCCCGGCGACGTCATCCGGCTCGACGAGGTCCAGGAGCGCTACAACGTCTCCCGTACCGTCGCGCGAGAAGCCATGCGAATGCTCGAATCATATGATCTAGCGGTGTCGAGGCGGCGCGTCGGGATTGTGGTTCTCCCCCCGCGGGAGTGGGCGGTGCTGGCCCCGACGGTGATCCGGTGGCGTCTGCGCGGCCCCCAGCGCGTCCAGGTGCTCGGTGAGCTCACTGAGCTGCGCTCGGCCATTGAGCCCACTGCGGCGGCCGCGGCGTCGCGGCGCGCCCAGCCGGAGCAGGCCGGCAGACTCGTCGAGCTCGCCGCCACATTGCGCTCGGAGGCCTCCAACGGCAATAGCGACACCTTCCTGCAAGCCGACATCGAATTCCACACCCTCATCCTGGCGGCCTCGGGCAACGCCGCCCTGCGGGCACTGACCATTCCGGTGCAGGAGGTCCTCATGGGGCGCACCCGCCTGGGGCTCATGCCCCGCCACCCCAAGCCGCGCGCCCTGGCCGGGCACGAGGGTGTGGCCCGGGCCATTGCCGCAGGCGACCCGATCAGCGCGCGAGCACACATGGACGACCTCGTCAATGAGGTCCGCGAAGCCCTCCTGGAGGACGGCCTGGATCAGGCCCACCTGCCCTAAGGACCCCTGAGGACTAAGGACCGGGGCGAAGGGCCCAGGACGATCTGCCGGGTTCTGCCCGGTTCTGCCCGGTTCTGCCCGTCCCGGCCGCCGCGCCGGCCACGCCGCCGCGCAGGGCGCAGGTCCCCGACACCCCGGGCGGGCCCCGCGTTCGCGCCCGGGTGGGCCCCGAGTCTGAAAAGACTCTCATGATTGCTTCACGGGCATTTGACCCTCCGTTGTCACGCTCGAGGCAGGACCGAAGGACGGTTCCTGGAACGGGGGTGCAAGGCCTATGGAGGCTCAACCGCATCGGGTTCTGCTCTACAGCCACGACTCTGTGGGACTGGGGCACCTACGACGTAATCTCGCCATCGCGCACCACCTGTCGGCGGCGCTCCCACAAGCCACCGGGCGCCACGCCACGGGGCTGCTGGTGACCGGGCTCGCCCCGATCCCCCCATACCCCCTGCCCGAAGGGTTCGACTGGCTGACCCTGCCGGGGGTCACCAAGGCCGGGGCCCACTACCGCCCCCGGCGGCTCTTGACCGGACTCGGCCCATTGATCGCGCTGCGTTCGGCAATCCTCCATTCCGCCTTGGTCGGGCTCGCCCCGGGACTGGTCATTGTGGACCGGCACCTGCACGGGGTGGGCGGGGAACTCCACGCCCCCCTGCGGCGGCTCAAGGAGGAGTACCCCGACACCCGGATAGTGCTGGGCCTGCGCGACGTCCTCGACGCTCCCGAGGCGGCCGCCGCGGAGTGGCGGGCCCTGGGGCACCCGCGCTTCCTGCGCCGGCTCATTGACGAGATCTGGGTCTACGGCGACCCGACTGTCCACGACCCCTTCGCGTCCGGGGAGGTTCCCAGTGCCCTGCGGGACCTGGCCCACTTCACCGGTTACCTCTCCTTGGGCCGGTCCTCCTGCGACCGCGGCGCCGCGCCGCCGGAGTCCCCCTTCATTTTGACCACGGTCGGCGGCGGGGCCGACGGGGAGCCCCTACTGCGCGCGGCGGCCCGGATGACGCCGCCCGCCGGCCACGACCACCTCCTGGTCGCCGGCCCCCAACTCAGTGAGGGCGCTTTCCGGGCCGTCCAGGCGCTGGCCGGGCCCCGCACGCGCGTCCACCGCTGCCTGCCGGGCCTGGGCGGGCACCTGCACGCGGCCAGCGCCGTCATCACCATGGGCGGCTACAACACCATTGTCGAGGTGCTGGCCACCTCCACCCCCGCCCTCGTGGCGCCCCGGGAGGAGCCCCGACGCGAACAGCTCATCCGAGCCCGCTCCCTGGAGCGCGCCGGCGCCGTCGACGTCATCAGGCAGCAGGACCTGAGCCCCCGAGCGCTCGGCCAGTGGGCCCGCACCGCAGTGCACCACAGCGTGGACCGCTCCGGTCTGGCCCGCGACGGGCTGGACATTGCGGGCCGTCGGGCGACCATCGTGCTGGGGGGCCATTGCGCCCTGGCCCTGGCAGGGGGTGCGCAATGACTCGCATCGGCTACGTCCTCAAGGTCTACCCCCGCTTCTCCGAGACCTTCGTGGTCACCGAGATCCTGGCGCGGGAGGCCCAGGGGGAGACGCTGAACATCTACGCCCTGCGCCCGACCACCGACTCCCGCTTCCACCCTGAGATCGCCCGCGTGTCCGCGCCGGTGAGGTGGCTGCCCCGCCCCCTGAAGGGCTGCGACCTATGGCGCCAACTGTGCGCCGGTTTGAAGGACCCGGTGCTCCGCGAGCGCTTCGCCGCCCTCATGCCCGCCCTGGCCACCCTGCCCGGCGACGAGGTCGCCCAGGGGGTGGCGCTGGCCCAGGCGGTGCTGGCCGACGGCATTACCCACATTCACGCCCACTTCGCCTCCTTGGCGGGCCGGGTGGCCTGGATCGCTTCGCGCCTGAGCGGCGTGCCCTTCACGGTGACCACCCACGCCAAGGACATCTTTCACGAGTCGGTGAATATGGACTGGCTGCGGCGCCTGGGCGCCGACGCCCACCGGGTTATCGCCATTAGCCGCTTCAACGAGGCCTACCTGGGGCGGGTCCTGGCCGGAACCGGGGCCCGGGTGAGCCTGCGCTACAACGCCCTGGAACTGGACCGTTTCCCCTTCCGCTCCCCCCTGGAGGTCAGCACCCCGCTGCGCGTGCTGGCCGTGGGCCGGCTGGTGGAGAAGAAGGGCTTCGAGGTGCTGCTTGAGGCGGTCGGCGACCTGGTGGGGCGCGGGTACCGGCTGGAGGTGGACATTGCCGGGGAGGGGGAGCTGGCCGACCGCCTGGCCCGCCGCGTGGTCGAGCTCGAACTCACCGGGGTGGTGCGGCTTCTGGGGGCCCGCACCCAGGCCGAGGTCCGCTCCCTGCTGGGGCGGGCGCACCTCTTCGCCGCCCCCTGCCTGGAGGGCGGGGACGGCAATATTGACGGCCTGCCCACGGTGGTGCTGGAGGCCATGGCCTGCGGCACGCCCGTGGTGGCGACCAGTGTGACCGGCCTGCCCGAGGTCGTCGAAGACGGCCGCACCGGCATCCTCCTACCGCCGGGCGACGCCGTCGCCCTGGCCGGGGCCATTGCCCGGGTCGCCGGGGGCCAGGTGGACCTGGCCGGGCTGGCGCGGGCCGCCCGCGCCCTCATTGAGGAGCGCTTCGACTCCCGTCAGCAGGCCGCGGTGCTGGCCGCCTGGGAGAGCCCGCAGGCGGGTGAGCGGTAAATGCGCGTCGCCTACGTGTGCATTGACCCCGGCGTCCCCGTCTTCGGGACCAAGGGCGCCAGCGTCCACATTCAGGAGGTGGTGCGCGAGCTGCGCGCCCGCGGCCATGAGGTGGTGGTTTATGCGACCCGCCGGGGCAGTCAGGTCCCCGCCGACCTGGCCGACCTGGAGGTGGTCGGTGAGCCGGTGGCGGCCCACGACCCCGCCACGCGAGAGCGGGCCCAGGCCCGGGCCTCCCGGCGCATCGCCGCACGGATTCTCGACCGCGGCGCCGACCTGGTCCTGGAGCGCTACTCCCTGTTCTCCACCGCCCTGGCCGCCGTCACCGGCGCCTCGAGCGCAGTGGGCGTCCTAGAGGTCAACGCCCCCCTGATTGACGAGCAGCGCGCTCACCGGACCCTGGTCGACCACAACGCCGCCTGGCGTGCCCTGGCGGCCCAGGCCCGGGCCGCCGCGGCCACCATCTGCGTCTCAGAGCCCGTGCGCCAGTGGGTGAACGAGCACGTCCCCGAGGCGCGCGCCCACACGGTGCCCAACGGCGTGTCCACCACCCGCATTACCCCCGCCCCGGAGGAACCCGGGTCGGTGGTGGTGGTCTTCGTGGGCACCCTCAAACCGTGGCACGGCGTGGCCGACCTGCTCCGGGCGGCCGCAGTCGCCCGGGCCCCATGGGAGCTGCGAATCCTCGGGGACGGCCCCGAGCGGGCCCGGCTCCAGGACCTGGCCCACCGCCTTGATCTGAACGTCGACTTCCGCGGCGCCATCCCCCCGGCGGACATGCCCGCTCACCTGGCGGGCTGTGCCATCGGCGTCGCCCCCTACCCGCGGGATGCGCAGGGGGGCGAGCAGTACTTCTCCCCCCTCAAGGTCTACGAGTACCTCGCCGCCGGGCTGCCGGTGGTGGCCTCGGCGGTGGGCCAGATCCCCCACATCCTCCAGGGCCTGGGGACCCTGGTGCCGCCCTCCTCACCGCAGGCCCTGGCCCGGGCGATAGACGCCCTGGCCCTGGACCCCGCCCGCCGCGCCGAACTGGGGCGGCGGGGCCGGAGGCGGGCCGAGGAGCGGCACTCCTGGGCCGGCGTCGTCGACGCCATCATGGATTACGCGGGGGTGGGTCATGGCTGAGTCCTACTCCCTGAACTCGCTGCGCCGCAGCCTGCACCTGGTGGGACCCGACCTGCGCCCCCACCTGGGCCTGGTCGCGGCCGGCACCGTCGCCCTCCTCCTGGAGGTCGCCTTCCGGGCAATGGAGCCCTGGCCCATGAAGATCGTCATCGACTCGATCCTGGAGCGCATGATCCGGGCCCATGGGCCCTCACTGAACGCCGTGCTGCTGCTAGTGGGCTGCGGGGCGGCCCTCATCGCCGTCGTGGGCCTGCGGGCGGCCTGCAACTACTTGGCCACCGTGTGCTTCGCCCTCGTGGGGTCGCGCACCGCGGCCGGACTGCGGGCGCGCGTCTTCCGCCACGTGCAGGGGCTGTCCCAGCAGTTCCACGCCCGCAACCGCAGTGCCGACACCGTTCAGCGCATTGTCTCCGACGTGGCCCGCATGCAGGAGGTCGCCGTCACCGCCGGCCTGCCGCTGGTGGCCAATGTGGCGACCCTACTGGTCATGCTCGTGGTGATGGTGGTGCTCGACCCACTGCTCGCCTCGGTGGTTGTCATCGCCGTCGTCGCCTTCACGCTCTCCTCCCGGGGCACCTCCCAGCGGATTACCGCCGCCTCGCGCCGCACCCGCCGCGGTGAGGGGGACCTGGCCAATACGGCGCAGGAGTCCCTGGCCTCCATCAAGGTGGTGCAGGCCTACGGCCTGGAATCCCTGGTGGAGCGCCGCTTCACCGGCGCCAACCGCAAGTCCCTGACCGAGGGGGTGCGCTCCCTGCGCCTGGCTGCGCGCCTGGAGCGCGGCACGGACGTCATTGTCGGCCTGGCCACGGCCACCGTCATGGTCGGCGGCGGGCTGCGAGTGCTCCAGGGCGCCATGACCGTAGGGGACCTGGTCCTATTCACCTCCTACCTGCGCACCACCATGAAGCCCCTGCGCGACATGGCCAAGTACACCGGGCGCATTTCCCGAGCCGCGGCCTCCGGGGAGCGGGTGGCCGACCTACTGGCCGTACCCAAGGACATTGTCTCCCCCGCCGAGCCCCTGCGCCTGGGGGCGGTGCGCGGGCAGATCCGCTGGTCGGCGGTGAGTACCCGCTACGACGACGTCGAAGTGCTCCACGGCGTCGACCTGGTCGTCGAGCCCGGGGAGCACCTGGCGCTGGTGGGGCCCTCCGGGTCGGGCAAGTCCACCCTGGTGTCCCTGGTGGTGCGCGCCCTGGACCCGGTGGCCGGGGTGGTGACCCTCGACGGGATGCCACTGCCCGCCCTGGACCTGGCCGAGTTGCGCTCGCAGGTCACGGTGCTGCACCAGGACGCGGTCCTGCTGACCGGCACCATCCGGGACAATATTCTTCTGGGCCGCCAGGACGCCACTGACGCCGAGATCGTGGCCGCCGCCCGGGCCGCCCACGCCCACGACTTCATAACCGCCTTGCCCCAGGGATACCAGACCCCCGTGGGCGAGCGGGGCGGGACCCTCTCGGGGGGGCAGCGCCAACGGATAGCCATCGCCCGGGCCCTGCTGCGCAATACCCCGGTGGTGATCCTCGACGAGGCCACCACCGGCCTGGACCCCGAGTCCTCCGCCCTGGTCCTGGACGCCATCGACACCCTGGTGCGGGGGCGCACCACGCTCATGGTCACCCACCACGCCGAGGTCGCCATGCGGGCCGGCCGCGTGGTGTGGGTCGAGGACGGGCGGATCGTCCTGGACGGCCCCCCTGACCGGCTCCTGGCCACCTCTGAGGTGTTCCGCCAATGGGCCCGCACCGACGGCGCCGCATCCCTGCAGGGGCGGCCATGACCGGGCGGACAACCATGAGCACGGCAGAGGTGGTCGACAGGGTCCTGGACGAGGACTGGCTGAGCGGCCTCCTGGGGCGGGCGGTGCGCGCCACCCGTTTGCGGGTCAAGCCGGACGTGGCGGTCATCATCGCCCTTGCGGACACGGACAGCGGCCTGCCGGCCGGCTGGGGCCGCTTCCTGTGGCCGGTCAGCCGCTCCAAGGCGGCCACCGCCCGGCGCCGCGCCGAGCTCGCCGGCACCTGGACCCGCGAGCAGGAGCTGGGCGGGGGGCTGGTGGTCGATAGCGGCCCCCTGGCGGCCGACCCGGCACTGGTGGCCCACCTGCACCGCGCCCAGAGCCTGAGACTGCTCTCCGCCCTGGATCCGGGGCGGGTGCTGCGGTACAACCCCCTGCGCCGCCTCGTGGTGGCCGAATCGCATTCGGTGGTGCGCGTGAGCTCCGCCTCCCAGGCGCTCGCACGCGAGCTGGGGCGCTGCCTTCGGGGCCTCATCCCCCTGCCGGAGGAGACCGGGGTCTCCGCCTGGTACGCCGATGCGCACATAAGCGCCGGGCGCCGGGTGGGGGACATGGATCTGGCGGGGGCGTCCGGGGTCGGGCCGCGCGCCCGGGCGGCGGCGCACATGGGCGCCGGCGAGCTCTTGGCGGCCCTGCACGCCTCTACCGGGGGGCTGTCCCCGGGGCTGCGGGACCGCCTGGCCACTGGCCGCAGTGACCTGCACGCCCAGGTGAGCGCCCATGTGGGCCTACTGGACCTGCTCGCCCCCGACCTCGCCGCCCGCCTGCGGCGCCTGCTGGAACGGCTCGCCGGCGGGGCGGAGGGGGCCGTCGTCGGCAATGGCCCCGGCGGCCCGACCGGGGCCGACCAGGCCGTCTTGACGCACGGGGACGCCTCACCGGACCAGGTGCTCATGGACTCCGCCTCCGGGCGCCTGTGGTTGACCGACTTCGAGCGGGCCTGCCTGGGCCCGGCCGCCGACGACCTGGGCTCCTACCTGGCCGAGTGCGCGCTACCGGCCGGCAACCTCATGCTGGCCGGCTACGAGCGGGCCGGAGGGGCCCTGCCCCGGGGCGGGGAGTTGGGCCGCGCCGTCACCCGCTCCCGCCTGCTGCGCCTGGTCGATCCGCTGCGCCGCGCCGACCCGCTCTGGCGCGAGGCCATTGGCGCCTCCTTGAGCCGCCTGGAGAGGGGGGAACCATGAGCACCGCCACCATATTGATGGGCATCGCCGGGCTGCACCGGGCTTGGCCGCACCGCGGCGGGGGGCTGAGCGTCGAGCTGCGCGACCGGGCCGGGCGCCTGCGGGCCGCACGGGTGACGCCCACCGGGAGCCTGCACCCCTCCCCCTTCGCCACAGACCCTCGCCTGCCCGCCCTGCACCCCGGGCTCGGGGGGACGCTGGTGGTCCACCGGCTCCACCGCCGGGCCGTCGTCCTCACCGGTGAGCGGGCCATCAAGCTCCTGCGCCCCGGGCGCGCCCAGGAGGCGCTGGGCGCGCACCGGGCGCTGGAGCCGCTGATCCGGGCCGTCGGACTGGGTGCGGCCCGCATCCTGGACTCCCAGCCGGCCAGGATCGACACGGCGCTGCTGCCCGGCAGCAGCCTCTACTCGCTCGGTGAGGCCGGCCGGGCCGGTTGGGAGGCACTGGCCGCGGCCTGGCCCGGACTGGTGGCCGGCCCCGCGGGCGCTGAGGGCCTGGCGGCGCACCGGGGCGGGCAGGAGGCCGCCGTCTTGTGGCAGTGGTTCACCACCGCCTCCCGCCACGGCCTCCTGCCCGCCCCCGAGGCCCTGGGGCGGCAGGTCACGGCCGTCTGCCGGGCCCTGGAGGAGGGTGGCGGGACGCTCGTGCCCGCCCACCGGGACCTCCACGACGCCCAACTCCTGTGGGACGGCAGCGCGCTGTCCCTCCTCGACCTGGACACCGCCTGCCGGGCCGAGGCGGCCCTGGATCTGGGGAACCTGCTGGCGCACGTGGAGCTCGCCGGCCTTCAGGGGCGGCTGGGGGCGGCGGGGCTCAACCGTGTCCTGGGGCTCCTGGAGGCCATGGGCCGGGCGCTGCCCACCAGCCCGGAGCGGGTCTCCGTCTACCGCCAGGGCGCGCGACTGCGCCTGGCCTGCGTCCACGCCTACCGGCCCAGCGCCTGGCCCTGGCTGGCGGACTGGGTGGACCACTGCCTGAGCGCCCCCATTGAACCGACCACCACCATGATGAAGGAGTCAGCGACATGAAGATCTCCGTGATCGGATGCGGCTACCTGGGGGCGGTGCACGCCGCCTGCATGACCCACCTGGGCCACGAGGTGCTGGGGGTGGATGTCGACGCGTCCAAGGTGGCGCGCCTGAACCAGGGGCTCAGCCCCTTCCACGAGCCCGGTTTCGACACCATGCTCACCGCGGGCCTGAACAGTGGCCGCCTGCGCTTCACCACCAGCCCTTCGCCGGCGGACCTGGCCGGCGTCGAGGTCCACTTCCTGGCCGTGGGCACACCGCAGACACCGGGGCGCAAGGCGGCCGACCTCAGTCACCTGTGGCGGGCCGTGGGCATGCTGTGCCGGACGCTGCCCCGCGATGGCGCCACCGTGGTGGCCGGTAAGTCCACGGTCCCGGTGGGGACGGCCGCGGCCGTGGAGAAGCGGCTCGCCCCACTGGGGGCGGCCCTGGTGTGGAACCCCGAGTTCCTGCGGGAGGGGTTCGCGGTGGCCGACACGCTCAACCCGGACCGGATCGTCTACGGCCTGTCCGCCGACCCGGACCGCGCCGATCGTGGGCAAGCGGCGCTGGACGCCGTGTACTCCCAGATGCTCGCCGCCTCGGTGCCCCGCATCCTCACCGATTTCGCCACCGCTGAACTGACCAAGACGGCGGCCAACTCCTTCCTGGCCACCAAGATCAGCTTCATTAACGCCATGGCGGAGATCTGTGAGAAAACCGGCGGTGACGTTGTCACCCTGGCCGAGGCCATTGGTCACGACCCGCGCATTGGGCGACGCTTCCTGCGGGCCGGGGTGGGTTTCGGCGGCGGCTGCCTGCCCAAGGACATCCGCGCCTTCACGGCGCGGGCCCAGGAGATCGGTGCCGGGGAGAGCGTTCGCTTCCTGGCGGAGGTTGACGCCATTAACCTGCGGCGGCGCCGCCGCGTCACCGAACTGGCGGCCTCCAAGCTGGGCCGGGACGTGGCCGGGGCCCGTGTCACCGTCCTCGGGGCCGCCTTCAAACCCAACAGCGACGACATTCGCGACTCCCCCGCGCTCGACGTCGCCGAGCGGCTGGCGCAGATGGGGGCGCGGGTGACCGTGTGCGACCCCAGGGCCCTTGAGGCGGTAGGCCGCCACTACCCGCATCTGCGCACCGAGCCCGATCCGGTACGCGCACTTCAGGGCGCCGACCTGGTCCTGCTCCTGACCGAGTGGAGCGACTTCGTGGACCTTGACCCCTTCGCCGCCGCCCAGCACGTGGCCCGCCCCGCCATTATTGACGGCCGCAACGCCCTGGACCCGACCAGGTGGCGCAATGCGGGCTGGTCCTACACCGGACTGGGCCGTCCATGACCGCCCCGGGCCCGGGCGGGGCCCGGGGCGCCAGAACCCGCCGTGCCGGTCCTGGTCGCCCGGGGGAGGCCCTCGGCACAATAGAGCAATGAGGGTGAGGCTGCCGACGTCGTGGACGACTATCCGCACCCGGATCCTGCTCACCATGGCCCTGGTGGCGGGGGTGGCCCTGGTGACCTCGGGGACCATTGTGGGCGTCCTGCAGGGCCGCCACCTGAACGCCTCCACCACCGCCCAGCTGCAGCGGCAGGCCGAGGGGTTGCGGATCCTGGCCGTGGAGGGCACCGACCCCCGCACCCGCGAGCCCTTCACCGACGCCTCAGCGGTCCTGCGCACCTACCTGGAGCGCAGCGTCGTCGCCCCCGGGGAGGGCGAGATGGCCTTCGTGGAGTCCAAGCCGCGATGGCTGGCGCCCACGGAGGTGGCCCTGCGCCCGGAGGATGACGCCGAGCTCATGAGCGCCGTCGCCCCCTGGGTCAGTGGCTCCCAGACGGTCATTGAAACGGTGACCACCTCCCGGTGCACCTACCGGGTGCTGGTGGTGCCAGTTATCTTCGACACCGGGCAGGGGGCGCTGGTGCGGGTGGTCGACATGGACGCCACCGCCGCCGAACTGCGCCGGACCATGATCCTGTACGCGTTGGCCGGCCTGGTGTGCGTGGTGGTCGTCATCGCCATGGCCCGTTTCCTCGTGGTTCGCCTCCTGCGGCCCGTAGCCGACCTCAAGCGCGCTACACAGGCCATTGACGAATCCGACCTGACCAGCCGGGTGCCGGTCAGCGGTCGCGACGAGCTCAGCTCCTTGGCCATCGGCTTCAACCGCATGCTGGACCGGGTTGAGCACGCCGTCCTGGCCCAGCGCAACCTGCTCGACGACGTCGGCCACGAGTTGCGCACCCCCCTGACCGTGGTGCGCGGCCACCTTGAGCTCATTGACCCGACCTCCCCCCAGGATGTGCGGCTCACCCGGGACCTGGCCCTCGACGAGCTCGACCGCATGGGGGTGCTCGTCAATGACATCCTCACCCTGGCCAAGGCCGATCAGGCCGACTTCATTCGCCTTGAGCTCTGCCAAGTGGCGACACTGACCGACCAGGTCTTCGACAAGGCGCGCGCCCTGGGTGAACGCCAGTGGGTGCTGGCGGGCCTGACCGCTGTCAACGCCCTCCTCGACCCGGCCCGCATTACCCAGGCGTGGCTCCAGTTGGCCGCTAACGCCGTGAAGTACTCCGAGACCGGCTCCCGGATTGCGCTGGGCTCCGGCGTTGAGGACCATGAGATACTGCTGTGGGTCACAGACGAGGGCATTGGGATCCCCGCCGAGGAGATGGCACTGGTGCGGGAGCGCTTCGGGCGGGGGCGTGAAGCCTCCCAGCGGGCCCCCGGATCGGGCCTGGGCCTGGCTATTGTGGAGTCCATAGCGACCGCCCACGGTGGCAGCCTCGACATTGCCTCGACTGTGGGTGAAGGCTCCACTGTCACCCTGCGCCTGCCCCTGCTCAGTGAGCCGGGACCGGAGATTGAGGAGAATTGAGGAGAGGAGCACCCCATGAGCACGATCCTCATTGTGGAGGACGAGGCTCGAATCACGGCTTTCATTGCCAAGGGCCTCAAGGCGGCGGGTTACACCACTATGACGACGGCGCTGGGTGAGGAGGCCGTCGACCTGGCCGTGGCGGGGGGCGTGGATCTCATTGTCCTGGATGTGGGCCTGCCCGATATTGACGGCTTTGAGGTCCTGGAGCGCCTGCGCGGCCAGGGGGTGAGCACACCGGTCATTATGCTCACGGCCCGCTCCTCGGTGGCCGACCGGGTCGCCGGCCTGGAAGGAGGGGCCGACGATTACATGCCTAAGCCCTTCAGCTTCGAGGAACTGCTGGCCCGGATCCGACTGCGCGTGCGCACTGGGCAGCCGCAGGCCTCGGCCATGGTCCTGGACCATCAGGGCCTGTCCCTGGACCTGCGCACGCGTCGGGCGCAGGTGGAGGGGCGCAGCGTGGATCTTTCCGCCCGGGAGTTCGCCCTGGCGGAGACCTTCCTGCGCAACCCCGGCCAGGTGCTCAGCCGAGAACAGCTGTTGTCGGCGGTGTGGGGCTACGACTTCGACCCCGGCTCGAATGTGGTGGATGTGTATGTGTCCTACCTGCGGGCCAAACTCGGCAAGGAGCGCTTCGAGACGGTGCGCGGCATGGGCTACCGGCTGCGCTGAGGGCGCGGAGCGCGTTAACCGGCGGCATTGACATGATCATGGGCGCCTCATCGTGGGCGCCGGCATTAGTCTGCATTAGCCGGCATTAGTCGTCGTCGATGTCATCATCGTCGTCAATGTCATCGTCGATGTCGTCGGCATCGGGGCCGTCAGAGTCGTAGAGGTCATCGTCGTCGTCGACGAGCACGGGCGGTGCAGGCAGAACGGGGTCGGCCCCCACTGGCGCCTCCACGGCCGGCGCCTCCGGGCTCGGCTCGGCGGCGGGCAGGGCGGTCGCGGCCGTGGATGGATCCGTCACCGTGCTGGTGGGCCGGCCGGTGACTGTGACGCCGGGGCTGCGCACGCCGGAGGAGGAGGTGTTGGCCAAGGTGAATAGCAGCGCGCCCAGCAGGAAGCCGGCTGCCGTAATCATGACCAGCAGGCTGGCCAGTCGCGTGTGCTCAGCCATAATGTCCTCCTCAACGGGGCCGGCCCGACTGTCACTCCAGTGCACTGCGCGGTTGTGAGGTGGGGATCAAGGCTTCATGAGAATTCTCTTATTGTCCCTCTCACTGTGCGCCGAGCGCCAGGCCCCGGGAGGTCATGCGCCCGCCCTCCCGGCGCCCCACTGTGCGCCGGGCGCCGCAGTCCGGCCACGGGCGCGGCGGCGAACGGGCCCTGCCACTGCGCCGGGCGCCGCCGACCCGTCACAATGATCTGGTGAACGACTCTCACCCGACCTCCCTGCGCGCCGGCCTCATCACTCGAGTGCGTACCCTGCTCACCGCCCGGCCCGGTGGGCGCGTCATTGTCGGGCTGACGGGCGCGCCCGGGTCGGGGAAGTCCACCCTGGCCGGCGAGCTGGAGGCCGAGTTGAGCGACCGCGGCCTGCTGGCCGGCAGCGTGCCCATGGACGGGTTCCACTACTCCAACGCGGTTCTCGACGAGTTGGGCCGCCATGGCCGCAAGGGAGCGCCAGACACCTTCGACGTCGAGGGCTACCTGGCGGTCCTGGACCGGGTGCGGGCCGAGGGCGCCGCCCCGGTCGCGGTACCGGTCTACCGCCGTGACCTGCATGAACCGGTGGCCGCCGGGGCCCTGGTGCGCGGACCGGGGGCGGTGGTGACCGAGGGCAACTATTTGGCCCTGGACTCTCCCGGCTGGGCGGCGGTGCGCCGGCGCATTGACCTGTTGATCTTCTTGAAGGTCGCAGAGCCCGAGCTTGTCGCACGGCTGGTGGCCCGCCATGAGGCCTTCGGTCGCAATCGGGCCGCGGCCGCCCACTGGGTGCGCACTGTGGACCTTCCCAACGCTCATCTGGTGGAGGCCAGTGCCTCCCGCTGCGACGAGGTTTGGTCCTTGGCCTGAGCGCGGCGCTGAGCGCGCTGGGCCGGGCGCGACAACGCTGGTGCGCACTGTCGATCGGTGCCCGGCGCGGCTACTGTGGGTTTGCTCAGCAGCGGGCGCGGGGGCCGACCGCCGGAGGGGCGCGAATGTCCGTGGGAGCCGACCGCCGGAGGGCGCGAATGAAGGAGGCGGGCCATGAGCCAGGATCCTCTGTCGCTGTTCGAACCTGACCAGACAAGCCGACCGCTCGCCGACCGGCTGCGCCCCCAAGGGCTCGACCAGGTGGTGGGGCAGGAGCACCTGCTGGGCCCCGGGGGGCCGGTTGGGCGCATGGTCGGCGAGCACCGACTGGTGTCAATGATCCTGTGGGGGCCGCCGGGGTGCGGGAAGACAACGATCGCACGGCTGCTGGCCGAGCACACCGATCTGGTGTTCGAGCCATTGTCGGCCACCTTCTCCGGCGTCGCCGACCTGCGCAAGGTGTTCCAGACCGCGAGCAAGCGGCGCGCGGTGGGGCAGGGCACGCTCCTGTTCATTGACGAGATCCACCGTTTTAACCGCGCCCAGCAGGACTCCTTCCTGCCCTATGTGGAGGACGGCACCATTGTGCTGGTCGGCGCGACCACGGAGAACCCCAGCTTCGAGCTCAATGGGGCGCTCCTCTCCCGCTGCCGGGTGTTCGTCCTCAGGCGCCTGGACGAGGCCGCACTGACGACGCTCGCCGAGCGGGCTGAGCGGGCCAATGGCCGGCCCCTGCCCCTGGAGGCCGAGGCGCGGCAGGCGCTCATAGCCATGGCCGACGGCGATGGGCGCTACCTGCTCAACCTCATTGAACAGTTGCAGACCGTCCGCAGGCCGCTTGACGTGGCGGGCCTGGCCCGCCTCGTGCAGCAGCGCGCCCCGCTGTACGACAAGTCGCAAGAGGGGCATTACAACCTCATCTCGGCGCTGCACAAGTCCATGCGCGGCTCGGACCCCGATGCCGCCCTGTACTGGCTGGCGCGGATGCTCGACGGCGGGGAGGACCCTCTCTACATAGCCCGCCGCCTGGTGCGCTTCGCCACCGAGGATGTGGGGATCGCCGACCCGCAGGCGGTACAGCAGGCCCTGGCGGCATGGGACGTCTATGAGCGTCTGGGCTCCCCGGAGGGGGAACTGGCAATTGCGCAGGCCGTGGTCTACTTGGCGACAGCGCCGAAGTCGATCGCGGTGTATCGGGGTCTGGGCGCGGCCCGGAAGCTGGCGCGCCGCACCGGGTCGCTCATGCCGCCGGCGCATATTTTGAACGCCCCCACGCGCCTGATGAAGGAACTCGGCTACGGCAGGGGCTACCAGTACGACCCCGACACCCCGGAGGGGTTCTCCGGGGCGGACTACTTCCCCGAGGGCATGGAGCGCGAGCGGCTTTACCGGCCCACCACTCAAGGCTACGAGCGGGTTGTTGGCGATCGTTTGGCCGCGTGGGAGCACCTGCGCACTCACAAGCGTCTCCAGGAGCAGCACGACCGCGACCAGGAGGACCGGGCCGCAGTCGCACGGGAGGCGACCGACGAGGGGCCGGGAGCGCAGTAGCCAGGAGCACCGCCCCGACGCCACCTCCCCTCCAACGCCCGCCGCCCCCGACCGACGCCCCCTCCCCTCCAATCCCCTCCAACGTTTTGCTCACAGGACAACGGCCTTGGTTGTTGTCCTGTGAGCAAAACGTTGGAGGGTTGGTTGGCGAGGAGGGCCGGCCGTCCGGACTTACTCAGATCCAGTCGTGTTCAGGGACCCAGCTTGGCCGCGCCAGGGCAATGGAGGTGAGCAGAACCAACAGGACACTGCGTCGCGGATGTCGAGGTTTTTTCATCTTCCTACCGTAGGATCTGACGCCCCTTCGGGGAACGGGCAGGACTGCCCCTTCCCCGGGCCTGGGACGCCGCCCGCGCTCCACCACCGACCTGCCCGCACCCCGGCGCAGTGGACGACGCATGACGACACGGGGGGCAGCCGCAGGACGCCTCTTCAGGACCCGGCCGGGGAACGGTTCGCCAAGCGCTCGGTTTTGCGCTCCCACTCCCACTGGTGGAAGGAGCGGGAGGACATGGTCAGGAGCGTCAGCACGCTCAAGGCCGCCGAAACGATCAGGCCCCAGGAGGCGTGCCGGAACCCGACGGCGAAGACCTGAGTCATGACGCTGGTGATATTGAGGGTCAGGAACACCATGAGGGCGATGCGGCAGCGCGGGTGGCCGAACCAGATGGCCACTGCCAGTGCGGCAATGACCGCCATGACCAGGATCGTCATAATGACGACCACGCCCACGGCTGAGCGCGCGAGGTCCGGGTCCTCCGGGGTTTGAACGCTCCTGATCGCCTCAGCAACCCCCTCGTCGCTGAAGAACCGGACGGTATTGACAATCTCCAGCAGCACCAGGAGCAGGACGGCGCCAATGAGCTCTGGCGGGCGACGTCGTCGCGCCCCTGCCTCATGCCGTCTGGCTTGTGCAAGTTCTCCACTGTGCTGCGAGTTCGGTGCGCCCGGGGTCACTTCGTGCAGGTTGAGGACGTAGAGATCGCCATCGGTGACGACCCTGTCCCCACCACCGTTCTTATCGTGGTAGGCGGTGAAGAAGTCCGGCCAGATCTCCAGCTGCGCCGCCCGGCTGGCCCAGCGCACGTCGTCGACCACGTAGTCGCGTTCAACGTCAATATCGGCGTCGATCTTGTGCGTCACCTGGAAGGTGAGGGTCGACAGCCCCACGGAGCGGTCGTAGGTGGCGGCGGCCAGCCAGTCCACTTTCCGGCCGCCGGGCAGCACCCAGCCCTGCGGCACATGCCAGAAGCGGATGTGGTGGCGCTGAGCGGGGTTGCCCTCAACCTCCTTCTGGTAGGCGAAGTCCTGCTTGCGCCCGAAGAGCATGAGGTCGGATACCGGGGCCGCGGGGTAGGACCAGCGCAGCACCGAGGAGACAATGATGCCCCACGATGAGCGCAGGGTAATGGGGTCGGCGCGCACCCATCCGGCGGCGGCCATGGCCTCGTGGATGCCCTCCTCGTCCCCCAGGACGGCGAGGTTGACGGGGTCGCCCAGCAGCCCGTCGGCGGTGCGGGTGCGGCCGATGAAGTAGTCCGGCACGTAGAGCCAGGTCAGGACCTGGTGCAGGCGAGGCAGGGCCAAATAGGCCAGAACCGCCCAGAACAGCACGAGGTTGATCACTAGGCGCGGGTGCAGGCGCCAGCCCGATCCCAGCAGCACCCACGCCAACCATAAGGTGGCCAGGGCGGCGACGGCGAAGAACACCGCGTCGAGAACCTCGTCAACACCCCACCGGCGCGCCCCCGCCATCGATAGTTTGGCCGAGCCCGCCCGGTAAACCGGGGGGCGGGATGGGCGGTCGCGGGTGATCACCGCCCTCTCATTGTCAGCATCGGGGAGAGGGATCGCCGGGGGCACGGTCATGGGCGCATGATATCCGTTCTGAATCCTCGGCCCGACAGACCGCGGGGCCGGAGCGCCGTCGGCATGGACACAATCGGGTCATGGCCCCGAGACCGAAGCACCCCTCACCCCGCCGATCTCTCGTACCGGTACCGCCTCCGAGCTGATCGCCACTCTTGGTGCGCGCCTTGGGCGGAGGGTCGCGCGCGATCCCGGCGGGCGCGTGATCGTCGGGATCACCGGGGCGCCGGGATCCGACATCGCCGGCGATCACGGCACGGTGCCGCATCGCCTCATCCTGGCGGCGGCATCACAGGCCAACGCGCGGACAGGCCCTCATATGAGATAACAGCCCCCGGTATGAGATAACAACCGAGTTTTTGAGATAACTACCCTCGAGCATGAGATAACTGCCAGGCCTGGGGATGCCCCGGGCGCCCGCATCGCCCCCGCGCGGCAGAAGGAGAATGCGCACCGCCCCTCCCGCCGGGACCGGTCGAAGCCCGGATCAGCACCGGTTCCGGCGATCCTTCGGTTCGGCGCTCGCACGGCGGTTGGCCGACCTACGCTGGGGCCATGCTCGTGGCCTTCTCCGTGTCCCCATCCACCACTGACGACCCGGACGGGTCGATGTCCGCAGCGGTCGCCCGGGCGGTGCGCGTGTGCCGCGAGTCGCGCCTGCCCTGTGAGACGACGTCGATGTTCACCACCCTGGAAGGCGAGTGGGATGAGTGCATGGCAGTGGTCAAGCGCGCCTGCGAGGCGGTGGGCGAGGTCAGCCCGCGCGTGAGCCTCGTGCTCAAGGCGGACATCCGCCCGGGCTTCACCGGGCAGCTCACCGCGAAGGTCGAGCGCGTCGAGGCCCACCTGCGGGACCAAGGCTGAGAGCCGCAAGCCCGAAGACGCCACCGCGCCCCGCTATGGGACGGGGTGGACCTGACGACGGCGGAGCTCGACACCGGGCCGACGCCGGCCCGCGCAGTGCTGCGGGCAGGGTACCGGGCCGACGCCGGGCCCCAGCGCCCAGGTCATAGGTCTGGACGGGCCGGCCACGACATGTCACCCGTGGTGAACCCCTCTGGCACGACGGGTCGACCCTGATCTATGGTGGTAGGACTTGGGGCAGTAGCCCTCTGAAGTGAGCCCGGCAGCCTTCCGGACGGTGGGCGAGCCGGGTTTCGCGCACGCTACCTGCAGGGATTGACCTGCTATCTCCTTCGGGGTCATACTGAACTGCCGCCGCACCACGGTGCGGAGTGGAAGTAAGCGCCGGTGCACCCGTGTTGTCATGTGGGCCCGGCGTTCGCGTTTCCTACCTGGGGTCAATCTTCTCTAGCCGCACACGGCCAGCGATATGCTTCCAGCCAGTGTCCATGCCAGCAAGATGATCACCCAACGCCCCGACCACCTGGTCCGGAACCCAGAGTCGCCGTTCCTCGCGGCCGAACCTGTGCTTAAGGCGAAACGTGCTTCCCACCACCTGCGACTGGCGCGCCAAGGCGATGCTGCACTCATCTTTCTCATCCTGCACACGCTGCCGCCGCTCAAGGACAAGCTCGCTCACGCCGAACTCCGAATCGAGGATCACGGCAAGATTAACAAGTGCTCGCTGCCTGGCACGCTCCTCACCGCCACCCCCTGAAGGAAGAGGAGAAGCCATCACAACGACGTGCAGGGCATCATGACGACCAATAGTGAGACACACAGCAACCTTATTTTTCGGAACATGATCTCTCCAGTGGAGCTTACCTCGACTACGTGCGTACCCAGATAAATCATCGGCAAGATCAGGATGGCTGTCATCACAGATATACGCACCCAGCAAATACATTGACTTCGGAACACCCGTGCGCCGAATACTCTCGTCGCCGTAAGCAACCTTCGCCACCGCGACTTCCCTCTGTTCAGGTATCTACTGCCGTCTCACAGCATGCAGGACACGCAGCCCTCGACCTCGGTGCCGGTCAGGGCGGCCTGGCGCAGACGGATGTAGTACAGGGTCTTAATGCCCTTGCGCCAGGCGTAGATCTGGGCGCGATTGACATCGCGGGTCGTGGCCGTGTCGGGGAAGAACAGGGTGAGGCTCAGGCCCTGGTCCACGTGCTGGGTGGCCGCCGCGTAGGTGTCAATGATCTTCTCCGGGCCGATCTCATAGGCGTCCTGGTAGTACTCCAGGTTGTCATTCGTCATGTAGGGCGCCGGGTAGTAGACGCGCCCGATCTTGCCCTCCTTGCGGATCTCAATCTTGGCGACGATCGGGTGAATCGAGGAGGTCGAGTTATTGATGTAGGAGATCGAACCGGTGGGCGGCACCGCCTGTAGGTTCCGGTTGTACAGGCCGCCCTCCTTGACCCTGGCCGCCAGCTCCGCCCAGTCGGAGCGGGTGGGGACCTTCACCGAGGACGCCTCGAAGATCGCCTTGACCTTCTCGGTGACCGGGACGAAATCCTGCGTCATGTACTTCTCGAAGAACTCGCCACTGGCATAAGCCGAGTCCTCGAAGCCCACGAAACTCTCCCCGCGCTCCACCGCCAGCTCATTGGAGGCGGCCAGCGCCGCATACAGCACGCAGGCGAAGTAGACATTGGTGAAATCCAGGCCCTCCTCGCTGCCGTAGTGGATTCGCTCCCGGGCCAGGAAGCCGTGCAGGTTCATCTGCCCCAGGCCAATGGCGTGGGATTCCCGGTTGCCGCGGTCAATAGAGGGCACACTGGGCAGGCGGGTCTGGTCACTGACCGCCGTCAGACCGCGCACGGCGGTGCGGATGGTGCGGGCGAAGTCCGGGGAGTCCATCGTCTTGGCGATATTGAGGGACCCCAGGTTGCAGGAGATGTCCTTGCCGACATGCGCGTAGGACAGGTCCTCATTGAGCCGGCTGGGCTCGCCCACCTGAAGGATCTCGGAGCACAGGTTCGACATGACGACCTTGCCCTTGATGGGGTTGGCGCGGTTCACCGTGTCCTCGAACATGACGTACGGGTACCCGGACTCGAACTGGATCTCGGCCAGGGTCTGGAAGAAGGCGCGGGCGTTGATCTTCGTTTTCTTAATGCGCCCGTCGTCCACCATTTCCCGATACTTTTCGGTGACGTTGATGTCAGCGAAGGGCGCCCCGTAGACGCGCTCGACGTCGTAGGGGCTGAAGAGGTACATGTCCTCGTTGTTCTTGGCCAGCTCGAAGGTGATGTCCGGGATGACCACCCCCAAGGAGAGGGTCTTAATGCGGATCTTCTCATCGGCGTTCTCGCGCTTGGTGTCCAAGAACCGCATAATGTCCGGGTGGTGGGCGTGGAGGTACACCGCGCCGGCACCCTGGCGGGCGCCGAGCTGGTTGGCGTAGGAGAAGGAGTCCTCCAGGAGCTTCATGACCGGGACCACGCCACTGGACTGATTCTCAATGCGCTTAATGGGGGCGCCCATTTCCCGCAGGTTGCTCAGCAGCAGGGCCACACCGCCGCCGCGCTTGGACAACTGCAGGGCGGAGTTAATGCCTCGGGCGATGGACTCCATATTGTCCTCGATGCGCACCAGGAAGCAGGAGACCGGCTCCCCGCGCTGCGCCTTGCCCTCATTGAGGAAAGTGGGGGTGGCCGGCTGGAAGCGGCCGGTCATCATCTCTTCAATGAGGTCCAGGGTCAGCTGCTCGTCGCCGTCGGCCAGGGCCAGGGCCACCATGGTGACGCGATCCTCGAAGCGCTCCAGGTAGCGCTTGCCGTCGAAGGTCTTGAGCGTGTAGGAGGTGTAGTACTTGAACGCCCCCAGGAAGGTCTCGAAGCGGAACTTATGGGCGTAGGCGGCCGCAAAGGCGGCCTTGACGAACTCCGGGGAGTACGCCTCCAGGACGTGGGCCTCGTAGTAGCCCTCCTCGGCCAGGTACTCCAGCTTCTCCTCCAGGTCGTGGAAGAAGACGGTGTTCTGATTGACGTGCTGAAGGAAGTACTGGCGCGCGGCCTGACGGTCGGCGTCGAACTGGATTCGCCCGTCGGCGTCGTACAGGTTCAACCTCGCGTTGAGGCCGTGGTAGTCCAGCTCCGGGGGGAGCGCTGCATGAGAGCCGTTAGAGCCGGTGCCCGTCAGCGTGTCTGCCAAAACTCATCCAATCCTTGTGTGACGCGCTCGACGTCGGTCGGGGTTCCCAGCAGCTCGTAACGGTAGAGGAGGGGCACTCCCAGCTTGCTGGCGATAATGTCACCGGCCAGGCAGTAGGCCTCGCCGAAGTTGGTGTTGCCCGAGGAGATCACCCCGCGGCACAACGACCGGTTGTGCGGGTCGTTGAGGAACCTTATGACTTGCTTGGGCACGGCGCCCTTGACAGAGCCCCCGCCGTAGGTGGGGACGAGGAGCACGTACTCCTCCCCCACCTGCAACGGGGGGTCCTTGGGGTGCAGCGGGATCCGCGCCGAAGGGAAGCCGAGCTTGCCCACGAATCGGTGTGTGTTCTCCGAGGCGGAGGAGAAGTAGACCAGAAGGGGCTTGTCCCTCACGACTGCTCGGCGCCCGCGATCAGATGGCGACGGCCTCGGCAGCGGCAGCGAGGGCCTTGATCTTGTCGGGGCGGAAACCTGACCAGTGCTCGCCACCGGCCACAACCACGGGGGCCTGGGCGTACCCCAGGGAGCGCACCTGGTCCAGGGCCGCGACGTCCAGCGAGATATCAACGGTCTCATAGGACAGGCCCGCCTTATCCAGGGCGCGGTAGGTGGCAGTGCACTGAACGCACCGGGGCTTGCTGTAGACGATAATCGTCATCGTGAGGCCTTCCTGCGATTGTTTAAGGCGAGCTGCTACCCCGGCGCACCGCCGCACACGGCTCTTGTACCGGTATAACAACACCATTGCAATTTTCGGGAGGGCATGCCTCCCCTGCCACACAAGACACTACCCCTAGTGGTGCAAGCTCGCCACCACCCCAAGATGCTGTGTCTGTCGTGGTCTTGTGCACATCCCGCCTCCTCCTTGTGGACAGCCCCCGATCCCTTGTGGATAAGGGGTGGACAGCCGCCGGCCGGCCCTGGCCAGAAGCACTGAAAGCCTTGGGCGACTTCCGCAGAACGACGGTCTCACAGGGGTACGACACGAATTCACTCCGTTAACCACAGCCACTGCGCCCGCCCCGCCGGCACCTCACCCACACCCTGGGGAGGAACCGCAGAAAATCCTTCTCCGAAAACACGCACCTCGGCGTGTCGCCCCCGGTTGGGCGTGCTACCGTCCCAAGCGCCAGCACTTGGTTGACGCCCAGGAGGTCACGCATGGACGCCGCCGCCCGCCGCGCCGCCATTCTGCGCCGTCTGGAATCCGCCGACCGTCCGCTGTCGGCCTCCCTCCTCGGCGAGGAGATGGGGGTCTCCCGCCAGGTCGTCGTCGGCGATGTCGCCCTGCTGCGAACCTCCGGCAGCCCCGTCCTGGCCACCAACCGCGGTTATCTTCTGGCCCGCCCCTCGAACCGTCCGCGCCGCTCCTTCTACGTCCAGCACACCCGCGAGGACATCGCCGCCGAACTCGCCGTGATCATTAATGAGGGCGGGGCGGTCCTGGACACCTCTATCGAGCACCGCCTCTATGGGCAGATCACGGTTGACCTTCACCTGCACTCCCGGGCCGAGGTCGAGGCCTTCCTCAGGCGCCTGGAGAACTCCTCGGCCCTGTCCGAACTCACCAACGGCTGGCACACCCACACCGTTGAGGCCAACTCCGAGGCCGCCCTCGACGCCATTGCCGCGGGCCTGGATCGGCTCGGCTTCCTGCGCGAGGCCCAGTAGACCCGGCCAGTGCGACCGCCCCGGCACACGGGGCGCCTCAGCGCCCGACGGCCCGGGCAAGCGCCCCGATGGCCCGGACAATCCCGCCAGGCCCACCGCGGAAGCCACCGGTGGCGCTCGCCGCTCCGTGCCTGCCACGGTGGCGCTCGCCGCCCCGCCCGACACGGCGAAGAGCCGGCGCCACCCCAACAATGCTACTGTCATGACACATGACGTGACAGAAGGATGGTGGTGCGCCCCGGCCGAGCCGGCCCGGCACCACCGGACTCCTCCCCGCACCCAGGAGCCCCCATGACCGCCGACGCGACCGCCCCCACTGAGACAACCGCACCCCCGAGCGCGCCCCCGAGGCGAACCGCCCCGGTTCCACGGGCGGCCCTGCGGCTCAAGGCCATTGCCCACCGCATTCTCATTGAGGGCCTGACCGGCATGACCCACGGCCTGTTCGGCACCCTCATTGTCGGCACCATCCTGGTACAGGTCGGTGGCCTCCTGCCCGGCGCCGCCGGCACCGCCCTCATCCTCCTGGGCCGGGTGGCCTCCTCCGTCACCGGCGCCGGCATTGGCCTGGGCACCGCTCGCCGTCTGGGGGCCGATACCTTCGTCGTCGTGTCGGCGGCCGTCGCCGGGCAAATCGGCGCCCTGGCCTCCGGCCTGCTGGCGGGCAGCGCTCTGGTGACCGACGACGTCGGCACCGCCCTGCTCCTGCGCGGCCCCGGCGAACCACTGGGCGCCTTCCTGGCCGCCTACACCGCCGTCGAAGTTGGTCGCCTGGTTTCCGGGCGCACCCCCGTGGATATCCTGGTCACCCCGCTGAGCTGCATTGTCGCCGGCGGCGGCGCCGGATTGCTGGTGGGCCCGCCCATCTCCCGGACCATGACCGCCCTGGGCGGGCTGGTCAACTGGGGCACTGAGCGCCAGCCCCTCCTCATGGGGGTCATTGTGGCTGTCATTATGGGCATGGTCCTGACCCTGCCCATCTCCTCAGCGGCCCTGGGGGTCATTCTGGGACTGTCGGGCATTGCGGCCGGGGCGGCCACTATTGGCTGCACCACCCAGATGGTGGGCTTCGCGGTGGCCTCCTTCCGGGAGAACCGCTGGGCCGGACTGCTCGCACAGGGCCTGGGCACCTCCATGCTCCAGGTGCCCAATATTGTGCGCCGCCCCCTGATCTGGGTGCCGCCCACGCTCGCCTCAGCCATTCTGGGCCCGGTGGCCACGGTGGCGCTCCACCTGGAGAGCAATGCGGTGGGCTCGGGCATGGGCTCAGCGGGGCTGGTCGGCCAGATCATGACCTGGCAGACCATGTCCCCCACCACCTCCGGCGGGACACTGCTGGCCACCATCGTGCTATTCCACTTCCTGGCCCCCGCCGCACTGACGCTCCTCATAAGCGAGGTCATGCGGGCCCGCGGCTGGATCAGGCCCGGGGACATGGCGCTGGCCGCGGCCTGAGGGGCGGCCAGGGCCACCCCGGCGACCTCATACCCCCGGAACACGCCTTTCACAGCTCCCTCACGGGCTCGGCTCCTTGACTGAGGGCCTGAAGGCGCGGCAGCAATGCGGCCGTGCACGACCTCGACCCCAGGAGCCCCCATGACTCTGACCTCGCTCATCCCCATACTGGCCTATGTCGCCGTGGATCTGGTGGCCCTGACCATCCTGGTCGGCGCCCTCTACATCCCCCGCCACGGCCGCAAGGACCTTGTGGCCGCCTACATTGGCGTCAACGTCGGCGTCTTGGCCGTCACCCTGCTGCTGGCCAGCGCCAGTGTCACCGCAGGACTGGGCCTGGGGCTTTTCGGCGTCCTGTCAATCATCCGCCTGCGCTCCACCGAGATCTCCCAGGGTGAGATCGCCTACTTCTTCGCAGCCCTCGCCCTGGGGCTCCTCGGCGGCATCCAGACGGCGCCCCTGGCCCTGGTGGCCCTGCTCATGGCGCTGGTGGTGGCCGCCCTGCTCATGGGCGACCACCCGGCGCTACTGTCCCGCAGCCGCCACCAGATCATCCAGCTCGACCGCGCCATTGCGGACGAGACGGCGCTGACCGCCCACCTCGAGCAGCTTCTGGGCGGTCACGTGCGCTCCCTGGAAGTCCAGCGCCTGGACCTGGTCAACGACACCACCCTGGTCGCGGTGCGCTACCGGCTGGCCCGTCGCCCCAGCGCCCCGCCCCGGCCAGTCGGGGCCCGCCACCTGGCCCCGGCGGCCTCCGCCGGCGTCCAGCACGCCATGAGCGCCTGACCCCGGCCCGACCCGGCCCCCAGGAGATGACGGAGATAACGACGATGACGGAGATGACCATGTGCACGGCGACGCGCCTGCGCACCCGCGCCCTGCCCACCACCGGCCTGGCCGAGCTCCAGGCCGAGGCCAGCCTGCTGACCCGCATTGACCGCAAATACCTGGTTCCCCTGGAGGCCGCCCAACAGCTCGTGGATTCCCTGGCCGAGCACGCCCGGGTTCTTCAGATCAACGGTGTGCGCACCTTCGCCTACGCCTCGACGTACTTCGACACCCCCGGACTCGACTCCTACCTGCTGGCCGCCCGCAAGCGCCGTCGGCGCTTCAAGGTGCGCACCCGCTCCTACCTGGATTCCGGCCTGTGCTTCTTGGAGGTCAAGACCCGCGGCGCCCGCGGCGCAACCGTCAAGCAGCGCAGCCCCTGGAACATTGACAGCGCCGACCGGCTCACCGACCAGGGCCGGGCCTTCGTGGCCCAGGCGCTGTGCTCCTCGGGCACCTGCCCGCCCAGTGCCGCCGGCGAGGTGGTGCACGCCCTCACCCCGACCCTGGCCACCACCTACCAGCGCCACACCCTCCACCTTCCCGCCAATCAGGCTCGCGTCACCCTCGACACCCGTCTGTCCTGGTGGCGGCTCGACCCGCACACCGCCCTCCCCCTGGCCGAAGCGAGCCTCGGGGACCTGGCCGTTGTCGAAACGAAGAGTCCGTCGTCGGGCCCCGGCCCCGCCGACCGCCTCCTGTGGGAGTGCGGGCACCGCCCCTCGACCATCTCGAAGTACGCCACCGGCCTGGCCCTGCTGGAGCCGCACCTTCCCGCCAACAAATGGCACCGGCTCCTGACCGGGGCCCTGGCGGCCTGAGACCACCGCACCCACGTAAGGACTGAAGAATATGAGCAACCCACTGCGCGCCCGCGTCATCAACCGGCGCTCCACCCGCCGCGTCGGAGGCGCCACCGCCCTCCTGGCCGCCATCGCCCTGGCGGCCGGCTGCCAGGGAGGCTCCGTCACCTCCACTGGTACGTCGTCTGGTACGTCGTCGGTGACTGCGGCCTCCACGAGCCAGGACTCCGAATCCACCGCCACCGTGTGGACCGAGATCACCGCCGACGTCGCCGCCGCCTCCACGGGCGCCACCGTCGCCGAGATTGCGGCCGCCAACGCGGAGGTCACCGACTCGACCACCACGGCCGATGACGCCGGCACCTACGATTCGGCCTCAGCCACCACCATCACCCTGGAGGGGGGCGGTGCGAGCGCCTCGGGCACCGACGCGGCCTCGGTGAGCGTGGACGGCTCAACCGTCACCATAACCGGCGGGGGCACCTATGTCCTGTCCGGGACGTTGAGCGACGGCCAGCTGGTGGTCAACGCCCCCGATGAGCAGGTGCGCCTGGTGCTGGACGGCGCCACGGTCACCAACACCGACGGCGCCGCCGTCGTCATCCAAGACGCCGGGGACGCCATTGTGGTCCTGGCCCGGGGCTCGACGAATACGCTCGCCGACGGCGCCACCTACGCCGACACCTCCACCGACGCCCCCAGTGCCGCCCTGTGGTCCTCTGACACCCTGACGATCACCGGCACCGGCTCCCTGAAGGTCACTGGCTCCTTCAATGACGGCATCTTCTCGAAGAACGGCCTCATTGTCACCGGGGCCACCACCATAACCGTGGACGCCGCCGACGATGGCCTGCGCGGCAAGGATTATCTGGTGGTGGAGTCGGGGACGCTGAACGTGACCGCAGGCGGGGACGGCCTGAAGTCCTCGGAGGACACTGAAGTCGACAAGGGCTTCGTGGCCCTGGGCGGGGCGAGCATCACCATTAGTGCCGGGGACGACGGCGTGAGCGCCACCACTGATGTGACCGTCGCCGGCACCACGCTGACCATCACCGCCGGCGGCGGCACCGCCAACGCTGTCGCTGAGGAGCAGGGCGGCCCCGGCCAGCAGGCCGCGGAGGACACCTCCGCCTCCCCCAAGGGCGTTAACGCCGCCGTGAGCTACACCCAGGACTCCGGCACCGTCACCATTGACGCCGCCGACGAGGGAATCCAGGCCGTCTTCATCAACGTCGGCGGCGGGACGCTGAACATCGCCTCAGGCGACGATGGCATAAACGCCTCCAATGGCGACCTGACCGTTGCCGGCTACGGGGAGGTGGACTCCGAGGCCGACGACGGCTCTGTCCTGACAATCTCAGGGGGCACCGTGCAGATCTCCCACACCTATTCCGATGGTATTGACTCCAACGGCTCGGCGGCCGTGACCGGGGGGCTGGTGGTGGTCAATGGCACCACTGGCTCCATGGACGGCCCGGTGGACACCAATGGCGCCGCGACGCTGGTCGGTATCACGGGGGGACCGAGCGTGAGCGCCGGGGACACGATCACGGTCACGGCCGCCGATGGGACGACGCAGACTCTGACCTCCGCCTTGAGCGCCGAGGCCATAACGGTGCTGGGGCTCGTTGAGGGCCAGCAGTACGTGGTGGCGACTACTTCGGGCGGCTCGACCACCGGCACCGCCGCCTCGCTGGCCACCGACATGGGACCGGGCACGGGGCCGGACATGGGCCCGGGCGCGGATCCGGGCGCGGGCGGGGGCCCCGGCGGCAACTGACATGGCGCCCGGACCGGCGACGCCGGTGGAGGAGTGCTCCCCAAGCGGGCGCCGTCGGCCGGGAATCGCAGGATTCCAGGCATTGGGGCCGCGTCCGGGGCCGGGGCGGTGTCCGGGGCCGGGGTCGCAGTGCGCTCCCCACCGGCGTCATTGTCTGATCCGGCGGACCCACGCAGTCGCGTCCGCGGGCAGGATTCCCGCCTCGACCGGGGCGCTGGCCGCCAGCAGCTCTCCTTCGGGGAGCCGGGCCGGCCGACCGAAAGCGGTCCAGCACTCCAGGTCGCCGCGGGCGAAGGCCAGGACGTGGGCGGGGGTGTCCAGCCAGCGCAATTCGGCAGCCCCGGCTGCCCCGGCCGCCCCGGCCGCGCCCCACACCCGTCGGCGCAGTCGCAGGCCGCGCCGGTACAGGGCCAGGGTCGAGTCGGCGCGGGCCCAGCCGGCCTCCACACTGTGGCGGCCCCAACCCCGGGGCTGGGGCAGGTGGGGGTCGGCGCCCCGCTCGGGCCCGAAGCCGTAGGAGCTGCCGCTGACCGTCCACGGCAGGGGCACGCGGCACCCGTCGCGGCCCTTCTCCACCGTGCGGTTGCGGAAGGCCAGCGGGTCCTGGAGGCGGTCTTCGGGGATGTCGGGGACTTCGGGCAGCCCGAGTTCGTCGCCCTGGTAGATGTACATGGTGCCGGGCAGGGCCATCTCGAGTAGGGCGACGGCCCGGGCGCGCCTGCTGCCGGCTTCAGGGTCGTTGGCGGGAGCGGCGCCGTCGGTGAGGATCCAACGACGGGCGAGGCGCTGGGAAACGCCGCCGGGGCCGGCCTGACCATGGTCGGCGGGGGCGCCGTCGGCCAGGTCGAAGCCGAAGCGGGTGGCGACCCGCGGGGTGTCATGGCATCCCAGGGCCCAGGTGGTGGTGCCGCAGGCGGCCAGGTCCGCCACCCCGGCGTCAATGGCCCAGCGCAGGGAGGCGGGGGTGAAGTCGGCGTCCTGGAGCTGGAAGTTGAAGCACTGACCCAGGCCGGCGGCATAAGCGGGCCGGCGCGGCGGCTGCACCCACGCTTCGGCCACGGCGAAGCGCGGCGGATCATAGGAGCTGAGGACGTCGCGCCAGGAGCGGTAGATCTCGTGGACCTGGTCGCGGTCGAACAGGGGGTGGGAGCCGTCGTGGGGCAGTGGCCACGAGAGGCTCTGGGCGTCGGGGGGCAGGGGGGCGTCCAGGTCCTTGGCCATTCCGTGGGCGACGTCAACGCGGAAGCCGTCCACGCCCCGGTCGCACCAGAAGCGCAAAGTGGTCAGGAAGTCGGCGCGCACCATCGGGTTGTCCCAGTTGAGGTCGGGCTGCTGGGGGCTGAAGATGTGCAGGTACCACTGGTAGGGGCGGGGCGTGCCCGGGCCGGTCAGTGGGGTGCCGTCGGCGTCGAGGTCGGTGATGCGCTCCCAGGCGGGGCCGCCGAACACCGAGCGCCACTCGTTGGGCGGGTTCATGCCGTCGGGGCCCGTGCCGGGGCGAATGTGGTAGAGGGCGCGTTCGGGGGCGTCGGGGCCCCCGGCCAGGGCGGCGCGGAACCACCGGTGACGGTTGGAGGAGTGGTTGGGGACGATGTCGACGATCACCCTTATGCCGGCGGCGTGGAGGGCGGCGACCATGCGGTCGAAGTCGGCGAGGGTGCCGACCTCGGGGGCGACGTCGCGGTAGTCGTCGACGTCGTAGCCGCCGTCGGCCAGGGCGGAGGGGTAGAAGGGGGAGAGCCAGACGGCGTCCACACCGAGTGCGGCGAGGTAGGGGACGCGGCTGGTCACGCCGCGCAGGTCGCCAATGCCGTTGCCGTCGGAGTCGGCGAAGGAGCGCGGGTAGATCTGGTAGACGACGGCGTCCTTCCACCATTGGCGCACCGGCCCGGCCCCTGTCGGCTCTGTCGGGCCTGTCAGATCGTGAATCGCGCGGGTCTCGGCCGGGGAATGCGCCCGTGAATCGTCCATCAGAGCATCATGCCAGCCGCTATTGACACGATTTACCACTGACACGATCAGCACTCCACGACATTGACCGCCAGCCCGCCGCGGGACGTCTCCTTGTACTTGGCGTGCATATCCTCACCGGTCTGGCGCGGCGAGCATGCGCAGCCACAAGACCGCGTCATCGCGACCGTCCTGGTGCCCGCGGTTCAGGCCCCGGGCTCAGTCCGTCGAACGCACCAGCCACCAGGCGGCGTAGGGGGGCACGGGGACCTGGCCGTCCCCGGCGCCGGCCAGGGAGGCCGAGCCGAAGGGGACGGTGTTAGTCAAGGCGTCCACCGCTCCGAGCACGCCGTATTCGGCCAGGCGCCACGCCGGGATGGAGCGCCAGTCGGGAGTGGCGTTGTAGACGCCGACGAAGCTGCCTCGGGGGTGGTCGCGGTAGGTGACCAGGACGCCGTCGTCGTCAACCGGGGCGATCTGCGTGCGCACATCGGCGCTGAGCTGGGGCAGGGAGGCGCGCACCTTCGCCATGTGCTCCAGTTCGGTGAAAACCCGCCCCTCGATCGTATTGCGGTCATGGCGGTTGTTCATGCGCGCCTGGTCCAGGACGGGGCGCCCCGCCCAGCGGGTGTCGTGCTCGTGGCCGGGCTCGGTGTCCCAGTTGGGGTCGTTGAACTGGGCGAGCTCGTCGCCGCTCCACAGCACCGGCACACCGCCCCAGGCGTAGAGGATGGCGTAGGCCATGCGCATGGCGTTGAGCCGCTCCTCGCGCCACGTCCGCAAGGAATCGATCTCGAAGTCCGGGGTGCCGTCGTCAATGCCCTCAATGGCCTCGGCCACGGCCTCCAGGCCAATGAGGGAGGCGGCGGTGCCGGCAATGCGGCGGTCGTTGGTGACCGGGTTGTACTGGAAGACCAGGCCGCGGGCGTCGCTGGTGGGGTAGTTCCCGGTGTACCAGTCGGCCAGGAAGACCCGATGCCAGTAGCCCTCCAGGCCCACGGCCCGCGCATCGTCGTCGTCAATGGCCCAGCCAATGTCGTCATGGCTGCGCAGATAGGTGATCCAGGTGGCGGTGGAGGGCTCGACGGGCAGGCTGGACAGGGCGCGGGCGGCGAGGTTGACGTCGCGGGTGGCGAGCATGGACCAGACCTGGACCATGAGGGCGTTGTGGTAGGCCAGGTCGGAGACCTTGCCCGTGTAGCGGCCCTGGCCCAGGTACTGGAGGAGCTCGGTGGCGGCCACAATGGCTTCGGCCTTGAGATCGACGGCGGGGCAGGCAATGCGGGTAATGGCGCGCAGCACCTCGGTAATGGCGTGGACCTCCGGCTGCCCCTGGCAGTCGGTGCCCTTGCGCTTGATCATGAAGGCTATGGCGTCCATGCGCAGCACTTCGACGCCGTGGTTGGCCAGGTTCAGGATAATGGAGACGAACTCCTCCATGACGTGGGGATTGCGCCAGTTCAAGTCCCACTGGAAGGTGTTGAAGGTGGTCCACACCCAGCCCTCGACCTCCTCGTCCCAGGTGAAGTTGCCGGGGGCCGAGTCGGGGAAGACGTCGGGCAGGGTCCGCTCGTACTCGTCGGGCTCGGTGCGGTCGGAGAAGATGAGGAAGTAGTCGTGGTAGCGCGACTCGCGCGCCCGGGCGCGCTGGACCCATTCATGCTCGGCGGCCACATGGTTGAGCACGAGATCGACCACCAGGCTCATCCCCTCCTTGCGCAGCTCGGCGGTGAGCGCGGCCAGGTCCTCCATGGTGCCCAGGTCGGGGCGCACGGTGCGGTAGTCGGCCACCGCGAAGCCGCCGTCGGAGTCCCCGGGGCGGGGGGTGAGCAGGGGCATGAGGTGGAGGTAGTTGACCCCGAGTTCGCGCAGGTAGGGGATGCGTTGGATGACCCCGCGCAGGTTTCCGGCGAAGCGCTCGGTGTAGGCGGAGTAACCGATGCGGCTGGGGTCTTGGATCCAGGTGGGGTCCAGGGTGCGGGCCAGGTCCAGGCGCCGCAGCTCGGGGAGGCGCTCGGTGTAGGCGCGGGCGGCGTCAGCCATGAGCGTTGCCGCCGTAGCGGTAGCGGCCGGTCCGTAGAGGGTGGCCAGGCCGTCAAGGACGTCAGGGAGCCAGCGCTCCAGGCGGGTGAGGAAGATGTCGCGCTCGGAGGTACCGAGCCCAACAAGAATCGGCTCGACGGCGTCGCGGACGGCGGTCGGCACGCTATCGAGCGGCTGGACGTCGGAGGGAGCATGGACATGCGCAGCGCTCATGTTCCTATGGTCGCCGATAAGCACCGCCAAGAACAGGTGCTTCGCGACGGGAGTAGGCCGGAGGACCCGCCGGTGCCGGGCGCAACCCGACCGCCTGGTGAGAAGCGCCGCGCCCCGTTTAGGCCGTCGCCGCACCAGGGGGCAGGCTTGACTCATGACACGCATCGCCCTCGCCATCGCCGGATCAGAGGCCTCAGGCGGCGCTGGCGCCCAGACCGACCTCAAGACCTTCCATCAGCTGGGTGTTTTCGGCGCCACGGCCCTGACCTGCATTGTCTCCTTCGACCCCGCCCACGACTGGAACCACCGTTTCGTGCCGGTCGACCCTCAGGTGATCGCCGACCAGATCGAGGCGGCCGTCGGCGTTCACGGGAGCATTGACGCGGTCAAGATCGGCATGCTGGGCACTCCGGCCACCGTTGAGGTCGTAGCCCGGGCCCTCGATCACTACGCCTTCCCCCAGGTGGTCCTCGACCCGGTCCTGATCTGCAAGGGCCAGGAGCCCGGTGCCGCCCTGGATGTGGACAACGCCCTGCGCGAGCTGGTGCTGCCCAAGGCCAACGTCGTCACCCCCAACCTCTTCGAGACCCGGGTGCTGGCGGGAGTCGAGGAAATCACTAGTGTCGAGGCCCTCAAGGACGCCGCCAAGCGCATCTACGACCAGGGCGTCCCCCACGTGGTCGCCAAGGCCGGCACACTGCTGGACACCGGGACCGCCCTGGACGTTTACTACAACGGCACGGACCTGGAGGTGCTCGAGGCGCCGGCCGTCGGTCGCGAGCGGGTTTCGGGCGCCGGCTGCACCCTGGCGGCCGCCATTGCCGCTGAAATCGCCAAGGGGGCGACGCCGCTGGCGGCCACCCGTACCGCCAAGAGGGTTGTCGTGTCGGCCATAGAGAACAAGATGCACGGCAAAGCCCCCTTCGACTGCGTCTACCAGGGCGCCTACCGTCCCTGATCCCGGTCGACGCCGGCCCAACGGGTCGGCCCAACGGAGTGGGGACCCGCACCCCGAGTCCTCCTCCCGGGGCGCATTGACCCTGCCAATCCGCCCCGGGCCGGCTACTGCGAAGGCCGACGGGCGATTCACTCGTAGGCGGGCTCGGGGGTAATGTCGCGGGCCATATTGGCGAAGCGCGACAGGTGCCCCTGGAAGGCCACGGGAATGGTGCGGGTCTGGCCGTTGCGGTGCTTGGCCACAATAATGTCCGCCTCCCCGGGCCGCTCCTCAGGGGTGTAGTACTCGGGGCGGTGCAGCAGCATAATGATGTCGGCGTCCTGCTCCAGGGATCCGGACTCGCGCAGGTCACTCATCTGGGGCTTATTGCCGGTGCGCTGCTCGGGGCCGCGGTTGAGCTGGGCGACGGCAATGACCGGGATCTCCAATTCCTTGGCCAGGAGTTTAAGGGAGCGGGAGAACTCCGAGACTTCCTGCTGGCGGGACTCAACGCGCTTGCCCGAGCTCATGAGCTGGAGGTAGTCAATAACCATGAGCCCCAGTCCGGAGTGCTGTTTGAGCCGCAGCGCCTTGGAGCGGATCTCAGGCATGGTCAGGTTCGGGGAGTCATCAATGAACAGGGGCGCCTCGGAGACCGGGTTGTAGGCGCGGGCCACGTCCTCCCAGTCGCGCTCCTCCATCTGGCGACCGCCGCGCAGCTTATTCATGTCTACCCCGGACTCGGCGGCCAGAATGCGCATCATGAGTTCCATGCGGCCCATCTCCAGGGAGAAGTAGCACGAGGGGATGGGGGGCTTGCCGCCGACGCGGATGGAGGCCGAGCGGCAGAAGTCGACGGCGAGCGTGGACTTGCCCATGGCCGGGCGCGCGGCGACGATAATCATCTGCCCGGGGTGAAGTCCGCCGGTGAGTTCGTCAAGCTCGACAAAACCAGTGGGCACGCCCGTGACGCCGCCGGTCTCTCGACTCTGACCGGCCTCAATCTCCAGGTTGGCCTCATTGAGCAGTTCTCCGACCGGGATGTAGTCCTCCTTCTCGCCCTCGGAGTGGGCCACGGAGTAGACCTCGGCCTCCGCCAGAGTGACGAGGTCGGCAATATCGCCGGCGTCCGTGGAGTAACCCAACTGGGCGATGCGGGTGCCGGCCTGCACCAGGCCCCGCATGAGCGATTTCTCCTTGACAATGCGCGCGTAGTAGGCGGCGTTGGAGGCGGTGGGGACGGTCGCCATAAGCGAGGCGAGGTAGGGGGCGCCGCCCACGCGCTCCAGCTCGCCGCGCTTGGCCAGTTCGTCGGCCACAATGAGCGGGTCGGCGGGCTCGGAGCGGTTGTAGACCTCGATAATGGCGGCAAAAATCGACTCGTGAGCGGGCCGGTAGAACTCGGTGCCCCGAAGCACCTCAATAACGTCGGTGATGGCCTGTTTACTCAGGAGCATCCCGCCCAGGGTCGCCATCTCCGCATCGAGGTCCTGGGGCGGGAGGCGATCGAAGGCGTCGTCGAAGCGGGCGCCGGTCGGGGCGTACTCCCGGCCGGTGCCGGGCGCGCCTCCAGGTTGTGGGGCACTCGCAGTGTGATCAGTGTCGCTCATGAGGGCCTTCCGTCTCAGCGCGCCCAGAGTGGGCCGCGCGCGACCCTAGCGGCGAAGGACCCCACCCGCAAACGCTTCAGAGGACCGGATGTGGACAGTGCCCCCACCCCTGTGGAAACAGCGCTTTCCTCTGGGGACGCCACGCGGCGACAACTGTGGAGCTCGCTGTGAACAGGCCTTCCCCACAACCGCCTCAACCTCGGTTTTCCTTGGCACTCCAACGAAAAACGACACTTGGAGAACGCACAGGCGAGACAGACAAAGCGCGATCAAAAATTGTGGATAAGTGGACATCTCTGTGGACAACCCGTCCGCGAGTGAGCCTCCGCCCCTCCCGGACCGATTCCCGGCCCGCATTGGCGCGCATTGGCGCACGGGGCGTCATGAGACACTGGCGGGTCATTGTGAGGAGAGGACCTTGACCCCATCGCGCCCCCGCACCGGCTTGGACCGGCGTATTCTCGCCCTGGCCGCGCCGTCCCTGGGAGCGCTCGTGGCCGAGCCGCTTTTCGTGCTCATCGACTCCGCCATGGTGGGTCATTTGGGGGCGGACGCCCTGGCGGGGCTGTCGCTGGCCTCCACGGTCCTGACCACTGCTGTCGGCGTCTTCGTCTTCCTGGCCTATGCGACCACCGCCGCCACCGCGCGCCATCTGGGGGCGGGGCGGCGCACCGAGGCCCTGCGCGCGGGCGTCGATGGGATATGGCTGGCACTCGCCCTGGGCGTGGTCACCGGCACTCTGCTGTGGATTTGCGCCCACACGCTGACCGTCGCCCTGGGGGCCGGCGACGAGGTCGCTCATGCCGCCACCGCCTACCTGCGCGCCTCCGCTCCGGGCCTGCCCGGAATGCTCGTGGTCCTGGCCGCCACCGGGGTCCTGCGGGGTCTGCTCGACACCCGCACCCCTTTCGTGGTGGCCATTGCCGGCGCACTGCTCAATGTCGGGCTCAATGCGGTGCTCCTCTACGGGGTGGGCATGGGGGTGGCCGGCTCGGGCGCCGGCACGGCGGTCGCCCAGAGCGTCATGGCTGTGGCGCTGTGCCTCCCGGTACTCCGGGCGGCACGTGCGGCGGGGGTGCCCCTGCGCCCTCACCGCTCGGGCCTGGGCGCCTCGCTGGGGGCGGGGGCACCCCTGCTGGTGCGCACCCTGTCACTGCGCGCCGCCATCCTTCTCACGGTCTGGGCGGCCACGGCCCTGGGGACGCATGCCCTGGCGGCGCACCAGATTGTCACCGCCGTGTGGAATCTGAGCGCATTCACCCTGGATGCGCTGGCTGTGGCCGCGCAGGCGTTGATTGGCACCGCCCTGGGTCAGGAGGAGGCTCGGCGCGGTTCCACGGCGCTGCCGGCGGGCGTCGAACCGGCCCCGGGCGAGCGCGTCGAACCGTCGTCCGCCCCGGGGCCCGGGCGCATTGAGGCGCCATTGGGGGTTGAGACCGTGCTGCGCCGCACGCTGGTTTGGGGCGCGGGAACTGGCGTCGTGATCGGGGTGGTGCTGGTGGGCGCCAGCCCCTGGCTGCCCCTCTTGTTCACCACCGACTCGGCGGTGTCCCTGACCGCCGGCCCGGCGCTGGTGCTGGCCGGGTGTGCCATGCCCCTGGCGGGGGTCGTCTTTCTTCTCGACGGCGTGCTCATTGGCGCTGGGGACGGGCGCTACCTCGCGCGTATGGGGCTGCTCACTCTGGCGCCCTACGCCCCACTGGCTGTGCTGGTGGCCCGTGGGTGGCCGGTCGACGGCGACGGCGGCCTGGTGTGGCTGTGGGCGGCTTTCGCCGTGGTTTTTATGGGGTCGCGGGCACTGGTCAATGGCCTGCGCGCCCGGGGCACAGCCTGGCGGCACTAACCGGATCTGCCTGACCGGCCGGGCCAGCCGGGTCTGGCCGAGCCAGTCGGATCGGCCGGGCCAGCCGGGCCTGGTCGAGCCAGTCGGATCGGCCGGATCGGTTGGATCGGCCGGACCTGGCCCCATCGGACCTGGCCGAGCCCCTCACCCTTGTTCGGCATGAGCGCAAGCTTGTGGCCGGCCCGTGGGTCTCAATGACCGACGGGAATGGTCATTCCTGTCCGCGGGTCGGCGACTCGCCTTCATGACGCCTTCACTCCTGACCTGCGCGCCTCCCCTGCTCTCGAGGCTCTCGAGCCGGGGACTCGCCCGCGGGCGTCGTGTCATCGATGCCGGGGTGGAGGGGCTTCTCCTCGGCGGCCGCCAGCCGGCGCTGGAGAGGCTCCAAGGCGCGGCGCGTGGCCAGGGTGCTGGGGTGGTCGGGGCCCAGCACACGCTCGTAGTCCACCAGCACCGATTCAAGCAGAGATACCGCCCGCTCCAGGTCACCAGCCGCCAGGCGCTCGCCAGCCAGCGCACGAGCATGAGCCGGCTCTCCAGGCTCGCCTCCTCATCGCCCTTTCGTACGTGGTCCGTCACGTACAAATGTACGTCGTCCTCCACGTATATTTCTACGTGGAGGACGATGTACATCCCGGAACCCCCCAACACCCCGATGAGAAGACCTCATTGGCTCTGCTCGTGGCGGTGTTGCACATTCTTCTTGCGTCGGTCTGCAAGGAATCGTTGGTATCTCAACGATCCCTCGTTGCAGGAGATCGGTTCGGCAAAGATGAATGTGCAACGACGTACCCATTCGCACATTCATCCCATCCCCGGGCCCCTAGATCCCGAGCAGATCCGCAGGATTCCGCGCCTCACCACTCCTTGAGGGAAGAAAGAATGTGCAATGTCCAGGCCCGGGCGCGGCTCCATCCCGGACAACTCGCCCTGGACCTGGAGGGGCCCACACGTGCCGGCACAGTGGCTCAGGCGAAGCGCTCGGCCCTGCTGTGGGACATGCTGACCAGCGTGTACGAGCATCTAGGGCTGGGCCGTCAGGCCCGACTTGCCCAATGAACTCACCTGTCAGGGGCTCCACACGTTGTCATCACCGATGTCCGGGTTAAGGCCTACTCACTTGTCAAGGACGTTGCACCTTCACCCAAACACTCGAGTTCAATGTGTGTTGGCGAACTCGCCCACACACATTGAACTCGGCGGGGTGCAGGCCGGGGACGGCCAGCCGGTCTCCCGTGGATCCGGTGCGGTGCCGGCCGGCGCGGGGCGGGCGGTCAGCGGCCCGCCCCTTGGGCCTCAGCGGGCAGCGACGACATTGACCTCAATGGGCGCCACGACATCGGCGTGCAGGCGCACGGAGGCGCTGTGACGGCCAATGGACTTAATTGGGGGAAGAACCTCAATCTTGCGGCGATCAATGGTAGGCCCACCGGCCTCCTTGACTGCGGCGGCAAGATCGGCGGTGGATACCGCGCCGAAGAGGCGGCCGTTGGCGCCGGCGGTGGCGGTAATGGTCACGACATTGTCAATGAGCCAGGCGCGAGCGGCCTGGGCCTGCTCCAAGGTCTCAATGGCCCGCTTGCGGCGGGCTTCGACCATCTGGTCGATCTGCCGCTGGGCGCCCTTGGTCCACGGGGTGGCGAGCTTGCGGGGCAGCAGGTAGTTGCGGGCGTACCCGTCCTTGACCTCGACAACCTCGCCGGCGGAGCCCAGGTTGCTCACGTCGTGGGTGAGGATGAGCTTAGTGGTCATCTCTGTGGCCTCCTTGTCAGCGAGCAGAGCTCGAGTAGGGCAGCAGGGCCATCTCGCGGGCGTTCTTGACGGCCTTGGCGATCTTGCGCTGCTCCTGCACGGAGACGCCGGTGACGCGGCGGGCGCGGATCTTGCCGCGGTCGGAGATGAACTTCCGCAGGGTCGCGGTGTCCTTGTAGTCAATGGCGCCGACCTTAATGGTCTTAACCGGGCCGACCTTCTTCTTGGGTTTACGAAGCTGGGGCTTCGCCATGGTGGTTCTCCTTGCTTGGAGCGCCCCGGGGGGAGCGGGCGCTCATACGAAATTGAGGTGAATGGGGGGCGGCAGCAGCCGCAGTATGCGGGCGGTGTGGATGCCGGGGGCTCAGCGCCGGTCCGCGGCTCGTCTCAGAATGGGGGCTCGTCTCCGAAGGAGGTGGAGCCGCCGGTGGCCCACGGGTCGTCGGCGGCGCCGCCGGCCGGGGCGTTGTAGCTGGGCTGACTGCCCTGGCCGCCCCCAGTGCCGCCGCCCTGGTAGCCGCCGCCGGTGTTACCGCCCTGGTAGCCTCCCTGGCCACCGGCGCCCCCACCGGAGCGGTTTCCACCCTGGTAGCCGCCGCCCTGCTGGTATCCGCCACCGGTGTTACCGCCGAAGCCGCCTTGGCCGCCGCGGGGGTTGCGGGTGACCTGGGCCTTGGCGTACCGCAGCGAAGGACCGATCTCATCGACCTGCATCTCCACCACAGTGCGGTTCTCACCCTCGCGGGTGGTGTAGGAACGTTGTGTCAAGCGGCCCTGGGCAATGACACGGGTGCCCTTGGTCAGGGACTCGGCCACGTTCTCCGCGGCGTCGCGCCAAATGGAACAGCGCATGAACAAGGTCTCCCCATCGCGCCACTCCTGTGCCTGACGGTCGAAGGTGCGCGGCGTCGAGGCGACAGTGAACGAGGCCACCGCCACCCCTGAGGGGGTGAAGCGCATCTCGGGGTCCGCAGTCAAGTTCCCAATGATCGTAATAACGGTGTCTCCGGCCATGACTGGTTTCTCCGTTCCCGGCCCGAATCTCAGGCCTCGGGGCGCAGCAGCTTGGTGCGCAAGACGGTCTCGTTGAGGCCGAGCTGACGGTCGAGCTCCTGAGCGATCTCAGGCGTCGTCGTCATGTCCACGACCACGTAGAAGCCCTCGGACTTCTTCTTAATATCGTAGGCCAGGCGGCGCTTGCCCCAAATATCGACCTTGTCGACAGTGCCTCCACTGCTGGGGACGACCTGCAGCAGCTTCTCAAGCGAGGGAGCGATGGTGCGCTCATCGGTCTCCGGGCTGAGAATGATCATGATTTCGTAGTGACGCATGCTTGGTACCCACCTCCTCTGGTCTGCGGCGGTCACGGTCGATCCGTGACAGGAGGGTGATGCGTGAGGTGCGCTCGCCCGGCGGGTGCCCGACGGCGCAACCGGCTCCCGACCCTACCTGAGAGACGCCGAACCTGAAAAGCAGGAGCATGCGCACTGCGGAGGTGCGCTCCGCCACGTCCCGCGCATTGAGCACGCCCCCACACGGCGCTCCTACGGCTGCGGCTCCGCGCCGCTCAGCCGCTCAATCGGGTCCCCACCGGACCCCACCGGCGAGATCACAGTCGCCCCGGGACGGGAAGCGGCTCGGCCGCCCCTTGAGCAACTCGAGTAATAGACGGCTCGGCGCCGGGGAGGCGCAATGCGCACCCTCCCGGCGCCGAGCCGCCCATATCGGGGAGCAGGCGGGAGTCTGGCAATCCCGCCTATTCTTTCTCTTCGTCGTCGGGCGGCCCGGATGTGACGGGAGTCTCCTGCTCCGGCGGCTCCTGCGGCGCCGGCGACTCGAAAGTCTGCTCGTACGTCGGCTCGTCGGACGGCTCGGGATTGACCCACTCAGTTGGCTCCTGTGTGGGCTCGAAGGTGGGTTCCGCGGTCTGCGGTGACGGTTCCGGGGCGCCGCCCAGGGATCCGGTGGTATAGGAGCGCTCCGAGCGCTCGGGGAAGTCCAGCACCGGCAGGCCTTCCAGGGCCACGGACATGTAGCTGTTGAAGATCTCCACCGGATAGGTGGAGCCGGTGATCTCTTCATAGTCGCCCCAGGGGGTGATGGATTCCTCCTCGCCGTTGGGCCCGGTTTGGAAGAGTGTGACCACCGTCGCCAATTGCGGAGTGAAACCGGCGAAATGGGCCGACTTATTGTCTGACGACGAGCCCGTCTTGCCCGCAATGGGCCGGCCCAGCTCCAGGGCGGCGGTCCCGGAGCCCTGGTTGACCACCTGCTGCATGGCGTAGGTGGCGTCGGCCATCACATCGTCGGCGAAAACCTTCTCCCCCGTGGTCGAGGCCTCGTGGACAACGGATCCGGCGGCATTGGTCACGGACGCCACAATGTGCGCCTCGTGACGAGTGCCCTGGGCGGAGAAGGTCGCATAGGCGGTGGCGATGTCTATCGTGTGCGGTGAGGCCGATCCGAGCACGTTCTGAACATAATTGTTCATGCCTATCGTGTCCTCGGGGTAGCCGGCGCGGATGGCGACCTCGTTGGTGACCTCCGGCCCCAGGTCCTGGTTGAGCTGAAGATAAACCGTATTGATCGAGTCCTGGGTGGCCTTGATCAGATTCGACCAGGGATAAGAAGTGCCCTGGAAGTTCTGGTAACTGGTCCCGTCAATGATCATCGGGGAATAACCGTTGTAGCCATTGGACAGGGTCGCCCCGTTCTCCAGGGCGCCAACGAGCGCGAAGGGCTTGTAGGTGGACCCCGCCTGAGCAACGGCGTCGGTGGCCGCGTTGACCTGATTGGAAAGATAATCGCTGCCCCCGTAGAGCGCCACGATCCCCCCGGTGGTGGAGTCCATGGACACCAGTGCGACGCGCAGATTCGGGGAATGCCCCTCCGGCAGGCTCTCAGCCGCCGCGACAGCGGCCTCCTGATCTTTTTGGACAATAGTTGTCACAATCTTGTAGCCGCCGGTGTCAATCTGCTCGGGCGTCAACCCGGCCTTGGCCTCCAACTCGGCGCGCACCATGCGCAGCAGGTACCCGTTGGGCCCCCCGTAGAGTTCATCGGTCTGGGTGGTGACGGTCTCCGGGTAGACGGCGGAATCATACTGTTCCTGGGTGATGTAGCCGTCGGTGAGCATGTACTCCATAACGCGCTGCCAGCGCTCCTGGGCCTTATCGGGGTTAATGGTGGGATCCCAGGCGCTGGGGGCCGGCAGGATCCCGGCCAGTAGCGCGGACTCCGAGACGGTCAGCTCGGCGGCGGGCTTGTCGAAGAAGGCCTGGGCGGCCGCCTCAATGCCATAGGCGCCGCGCCCGAAGTAGACGGTATTGAGGTAGGAGTCGAGGATCTGCTCCTTGGACTGGGAGCGATCGATCTTAATGGCCATAATGGCCTGTTGAAATTTGCCCGCGTAAGAACTCGTGGTGTCCACGTAGTAGTTCTTCACGTACTGCTGGGTGAGCGTGGAGGCTCCCTGGGTGGCTCCACCGGACAGGTTATTCCACAGGGCGCGAATAATACCCTTCGGGTCCACGCCCTGATTGGAGTAGAAAGTGCGGTCCTCAGAGGCGACAACGGCCTTGCCCACATAGTCGGGCAATCCACTGGTGTCAATAATAGTGCGGTCGATTTCGGCGAACTCACCCATTTTGGTGGTGCCGTCGGCGTAGTAGACGGTGGTGGTCTGGGCCTGGGCGAACTCGCTGGGCGAGGGCACGTCCACCATTGAGTAGGCGACGACGAAGCCGCCGACGGCGAGGCACACCAAGAGCAGGAAGGAGCCCAGGATGAAGCGCCAGCTGGGGAGCCAGCGCATGATCGACCCCTTGCCCGCCCGCGGATAGTTGAAGAAGCGCCGTCTGCGGGCACCGTCCTGCGCCGATCCCCGGGGGCCCTTGGGGCGCCCAGCCCCCCTGCCCGCCGGCCTTCGTTCGTTCACCGCCCGGTTGAGCTTCGTGCCTTTGGGCCGGGCGCCACCCCCATTCGCAGTGTTTGCCACGCATTCCTCGTTTCTGTGGACGAGCCGACGACGTGCTGCCGCCGTGGTCTGCCTCCAGTATGGCCGCCAGGCCCACCTGTGAACAGTTGGAGGACCCTGTGATCCGTCCAGCCACCCCGGACACGGACTTAAGACCCAGACGTCAGACGTCTTGGGATTGCCCAGCTCGGCCGCGGTGAACTCGGACGAAAGTCCCTAATCACTAATAGCGAGCACATGTGTCACACGTCACATATACTGTGCGTTATTGCACTCTCGCACCGTTTGAAAGCACCTCCACCATGCTTATTGCGCTCCAGGTCATCATTATCCTCACCTGCCTCGTCATCGGTGCTCACCGTGGCGGCATGGCCCTCGGTTTGATTGCTGGGGTCGGGCTCCTCATCCTCGTCTTCGCCTTCCGGCTCGAGCCCGGCAGTCCACCGGTGTCGGTCATCCTCACCATCCTGGCGGTGATTGGCTGCGCCGCCACCCCGAGCAGATCACCATCCTGGGACCGCTGACCACATGGACCCTGACGGTCCTGTGCGGCACCGGGCACGTGGTCTACACCATGCTGCCAATCATTGCCGATATCTCCATTAAGAAGAACATTCGCCCTGAGCGGCCCATGGCCGCCTCTTCGGTGGCCGCCCAAATGGCCGTGACCGCCTCGCCGGTGTCGGTGGCCACCGTCTCGGTGGTTTCCATTATCGCTGATAATACTGATAAGGACTGGTCCGTCCCCCAGATTCTCATGATCTCCCTGCCCGCCTCCCTGTGCGGTGTCCTCATGTCGGCCCTGTGGTCCATGCGCCGCGGCAAGGAGCTCGACGACGACCCCGAGTTCCAGGAGCGCCTGAAGAACCCCGATTTCAAGGCCGCCGTCTACGCCGGCTCAGAGTCCCTGATCGGCAAGCGCTTTGAACCCGGGGCCTACCGCGCCACCGGAATATTCCTGGGCGCCATTGCCGTCGTCGTCCTCCTGGGGGCCTTCCCCGTCCTGCGCCCCTTCTTCCCCACCGGGGAAGAGGGCGCACTGGAGCCGCTGAGCATGAACCTGGTCATCCAGATGGTCATGCTGGCGGCCGGCGCCATTATCCTCATGACCTGCAATGTCAATGCCTCCAAGATCGCCAACACCACCGTCTTCAAGTCCGGCGCCACCGCCATGTTCTCCATCTTCGGCGTGGCCTGGATGACTGAGACCGTGGTCGGCGCCCACCTGGAGTCCCTGGAGCACTCCCTGCAAGGGGTCCTGGCCGAGCACGTGTGGATGTACGCCATTGTCCTGTTCATCATTGGCAAACTGGTCAACTCCCAGGCGGCCGGCCTCCTGGTGGTGGCGCCCATGGCCCTCCAACTCGGCGTGGACCCGGTGGTCATTGTCGGTTTCATTGGCGCCTCCTACGGCTACTTCATTCTGCCGACCTACCCCTCGGACCTGGCGGCCATTGGCTTCGACCCCACGGGGACCACTCACATTGGCAAGTACGTGATCAACCACTCCTTCCTGGTACCGGGCCTCATTGGGGTCGCCGTTTCCTGCCTGGTGGGCACGGGCCTGTCCCGCCTCATCCTGGCGTGACCTCCCCGGGCCCGACGGGCTCGATCACCGGCGGAAGCCGCCCGCGGCGAAGCACAGAACCTCACCCCGGGGGCACGGGGGAGTTCTCCCCTCCTCATCCGGTAACGTCCTGTAACAGAAGTCATGGTCCCGTTAGTCGCATCCTGATGGGATTGGACCATGATCGTTCCCAACGCCCACTGCCGCGCCGCCGGCGATATTGCCGCCGAACTCGGCACGGACAGCGCTATCGGCCTCAGTTCGGCTGAGGCTGCGCGGCTGCTTGAGGCCCACGGCCCCAATGAACTGCCGAGCACCCCGCCGGTGCCCGCCTGGAAGCGCTTCCTGGCCCAGTTCAATGACCCGCTGGTCTACCTGCTGCTCCTGGCGATCGTTATCTCCACCATCGCCTGGGTGCTCGAGGGGGCCCACAGCGTGCCGGTGGACTCCCTGGTCATTCTGGCGGTGGTCACGCTCAACGCGGTCCTCGGCTTCGTCCAGGAGAGCAAGGCGGCCGACGCCGTGGCCGCCCTGTCGGCCATGACCGAGGCGACCTCGACCGTGCTGCGCGAGGGCAACCGGGTGGTCGTGCCCTCGGCGGACCTGGTCGTGGGCGACATCCTTATCCTGGGCGAGGGCGACCAGGTGGGCGCCGATGCGCGCCTGCTCTCCGCTGCGGCCCTGCGCGTGGTCGAGTCCTCGCTCACCGGTGAGGCCGACGCCGTGGTCAAGACCCCCGAGCCCGTCGCCGAGAACACCGACCTGGCCGAGCGCACCTCCATGGTCTACCGCGGCACCTCCGTGGCCCAGGGCACCGGCCGGGCGGTGGTCGTGGCCACGGGCGCGGACACCGAGATGGGCGCCATTGCCAGAATGCTGGACTCCGTGGAGGAGGAAGACACCCCTTTGCAGAAGGAGATCCACGCAATCTCCAAGATGCTCGGCGTCATTGTCGTCGTTATTGCCGTGGTCGTGGTGGGCACGCTGCTGCTCATGGCCGACTCGCGTAACGCCGACACCATTATCCACGCCCTGCTCCTGGGGGTGTCCCTGGCGGTGGCCGCCGTCCCCGAGGGACTGCCGGCGATCCTGTCGGTGGTCCTGGCCCTGGGGGTGCAGCGCATGGCCCTGCACAAGGCCGTGGTCAAGAAACTCACCTCCGTGGAGACCCTGGGCTCGGCATCCGTCATCTGCTCGGACAAGACCGGCACCCTCACCCGCTCGGAGATGACCATTCAGGAGGTTGTCACCGCCGCGGGAACCACCGTTGTGACCGGAATCGGCTACCGGCCCGAGGGGGATGTGGCCCCCGACGCCGACCGCGACGGCAAGCCCGACGCCGAGCCCCTGATCGGTTCCCTGCGCGACGAGGTCACGGTGGTTCTCTCCGGCGGGGCCATGGCCTCCGACGCCGAGTTGACCGTCGACGACGGCGTGTGGAACGTCGTGGGCGACCCCACTGAGGGGGCCTTCCTCGTTGCCGAGCGCAAGCTGGGAACCGAGGGCTCCCGCGAGGGCCGTTTCGAGCGGGTCGGCGAGGTGCCCTTCACCAGTGAGCGCAAGCTCATGAGCGTGCTGTACACCGACGCCAAGCACGGCACCACCATCCTCGTGGCCAAGGGCGCCCCCGATGTTCTCATTGAGCGCTGCACCCAGGTGCGCGAGGGCGACGCCGTCGTCGGTTCCGCCTCCAATGGCGTCGATCACGCCACCGGGCATGCCGAGCCGCTGACTGAGGAGGTCCGCGCCTCCTTCACCGGGCACATCGCCGACATGTCCGGTCGGGCGCTGCGCACCCTGGGGGTGGGCTACCGGGCCCTGAGCCCGGAGGAGGCCCGTCAGGTCGCCGAAGGGCACGGCGCGGACGCCGACCTGTCCTACCTGGAGAAGGATCTCGTGCTCGCCGGCGTTGTCGGCATTATTGACCCGCCCCGCCCCGAGGCCGCCACCGCCGTGGCCGAAGCGCACCGGGCCGGCATCCGGGTGCTCATGATCACCGGCGACCACCCCGCCACCGCGGGTCGTATTGCCGCCGACCTGGGCATTGCCGAGCGCGGCGCCCGCGTGCTCACCGGTCGTCAACTCACCGAGATGGATGACGGCGCCCTGCGCGAGGCCGTGGCCGCCACCAGCGTCTACGCGCGCGTGGCCCCCGAGCACAAGATGCGCATTGTGGACGCCTTGAAGTCCCAGGGCCACACGGTGTCCATGACCGGCGACGGCGTCAACGACGCCCCGGCCCTGCGCGCCGCCGACATTGGCGTGGCCATGGGTATTACCGGCACCCAGGTGACCAAGGAGGCCGCCACCATGGTGCTGGCCGACGACAACTTCGCCACCATTGTGGACGCCGTGCGCGAGGGCCGGCGCATCTTCGACAACATTAAGAAGTTCCTGCGCTTCCTGCTGTCGTCCAATATGGGCGAGGTCCTCACCGTCTTCGGCGGCGTCGTGCTGGCCGGCGCCATTGGCCTGTCGGGGCACTCCGAGACCGGTGTGGTGCTGCCGCTCCTGGCTACCCAGATCCTGTGGATCAACCTCATCACCGACTCCGGGCCCGCCCTGGCCATGGGCGTGGACCCGAGCGTGGAGGACGTTATGGCCCGCCCGCCGCGCAAGCCCGAGGACCGGGTGGTCGACAGCGCCATGTGGGGCGGAGTGCTCCTCATTGGCGCGGTCATGGCCATAGCCACACTGGGAACGCTGGACATCTTCCTGCCCGGCGGTCTGATCGACATTGCTCATGTCTCCGTCGATGGCCTGGACACCGCCCGCACCGCGGCCTTCACCACACTGGTCTTCGCCCAGCTGTTCAACACCCTCAACTCCCGCTCCGAGACCGTGAGCGCTTTCAATCACCTCTTCGTCAACAGGTGGCTGTGGGGGTCGATCGGCCTGGCGGTAGTACTCCAGGTGGCGGTGGTGGAGGCGCCCTTCCTCCAGGCCGCTTTCTCCACCAAGCCGCTGGACGTGACCCACTGGGCGATTGTGGTGGCCATGTCCTCCCTGGTCCTGTGGGTCGACGAGATCCGCAAGCTGATAAGGCGCGCCCGCCGCTGAGGGCACTGAGGGCCGCGCGGGCCGGTCACGCCCCTGGTCGTCAGCGCCGGCCGATCGCCCGGCGCGCCATGAGCCGGTGCTGACGACGGCGCACCCCGAACGTTCACACCGGGCCCGTGCGCGCGAGCGCTCGCATGGGCCATCACCAGCGTTTGGCGGTGGGGTGCACGCCGACGGCGGCCAGCTCGCGAGCCATGCCGGGCGCACCTTCGCGCAGGACGTCCGTCCACGTCCACCGGGCGATGTGCAGACCGGCGCGGCGCAGGCTGCGCTCTCGGTCGCGCCCGGCCTTGGCGGCCTCCTCCAAGGCGGCCCCGCTGCCACGGTAGGTAGTCGCGTCGTCGTACTCGCCAACGGCCTCGAACTGGGGCCAGAAGAAGGTGAGGCGGTAGGTGTGCTCATCAATGGCCATGCTGTGATGAAGTGTCGGCTTGGGCAGGCCCAGTTCCCACATGCGCACCCGCGATAAGGATTCTCCTGGGGACGTCGATCGCCCGTCGGCCAGGCGGCAGGCCGTGCGCGCCGCGACAATACCGCGGGCCGGGGAGGGAATCGCTTCAATCTCGGCCCGGAGCTCGGCGCGAGTGCAGCGCCGCTCGGCCAGGGCCGCGTCCATGGCGCACACGCCTTGAGCCAGCCCGCCCCACCGCGCCAGGTCGACGCAGGTGGTGGGCACGGTGGTCGCGTTAATCCGGCCGACGAGGCCGATCTGCTGGGGGTGAAGCGCCCGACCGCGGCGCTGCAGCAGTGATGTCCGGGGCCGTTGCCCCTCCCCGCCCAGGCACTGCACGAGGCGTGGGATTCGACCAACCACGGGTAAGCCATGGCACAGTGCCGCGGAGGCCCCGAGCAGCACCAGCTGCTGGCCGTACTTGGCGAACGCGGCATCAATGAGCGCGAGATGACGCTCCTCGGCCGACCCCTGGGCCCAGGCCCGACTGGGCGCGTAGGCGCCTGAGGCGATGCGCAGCAGGGATTGGTCCCGGTCGGGGCGGCGATCGCCGGACTCGGCCCGCTGCTGGGCGAGAATCGGAACGATTGGGGAGGCGGGAAGATCACGGGAGTCTGGGGTCGTGTGGGACATGGCACGACCTTCGGGCACGCCGTGACGCCAGTGCATCCGTGTCCTTCGAGCCCTGTGGATAACGAGCGCGCAGCAGCGCCGGTGGTGACTGGGCCTCGAACACCTGTGTGCTGTCGCTCTCATGGCATCCCCACCTACCAGCAACATTCAACCTGGCATTCTGGGTTGAGATAGGCGCCGTCGTCGTCAGTCCCGTCCCAGCACGCAGGATCGGCCGGGGTGGGGGCACGATACCCCCACCGGGAGCAACCGCGGGTCCACAGTTCGAGGCCGGACTGTGAATAACATACCTGTAGTTCGTCCACAGTTGTGGACTCGTCTGTGGAAACACAGCGGTGTAGTTTTCCACAGCAGTGTGCACAGGTGGGGAGAAGACTGGTCGCGGCGGCCACAGCGACTCCACCTGCGGCCTGCACACCTGGGGGAAAACAGGTTTTCCACAGATGTGGACAAACCTGTGACTTTTCCGTGATCACTACAACATTTCAGCGGAGAGAGATTCATAGATGTTTATCACGGTTTGGGCCGGTCAAGCCGCCCGCCTCCCTGTTCCCACAGGCCTGCGCCCCCGACAGGGCCCGTGAAGGCCCCGGCGTTCTGCGTTCCCTCATCCACCGCCCGTGAGCCCGCCGTGATCAAGTCACTATAAACAGGTGACCCCGTTGAGTCGGGGTGGCGTCATAGTGGGCGGGCACGGGGCGGCGCTCAGCCCCGGGGACGACCGACAACGCCGTCCGCGTCTTACCGGATTCATTCACGATAACCATTAGCGGGGCGGCCCAGGGCATAAAGAACGGGAACACCCGATATCCTCCACTATCGCATGTTCCCGTAAAGCGCTTTGAGTGGAGCCAACGGGACTCGAACCCGTAACCCCCTGCTTGCAAAGCAGGTGCGCTACCAATTGCGCCATGGCCCCGTGCGATGGTCTCCCATCAGTCGACCGGGTCTGTGACCTCGGCCCATGCCGTCCGCTGTTGGCGGGCCGCCTCGATCCTGAGCCAGGCGGAGTAGCTCACCACGCCCAGGAACAGGAAAACCGCGGCTGCGACGATTATCCGGCTCCTCATGGATCCCCCTCATCGTTCCACCGCGGGTGGTGGGCCTAGCTGGACTCGAACCAGCGACCTCATCCTTATCAGGGATGCGCTCTAACCAACTGAGCTATAGGCCCGCGCGACCGGAAAAGGTTAACCCGTCCGGTCCCGGGCGGCCAAATCAGATCACTCGTCCGCCAGTGTGAGATGGACCCCACCGACCAGGGTGGCGGTCACGTTGTAGAGGAACGCCCCGATCGTGGCCAGGGCCGTCGTCAAAATAAGGTTGACGACCGCAATGACAATGGCGATTGAGAAGGCGCGGGAGAACTTCATGTACTCCAGCAGGGCGGTGTAGGCGTTGGAGTCGGAGTCCATGACCGTGATGGCGAGCTCCTGGATGGTGGAGAACACCTTCATGGAGTCCAGCATGAACCACACCACGGAGGCGGCCACCACCATCATAATGCCCACGGCCACGCTGAGGAGGAAGGACACCTTCATGACCGACCAGGGGTCGATGCGGGTCAGGGACAGGCGCACGCGACGCGGTCCGGCGATGGTCTTCTTCTTTTTCTTTTTCTTCTCCCGCCCCTGGCCACCGCCCGGCGCGCCCTCGGCCATGGCAGGAGCGGCCCCCGCGGGCACTGGCTGCGGCCCCATGGCCTGGGTGCTGAAGTCCGGCATTGCGGACTGCGGCCCCTGGGCCGCGGGGTTGGTGGACTCCGGCTCGCTCATGCGTCGACCTCACTCTCGTTCTCACTCAACGCTACCGTGTCGGGCGCCTGCGCCGCAGGCGGTGGCGCACCGTCCTGGGCGGTGTCGGTGCTCGCCGCCTCCGCTGCCCCGGCGCTCGAGGCCCCGGCCGGCTCATCACCGTCGAGTTCGCGCTCGGTGTTGCGGGCCACCGCCAGGATGCGGTCGCCATCGTCGGGCTTGGCGAAGGTGACGCCCTGGGTTGTGCGCCCGGTGCGCGGGACCTCGACGACGGCGGAACGCACCACCTTGCCGGAGGCCATAATGCACATGACCTCGTCGCTGGGGGCGGTCACGAGGGCGCCCACCAGGTTCCCGCGCTCCTGAACCAGGTTGGCGACCTTGACTCCCAGCCCGCCCCGGCCCTTGACCGGGTAGTCGGCCACGGCGGTGCGCTTGGCGAAACCCCCCTCGGTGACCACGAAAAGGTCGCCGTCCTGCCAGGTGGGGTCGACCACGTCCATGGCCAGCAGGTAGTCCCCGGCGCGGAAGCGCATGCCGGTCACCCCGCTGGTGGCGCGCCCCGTGGGCCGCAATGTGGCGTCGTCGGCGTGGAAACGCAGGGACTGCCCGCCGCGGGAGACGAGAAGAAGGTCCTGGCCCTCACTGAGCAGGGCGGCGCAAACCAGCTCGTCGGCGTTGCCCTGGTGGTCCTCGCGCAGATTAATGGCGATGACGCCGCCGGAACGGTTGGAGTCGTACTCCGACAGGCGGGTCTTCTTCACCAGGCCACGGCGGGTGGCCAGCACCAGGTAGTCGGCCTGGCCGTAGTCGGCCAGCTCCATGACCTGGGCGATCTCCTCACCGGGCTGGAAGGCGAGCAGGTTGGCCACGTGCTGGCCCTTGGAATCCCGGCCGCCCTCGGGCAGCTCATAGGCCTTGACCCGGTAGACGCGGCCGAGGTTGGTGAAGAAGAGCAGCCAGTGGTGGGTGGTGGTGACGAAGAAGTGGTCGACGACATCATCCTCACGCAAGGCGGCCCCCTTGACGCCCTTGCCGCCACGGTGCTGGGAGCGGTAGGCGTCGGCGCGGGTGCGCTTGGCGTAGCCGGAGCGGGTGATGGTGACCACGACCTCCTCTTCGGGGATGAGGTCCTCCATGCTCATCTCCCCATTGAAGGGGACGATGCGGGTGCGCCGCTCGTCGCCGTACTTGTCCACGATCTCGGCCAGTTCGGTGGAGACAATGCTCCTCTGCCGCTCGGGGGAGGCGATAATGTCGCGCAGGTCGGCGACCCTGGCCTGCAGATCCTCAGCCTCCTGCTGGATCTTCAGGCGCTCCAGGGCGGCCAGGCGCCGCAGTTGCAGGGAGAGGATCGCCTCGGCCTGAACCTCGTCGACGCCGAGCAGCCCCATGAGGCCGCTGCGCGCCTCCTCGGTGGTGGGCGAGCGGCGGATGAGGGTGATGACGGCGTCCAGGGCGTCAATGGCCGCCAGCAGACCCTCCAGGATGTGCAGGCGCTCCTCGGCCTTGCGCAACCGGTAGCGTGAGCGGCGAACGATGACCTCGATCTGGTGGTCCACCCAGTGGCGCACAAAGCCGTCCAGGCTCAGGGTGCGCGGCACGCCGTCGACCAGGGCCAGCATATTGGCCGGGAAGTTGTCCTGGAGCTGGGTGCGCTTGTAGAGGTTGTTGAGCACCACCTTGGCCACGGCGTCGCGCTTGAGGACGATCACCAGGCGCTGGCCGGTGCGGCCACTGGTCTCATCGCGAATGTCGGCAATACCGCCGACCTGCCCGTCGCGCACCAGCTGGGCGATCTTGTCCGCGAGGTTGTCGGGGTTGACCTGGTAGGGCAGCTCGGTCACCACCAGGCACTGGCGCCCATGGATCTCCTCAACATTGACCACGGCCCGCTGGGTGATCGAGCCGCGCCCGGTGCGATAGGCGTCTTCAATGCCGCGCCTGCCCAGGATGGTGGCGCCGGTGGGGAAGTCCGGGCCCGGGACGCGCTCAATGAGGGCCTCCAGGAGCTCCTCACGGCTGGCCGTGGGGTGGTCGAGGAACCACTGGACGCCGCTGGCCACCTCGCGCAGGTTGTGCGGGGGGATGCGGGTGGCCATGCCCACCGCAATGCCCTCCGAGCCATTGACCAGGAGGTTGGGGAAGCGGGCCGGCAGGATGGTCGGCTCCTGGTTCTTCCCGTCGTAGTTGTCCTGGAAGTCGACGCTGTCCTCGTCAATGTCGCGCACCATCTCCATGGCCAGCGGCGCCATTTTGCACTCGGTGTACCGTGGGGCGGCCGGCCCCAGGTTGCCGGGGGTACCGAAGTTGCCCTGCCCGGCCACCAGCGGGTAGCGCAGCGACCACCACTGCACCAGGCGGGCCAGGGCGTCGTAGATGGCGGCGTCGCCGTGGGGATGGTAGTTGCCCATGACCTCGCCGACGACGCGCGAGGACTTCGAGAAGGAGGCGCTGGGGCGGTAGCCGCCGTCGTACATGGCGTACAGGACGCGACGATGAACCGGTTTGAGGCCGTCGCGAACGTCCGGCAGGGCGCGGCCCACAATGACGCTCATGGCGTAGTCGAGGTAGGAGCGCTGCATCTCCATCTGCAGGTCGACCGGCTGGATGCGGTCGCGCTCTCGCTCCTGGGACGGGGTCTGCGTGGTCTGATCGCTCACAGGGTTCCTTGTCGCTTCGTGTCAGATGGGGCGCGCGGCGCCCGGGCTGGAGCGGTGGCCTCAGATGTCCAGGAAGCGGACATCTGCGGCGTTGCGCTGGATGAAAGAACGGCGCTGCTCGACGTCGTCGCCCATGAGGATGGCGAAGGTCTCGTCGGCGTCCGCGGCCTCGTCGAGGGTGACCTGCTTGAGGATGCGCTGAGAGGGGTCCATGGTGGTCTCCCACAGCTCGTGGTCATTCATCTCGCCCAGGCCCTTGTAGCGCTGGATGCCGCCCTCCTTGGGCAGGCGCCGCCCGGCTCGGGAGCCGGCGGCGAGCAGACGATCGCGCTCGGCGTCGGAATAGGCGAACTCGTGATCGGCGTTCGACCATTTCAGGCGGTAGAGGGGGGGCATCGCGATATAGGCGTGCCCGTGCTCGATAATGGGCCGCATATAGCGGAAAAGGAGCGTGAGCAGCAAGGTGGCGATGTGCTGGCCGTCGACGTCGGCGTCGGCCATAATGACGATCTTGCCGTAGCGCAGCTTGGTGATGTCGAATTCCTCGCCGATGCCGGTGCCGAAGGCGGTGATCAGGGAGCGGATGGTATCGCTGGACAGGGCCCGGTCCAGTCGGGCCTTCTCCACATTGAGGATCTTGCCGCGGATGGGCATGATCGCCTGGTGCTCGGGGTCGCGCCCGCCCACGGCCGAGCCCCCGGCGGAGTCGCCCTCAACAATGAAGATCTCGCAACTGGCGACGTCCCGGGAGGAGCAGTCGCGCAGTTTGCCGGGCATGGAGGCGGATTCCAGCACCCCTTTGCGGCGGGTGGCCTCGCGGGCCTTGCGGGCGGCCAGGCGGGCGGCCGCGGCCTGGGAGGCCTTGGTAATGACGGCCTTAGCGTCGGCGGGGTGGGAGTCGAGCCAGTCGCCGAGCCGGGAGTAGACGGTCTGCTGCACGAAGGTGCGCGCCTCGGTGTTGCCGAGTTTGGTCTTGGTTTGCCCCTCGAACTGGGGTTCGGAGAGTTTGACCGAAATGACGGCGGTCAGGCCCTCGCGAATATCGTCACCGGTGAGGTTGTCGTCCTTGTCCTTCAGCAGGCCCTTCTCGCGGGCGTACTTATTGACCAGGGTGGTCAGGGCGATGCGGAATCCCTCCTCGTGGGATCCGCCCTCGGTGGTGTTAATGGTGTTGGCGTAGGTGTGCACCGACTCGGAATAGGCGCTCGTCCACTGCATGGCGATCTCAAGGCTAATGCCGCGGGTCTCGTCGAGCGCCTGCTCGGCCTCGAAGTCAATGATCTGGGGATGAATGAGATCGACCTTCTTGGAGCGGTTGAGGAAGGCGACATAGTCGCGCAGGCCGTGCTCATAGCAGTAGGACACCACCCGCCGCCCCGGCACTGGATCGTCGGCCGGCCCCATCTCGTCGCCGGTGATCTCATCGCCGTCGTCGGTGACCCCGGCGCGCTCGTCGATCAGGGTAATGCGCAGGCCCTTGTTGAGGAAGGCCATCTGCTGGAAGCGCCGGCGCAGCGTTTCGTAGTCGAAGACCGTGCTCTCGAAGATCTCGGGGTCGGGGTAGAAGGTCTGGACGGTGCCGGTGGCCTGGGTCTCCTCGCCCATGACCAGCTCGGTCAGCGGTCGGCCCCCGTGACCGAAGGACATGCGCCACACCCGGCCCTGGCGGCGCACCTCGGTGTCCACGCGGGTGGACAGGGCGTTGACCACGGAGATGCCCACCCCGTGCAAACCGCCCGAGACGGCGTAGCCGCCACCGCCGAACTTACCGCCGGCGTGGAGGATGGTCATCACCACCTCGACGGTGGGCCGGTGCTCGGTGGGGTGCTCATCGACGGGGATGCCACGGCCGTTGTCCTCCACGCGCACGCCGCCATCAGTTAAGAGGGTGATCTCAATGTGGTCGCAGAATCCGGCCAGGGCCTCGTCCACGGAGTTGTCGACGACCTCGTAGACCAGGTGGTGCAGGCCGCGTTCCCCGGTGGAGCCGATATACATGCCGGGGCGCTTGCGCACCGCCTCCAGTCCCTCCAGGACGGTAATGTCGCTGGCGCCGTAGTCGCCGGGGGGCGTGGGGGCCGATGGTGGCGCGGTCCTGTTGCTGGGGACCGGGCCAGTGGTCATGGCAGCGTCCTGGTCAGACACGTGTTGGTTGCTCCTCGTTCTGTGCGCCCCCCGTGCCGGGGTGGTCGCCGCGCGGGCACAGTGGCCCAGTGGGGCGCCTGTCACCCCGGATCCACCTGAGGACCCTTGGCAGGGGCGTCCTGGGGCGGATCACCCTGGTGCGTAGGTGGGTACCTGCGGGCGGCCCTGGGCGCACCATGGGCGTTTGCGTCGCATCCTATCGCGGATCGTCGCCCTCCCCGACCGCCGACTGGCCGTGGCGGGGGTGTGAGATCACCCGTAGGTGTCGCGGGGCCCGCGCCCGCCGCGCACTGCCACCCTCCCGTGACGCCACGTGGGCCCCGCCGGCCCCAGGACCCGGATCTCAACCTTCCCCCCGCCAGGGCCCAGGGCCCGGTCCACAGCGCCCTCAATGGTGGGCATGAGGAGGCGCAGCTGCTGGGCCCAGGCGCTGGAGTCGGCGCGCAGAGTCAGGCGCCCGACCTCAAAGGACTCCACCGTGGCGTGAGCGGCGATCTGTGATCCAACGATCTCCTCCCAGCGCACCCGAACCCCGGCGATGGCCAGCATTCCGGCCCAGCCCCGCCGCTGTACGAAGCGGTTCAACTCGGCCGCGCCGGTGCGCGGGTCATAGCGGGTGGGCCCGGGCCGGTCGCGCCCCGGGGGCAGGCCCGGGCCCCGGTCGGCGTCCTCGTCCCGGGCGCCGCGCCGCGCCGGGCGCGTGTCCCAGGGGGCGGGGGCCTGCGGGTCCACCGGGGCGCGGCGGGCGGGGTCGCGTTGCTCCCCGGCCTCCCAGGCCCGGGCGCGCAGGCGGGCCAGGGCGCGCCGCGCCAGGACGTCGTCGCCGTGCGGGGCGGGGGAATCACTCACGGGTCACCTGCGAGTCGGCCACACGGAAGCGGGCGCCGGCGAGCTCAACGGGCACGTCGTCGTCGACGGCAGCGGTCAGCAGCACCTGCTGGGCGCCCGCCACCCGGGCCGCCAGGGCGCGCCTGCGGCGGGAGTCCAGGGAGGCGAAGACGTCATCGAGAATGAGGACCGGCTCCCCATCGCCCCCGTAGGCGTCGACGTCGTGGCGCGCCATCTCGTAGGAGGCCAGGCGCAGGGCCAGCGCCAGGGACCACTGCTCGCCGTGGGAGGCGAAGCCCTTGGCGGGCATCCCGCCCAGGAAGAGGGCGAGCTCATCGCGGTGGGCTCCTACCAGGTTGACGCCCCGGTCGATCTCACGGGAGTGGAGGGCCGTCATGGCCGTCTCCAGGCGCGCCGCCGTGGCGGCCGTGTCGGCCAAGGCGGCCTCCTGGCCCTCCCAGGATCCCGGATCATCGGGGTCGGGGTCGGCAGCCCCCTCGTGCGCCAGGAGACTGGAACGGTAGGCCAGGGCGACGGTGCCCCGCTCCTGGCTGACCGCGGCGTAGGCGTCCTCGACCCAGGGGCGCAGGCGGCGCAGAACGTTAATGCGGGCGGATATGAGGCGGGCGGCAGCGGCGGCGAGCTGAGCATCCCACACCTCCAGGGTGTCCATCATGGCCGAGCGCGGGGCGCCCGCGGCCCGCGCCGAGCGCAGCAGGCCGGCTCTTTGGGCCAGGATCTTGTCGTGCTCGGCGCGCGCCCCGGCCAGGGCCGGGCGCTCCATTACGGCCAGCTCATCGAGGAAGCGGCGCCGCAGCCCGGGCTCTTCACGAACGAGGGCGAGGTCTTCGGGTGCGAAGACGATGGCGCGCACAACCCCCAGTAGTTCGCGGGGGCGGCAGGCGTTGCGATTGAGGCGGGCCCGGTTGGCCCTCCCGGCAATAATCTCGATCTCCAGGACGCTGGGCCGCTCACCATGGTGGACTTTGGCGCGCACAACAGCCCCGGCCGGCTGCTCGGTTCCCGCTGGGGCGCGGCGCACGAGAGCGGTGTCAGCCCCCACCCGGTGGCTGGTAAGCCTGGAAAGATAGGCGACGGCCTCAATCAGGTTGGTCTTTCCCTGCCCGTTGGGGCCCACGAACGCCGTCGGGCCCGGATCCAAAGACACCACCAGGTGGTGGTAGGAGCGAAAATCGTCCAGGGCGAGGTCGGAGACGTACATGGTTCCGCTCGGCGGCAAGGGCCGCACCGTCTCAGGCGCCGAAACGGATCGGCATAATGAGGTAGCGGAAACTGGGGTCCTCGGGGCCGCCAATGGACTCCACGCCGGTGAGCACGGCGGGCTTGGACGCGTGGGTGAAGTCCATGCGCACATAGGGCTGGGTAATGGCCCCCAATCCATCCAGCAGGTACCCGGGGTTGAACGCGGTGCTCATCTCCTCGCCCTCCAGGTGGGCCGCCAGCTGCTCGGAGGCCTGGGCGTCGTCGCCCTGGCCGGCGTCCAGGTCGAGAGTGCCCTCGGTGAAAACCATGTGGATAGGGGTGGAGCGATCGGCGACCAGGCTGACGCGACGCACGGCCCCAATGAGCTCCTCGCGCCCCACAATGGCGTGGATCGTCGTGTTCTCGGGGAATAGGCGCAGCACCGGGGGATAGTCGCCATCGGTGAGCAAGGAGGTGGTGCGCCGCCCGGCGGCCTCGAAGCCAATGAGCCCAGCGGCCGCCTCCCCCGACTCGGTCAGGGCCAGAGTGACCTCCCCGGAACTGGTCAAAGACTTGGCGACATCCGACAGGGTGCGGGCCTTGAGCAGAGCCGAAGTGGTTAAGCCCGCGTCCCCGGGCTCCCAGGTCATCTTGCGCACAGCCAGGCGATAGCGGTCGGTGGCCATAAAGGTGATATTGGCGCCCTCAACCTCGATTTGGACGCTGGTGAGCAGGGGGAGGGTCTCGTCCCGAGAGGCGGCGGTGGAGACCTGACCCACGGCCTGGGCCAGATCGTGGGCATCGACTGTGCCGGCGACGGCGGGCATGGAGGGCAGGGCCGGGTAATCCTCGGTGGCCATGGCGGCCAAGGAGAAATGGGAGGCCCCGCAGGAGACATTCACCTTGGTGCCCTCCATCTCCAGGTCAACGGGCTTGGCCGGCAGTGCCTTGGCTATGTCGGCCAGGAGCCGACCCGAAACCAGAACCACGCCCTCTTCCTCGACCTCGGCGGGAACTTCACAACGGGCAGAAACCTCATAGTCGAAGGAGGCCAGGATCAGGCTGACCCTGGTGGCCTCCAGGCGCACGCCGGCCAGGACGGGGACGGGGGGTCGCGCAGGGACGGAGCGGGCGGTCCAGGTCACAGCCTCGGCGAGGACATCGCGGTCAACCCTGAGCTTCACGGTGTGGTGCCTCCCTGTCAGGAGCGAGCGTGTGGCCCCGCGCAGGCCGAGACGGCGCGCAGGGGGTACTACCCGGAGTCTAGACACATGCCCGGGGTCTGCGTCACATCACGCTGTTCCGGGCTCGGAGCCCCGGCTCCCGGGCCGGAGCTGCCCATGTTGGCAGGTCGGTGTTGATTCGCGGTGAGTTAGAGGATTGTAGGAGTAGTAGGTGGTGTGGATCCTGGGGGAAACCGGGGTGCGGCCTGTGATGGCGCGGCTCGAGGGTGTGGAACGACATGGGTGTGACTCCGTGGAGCACGATGGTCCCCAGTGGATCGTGCACTGGGCCGCTGTGCGCTCTCCCCAGCGCGGGCGCCGCTCCTCCACAGCCAGTGCCGTGATTCCCACGACAGATCCCCAGGTCTGTCCACAGCCGCCGGCCTCCGGGGGCCGGGCGCCAACAGGCCGGCGGGGGCCCGGCGCCGGCGGGCGACGACGGTGGGCCGGCGCCGTGACGCCCGGTGGCCGGATGCGCAGGGCCTCGGCGCGGCCGCCTCCGCGCGGCGCCGGCGGGCGCGCTCAGGCGCGGGGCTCCTGGGCGGCCTGCTTAATGCGGCTGGTGAGCTCGGTGACCTGGGTGAAGGTGGAACGGCGCTCGGACATGAGAGTGCGTATCTTCTTATTGGCGCTCATGACCGTGGTGTGATCCCGTCCGCCGAACTCCCGACCGATCTTGGGCAGGGACAGGTCGGTCAACTCGCGGCACAGGTACATGGCGATGTGGCGAGCGTTGACAATGGTGCGCGAGCGGTTGGCCGAGCACAGGTCGTCAATGGAGATGTCGAAGTAGTCGGCGGTCTGCCCCATAATGAGCGCCGGGGTGATTTCCTCCCCGGCGGGGTCGGAAATAATGTCCTTGAGCACCATCTCCGCCAGAGTTTGGTCAATGCCCTGCTTGTTGAGCGAGGCGAAGGCGGTCACCCGAATGAGTGCCCCCTCCAGTTCACGGATATTGGTGGTCACGCGCGAGGCGATGTAGTCCAGGACCTCCATGGGCAGGTCAAGCCCCTCGGCGGAGGCCTTGCGCGAGAGGATCGCGATGCGGGTCTCCAGGTCCGGGGGCTGGACGTCGGCCAGCAGCCCCCACTCGAAGCGCGATCGCAGGCGCTCATCGAGCCCGCCCAGGGCCTTGGGCGGTTGGTCGGAGGTGAGGACCACTTGCTTGCCGCTGGAGTGCAGGGCGTTGAAGGTGTGGAAGAACTCCTCGAGGGTGGACTCCTTGCCCTCCAGGAACTGGATGTCGTCCACCAGAAGAATGTCGACCTCGCGGTAGCGGCGCTTAAAGGACTCCAGACGGCCGTCATCGCGGTTGCCGTCGCGCAGGCAGGCGATGAACTCGGCGGTGAACTCCTCGGAGTTGACGTAGGTGACGCGGATGGCCGGGGTCAGGGTGCTGGCGTAGTGGCCAATGGCGTGCAGCAGGTGGGTTTTGCCCAGGCCGGATCCGCCGTAGATGAACAGTGGGTTATAGGCGCGCGCGGGCGCCTCGGCCACGGCGATGGCCGCCGCATGGGCGAAGCGGTTCGAGGCCCCGGTGACGTAGGTATCGAACGTGTAACGAGGGTTGAGCTGAGAACTGACGTTGGTAGTCGGAGCGGTGGCGGTTGGGGTGGTGGGGGCCGGCGGGGCCGCCTGGGGGACCTGCACAACCGGGGGCGCGGGTGCCGCAAAGGGAGTGGTCGTTCCCGGAGGGCGCTCGTAGGGGCCCGGGCCGGCATCGGCGCCCATGGGGGCGCTCATGGAGGGATAGGTGACGGGCTCGGCCACCGGCATGGGGACGGCCGCAGGGGGGACCGCCGCGGAGATCAGGGAGGTGTCGACAATGACCTCAAAGGGAACCTCGTGTTCCCACACCGCCGCCAGGGCCCGCCCAATGGGGCCGCGGGATTGCTCGACAATGTCCTTGGCGAAGGCCGAGCCGACCACCAGGACGAGAGTGCCATCGACATCAATGACCCGGGTCATGCGAATGATTGAGACCTTGCCCTGGCCGAGCTCCCCGGAGGCGGCAAGCACGTCGAGCGCGGAGTGCCACTGGGCGGTCGCTGCGTCGGGCACGGTCAGCCTCCTCAAGTAGGTGTACGGACGTCAGGACGTCCCAGGATGTCGAGGGGCGTCAGGCCCGCTCATCATGCTGTCTCTCCACAGAGTTGTCCACACGTGGGGAGAGACGTCTCGGTAACGGTTCAACCCCGGCAGGTCGCCCCACGGGCCTCACAGGGAGGCCGCTTCTTTGTGGGAAATCCACAGGACGGGGTCACTCAAGTTGTTCACATGGTCCGCGTGTCGATAGCCGTGAGCACTTCTCCCTTGCGGCGGCAGGTCACAGTCCGGACTCGAGGATCGACGTACACGACGCTGTGGATAGAGGATGTCCACAGGTGGCTGGGGGTAAAGGTAACGATGAGGTAACGGTCCGGAGTGGCCGGGCTCTCATCAGCGCCCAGCGGATCCGTTTGACCACCTCGAAACGCGAACCGTATTGTGGTGTAGACGTTCGTGTGGAGTCACGTCCCGAACCAGGGGGCAGCCGCGCGGGCGCGCCGGTGCCGCGATCCTCGCGACGCACTACCGACGACCACTCGACCAGGAGCACTCCCGTGAGCAAGCGGACCTACCAGCCGAACAACCGTCACCGTGCCAAGGTGCACGGCTTCCGCAAGCGCATGTCGACCCGCGCCGGCCGCGCCGTTCTGGCTTCGCGCCGCCGCAAGGGCCGCGCGCGTCTCGCCGCCTGAGGTGCTGCCGGCGGCGCACCGGATGCTGCGGCCCGAGGATTTCAGGGCCGCAGCGGTCGCTGGTGCGCGCAGCGGGAACCGCAGGCTGGTCCTCCACTACTACCGGGGCGACGGATGCCAGGACTCTTCAGCGCGCGTCGGCATTGTGGTGCCGAAAAGACAGGTGGCTAAAGCGGTGCGCCGCAACCGGATTAAGCGCCGCGTGCGGGCGCTCATGAGCGCCCGCATCGACGCCCTCGAGCCTGGCGCCAGGGTGGTTGTGCGCGCGCTGGCCGGGGCCGACGGCGCCACTAGCGAGCAGCTCGGGGCCGACTTGGACCGGCTGCTTGAGCGCTGCCGGGAACTGCACCGACAGGGGCGACGTCGATGACATCGGTGGCTTCCACCGTGGTGCTCGCCCCGGTGCGCTTCTATCAGCGCTTCATCTCTCCGCTCTTGCCGCGCAGCTGCCGCTACTACCCGAGCTGCTCGCAATACGCGGTCCAAGCGATCCAGGTTCACGGCGTCCTCAAGGGGGGCGTGCTGGCCCTGTGGCGGCTCCTGCGCTGCAATCCGATGACCGGTGGTGGGGTCGACCACGTGCCTGAGCCCGGCCAGTGGCGTTATCCCCACCCCCATGACATTCCCCGCTTCATGATCGACGAGGTCGGGACCGAAGGCCACTAGAGAAGACCTGCGGGGCGCAATGCTCCGCGAGAACAAGGAGAGCTCATCTAATGGACTCATTACTGTGGCCCCTCAAGGTCGCCGTCGCCTATATTATGGTTTATATTCACAAGGCACTTGTTCTTGTGGGTCTGCCCGATGGGGCCGGGATCGCCTGGGTCCTGTCGATTGTCGGTCTGACAGTCGTGGTGCGCATTCTCATTATGCCGCTGTTCGTCAAGCAGATCCGGGCCTCTCGCAGTATGCAGCTCATCCAGCCCGAGCTTCAGGCGCTTCAGGCCAAGTACAAGGGCAAGAAGGATCCCGTTTCGCGTCAGCGCCAGCAAGAAGAGATGATGGCCCTGTATCGCAAGCACGGGACCAACCCCATGTCCTCCTGCCTGCCGATGCTGGTGCAGATGCCGGTGTTCTTCGCGCTCTTCCGGGTGCTGGCCTCCCTGGAGGCGGTGGCGAACGGGACCTACGAGGGCCATGCGGCCATTGGCCCGCTCACCGCCGAGCTGGCCGGACAGGTCCAGGCCTCCTCGGTCTTCGGGGCGAAACTCTCAGAGTCCTTCATGGGCTCGACGGACGGCGTGGTCAAGCTCGTCGCCATTGTCCTCATTGTGGTCATGTCGGTGACGCAGTGGTACACCATGGCGCAGCTGAGCATGAAGAACATGCCGGAGTCCGCGAAGAGTTCGGACAACCCCATGATGCGCTCCCAGAAGATGATGATGTATATCATGCCGGTCATCTTCGCGGTCACTGGCGTGCAGTTCCAGATCGGTGTCCTCATTTACTGGGTGACCTCCAATTTCTGGACCATGGGCCAGCAGTTCTTCACCATTCGCAATATGCCGGCCCCCGGCTCGGAGGCGGAGAAGAAGTACCGCGCTCGAGTCAATGCCAAGCGCGCCCGCAAGGGTCAGCCCTCGTTGGAAGAGGAGGAGGCGGCCGCCCGCGCCCAGTCCGGCGATGCGCAGGGCGGGGGCCAGCGGGTCCAGCCGGTGCGCAAGGACCGGCAGAAGAAGGGCGTCCAGTCCCCGATCTCCTTGGAGAAGGTTGCTGACAGTCAGCAGACGAAGGCCAAGGAGCCGCGCTCCGCCCCGGGGGGGCTGACCCCGGAGGAGATTGCTCGCCGTCGTTATGAGAGGCGCGCCCAGGCCCGGCGCCGGTCAGCCGCTAAGCGTAAGTCCCAGAAGAAGAGCAAGCGGGGCTGAGCCCGCACCCCTGTCGTCGCGAGTAGGAACGGACTGACACATGAGCGAGAACACTATCTCGTCGAGCACCATTAAGCGTCTGGAGGAGGAGGGCGAGATTGGCGCGGACTATCTCGAGGAACTCCTCGACATCGCCGACCTCGGTGGGGACATAGACATTGACATTGACCACGGCCGGGCTTCGGTGGCCATTATTGCCTCGGAGGAGAGCGACAAGCGGGAGCTGGCCGACCTCGTGGGCCGCGACGGCGAGGTGCTGGAGGCGGTCCAGGAATTGACCCGCTTGGCCGTCCAGACCCGTACCGGCAACCGGTCGCGACTCATGCTGGACATTAACGGCTACCGGGCGGCGCGCCGGGCTGAACTCACCACCGTGGCCCGGCGGGCCGTTGAGCGGGTCAAGGCCACCGGCCAAACAGTGTCTTTGAAACCGATGAATCCCTTTGAGCGCAAGGTGTGCCACGACGTCGTCGCCGCTGCGGGCCTGATCTCGGAGTCCGAGGGGGCCGAGCCGCATCGGCACGTCGTGGTGATGCTCGCCGACGACGTCGAGGCGGATGAGGATCGCGAGCAGGGTTCCCGGGACGCCACTGCTGCCAGGCCGGGCGGACGTGAGGACCAGGGCTGAGATGGGTCAAGAACACCGGGACCTGCCGCAGCCGGCGGCAGGTGCTGTCGTGGAGGTGGAGCAGCCCACTGAGGAGATGATCGAGCTTTTCGGGGTGGCGTTCAGTGCGGCTGAGCACTTCGCCCAAATGCTGGCCGAACAAGGAGAGCTGCGCGGGCTGCTCGGTCCGCGGGAGCTGCCGCGCCTGTGGAGTCGCCACCTCGTCAACTCCGCGGCAGTAGTGCCCTTCCTGCCCTCTCGAGGATCGGTGGCGGATGTTGGCTCGGGTGCAGGGCTCCCCGGGATTGTGATCGCACTACTCCGGCCGGATCTGGAGATATCTCTTATCGAGCCTATGGAGCGTCGAGTCGAGTGGCTGGAGACGGTGGTTGCCGATCTCGACCTGGACAACACCACTGTGCGCCATGCGCGCGCTGAGAATGTCAAGGATCGCTTTGACGCGGTGACCGCCCGCGCGGTGGCCAAGATGTCGACCTTGGTGCGATTGACCGCGCCGCTGCTGCGTCAGGGCGGGTGCTTGCTGGCCCTCAAGGGGGCGCGCGCTGAAGCTGAGGTCGCCGACGCGACGTACGTTGTGAAGAAGGCTCGGCTCAAACCGGCCGTGATTCATGAAATCCTCACCCCGGGTGGGGAACTCACGCGAGTTGTTGAGGTCCGTCGTCCGCGCCAGCGGTAAGGGCAGGAGTCGGGGCGGGACGGACGCGCATGCGACTGTCAGCCCACCGTGGTGGCGATCCTGGTGACCCTGCGAGGCAGTCCCTGGCGCTGGGAGGTGCTTCCCGAGGCCACCAGGCCGGAGCCGTCGTCGGCGAACCGGTACTCGCGGGCGGTGCGCGACCAGTCGCACCGCTCCACCGGTCGCCGCCTAATCTGCGCGAACCACTCACAGGTCCTGACGGCCTGCTCCGTGAGCGAACCGGTGAACCTCCGGCGCGGGACCGCGCGGCTGCGCGACTCCAGATTGAAGAACGGGTTGCGCAGACGGCCGACCGTGGTGCGCTTCCCATTGAAGTAGGCACCGACGGTCAGCACCACGCACTCGTCGGCGACCAGGTCGAACCACGCCAGGCAGCGCCCGTCCGTCGAGGGGCTGTCCATGCCCCGATACCAGTCGTCGGGGGCCAAGCAGAGCCCTCTGAGATCCGCCGGAAGGGCAGCGCGCAGAATCGCGACCCATCCGGCCTCAACGGGCGCCAGGTGTTTAGTCACTGCAACACTCACAGACGAAGTCTACGATCACTGGTCGCCACAATCTCACCCTTGTGCGATCGGGGTCCGGGGCGAAGGCCACAGCGGCCAGGAGTGGCCGGGTCGTCCGCGGACGCCGGCACCGGGGCCGCACCGCTTGTGGGCACTGGGGAACCGGCTGCTCGACGTCCTCGGGTTCGAGGGCGGTCCGACCCGGCGCGAGCGGGAGCATCTGCTCGGGCCGGGAGGGGGCTGGCGATGCGGCGGAGTACTCGGCTCCTTGACGGCCTCCGCCGCCCGTGTTAAATTGGCGCACCGTCAGGACCCTACGCGGGTTCAATGAAGACCTAGGCATGTAACTCGTTGAGTCGAGGCAAGACCCTAGTTCGGGATCGTCAGTGATCCTGAGCGCGGGTCTTTTTTGTTCCCGGGGTCAGAATCGATCAAGGGAGAATCGACATGGCTTCGGTCGACTATCGACAACTCGCCGACGACGTGCTCAAGGCGGTTGGCGGCCAGACCAATGTGAAGGAAGTGACGCACTGCGCGACCCGGTTGCGGTTCGTGCTGGCCGATCCGACTAAGGCGGACAAGCCCGTAGTCCAGGGGCTGCCCGGTGTCATCACGGTGGTGGAGAGCGCGGGCCAATTCCAGGTGGTGATAGGCAACAACGTCTCGCAGGTGTATGAGGGCCTGCCCAGTGCGCTCACCAGCGATGAAGCGGCCGCCGATCGGGCGACGGGCGGTAACCGGCAGAACCCGCTGAGCCGCTTGATCGATGTCATGTCGGGCATCTTCGGCCCGCTGCTCGGGGTCATGGGAGCGTTGGCGATCCTGAAGGGACTGCTCATGATCCTGACTACCGTGGGGGTGTTGGCAACCACCTCCACCACCTATGCGGTGCTGTTTGCGACCGCGGATGCGTTCTTCGCATTCTTGCCGGTACTGCTCGCCGCCACCGCCGCGCGCAAGTTCGGCTCGAACATGTACACGGCAATGGCCTTGGCCGCCGCCATGCTCTACAACCAGCTGGTCGACGTCTCCCTCATAGTCGAGGGCGAGGCCATCAAGATGACCTTGAAGGCGTTCTACGACGACGGCAACCCGGTGACCTTCCTCGGTATCCCCATGCAACTGCCGAGCTACACCGGCACCGTGATACCGATTCTGCTCGCGGTATGGGGCCTGTCCTACCTTGAGAAGGGCCTGAACAAGCTGGTCCACGAGGCAGTTCGCAACTTCGTCACCCCGCTCATTGCGCTCGTCATTGCCGTGCCCGTTGTCCTGCTGACGATCGGCCCGGCCGCGACCGCGCTCGCGAACGGCATTGCCGCCGGTCTGTTGCTCATCTACGGCCTGTCGCCGCTGCTTACCGGGGCCCTCATTGCGGCACTGTGGCAGGTTCTGGTGATCTTCGGCGTGCACTGGGGCATGGTGCCGATCTTCCTCAACAACATTGCCACGCTCGGCTATGACACCCTCAAGCCGGCTATTTGGCCCGCCGTGATGGGACAGGCCGGCGCCGCCTTCGGTGTATTCCTCAAGATCAGGTCGGCTCAGGCCAAGGGGCTGGCCGGCACAGCGGCCCTGTCGGCGATCTTCGGCATTACCGAGCCCGCAATCTACGGTGTCAACCTGCCCCGCAAGCGCCCATTCATTATCGGTATCGCGGCCGCCGCCGTCGGTGGAGCGATCACGGGCGCCTTCGGGGTCAAAGTGTACGGTTACGCGCTCTCCGGCATTCTGCAGCTCCCAATGGGATTCGGTGATCCACTGGGGCTGGGCGACACCTTCATCCCATTTCTGGTCGGAACGTTCACGGCCTTCGTGCTGGCGACGGTCGGCGTCTACCTCTTCGGGTTCAGCAAAGAGGAGGTTCAGGCCGACCGGGAGGAGGCTGCGCGCGCCGAGCAGCCGGCGGAGCTGCATGCCGCGGCCGGTGGTAGCGCCCCGGAGGGCCCTCTTCTCGCGCCCGCCGCGGGCACGCTGGTCGCGCTGCCGGACGTCCCCGATCCGGTGTTCAGCTCCGGGGCAATGGGACCCGGATTCGGGATCATCCCCGACGGCGGCGAGATCGTGTCCCCGATCGACGGTACCGTCGTGGTGGCAATGGGCACCGGCCACGCCTTCGGCATCAAGGGTGATGACGGTATGGAAATCCTGGTGCATATCGGCATTGACACCGTCCAACTGAAAGGCGCGCCATTCACCAACGCAGTTGCGAAGGGAACCCGGGTACGGGCGGGCGATCACCTGGTGACAGCCGACCTGGGCGCTATCACCAGCGCCGGATACGACACCACTACCGTGACCATTATTACCAGCCCAAGCGCGGTAGCGGCCGCCGATCTCATTGCAGCCGGTGCGGTGCGGGCCGGCGAGCCCGTCTTCGCCGTCGAACGCTGAACGGATTCTGAACGGAAAGGAGCAATATTATGAGTTCAACGACCGAACCGGCCGTGACCGGCGTGCCTACCGAGCCCGTGTTCCCGGAGGGTTTTCTCTGGGGAGGTGCGCTGGCGGCGAATCAGTGCGAAGGCGCTTGGAACGTCGGCGGAAAGGGCTTGTCCGTCGCTGATGCGACCACCTACAAGCCCAAGCTCGATCCCGCCGACTATCAAGGCGCTCATGGCATTACCACGGCCGACATTATGGAGGCGGCGGCGTACGACGGCACCGGACCGTACCCCAAGCGCCGGGGGAATGACTTCTACCATCGCTACATCGAAGACCTGGACCTCATGCAGGAGATGGGATTCAAGGCTCTTCGCGTGTCGATTCAGTGGACCAGGCTGTTCCCAACGGGTGAGGAACTCGAGCCCCTCAGCGAGGGAGTAGCCTTCTACCACCGGCTGTTCCGGGCCATGCGGGAGCGGAACATCGAACCACTGGTCACGCTGCACCACTACGAGCAGCCATTGGCGCTGAGCATCACCCGGCGGGGATGGCACGATCGGGCACTGATCGACATGTTCCTGCGGTTCGCCAGGGTGTGCTTCACCGAGTACGGGCAGTATGTGAAGTACTGGCTCAACTTCAACGAGATCGACTCGATCTTCCGACACTCCTTCACCACGGCCGGCATTGTGCTCGACCAGTTCGAGGGGATGAACCAGGAGGAGGCGATCTATCAGGCACTCCACCACCAGTTGGTCGCCGCGGCCAGGGCAGCCGCCTTAATGCGGGAACTGGTTCCGGGCGCCGAGATGGGCTGCATGCTGACTCGGACGCTGCGATACCCGTTGACCTGTCACCCTGATGACTGCCTGATCGCGCAACGAACGAACCGCGAGAACCTTATGTACGCCGACGTCCAGGTGTTCGGGGAGTACCCGCAGTGGCTGGTCGAGGAGTGGGAGCGCAAGGGGATCCACGTCGCCATGGCGGCCGGCGATCTTGAGGCGCTGCGGCAGGGAACCGTCGACTTCGTGTCGTTCAGCTACTACATGTCAATGGTCTCCACCCGGGACGACACCGGTCTGCAGAAGGTCAGCGGCAATCTCATCACCGGGGCGAAGAACCCGTACCTCGACGTCACTGAGTGGAACTGGCAGATCGACCCGAAAGGGCTGCGGTTCAGCCTGATCGACCTCTACGACCGATACCGCCTACCGCTGTTCATTGTGGAGAACGGAGTCGGCGCCAAGGACGTGTTCAAGAACGGGACGGTGGAGGACGACTACCGGATTGAATACTTCCGGCAGCACATTACCCAGATCGGCTTGGCGATTGCCGATGGAGTGGACCTCATGGGGTACACGCCGTGGGGCTGCATTGACATTGTGTCGATGTCGTCCTGCCAGATGTCCAAGCGGTACGGCTTCGTCTACGTCGATGCCGACGACGAGGGCAACGGCAGCTACGACCGCTTCCGGAAGAAGTCATTCGCCTGGTACCAACGGGTTATTGCCACTAACGGCGGTGATCTGAGCGATCTGTAGCCCGGTCGCCCCGCGCGCACCCGACGAACCCTGCGACAATAACGATCACGGCGATGGACGGAATCAGTGGTGGGGTCGACCAGTCGGTCGGCCCCGCTCACCGACCCAGAAAGAACACGGCACATGAAGGTCGTCAGAATCCTGAACAATAACGCGCTCGTCGCACGGGAGAATGGCCGGGACATGGTAGCCATCGGCCGCGGGATCAGCTTCCGCTACCCCAAGGGCCAGGAGATGCCACAGGAGGCCGCTGAGCAGCTTTTCGTCCCCAGTCCGGCGCAGCCGATCGATCGGCTCAGCGCCTTCCTGACCGACCTGCCACTGGATCACATTAGGATCGCGATTGAGCTGTGTGAGGCCGCACCGGGCAACCTGAGCCGCAAGCCGCCGGAGTCCCTGATAATCGCGATCGCTGACCACATCAGCTTCGCCAGTCAACGGATCCAGCAGGGGCTGCCGCTGCAGAACCCGCTGAAGTGGGAGATCAGCCAGCTCTATCCGCGTGAACTCGAGGTCGGCCGCCTCGGCATCCGCTTGGTCAAGGAGCGGATCGGGGTCACGCTCCCCGACGACGAGGCGGCCAGCATCGCCATGCACCTGGTCAATGCCCAGTTCACGGCTCACGGCCTCCACCAGGGCGTCCGGATGACCGAGGCGCTCACTCAGATATTGGACATGATCGCCCGCACCTTCGATGTCCGGATCGACCACGAGTCAATGAGCACAGCCCGCTTCATCACTCACATGCGCTATGTTTTCGCCCGCCTCGACGCGGCCCAGCAGATCAGCGCTTCGCCCGAAGAACTAATCGACTCGATACAGGCCGCCTACCCCGAGGCTTTCGGATGCGCGGAACGGATCGCATTCCTGCTCCGGATGGCGTTCGACGCCGACGTCGATCGCGACGAGTGCGCCTTCATCGCCCTGCACATCGCACGGCTGATCGAGGACGCCAGTTAGATCCGGCTAGACGCCGGTTAGAGGTATTAGAGGTATGCGGCGCGCAGGTCCGCCGGGTCCTTCGCCGACAAGTCGGCCAGCGTGACGTCGAAGACCGTGCGTGCTCCGGTCTCGCCGCGCGCCGCCATCCTCGCGACCGCCCGGCCCATGGCGGCTACCACGGAGCCGGTGAACTCGGGGTTCGATCCGAGCTGGAGCTCAAAGGCGATATTCGCGGTGACTCCCGCAGAGGTCTCGCCCCGGCGGACCACCGTCCCGCCGTGGGGAATGCCGCTGTGCTCGGCCGCCATCTCCTCGGCGGAGATGAAGGTCACGGTGGTGTCATAGTCGGCGAAGTAGTTCGGCATCTCCACGATCTCCTTCTCAATACGAGCGAGATCGGCGCCCTCGTCGGCCACGACGTAGCAGGCGCGCCGGTGCATTGAGCGCGTCGTCAGTTCGACGTCGTCGCCCGCTTTAACCGCATCGACGGTTTCCTGCACCGGCAGCGTGTACTGTCGCGCATCCGCCACCCCGGGAATGCGGCGAATCGCGTCCGAGTGCCCCTGCGAGACGCCGGGGCCCCAGAAGGTCGTTGTCGCCCCGCTGGGCAAGACCGCGTCCCCGAGAACCCGGAGCATGGAGAACAGGCCGGGATCCCAGCCGGTGGAGATGAGGGCGAGGTGACCGGCCCCCTTCGCGGCGGCGTTAACGGAGGCGAAGTGGGCGGGAATCTTGGCGTGCGTGTCGTAGGAGTCGACCGTGTTGAAGAAGGCGGTCGTCGCCGGGCCCTGCTCGGTCAGATCCGTCGCCGACCCGCCGCAGTTGAGGCAGACATCAACCTTGTCCGCCCAGTTCGGCATGTCGTCGACGTGCGCAACCGGGGCGCCCTGCGTCACAATCGACGTCGGATTACGTCGAGTGAAGACGACGACGAGCTCCATGTCGTTGTTCTTGGAGATGGCCTGCTCGGCGCCCCGCCCGAGGTTGCCGTATCCGTTGATTGCGACCCTGATCATGAGCCCTCCTATTGTCGAGCGCCTGTAAGTGCAAGCTTTCCACCACAGCCGCCCCGGCGGTGGCTCCGTCTCACCGGCTGGCACGCTCGAGGGCGGAGGAGAAGGTCACGGACTCCGCCACGGATGGAGCCCGACATCAGTCGTCGACGATAAAGTTATCAAGAGCGTCGCCGCTTGATAAACTTATCGACATGAGGTCTCCTCTGGACTCGCCGTTCAGCCCTGGCTCCGATACTGTGCCCGCGGTCTGGGCCGGTCGCACGCCCCAACCCAGGGGCTCGGCAAAGTTGTTTCTATGGTGCTGTGACCAGGCGTGTTGCTTCTGATGGTTCGTAGGTGAGGTGTCGTAGTCGTTCGGTTATGGATGCGTGGGGTCCGTAGGTCAGGCGTATGAGGCTGATGGCGGTGTTGCGCAGGGTGGCCATGACGTGGGGTCCGTTGCCGGTGCGCAGCTGGTGGCGGTCCTCATCGAAGGTGACGTCCCGC
>NZ_RYFV01000013.1 GCF_004104015.1 Actinomyces oricola | reverse complement strand
CAGGTTTTCTTGGTCGAAAACAACTCTGACGCACGGCTCCGCGTGCCTTCGTCTACGACACACCCACCTCCCCGCACCACTCCAACCATCTTCACCCCTCGACCCCCACTCCCAGTGAGAAAGGCTCATTTGTTAATACGGTCAGCGATTTCAGCCCTCTTGCGATCCCGGCCCCAAGGGCACGATCGCTATGCGCACAAGAACCCCGGCCCCGCCGTCTCACGCTCTCCCCGCTCGCGCCCCGCCCGCCTATGAGCGCTCCAGGTACGCCTGCGACTCCTCATCCAGGCGGCTGGCAATAGCGGCGGCGAGCGCCCGGTGCCCCCTCAGCTCGGGGTCAGCGGCAACCAACTCCTCGGCCTGGCCCCGCACCCTCGCGATCAAGGACGCATCGCGGCTGACTCGCAGCAGATCCAAGTCGCTGCTGCGCCCCGACTGGGCCGCCCCTAAGACATTGCCCTCACTGCGCAACTCCAGATCCGCCTCAGCCAGGGCGAAACCGTCCGTGGTGGAGGCGAAGGCCTTGAGCCGGTGGAACGCCGTCGAACCCACCTCCACGCCGGTGAGCGCCACGCAAATCGACTCCCGCTCACCGCGCCCCACACGCCCGCGCAGCTGGTGAAGCTGGGACAAGCCGAAGCGGTCGGCGTCAAGAATCACCATCATGGAGGCCTCCGGCACGTCCACACCAACCTCAATGACGGTGGTCGCCAGCATGATCGGCGCCCGCCCGCTAACGAACGCGGCCATGGCGGCATCCTTCTCCGCCTGGCTCATCCTTCCGGTCAAGGTCACCATGTCAATGCCGGCCAATGCGGGCTCGCCGCCCAGCCGCACCGCCCACTCCTCCACCGAGGCCAAGGGCCGCGCCGCCGCCTCCCCCGAGCGCCTGACAGCGCCTCGGGCGCCCGCGGCACCGCCCCGGGCGCCGCCCGCCAGGCCGTTCAAGGCGCCAACGCCCTCCTCCCCCGGCATGCCGTCCGCGCCCCGCGCGCCCTCCTCACCCACGTCAATCCTCGGGCACACCACATAGACGCGCCCGCCGGCGGCAACCTCCCGGGCCGCACGCCGCCACACCCCCTCAACCCAGGTGGTGCGCTCCCAGGGAACCAGGTGCGTGGTCACCGGGCTGCGCCCGGCCGGCAACTCGTCGAGGACGCTGACCGCCAGATCCCCGAAGACGGTCATGGCGATCGTGCGCGGGATCGGAGTGGCGGTCATGACCAGCAGGTGCGGGGTGCGCTCCGTGGACGCGGCCACATTGATGGAGTCCGCGCCAACGGCGGTGGAGGGCTCGAGGGCGCGCTCCCTGAGCGAGGCCGGGTCACTGACCCCGCCACGCTCACGCAGGGCGTCACGCTGCTCCACCCCGAAGCGGTGCTGCTCGTCAACCACCACCAGCCCCAAGAAGGGGATCTGTACCGTGGCGGACAGCAGAGCGTGCGTGCCCACCACGATTGCGGGCTCCCCGGCCGCCAGCTCGGCGAGGATCCGGCGGCGCGCAGGGGCAGGGGTTGAGCCGGTCAATAGGTGAACACGGGTGGCGTGCTCGGCCCCGCCGAGCATGCCGACCCCGGCCAAGGGCCCCAACAGCCGCTCCAACGAGGCGTGATGCTGGGCGGCCAGAACCTCGGTGGGGGCCAACAGCGCCGCCTGCCCGCCGTCGCCAACCACCTGAGCCATGGCGCGCAGCGCCACCACGGTCTTGCCCGAGCCCACATCGCCCTGAAGGAGGCGCTGCATGGGGACAGTGGAGTCCAGGGCCTCGGCCAACTCGCGGCCCACCCGCTCCTGCCCGGGCGTCAGGGCGAAAGGCAGGGAGGCATCCAGCTCGGCCAGCAGTGAGCCGCTGGGGAGCGGGCGCGGCCAGGCCACGGCGGTGCGACTGGCCTCGTGGCGGGCCCGCCGCTGCGCCAAGGCGGCCTGGAGGACGAAGGCCTCCTCGTAGCGCAGGCGCCGCCTGGCGGCGCGCCACTGCTCGGCATCCTCAGGGGTGTGCACCCACTGGTAGGCGGTCAAGGCGTCCACAAGGCGCTCGCGCTGCCGCAGCGCCCGCGGCAACGGGTCGGGCACGTCCTCGGGCCCCGCCTGGTCCAGGACCGTACGGACCGCCTTGGCCACCCGCCACGAGGGCAGGGCCTCGGTCCCCGGGTAGATCGGCACCGGCCGGGCCCGCAGCGCCTCGCGCTCGGCGTCGTCAAGCTCATCGAGGATCTCGAAGCGCGGGGAGACCACCTGGCGGCGCCCCTGATGGCGCCCCACCTTCCCGCTCATGAGCACCGTGGTGCCCGGGGCCAACTGGGCGGCGTAGCTCTTCATGAGCCCGACGGCGCCGAAGAGGACGACCTCCATGGTGGACGAGCCGTCGGTGACGGTGGCCTCCATGAGGGCCGGGGGGCGTCCGGAGCGGGTGCGCCGGGAGGCCGAGCGCACCACCTCGACCTGAATGGTGGCGTGCTCGCCCTCGACCAGGGTGCGCAGGTCGGTCAACTCGCCCCAGGTGTCGTAGCGGCGCGGCAGATACCGCAGCAGGTCGCCGCCAGTGCTCAAGCCCTGCTTGGCCAACTGGCCGGCGGTGCGCTTCCCCAACAGCCTCTCCAGGGGCCGCTCCAGCAGCGGCACCGCGCCCCTAGGTGCGCTCATGGCGTCCTCATTCGATGGCGAGCAAGACATCAGGGGCCGGCTGGCCGCCGGCGTGGACGACCACCTCCACCGGGTTCCACCGCGATGCCTGGGCCGCGGCCTCGGCCGCCAGGGCCCCGACGTCGGGCAGGGCGTCGCGCCCCAGGATAATGGTGAGGAGTTCGTCGTCGTCGCGCAGTAGCCCCACCACGGTGCGGGTGACGGCCTCCGCCTCCCCGTCGGGACCGCTCAAGGCCAGGGTGCGTATGCCCGCGGCGGCCCGCCAGGCGCGCCGGGCCAAGTCGGAGAGCCGGTCGCCCTGGCGCTGGTCGGTGACAGCGACGGCGGCGGCCAGGACCCGGGCTTCGTCGTCGGTGTCGCACACGAGGAGCTGAACCCCCTCAGGGGTCTGCTCGCTGCGGTGCGGGGCGGGGGCGGCCCCGGCGGGGGCGGCCACAGTGGAGACGACGGCGCGCGCGGCCAGGGCCCGGGCGGCCTCATGGGCCTGGCCGGTGGAGGCGGCGTCGCAGGGCAGGACAATCGCCTCGGCCAGCCCCAAGTCGCCGGCGGCGCGCACAATCCCCTCCCGCTCCGGGTTGAGGACGACGACGGCGCCGGTGCGGGCCAACTGCTCAATGAGGCCGGGCGCGCGGGTGCAGGCGATCACCCCGATGCGCCCCGTCTCCAGGCGCGTCCGCCCTGCGGGCCGCGGGTATCCGCCCGGGGGGGCGTCCCCCTGGGAAGGGTGGGTGCTCATGGCCCGGTGGCGGCGCTCGGTGCGCTCAGCACGCTTGGCCGCCAGGCGCTCCAGGGAAACCACGTGCCCGGCCCCCTCTGCGCTGCGCGCGGCGTCCCAGGGCAGGGGCGGCTCGTCGTGGGCCAGGACCAGCGGCGTGGGGTGAAGGTGGTGGACGCAGATCTGGCGCGCCCGCCCCCCGCGCGGCAGGGCGGCGCGCGGGGTGTCGGTGTGGACGTGCACCTGGTAGAGGCCCACGCCCAAGGCGTCGGGCGTGCCGACCACGCCCACCGAGTCCCCAACGTCCTCCAGGCGGCTGCGCAGCGCGGCCGCCTGGGCGGCGGTGGCCTCCAGGAGGTACATGACCTCGAACTCCCCGGTGGAGGCCCCCGCCACCTCACCCGATGGGAGCCCCTGGTGGGGGACGCCCCTGACGGCGAGCTCGGAGAGCATCTGGCAGGCGACATCGCACAGGGGCGACGGGGCGGGCGCGCCCGGGACGGCTTGGGGATCAGGCGTTGCCGGGGCGTCGGGGCCCTCGCCGTCGCCGGCGTCCACGGTGTCGCTCAGGGCCGTCAGCAGCAGCATGAAGGCGGCGCCCCCGGCGTCAACGGGCCCGTGCCCCAGGCCCCCGGTCTCGACCACGCTCTCCTGGGCGCCGAAGGTCGCGGCAGCCGCCACCGAGGAGATCGTGGCGGGTGCGGTTCCATCGGACTCCTGAAGTGCGACGGCGGCAGCGGCCGCGGCGTCGTGGGCGACAGTGAGCAGCGTGCCCGTCACGGGCCGGGAGACCGCGGCCCAGGTGGTCGAGGCCATGCGCTCGTAGGAGCGCACGAGCTCCACGGGGCGCAGGCCGGCCGGGTCCGGGGCCTCAGCGCAAACATCGGCCAGGGCGGCCAGGGCCTGGGACACCAGGAGGCCGGAGTTCCCGCGGGCCCCGCGCACGGCGCCGTCGGCGGCGGCGCGAGTGGTTTGAGCCACGTCGGCGCCGGCGGGCAGCAGGACCAGGGCGTCAGAGGCCGAGCGCAGGGTGAGCAGAACATTGGTCCCGGTGTCCGCGTCGGGGACAGGAAAGACATTGAGGGAGTCGACCAGGGCGCGAGTGCGTTCGGCGATAGCCACGGCCAGGCGCAGCCAGCGCCGCACCAGTGCGGCGTCCAGGACGACGTCAGTTGCGCGCTTCCCTGTGCGGCCCCGGGCCATGTCACCTCCAGCGTACTCGGGCGGAGAGCGGATGCCCCCGCCCCACACTCCAGGCTACCCGGAGCCCGGCGGCGGGGGCGGCGTGTGCCTCACCCCACGCTCAGGGCGCTTGGGGGGAGACGGCGGCGTCCGATATTGTGTCCTGGTTGCCCGGGGCGCGTCTTCGGGCTGTGGACCTAGCGCTGGGCCGGTCCGGCTCGAGTGCTTAAGCAAGAAGATCAGGAGTGAGACCGTGGCTGCTGTGTGCGACGTCTGCGGCAAGGGCCCCATCTTCGGCAAGAGCGTCTCGCACTCCCACGTGCGGACCAACCGCCGGTGGAACCCGAATATCCAGCGCGTGCGTGCCCTCGTGAACGGTGCTCCCCGGCGCCTGAACGTGTGCACGTCCTGCCTTAAGGCCGGCAAGGTGGAGCGCAACATCTGAGCGCACCCCGCCATCCAGGCTGCTGAGGCCGTCGTCCTGCGGGGCGGCGGTCTTCGTGTACTCGGCCGGGGCGCGGTTCAAGAGCGCCGGGCGAAGTGGTCCCAGCCCAAGTCGGTCGGCTCACGCCCACCGACCAGCACTCCCGCCCCCTCCCCCGGGGCCACCTCACGTACCCGGCCAATGATCCTGGCGGCGGGCACCGCCGCCACCGCCCCCGCCGGTACGGCGGCGAGCATGCCGTGGTCCTCCCCTCCGGTGAGCACCCAGTCTCGGGCCATGCCGAGGGCCTCCTCCGTGTTGGACGACCCCACCAACAGGGTGGCCACCGGCGCCAGGGCCCTCATGTCAGCACCCAGGCAGGCCCCGGGGGCGGTGGGCTCCTCCAGGTCAATGACCACCCCGCTGGCCCGGGCCATGCGCCCGCAGTCGCGCAGCAAGGAGTCCGAGACGTCCATCATGGCGCTGGCCCCGGCCCGGGCCAGCGCCGGCCCGGCCTCCAGGGGCGGCTCAGGGGCGCGGAAAAGGCTGATGAAGCAGGAAGCGGCGTCCTGCGGGGAGGCGCCATCGGCGTCCTCGGCGGTGTGGGGCTCGACCACCCCGGCGCTCAGCAGGGCCAAGCCGGCGGCGCTGCGCCCCAGGTTCCCGGCGTGCACAACAATGTCGCCCGGCCTGGCCCCACTGCGCAGAACCGGTCTGCGGCCCTCCAAGTCCCCGTGGGCGGTGACCGCGACCACCACCTGCTCACCGGCGCTGAGGTCCCCGCCGACGACTCCCGCCCCGCACGGCGCGCAGCCCCGGGCCAAGCCTCGCACCAGGCCGTGCACCCACCCCAGCGTGGTCGTGGCCGGCAGCACCAAACTGACGACCAGGGCCACCGGGCGGGCGCCCATGGCCGCGACATCAGCGAGGTTCTGGGCGGCGGCGCGCGCACCAATGTCCTCGGCGCTGGACCACTCCAGGCGGAAGTGGTGGCCTTCGACGAGCACGTCGGTGCTCACGCAGTAGCGCCTGTCGGGGGCGGTCAGCACTGCGCAGTCGTCCCCCGGCCCGATGAGGGTGCGGTCGCCGGCGGGCAGCAGGGGCGCGAAGGTGTCAATGAGCGCGTCCTCGCCGAGCTCGCCCACCGTCACATGCTCGCAGGGCCGGGGCATTAGCGGTTGACGTCCGCGCGGCGTTCCAGGGCGAGCTCAATAAGCTCGGTGACGAGCTCGGTGTAGGTCATGCCCGAAACCTGCCACATGTAGGGGTACATGGAGAAGGGGGTGAAGCCCGGCATGGTGTTGACCTCGTTGACAATGGCCTGTCCGGTCTCGGTGAGGAAGAAGTCCACGCGGGTCAGGCCCTCAGCGCCCAGGGCCTCGAAGGAGCGGGCCGCCAAGTCCATGAGGAGCTCGCGTTCGGCGGCGCCAATGCGAGCGGGGCAGACCATGGCCACGGCGTCGTGGGCCAGGTATTTGGTCTCATAGTCGTAGAACTCGCCCGCGCCGTGGGCGGCGTCCATGACGATCTCGCCGGGCTCGGCCACCCGCGGGCGCTCGTCGCCGCGCCCGCCCAGGACAGCGACCTCGATCTCGCGGCCGAAGACCCCGGACTCGACGAGCACCTTGGGGTCCACGGCACGGGCGGTCTCAATGGCGGCGGCGAGCCCGGCCGGCTCATTGACCTTGGTGATGCCCAGGGAGGAGCCGGCCCGGGAGGGCTTGACGAACAGCGGGTAGTCCAGGACCCGGCAGGCCTCCAAGACCGCCTGCGGGTTGCGCCTCCAGGCGTGGGCGTCAACCAGGACGTGCTTGGCGGTGGGAATGCCGGCGGCGTTCAGGAGCACCTTGGTGACCTGCTTATCCATGCCCGCGGCGCTGGCGAGAACACCGCAACCCACGTAGCGGGTGCCGAGCATCTCCAGCATGCCCTGAAGGGTGCCGTCCTCGCCGTAGGGGCCGTGCAGGAGCGGCAGGACGACGTCGACGGCCCCCAGGACGTCGGGGCCGGCGGGGGTGGCGGCAGTCAGGATGCCATCGCCGGGCCTCATGGTGAGCTGCCCGCGACCAAGCCCCTCAACGGTGATCTCGACCGGCGGTTCGCCGTCGCGCAGTTCCAGGGCGGCGGGGTCGTCGTCGACGAGCACCCACTGCCCCCGCTTGGTAATGCCAATGGGCAGGATCTCGTAGCGGTCGCGGTCAATGGCGGACAGGACCCCGGCGGCGGTGGCGCAGGAGATCGTGTGCTCGCCACTGCGCCCGCCGAAGACGACGGCGACCCGCGGCCTTGACCTGGGGCCCGCCTGGGCGGGGGGTGCATCGGTGTCCTGGTCGGGGGCGGTGGGGGCGTCGTTCATGGGGCTCACGCTACCGCCGCCGGTGGGCCCTCAGGCGATGGGGGCGGCGTTGATGCCCTCAGACTTACGGGGTCGCGACAGCAGGGCGTCAGTGACCTCGGTGATGGTGGCCCCTCCCTCGACGACGGCGACCACCCCGGCAGTGATCGGCATCTCGACGCCGTGGGCGGTAGCGAGGTCCAACACCGCCCGCGCCGACCTCGCGCCCTCGGCCACACCACGGGAGGCCGCGGCGGCCTCCGCCACGCTCATCCCCTCGCCCAGGCGGCGGCCGAAGCACTGATTGCGCGACAGCGGGGAGGAGCAGGTGGCCACCAGGTCGCCCAGGCCCGCCAGCCCCGAGAAGGTCTCCGGGCGGGCGCCGAGCGCGAGCCCGAGCCGGGTGATCTCCACCAGGCCGCGGGTAATAATGGTCGCTTTCGAGTTGTCCCCGAAACCGCGCCCGGCGGCAATACCCACAGCCAGGGCAATGACGTTCTTGACCGCACCGCACAGCTCCACTCCCAGAACATCGGTGTTGGTGTAGGGGCGGAAGGTGGTGGTGGCGCAGCAGGCGGCCACGCGGGCGGCGGTCTCCTCGTCCTGGGCGGCCACCACCGTGGCGGTGGGTTGTCCGGCGGCGATCTCATCGGCCAGGTTGGGCCCGGAAACGACGACGACGCGCTCGGGGCCAAGACGCAGCGCCTCGGCGAGGACCTCGCTCATGCGCATGCCCGTGCCCAGCTCGACGCCCTTCATGAGGGACACGGCCACCGCATCCTCACGCAGGCCCCCCGCCAGGGGGGTCAGGACCGCCCGCGCGGTCTGGGAGGGCACGGCCACGACAACGAGTTGAGCCGGTGCTGTGGCCGCCGGCAGGTCCGTGGTGGCCGTGATCAGGGGCGGCAGCTCCAAATCAGCCACATAGCGCCTGTTGGAGCCGGCATTAATCTCCTCGGCGATCTGGGCGCGCCGCGCCCAGATGGTGGTGGGGATGCCGGTCTGGGCCAAGAGGCAGGCGAAGGTGGTTCCCCAGGCGCCCGATCCAATGACTGCCGCCCTCATGCCGGCACCTCCGGAGCGCTGTCGCCGGGCAGGTCCGCGCCGCCGCTCCCACCGGCGCCGGGGTCCTTCGAGGCGGCCTCGTCAACCGACTCCCGCGCCGTGGGGTCGGCCTCCTGCGGGGCCGGGTCGGGTCTGCGCACACCGATCTTGCCCTTGCCCGGGTCGCCGTCGTAGTGCATGTCAAAGGGGCGGGGGGCCTTCTCCCCCCGGATTTCCTCGACCAGGACGGTAATGGCCCTCATAATCTCCGCGGTGCACTGGCGCACGGCCCGGCGGTCGGAGATATCGCGCCCGAAACGAGACAGGTCCAGGGGCGGGCCCACACGGATCTCCACGCGCTTGCGCGGCACGGGGCGGAGCCTCTTGGAGTACGTGTCCAAGATGGTGTGAGCCCCCCACTGGCCCATGGGCACCACGGGAACGCCAGTGGTCATGGCCAGTCGGGCGGCGCCCGTCTTGCCGGTCATGGGCCACTTGAGCGGATCGCGCGAGAGCGTCCCCTCGGGGAAGACCATAATGACGCCGCCCTCGTGCAGCACCTTCTCCGCGGCGGCCAGGGAGTTGGAGGCCTTGTCAGTGGCCCGTTGGACCGGGATCTGGCCGCCGGCGCGCAGGATGGAGCCGAGGACCGGCACCTTGAAGAGCGTGGACTTGGCCAGGGAGTACACCGGGATGTCAACATCGACCAGGGCGCGCATGGCGGTGAGCGAATCCAGGTCGCTTAAGTGGTTGGCCACGGCGATGAAACCGCCGGTGGGCGGGAAGTATTCGGTTCCCTGGACGTGCTGCTTCGAGACGGCCTTGAGGAAGGGGATGATTGCCCCGCGTGCGGCGAAGCGGTAGAACGGGCTCATCGGGCGTGTGGTCTGCACACGTGAAGCCTAATCGCTGCGCCGCACCTGGCTGTAGTCATCGCCGGCGGCACTCACTTGGGCGGCCCCGGGCCGCCCCGGGTCGCCGGGCCCGGTCAGACCAGGCGGGTGACGGCGGCGTCGAGGGCCTTGAGCTTGGACATGAAGTGCTCGTAGCCGCGGTCAATGAGGTTAATGCCCTCGACGTGGCTGGTCCCCTCGGCGGCCAGGGCGGCAATGAGGTGGGAGAAGCCCCCGCGCAGGTCGGGCACGACAATGTCGGCCCCGCGCAGGGGGGTGGGCCCGGAGACCACGGCGGAGTGGTAGAAGTTGCGCTGCCCGAAGCGGCAGGCCGAGCCGCCCAGGCACTCGCGGTAGACCTGAATGGTGGCGCCCATCTTGCGCAGCGCTTTAGTGAAACCGAAACGGTTCTCGTAGACGGTTTCATGGACGATCGACAAACCGCCGGCCTGGGTGAGGGCCACGACCAGGGGCTGCTGCCAGTCGGTCATAAAACCGGGATGGACATTCGTCTCCACCACAATGGAGTGCAGGTCCCCGCCGGGATGGTAGAAGCGGATGCCGTCATCGGTGACGTCGAAAGCACCACCGACCTTGCGGAAGAAGTTGAGGAATGTGGTCATGTCCCCCTGGTGGGCGCCGCGCACGAAGACGTCGCCGCGGGTGGCCAGGGCCGCCGCGGCCCAGGATCCGGTCTCAATGCGGTCCGGCAGGGCGCGGTGGTTATAGCCGGCGAGTTCGTCAACGCCCTCGACGTGGATGGTGCGGTCGGTGTCCACCGAGATAATGGCGCCCATCTTCTGCAGCACGTCGACCAGGTCGAGGATCTCGGGCTCGACGGCCGCCCCGCGCAGTTCAGTCAGGCCCTCGGCGCGCACGGCCGTCAGCAGGGTCTGCTCAGTGGCCCCCACGCTGGGGAAGGGCAGCTCAATGACCGTGCCGTGCAGGCCCTCGGGGGCGGACATGCGGATGCCGCCCTCGAGCTTGTCAATGGTGGCCCCGAAGGTTCGCAGGATCTCCAGGTGGTAGTCGATGGGGCGGTCACCAATGCGGCAGCCGCCCAGGTCCGGGATGAAGGCCTCCCCCAGGCGGTGGAGCAATGGCCCGCAGAAGAGAATCGGAATGCGCGAGCTGCCGGCGTGGGCGTCAATATCGGCCATATGGGCGGTCTCGACTCGGGAGGGGTCGAGCTGGAGGATCCCCTCGTCCTGGTCATAGTCGATGCACACCCCGTGGAGGCTGAGCAGTCCGGAGACGACGTCGACATCGCGAATGAGGGGAACGTTGCGCAGTACTGAGGGGGTGGTGCCCAGCAGGGCGGCGACCATGGCCTTGGGAACCAGGTTCTTGGCCCCGCGCACGGTGATCTCACCGTTGAGGGGGCGTCCGCCCTCAACCTTCAGCAGACCGTCGACCATGGGTACCTCCGTAGTGCTCGGGTGCGGGTGCACGCCTGGCTGTGCTGTGCCCAGGACTCGTCGCAGGGCCGTCCCAGCATAGGCGGGGGCCCGCCTTCGAGGTGGCGGCTCAATGCGCCAGGAGCGAAGGGGCGGTGGGATGCGCCTCATTCCACCCCGAGGCTTGGGGCGGGGGCGCGAGCGGGGCCTCAGGGCCGGGGCATGTCGGCGGCGCGCGCCGGCACAACCTTCTCCTTGGGCAGGTGCCGCGCCGGGAGGGTGGCCGGCTTGTAGGCGGGGCGGGCGGCCTCGTAGGCGGCGATCTCCTCCTCATGCTGGAGAGTCAGGGAGATGTCGTCCAGGCCCTCCATGAGCGTGTAGCGCACGTAGTCGTCAATCTGGAAGGTGGTGCGCAGCCCCCCGGCCTCGACAGTGCGCGCCTGGAGGTCCACAGTCACCTCGGCGCCGGGCTCGGTCTCCAGGATCTTCCACAGCTGCTCGCAGTCCTCCTGGGTAATGACGCCGGCCACCAGCCCCTGCTTGCCGGCGTTGCCGCGGAAGATGTCGGCGAAGCGGGGGGCCAGAACCACCTTGAAGCCGTAGTCCTTCAAGGCCCACACGGCGTGCTCGCGCGAGGAGCCGGTGCCGAAGTCGGGGCCGGCCACGAGCACGGAGGCGCGCTTGTAGGCGTCCTGGTTGAGGATGAAGTCGGCCTCCCCGGAGCGCCACGAGGCGAACAGGGCGTCCTCGAAGCCGGTGCGGGTGATGCGCTTGAGGTAGACGGCCGGGATGATCTGGTCGGTGTCGACGGCGCTGCGGCGCAGCGGGGCGCCGATTCCAGTGTGCCGAATGAACTTGTCCATGACGGTGCTCCTTCCTCGCCGCTCAGGCGGCGGCACCGGCCGAGACCGGGGGCAGGTCGGCGGGGGTGGACAGGGTTCCGCGCACGGCGGTGGCCGCGGCCACGACCGGCGAAACCAGATGGGTGCGTCCGCCCTTGCCCTGACGGCCCTCGAAGTTGCGGTTCGATGTGGAGGCCGAGCGCTCGCCGGGCGTGAGCTTGTCGGGGTTCATGGCCAGGCACATGGAGCAGCCGGCATTGCGCCACTCGGCGCCGAATGCGGTGAAGACCTCGTCCAGGCCCTCGGCTTCGGCCTGGATGCGGATACGGGCGGAGGCGGGCACCACCAGCATGCGCACCCCCGGCGCCTTGGTGCGGCCGCGCACCACCTCGGCGGCGGCGCGCAGGTCTTCAATGCGCCCATTGGTGCAGCTGCCCAGAAAGACGGTGTCAACCTTGATGTCGCGCAGGGGCGTGCCGGGGGTCAGGTCCATGTACTCCAGGGCGCGCTCAGCGGCGCGGCGCTGGGTTTCGTCGGCGAAGTCCTCGGGGTCGGGGACGGCCCCCGAAATGGGCAGGCCCTGGCCGGGATTGGTGCCCCAGGTGACGAAGGGCTCAATGTCCTCGGCCTGAAGGACGACCTCGGTGTCGAAGACGGCATCATCGTCGGTGCGCAGAGAGGTCCAGTACTCCACCGCGGCGTCCCAGTCCGCGCCGACGGGGGCGTGCGGGCGGCCGGCGAGGTAGTCGAAGGTGGTCTGGTCGGGGGCGATCATGCCGGCGCGGGCGCCGCCCTCAATGCTCATGTTGCAGACCGTCATGCGCGCCTCCATTGAGAGCTGCTCAATGGCCCGACCACGGTACTCAATGACATGGCCCTGGGCGCCATTGGTGCCGATCTTGGCAATGATGGCCAAAATAATGTCCTTGGCGCCGGACCCGGCCGGGAGGTCGCCGTCAATGCGCACACTCATGGTCTTGAAGGGCGCAATGGGCAGAGTCTGGGTGGCCAGGACGTGCTCGACCTGGCTGGTGCCAATGCCGAAGGCCAGGGCCCCGAAAGCGCCGTGCGTGGACGTGTGGGAATCCCCACACACCACCGTCATGCCCGGCTGGGTCAGACCCAGCTGGGGGCCGACGGCGTGGACAATGCCCTGGTCGGCGTCGCCCAGGGGGTGCAGGCGCACCCCGAACTCGGCGCAGTTGGCGCGCAGGGTCTCAATCTGGGCGCGGCTGGTGAGGTCGGCGATGGGCAGGTCAATATCGAGGGTGGGGGTGTTGTGGTCCTCGGTGGCCAGGGTCAGGTCGGGGCGGCGGACTCTGCGGCCGGCCAGCCGCAGGCCCTCGAAAGCCTGGGGGCTGGTGACCTCGTGGACAAGGTGGAGGTCGATGTAGAGCAGGTCAGGGGCACCGTCAGCCCCCCGGGCGACGACGTGGTCCCGCCACACCTTCTCAGCGAGGGTCATTCCCATCGCGTGCGCTTCCTTTCCTCGTAGCCCCCTGGTCCGGGAGCGGGTGGTTGTGGCCCTCGTTGGCCGGCTGGTGGTCCGTGGCCGGAGCGTCGGGCACGACCCGGATGACGACACACTGTCGCTTCTGGGTCCGCAGGGTACTTGAAGTCTCATTGCCTGGGATGGCAGTATCAGATTATGGACCCATCGGTTGGCTCAGAGAGCAGCAGCGGAGTCGGCGTCATAGACAAGGCGGCGCTCGTCATGAGCGCCCTGGAGGCGGGGCCCGCCACACTGGCGCAGCTCGTGGCCTCCACCCACCTGGCCCGTCCCACGGCCCACCGTATTGCGGTGGCCCTGGAGTACCACCGGCTGGTCTCCCGGGACTCCCAGGGCCGTTTCGTCCTGGGGCCGCGCCTGAGCGAACTGGCATCCGCCGCCGGCGAGGACCACCTCCTGGCCGCCGCGGGCCCGGTGCTGGTGGCGCTGCGGGACAAGACGCACGAGTCCGCCCAGCTCTACCGCCGCCAGGGCGATGTGCGCATCTGCGTGGCCAACGCCGAGCGGCCCATTGGCCTGCGCGACTCCATCCCCGTGGGTGCCACCATGTCCATGCAGGGCGGCTCCGGAGCCCAGGTGCTGCTGGCCTGGGAAGAGCCGGATCGCCTTCACCGGGGCCTGACCGGCGCCCGGTTCAACGCCACCATGCTCTCGGCGGTCCGACGACGCGGCTGGGCGCAGTCAGTGGGTGAACGCGAGCCGGGAGTCGCCTCCGTCTCCGCCCCCGTGCGCGGCTCCAGCGGCAAGGTGATTGCCGCCATCTCAATCTCCGGCCCCATTGAGCGCATGGGCCGCCAGCCCGGGCGCGTCCACGGCACCGTGGTCATGGCCGCCGCACGCCGCCTGTCCGAGGCGCTGCGCAACTCCGACGAGGGCTGAGCACCCCATCGACGCCTATAGGCCTCCAGAGACGTCCACAGACGTCCATAGACCGTCCATAGACTCAGCCCATGCGCCGAACCCTGCTCGTCACCAACGACTTCCCGCCCGTGGTCGGGGGGATCCAGTCCTACCTGGAGGATTACGCTCGGCGACTGCCCAGCGGGGACCTGGTGGTCCTGGCCTCCACCCCTCCGGAGGGGCCCCGGGCCGCCGAGGCCTTCGACGCCACCGTGCCCTTCGAGGTGGTGCGCATGCCCACCCACGTGCTCCTGCCCACCCCCGACGTGCGCGCCCGCATGAAGCGGCTCGTTGCCGCGCGCTCCATAGAGACGGTGTGGTTCGGTGCGGCCGCCCCCCTGGGCCTGCTGGGGCGGGCCGCCAAGCGCGCGGGCGCCACGCGGGTCATTGCCACCACCCACGGCCACGAAGTCGGCTGGGGCATGGTCCCCGGCGCCCGCCAACTGCTGCGGCGCATCTTCCGGGACGCCGATGTAGTCACCTACATCTCGGATTACACCCTGGGCAGGCTGCGCCCCAGCATCCCCGAGGGCACAACCACCCTGCGCCTTCCCAGCGGCATTGATGTAGACCGCTTCCGCCCCGACCCGGTGGCGCGCGCCAAGTTGCGCGAACGCTACCGGCTGGGCGAGGACCCGACGGCGGTGTGCGTTTCGCGGCTGGTGCCGCGCAAGGGCCAGGACTCGCTCATCACTGCCTGGCCGCGCGTAGTCCGGGCCGTCCCCGCGGCGAAGCTGGTCATTGTGGGCTGGGGGCCCTACGCCAGGGATGTGGCGCTGCTGCGCCGCCGCAGCCCGGTGCGCGACTCGATCATCCTGACGGGCAAGGTCCCCGACGCGGAGTTGCCGGGGCACGTGGCCATGGGCGACCTGTTCGCCATGCCGTGCCGAACCCGTGGCAAGGGCCTGGACGTGGAGGGACTGGGCATTGTGTTCCTGGAGGCCTCGGCCGCGGGGCTGCCGGTGATCGCCGGGACCAGCGGTGGCGCCCCGGAAACGGTGGTTGAGGCGGTGACGGGCAACGTGGTCGACGGCCGCGATGAGGACGCCCTGGTGATGGCGCTGGTGCGCCAGCTCTCCGACCCGGCCCTGCGCCGGCGCATGGGCGCGGCGGGTCGTGAGCTCATGATGGAGCGATGGACCTGGCCCGGGCTCGTGACAAGCCTCATTGCGGCCATTGATGCCCGATGACAGGGCAATCGCCCCGGCACCAGGAGCGGGCCTGGACGCCGACGGGAATTGAAGAACTCGCCGAACGGGGCGGAGACCCAATCGGCCGACTCGAGTTGGCGCTGCTGGCCGCCTGGCGCCCCGACACCCTCCTGGTCCGCCCCGGGATCGAGGGCTGCGTGCTGCGAGAGCACTCGGGCATGACCAAGCGCGCCAACTCCGCGCTGGTGTTCTCCCGCACCGTCCCCGGCGGCCTGCCCGCCATCGCCGACTGGTACCGGCGGCGCGGGCTGCCGGCACTGGCCATGCTGCGGACGGACAGCCGCCCGCCGGAGTTCGCCTCGCCCACGCCCGACCCGCAGGTGCTGGTCATGACCGCCGCGGCTGGCAGGATTGCCGGCATTGCGGGCGGGATGACGGACCCGGGCCGGGGGGCCGCGGGCGTCGCGGTCATCTTGGACAGCGCGCCCGCAGAGGCCCTCATGGGCCGAACCAGCTCGCGCGCCCGCCCCTCGACCGAGCCCGGGCGGGCCCGGGACCTGGCTCGGCGCCTGCTGACCAGCGCCCCCCTCCAGGTTTTCTGCCGCACCCCAACCGGCGGCGTGGGCCGGCTCGCGGTCACCGGCGTCGATGGCATTGCGGTCATTGACGGCCTGTACGTGCCGCCCCCGGCGCGGCGCCGCGGTGAGGCCACCGCCATGATCCGGGCGCTGGCCGGGGCGGCCCTGGCCCACGGGGCGCGCACGGTGGCGCTGGAGGTCGAGGAGAACAACGCGGGGGCAATGGCGTGCTATCTCAAGGCGGGTATGCGCACCCACCACCGCCACCGCTACGTCGTCGTCACGGCGGACCACTGAGCCCGCCAACCGCCCGCACCCAGGACGCTGAACCTGTAGTCAAGCGCCGGCGGCCTCATGCGCGGCCCGCAGTTCGGCAATGGCGGTCTCAAAGTCGTCAAGGCTGCTGAAGTCGGAGTAGACGGAGGCGAAGCGGAGGTAGGCGATCTCGTCGAGTTCGCGCAGCGGCCCAAGGATGGCCAAGCCGATCTGGTGGGAGTCCACCTGGGGCTGCCCGCTGGCCCGGACGGTCTCCTCAACCTTCTGGGCCAGCACGGCCAGGTCGTCGTCGGAGACCGGGCGCCCCTGGCAGGCCCGGCGCACTCCCATAATGACCTTGTCCCGGCGAAACGGTTCGGCGACCCCGGAGCGCTTGCGCACTGAAAGACTGGCGGTCTCAATGGTGGTGAAACGGCGGCCGCACTTGGGGCACTCGCGGCGGCGCCTAATGGCGGTGCCGTCGTCAGAGGTGCGGGAGTCCACCACGCGAGAGCTTTCGTACCGGCAGAAGGGACAGTGCACGCGAGGCTCCTCCGGTCTCATCACAAGTCCTGTGTAGGAGAGTAAGGGGCCTCAGGCACGGTCGCAAGCAGCATTCGCGGTGGACACCGCACCTGCCGCCCCTACACCCCTGGGTCAGCGCACTGGGACAAGGAGGACCTGGCCGGGATGAACGGTGGAGGAGCTCAAGTCGTTGAGTTCGACAATGCCGGTCACCGTCCCGGCGACATCAGCGCTGCCCGTGGCCGAGGCGATCTCCCACAAAGACTGCCCCTGGCGCACGGTTACTGCGGTGGCCGCCGCGGGGGCGGGGCCCAAGCCCGAGGCCACAATCCCGGTCGCCACCGCAAGGACGAGCACGAATGCCAGGGCGGTCAAGGCGACAAGCGCCCGCAGGAACAGGGGGAGGCGCACCGCCGGCCCCCGCCGCACGCCGGCGGACCGAGTAGCCGCCCTTGCGCGGGTAGAGGCCGCGGACTGGGATGCGCCCTCGAATGGGGGCGCCGGGGCGGGTGCGAGCCGGGCGGCGGCACCGGGCCGTTCGAGGCCAGTATCGGCTGGAGTCCTGGCGCGCGCCGACTGCTCGCGCTCTCGGAGCAGCGCGGCGCGCACTGCGGGATGGTGAGGGGCCAGGGCCGCCAACCCGGAGAGCCGGGGGGCTGCGGGCCGGGACGATGCGCGCGGCGGGAGGGGCCGCCGAGTGAGCTCCGGCAGCGGGGCCGGCCGGGACCCGTCCCGCGGCTCCCGCACCGGGGGCGCCGTCACCAGGCGCAGATGACCTCGGCGCCGGGGCGCCCCGCCCTCGTGGGCGGAGGAAGCGGTCGGGACTCGCAGCGGGGATGAGGGCGGGAGCGCGGCACTCATCATGAACCTCCTAGAACACATGTTCGTCGAACACCTGTTCGACACGATAGTTGGCATCGGCCGACACGTCCAGCATTTTTCGAACACGTGTTTGAAGGAGCGGCTAATCCGCCGTAGGCTTGACCCATCAAGGCGACCATCGACCACCAACATGAATTCCCCGCTTGAACCACCTCGGTGAGGCAGGGCGCCGCAGGGCGCGGGAAGGGCAGGAGCGATGACCACGAGCAGCACTAACCCCGCAGCGCCCCAGGTCCTGCGCTCACTGGACGCCCGCGCCCGCGCCGTCTACGAGGCGGTTCGGAGAGCGGTCGACACCCACGGCTACCCGCCCTCCATGCGGGAGATCGGCGCCCAGGTGGGGCTGACCAGTCCGTCGTCGGTCAAGCACCAACTCGACAAGCTCGAGCGCCTGGGCCTCGTGCGGCGCAATCCCAAGCGTCCCCGCGCCCTGGAGGTCTTCTCCCCCGGGGCCGAGGCCACGGACCTGGACGCCCAGGATCCGGGCGATCCCGCGCCCGCCCCGCCCGGGGTCCTTCACGGCGACGCCGTCGCGGTACCGCTGGTCGGACGGATTGCCGCGGGCAGCCCGATCCTGGCCGAGCAGCACATTGAGGACGTCATGGCGCTGCCCCGGCGCCTGACCGGAGAGGGCGAGCTGTTCATGCTCAGGGTTCACGGGGATTCCATGATCGACGCCGCCATCTGTGACGGCGATTGGGTGGTGGTCCGCCGCCAGGCGGACGCCGTCAACGGCGAAATCGTGGCCGCCATGATTGACGACGTTGACGGCGCCTCGGCCACGGTGAAGGTCCTCTCGCGCCGGGACGGCCACCAGTGGCTCCTGCCCCGCAATCCCGACTACGCCCCCATACCCGGGGATGAGGCCACCATTGTCGGCAAGGTTGTCACCGTCCTGCGCGCACTGTGACCCTGACCCACCGGGACTGACCCACCGGGGCCGCACGCGACGGGGGTCCCGAGGACTCTCATCCTCGGGACCCCCGTCAGCCCGGCCGAAGCCGTGTCTTACGCAGGGCCCGGGCTCTGCATGAGACCGTGAGGCACGGGGCGCCTCAGTAGCCCAGGCCGCGAGCGACCTCGCGCAGGCGCTCGGCGGAGGCGACCAGGCGCTCGCGCTCGTCGGGGGTCAGCGGCAGCTCAAGACGGCGACCAGCGCCCTCGCGACCCACAATGGTGGGAACGGCCATGCACACGTCGGAGATGCCGTGCCAGTTGTCCAGCAGCGGGGAGACGGTGAGCACGCGCTGCTCGTCGTTGAGGATGGCGCCGATAATCCGCTGGACGGCCAGGCCCACGGCGTAGTTGGTCACGCCCTTGCCCTCGATAATGCGGTAGGCGGAGCGCACGACGTCGTGGGCAATGCGCTCGCGCTTGGCCTCGTCGAAGACGCCGCCGTCCAGCGTCTTGCCCCACTGGGTGATCGGCACGCCGCCAATCTCGCAAGAGGACCACAGGGGGACCTCGGAGTCGCCGTGCTCACCGGCGATGTAGCCGTGGATGTTCTGGGTGGCCGTGCCGGTCTCCAGGGAGACCAGGTAGCGCATACGGGCCGTGTCCAGCACGGTGCCCGAGCCGAAGATCTGGTTCTCGGGCAGGCCGGTGATCTTCTTGGCGCAGTAGGTGACCACGTCCACCGGGTTGGCCACCGGCAGGAAGATCGCGTTGGGAGCGACCTCGACGAGCTTGGGCAGGATCTTCTCCATAATGCCGACGGTGGCGCCGGCGAGCTCAAGGCGGGACTGTCCGGGCTTCTGCTTGGCGCCCGCGGTAATCGCAATGACGTCGGCGTCGCGACAGATCTCGGGGTCGTCGGAGCCGGAGACAGCACCGGCGGAGGTGAACTGAATGCCCTGGGCAATGTCGAGGGCCTCAGCCTCGACCTTCTCCTTGGCAATGTCCTGAAGAACAACCTCGCGGGCAACGCCCTTGGTCACGCAGGCATAGGCGAGGGTGGAGCCGACGGCGCCGGCGCCGATAATGGCGACCTTCGACGGACGGCCGGAACGAGCGGTGGGGTAGGAGCCTTCAGCGCTGTTAGTGATCGCGTCGGACACGATATCTTCCTCCGAATCAGAATGGGGATGGCGGAATGGACTCGCCGGTGCGTGATCAAGACTACGCGTTCACATCGTCACAGCAGGGCACTCGAGCAACATCTATTGTGACCCAGAACACATTTAATCGTGTTTGGGTGTATATGCTATCTGTTCGCGGCGAGCCGGGTGAGGGCGCCGAGCACCACCCGGCGATCCCCGGTGGGCCACAGCGGCGGCATTGAGCGCGCCAGAAAGCCCCCGTAGCGCGCGGTGCGCAGGCGCGGGTCCAGGACCGCGACCACGCCCCTGTCGTCCGCACGGCGCACCAGGCGCCCGGAGCCCTGCGCCAGCAGTAGGGCGGCATGGGTGGCCGCCACGCTCATGAAGCCGTTTCCGCCGGCCGCCGCCACGACCTCACTGCGGGCCTGGGCCACCGGGTCGTCGGGCCGGGGAAAGGGGATGCGGTCGATAATGACCAGGCGGCAGGTGTGCCCGGGCACATCCACTCCCTGCCACAGGCTGAGAGTGCCCACCAGGCAGGCGTCCTCGTCGGCGGCGAAAGCCTCCACCAGGGCGGGCAGCTGGTCCTCCCCCTGGGCGTAGACCGTGAGGTCGGTGGCGCCGCGCAGCACCTCGGTGGCCTCCTGCGCGGCCCGGTGGGAGGAGAAGAGCCCCAGCATCCCCCCGCCGGAGGCCTCGGTCAGGGCGAGTACCTCGTCCAGGGCGGCCTCGGAGATGCCCTGGCCGGGGCGCGGCAGGTGGGTGGGGGTGTAAAGGATGCCCTGGCGGGCGTAGTCGAAGGGGGTACCGACGTCCACCCCCTCCCAGGGCTCCTCCGCCAGGGTCAGGCCCAAGGAGCGGGCCATGGGCTCAAAACTCCCGCCCAGGGCCAGGGTCGCAGAGGTCAACACCGCGGCGCGGCCCTCCAGGAGGCCGGAGGCCACCGACCCGGCGACGTCAATGGGCGCCAGGGTCAGCCGCGGTGGCTCACTGCCCATGCGGGGCCGCTCGATCCAGATCACATCACGGCGCTGGGCCACCGAGTCGGAGGTCATGCGCTCGATCGCCTCGACGAGCTCGGCCACGGCGGTGCGCGCCAGGGCCACGCCCCCGGCGGCATCAGCGCCCCTGCCCTTCGCGGCCTCGCGCACATCGGTGGCGACCTGGCGGGCGGCGGCGGCCAGGAGCACAAGGGCGTCGTGCAGGGCGGCCCCCAATCCCCGGGCCAAGCGCCCGTCGGGCAGATCGGCCAGCGCCAGTTGAAGGGTCTGGCCGGCGGCCTCCAACTCGGTGACGCTGACGCCGCCGTGCTTACGAACCGTGGCCGCCGCCCGGGCCACGCCCGCAGCGGAGAGGGACACCGTGCCCTGGGAGCGGACCCGCTCGGCCAGCTCATGGGCCTCATCGACCACCAGCACCTCATGCTCGGGCAGCACATGAGGGTTGCCGGCCACGGCAATGCCGAGCATGGCGTGGTTGGTGACCACCACATCGGCCTCCCCCGCCGCCGCGCGCGCCAGCTCGGGGAAGCACTCGGCCCTCAATGGGCACGAGGGGCCCAGGCACTCGGATTTGGAGACACTGACCTGCCCCCAGGCCCGGTCGGTGACCCCGGGAACGAGGTCGTCGCGGTCGCCGGTGGACGTGGTGGCCGCCCACTCGCGCAGGCGCACCACCTGCTCCGCCAGACTGGTGCCACCGGCCTTGCCCACCCCGGCGCGGGCGGCCCGGGCGGCCTCGAAGAGGGTGTCGCCATCCTCCTGCGGGTAGCCGCCCTGAAGACGGTGGCGGCACAGGTAGTTCTGCCAGCCCTTGAGCAGGACCACGGCGGGGCGCACACCGGTCGTGGCCTGGACGGCGTCGGCCGCCAAGGGCGCGTCCTTGGTCAGGATCTGTCGCTGGAGGGCGAGGGTTGCTGTGGAGATCACGGTGCGCTGGGCGGTGTCAACGGCGTGGACCATGGCGGGGATGAGGTAGCCCAGGGACTTGCCGGTGCCGGTGCCCGCCTGGACCAGGAGGTGAGAACCGGCCTCTACGGTCTCCACCACGCGGCGCACCATCTCGACCTGCCCACTTCGGGGACTGCCGCCCAGGCGGTCCACCGCCTGGGACAGGGCCGCCTGGGCGCGCTCGACCCGGGCCGCATCAGGGAGGGAGTCGTGAGAGTCGTCAGCCCCTGAGGCGAGGGCCCCTTTCCCGGCGCTGTGGGCCGATGGGCGGGCCGGGGGCGGATCGTCCTCGCGGGCTCCCCCTCCCCCGGGGACGCGGGCCGATGGGCTGCTCACGGCCCCGCGGCCTCGGGGCCTTGAGCCGAGGCGGCGGTCAGCTCGGCAGCCAGGGCGGCGTCAACCCTCGCGCGGATCCGCGTGCCCGCCTCGACATACTCCAGGGTGCCGATCTCGCCGTCGGCGTGAACACGGGAGACCAGGTCCCCGCGCCAGTAGGGCACGACGACGTCCACAGGCACCTCTGGGCGCGGCAGCATGGCCTCAATGCGCTCGCGCAGCTCGGCCAGGCCCTCGCCACTGCGGGCCGAGACGGCGATGGCGCCGGGCAAACGGGTGCGCAGGGCCGCCAGGGTGACGGCATCGGCGAGGTCGGCCTTATTCAGGGCAATGAGCTCGGGCACCTCCAGGGCTCCCGGGATCTCGGCGAGCACCGCGTGCACCGCGGCGATCTGGCCCAGCGGGTCGGGGTGGGCGGCGTCAACCACGTGGAGGACGAGGTCCGCCCCGGCCACCTCCTCCAGGGTGGAGCGGAAGGCCTCAATGAGCTCGTGGGGGAGGTTGCGCACGAATCCAACGGTGTCGGTGAGCGTGTAGACGCGCCCGTCGGCGGCCTCGGCACGGCGCACCGTGGGGTCCAAGGTGGCGAAGAGAGCGTCCTGCACCATAATCCCCGCACCGGTGAGGCGGTTCATGAGAGAGGACTTGCCGGCGTTGGTGTAGCCGGCGATCGCCACCGAGGGAATGGCGCCGCGGCGCCGCGAGCCGCGCTTGGTCTCCCGAGAAGGGGCCATTGCCTTGATCTCACGGCGTAGTTTGGCCATGCGCTCACGGATGCGGCGACGGTCCAACTCGATCTTGGTCTCACCCGGCCCACGGCTTCCAATGCCCTGGCCGCCGGCGATTCGCCCACCGGCCTGCCGGGACATGGACTCGCCCCAGCCGCGCAGGCGCGGCAGAAGGTATTCCAGCTGGGCGAGCTCGACCTGGGCCTTGCCCTCACGGGACTTGGCATGCTGGGCGAAGATATCCAGGATCACGGCCGTGCGGTCCACGACCTTGACACCCACCACGTCCTCCAGGGCGCGGCGCTGGGAGGGGGCCAGGTCGCCGTCGACGATCACCGTGTCAGCCCCCGCACCCGCAACCATCTCGGCGAGTTCTTTAGCCTTACCGCTTCCCAGGTAGGTGGCGGGGTCGGGGTGGTCGCGCTTCTGGATGAGGGCGTCAAGAACCTCGCTACCGGCGGTTTGGGCCAGGGCGGCCAGCTCGCGCAGGGAGGTCTCGGCGTCCTGGGAGTCCCGGGCCTCCCGGGCGGGGCCGTGGCCGGCGGCGGTGGTCGGGGTTCGAGGGAGCTCAAGGCCGACGAGCACAACCTTCTCCAGGCGGATCTGACGGTACTCGACCTCGCTGACGTCCTGCAGCTCGGTGGACATTCCGGCCACGCGGCGCAGGCCGGCTCGGGCCTCACGCTCCAGGGCGCCGTCGTCGCCCTGGCGGTCGGTGATATCGGCGTCCGTGGAGGCCAGGGCGGTGCCGGCCCGTGACAGGACGCGGGCGACAATGCTCTCAGCGCTCTTGGCGCTCTCAGTGCTCTCGGTGGTGGGGTCGGTGGAGGGCTGGTGGTGGGTCACGGGTGTTCCTTTGCGTATGCGTGCGGCAGTCCGGAGCACGGCTCGACGGACCTGCCCGAGGTGGGCCGGGGTCAGGGGGCGGTGCCTGCTGGGCAGGTCACCGGCTCAACGCATACGGAAGATCCACATGCGCGCATGGTAGCGCATAGCACCCGCCCAGTGCCCGCCCCTGCCCGGCGCCCCGGGATGAGGCGGACGTCCTCGCTGGCCTCACGAAGAACGCCGGCGCTCGTTCCTGTGTCGGCGCCGGTATCGTGCGGGCACGGGTAGCCTGGCGGACGTGAGTGAGCAGCACTACTTCTCCGCCGTCCCGGCCGCGCCTGCACAGGAGCGCACGCACCGCTTCACCATCCGGGGCGTGGAGCACACGGTAACGACGGCGTCGGGCGTGTTCTCCTCCGACCGCCTCGACAAGGGGACCCAAGTCCTCCTCGGCCACGTCCCCGACCCGCCCCGCACCGGCACCTTCCTGGACCTGGGCTGCGGCTGGGGCCCGATCGCCCTGGCTCTGGCCGACGCCGCCCCCACCGCCACCATCCTGGCCACCGACGTCAATGAGCGCAGCCTGGACCTGACCCGCCGCAATGCCGCTGCCGCCGGCCGCACGGTGCGTGCGGTCGAGGCGGCTGCACTCCTGGCAGAGCTGCGCGACTCCGGTGCGCGCCTAGACCTCATCTGGTCCAACCCGCCAATGCGCATTGGCAAGACCGCCCTCCACGAACTGCTGGAGTCCTGGTTGCCGCTGCTGGCCGACAACGGTGAGGGCTGGTTGGTGGTGCACAAGAACCTGGGGGCGGACTCCTTGACCTCCTGGCTGGCAGAGGGGGGCTGGGACGTATCCAGGCGGGCGTCTTCTAAAGGCTTCCGTGTTCTGCGCGTGCGCCACTGACCCGAACGCCGCCCGCCGGCCTTCAGCCGCTGATTTCAGCCGCCGATCCGCCCGGTTTTAGGCCCGGCGCACCGCCGCTCAACGCGGCCGCCGCAACCTAAGACTACGGTCCGGCCGCCTTGTGGTGCGCTTTAGCGCCGCCTGGCGGCCACGCACAGGTCGGCCAGGGCGACAGCGGCCGAAACCAATATGACTCCGGCGATCGCGCCCAGCGCCACCTGGGCGGCCGTGTCCCAGCCCGAGCCCTCGGCCACCCTGAAGGCGATCCCGGTAAAGGCGGCAATGCCGATGGCGGTGCCGATCCGCTCCCCCGTCTGGAGGATGCCGCCTGCGGCTCCCGCGTACTCCAGGGGGACGTCGACCAGGGAGAGGGTCTGGTTGGGAGAGACTACGAGCCCCTGCCCCACGCCCAGCAGGCTGAGGGTGGCGGCCATCCACCATGGGCTGAGCCCCACGGCCGCGCGGAGGTGCACCACCAGGACTGTGCTGCCCAGGCCGACAATCCCCAGGATCATGCCCCACAGGACCATGGCGCGCCCCACGCGCATGACCCGGCGTCCACTGACCGCGGCGAGAACGGCTGCGCACAGGGCGGCCGGCACCCCCATTAACCCGCTGGCCAGGGCCGACTTCCCCAGGCCCGTCTGGAGGTATTGGGCGACAATGATCCACACGGAGGTATAGCCCAGGAAGTAGATGGCGATAGCCAGGCATCCGAAGGCGAAGGAGGGCACGCGCAGAAGCGAGAGATCCACCATGGGCTGACGGCCCCGCTCCCGGTAGCGCCGCTCCCAGGCCACCCAGATCCCGGTCACGATCACGCCCAGGACCAGCAGACTCCAGACCCAGGCGCCGCGCGCGTACTCCATGAAGGGCGCCATGACCGCCACGGTGGCCAGGGCCAGCAGGCTCATGCCCACCGGGTCGAAGTCGGCGCGCCCGCCGCCCGCCGCCTCCCGGGGCCCCGGGTCTCCTTGGCCGGCCGGCCCGCTCGCGCCGGCCCGGCCCGTCAGCTCATTGACCCGCCTCCAGGCGCCTGGGGGCAGGTGGCGGCGCGCCGCCCAGGCCCCGGCCAGGGCGAAGGGGACGTTAATGAGGAAGGAGGCGCGCCAGCCCCAGTCGGCGCCCAGGGCCGCAATCAGGCCCCCGGACAGGACCGGGCCCACGGCCACGGAGACGCCGATGACGCCGCCGAAGAGTCCGAAGGCGCGGCCGCGCGCTTCAGCGGCGTAGAACTGTTGGATGAGACCCGTGACCTGGGGGTTGAACAGCCCCGCGCCCACTCCCATCAGTAGGCGCGAGGCGTTGAGAACGACAATGGTGGGCGCCAGCCCGGTGGCCAGGGAGCCCAGGCCGAATAGGAGCAGCCCGACGACGAACAGGCGCCCGCGCCCCATGACGTCCCCGGCGCGCCCGGCGGGGACGAGCAGCACTCCGAAGACCAGTGAATACCCCGAGACAATGAGCGCCAGGCCGCTGGTGGAGGTCTCCACCGACCGGGAGACCGCCGGGAGGATGACGTTAACCGAGGAGACCGCCAGAAGAGAGACGAAGGCGGGGACAAGGAGCAGGGGCAGGAGGTGGCGTTGAAGCGCGGTGAAGGTGCCCCCGAGCCTCGGGGGGACTGCCATGTCAGGATCGGGCCAGGGTGATGCGGCCGGTGATCTCGGCGGGGCCGGTGAGCAGGATGGTGGCGCCCTCGGCCAAGGGGTCGGAGCCCACGTGGACGCCGACCTCCCCTCCGGGCACGAGCAGCCGATAGTCCTGCGGGGCGCCCCGGCCAGTCCACTCGTGCAGGGCGACGGCGACCGCGCAGCATCCGGTCCCGCAGGAGCGGGTCTCCCCCACCCCCCGCTCCAGGACGCGCATGCGGGCCAGGCCCACGATGGCGCCGGTGAGCGGGTCGGTCTGCTCCCCCAGCGGCACCACCAGCTCCAGGTTGGTGCCGGCCGTGGGCCAGGGGTCATAGCTGACCGGCTCACCGGAATCGGTGAGCCCGGCGAAATCGGCGGCGGCCAACTCGGCCTCCTCGCCCAGGGCGACAACAGTGTGCGGGTTGGGCATGGCCAGGGACAGGGCGGCGCGGGCGCCATCGAGGCCGGGCACCGTCACCTGCGTGTCCCAGCCCTCGGTCACGGCGTCGGCCTGAGGGTTCTTCACGGTGGCCAGACGGGCGGGCCCCATGTCCACGGTCCACAGGTCTCCCAGGCGGGTGACGGTGCGGGCCCCACCGCGAGTACCAATAGTGATGGAGGTCCCATCCGGCAGCTCCACCAGACCCTCGGCCTCCAGGACGGCGGCGAAGAGGCGGGAGGCATTGCCGCACATCTCGGCCATGGAGCCGTCCGCGTTGTAGTAGTCCATGAACCACTCCGCCTCGGGGACGGCGGTGTGGAAGGCCCGGGCGCCGGGCAGCGCCTCGGTGCGCACGACGCGCACGAAGCCGTCAGCGCCAATGCCGGTGCGCCGGTCGCACACGGCGGCGATCTCGGCGGCACTGACGCTCACGGAGCGATCAGGGTCGACGAGCATGAGGAAGTCATTGCCGGTGCCGTGCCCCTTAATGAGCTCGTGCCCCGCCAGGCCCGCGGTGGTGGTCATGCGGGTCAGCCTATGCGACGTCATCGCCCCGGGCCTCAGCGGCCCGGACAATCCGCAGTGCCTCCTGTGTCACGCGCTCACGCTCGGCGTCGGGGCAGGCGCCCTCGGGGGTCAGGCGCAGGTCGATCCAGTGGATGCGCGGATCCCGACGGAACCATTTGAGCTGACGGCTGGCCAGGCTGCGGGTGGCCTGGGCGATGTCGGCGCCGGCCTGGTCACGGTCGATACGCCCGTCGATCACCGCCAGGGCCTGGGCGTAGCCAATGGCGCGCTGGGCGGTGCCGCCCTGGCGCAGGCCCACTGCAACCAGCTCCCGGGTCTCCTCAATGAGTCCGGAGTCGACCATGAGCCGGGCGCGCCCATCGATCCGCGCGTTCAGGGCCGGGCGGTACGGGCGCAGGGCCAGATGAACGGTGGGAACAAGGTCCTCGTAGCGCGGCAGAGTCGCGGAAAAGGGGCGGCCCGTCACCGCCATGACCTCCAGGGCGCGCACGAGCCTGCGGGTGTCGGTGGGCGCAATGCGCTGGGCACTGACCGGGTCGGCCCCGGCCAGCGCCTCCCACAGGCTGTGAGCGCCTTCCGCCTCCAGACGGCTCACCAGGGCGGCGCGCGTATCCGGGTCGGTGCCGGGGAACTCCAGGGCGTCGGTGACGGCGCGCAGGTACAGGCCCGAGCCGCCGACCACCAGGGCCCGGTTGCCGCGTGCCTCAATGGACTCCAGGTCGGCGCGGGCGTGGACCTGGTAGGAGGCGACATTGGCGTCCTGGCGCACACTGAGGACGTCGATTTGATGGTGGGGGTACCCGCGCCGCTGGGAGGGCGGCAGCTTGGCGGTGCCAATGTCCATGCCGCGGTAGAGCTGGGAGGCGTCGGCGTTAAGAATCTCGGCGCCGCTGCCGCCCGCCCCGCCCAAGGCGTCGGCCAGGTCCAGGGCCAGGTCCGACTTTCCGGTGGCGGTCGGGCCGACGATGGCGATGCGCACCCGGGTGCTCACAACTCGGGCAGGAGTGGACGGATTTGGGCTAAAGCGTGGGTGGCGGAGGACAGGGCCGTATCCAGGTGGAGGCGCAACTGGGAGTCGGTGGCGCCGGCGCGCAGGTCGGCCAGGTAGGTGGCGCGCACCAGGGCCCCTACGGGGGTGTCCACAATGGCGACCGTGGGGTAGATCTTGTCCCGGTTCCAGTCATTGATGCTGGCGGCGAGCTCGGAGCGCTGCCCCTCGCGAGCCGGCTCCTCCCAGTCCCCGGAGACCAGCAGCCAGCCCTCGTGGCCCTCGGGGATCTCCAGGACGAAGGGGAAACCATCCCAGGTGCCCAGGAGGCAGACGTGCCCGTCCTCCTCGTGACGATGAAGGCCGTACCCCATGGTGGAGGTGACCATTCTCTCCACCCGCTCCAGGGTCAGGGGCACAGTGAGCTCGCGCTCGCCACGGCGGGGCTTGTTGATCCTCCGGGACGGCGGGAGGCGCCCTTCACTGGAGCGGCGAATGGAGGTGGCGCGAGGGGCCTCGGGGCGTGCGGCACCGCTTGGCGCGGCGCGGTGGGCTGCGCCACTCCTCGCGCTGCTGCTCGTGCTCCCCGCCCCTGCGCCCTCTGCGGCGGAGGCGGCGCGGGGGGCGTGGACTGTGGGGTCCGTGCCCGCGGCCGCCGCGCCGGTGGCGCCGGCGCTCTCGCCGGTGCCGCGCGCGGTCGCTTTGGGTGATCCGGGCAAGCGCTTTTCCCAGCCCCTGGCCAGGATCCGGGACAGTAGGTCGACAAAGCGGAAGGGGCGTCCCCTCATGGTTCCAGACTCCCGCGCAGCGGATCGGGGAAGGTGTCCTCGGCCTCCCGCATGAGGGCGACAATGAGACGGCAGCCGGTGAAGACGAAGTCGGCGAGCTGGGCGTCGGTCATGCCCGCCTCCAGCGGGTAGGTGTATTCCCCGTGGAGACGCACCACACCGGCATCAGCAACGGTCAGGTAGGCCTTGGGGCCGATGCGGGTGGCGTTCCACTCCTCGACCAGGCGGCGCAATGCCGCCAAGTGCTCGGTGTCGGCTATGCGGTGCCACATGCCGCGCAGCTGAAGGGCGCGAGTTCCTTGGAAGACGGTGTGGACCGTGACGTAACGCCAGGGAATACCGATGTCGCCCTCGTCGTCCACGAAGAAACGCAGGCCCAGTGCGCGCACGCACTCCTGGACGCGATCGGTATCGACCGGTGTCGGGGTGTCGGGCGCGGCAGCGTGCGTCTCGGTGGGTGAGGGCATGCCCCAACCCTAACCGGGAGGCGGCCGCAGTTGCCCCTCACCGGAAGGCCAAAGCCCGGCGCCGTTACCATGCCGTCATGATGCCGTCATGATGAGGCGGCCGCGGCCTCCCGGGACTGCTCGGCAATACTGTCTATGGCGTCGTTGAAGGCCTCAGAGGTCTTCGAGGCGCCCGCCAGGGCGGTGACGTGGGCGTCCTCGACGCTGCGCCCCTCGACAGCCCCCTCAATCTCCTGGATGAAGGCTGTCAGATGGTCCCGGGAGGTGGAGGTCAGAGCGTGCCCGGTCACGGAGACGTCGGTAATGACTCCGCCGCTGAGCGTGGCGGTGACATCAATGGAGTCCTCTTCAATGAGGTCGTCGACGACGCCGTAGGACTCGCTGGCGCTGAAGGATCCATCTGCATAGGGACCGCCCGTGGGCGCTGGTGGCGCGCCCGTGGCGGCGCCCTGGGCGACTTCAGCGGCCGGGGACTGGCTGTCTTGGGGGCGCCCGGCGTACTCGTCATCCCCGGGGGTGACCTCCCCGCCACCGCATGCGGCCACCCCGACTGCCGAGAGCACGACGCCGGTGAGTGCTGCGGCGGCGCGGGCGGTGCCGCCGCGAGTCGCGCGGACCCGGCCCTTGCCGCCCCGATCCGCGCCCCCTGGTTGCTGTGGCTCGCTGCGTCCACTCACCGTGGCTCCTCCCGGTTCGCCTCGTCAGAGGGTTCTTGGCGTTCACTGGTCTGCACCGAGGCCAGGTCGAGCATGTTCGCCTCGCCGCGGCCCTGCCCGTCCTCATTAAGCCTTTCCCCCACCAGGCGCCCGTGGTTGAGGAGGATCTGGCGCTGGCCGCAGGAGGCGACATGGGCGTCGTGGGTGACCACAATGAGGGTGGTGCCCTGCTCATGCAGGCGGGAGAAAATGTCCAGGACGAGCTGCTCGTTGGTCTCGTCAAGGTTCCCGGTGGGCTCGTCGGCCAGCACCAGCTCGGGGTGGTTGATCAGGGCTCGGGCAATGCACACGCGCTGCTGCTCGCCGCCGGAGAGCTGGGAGGGCAGGTGGTGGGCGCGCTCTCCCAGCCCTACGCCCTCCAGGGCCTCAAGGGCCTCCTTCTCGTCGGTCATCGAGTGGTAGTACTGGGCGACCATAACGTTTTCTACGGCCGTCAGGTGCGGAACCAGGTGGAACTGCTGGAAGACCAGGCCAATAACATTCTTGCGGATCTGGGTGAGCTGAGAGGCGTTGAGCCGCCCGAGCTCGCGCCCGTCGAGGGTGACGGTGCCCGTGGACGGGGTGTCCATGCAGCCAATGATGTTCATGAGTGTGGTTTTGCCCGACCCGGAGGAGCCCACAATGGAGAGCCATTGGCCTCGCGGCACCGACAGGCTCAGATCGTCCACGGCGTGGAGGTCGCCGTAGATCTTGGAGACATGGGAGAGCTCGAGCAGCATGTCATTCCTCTCGCAGAACGATCGCGGGGTCAATGCGTGCGGCGCGCCGCACTGGGGCGTAGGAGGCGATCACGGCCACCAGGGCGGTCAGCAGCACCGAGATCGCCGCCAGCCACCAGTTGAACCCGATCGCGGAGTCGAAGACCTCGGTGGAGACGGCCACGGCCAGGGCGTGCCCCACTGCGGTACCAATCACACCGCCCACCAGCCCCAGGACGGCGGCCTCGGAGTAGAACTCCAGGCTCACAGCGGCGCTGGAGGCCCCCAGTGCCTTGCGCAGGCCTATCTCGTTGCGGCGCTCGGAGACCACGACGGTCATGGTGGTGGAGACCCCGACCAGGGTCAGGGCCAGGACGACCAGCGAGACCACCCAGAACAGGGTGTTGAGCATGGTGATAATGCGGGTGTCGCCGCTGGTGATCTTGGCGACCGGTTCGGCCCTCACAGCGCTATCGACGCCCTGGATCGCCTCCACAACGCTGTCCATGGGCACCGCCGAGGTGTCTATCGAGTACTCCACAATGTCGTAGCCGGGGTCGGAGACCCCGGTAAGGGCGTTGACGTCCTCGGCGAGGGCGTAAATGATGCCGTCCTCCTTGCCGCCGGTGTCCACAATGCCGGCCACCCGCCACTGGGCTTGACCGGCGGGGGCGGAGTCCTGGTCCTGCTCCCCGTCGGAGGAGACCAGTTGAAGGTTGTCGCTGGAGAGGTACTCCACGCTCACCGTCGAGCCCACTGACAGGCCCGCAGCCTCAGCCACATCCAGCCCCACCAGGACGCGCCCCGCAGTGGGCCACTGCCCCTGGACCGACCAGTGCCCATTGAGGGAGTGGACCTCCTCCACGTCGATTCCAGCCAGCAGGTAAGGGGATTTATTGATGCGAACCGTCTCATAGCGGTAGGTCGCCGTCTTCAGCTCCTCAGTGCTGACGCCCAAAGCCTCGGCAACACTCTGGGTGACCGCCTGGGCCGACTGGGGGCTAATGCGCGCACCGGTGGCGTCCTCGGAATAGGGCACAACAATGAGGTTGGCGCCGAACTGGCGCATTTGGGCGCTCATTTGGGCGGGGATTGCCAGGCAGATCGCCGCCAGGCTGAAGAGGGTGACTGCCCCCACAGCGGAGGACAGGAGCGCCGCCAGTGCCCGGGAGCGGCGCCGGAGCACGGCCCCGGCGAGCATGGTCAGGAACATGCGCCTGTTGGTCATAGGGCGGCGCCTGGGCGTGGTTGCAGGCATTCGTCTCACCTCCGGTGCAGGGCTGTGGCTGGTTGGATCCGCAGGATGGACCGCATTGAGGAAGCGGTTGCCGCCAATAGGACCAGGGCGATGAGCACAACCACCAGGACGAAGACCATGGGGCGCATGGTGATGGCGGACTGGAAGACGACTCGTCCAATGAGCTGCGCCAGGCCTGAGCCGATGGCGGCGCCCAGGATCGTGCCCGCGACCCCGATAACGAAGGTCTCGCCCAGGATGAGCCGGTTAATGGAGGCCGATGAGGCGCCAATGGCCTTGAGCAGGGCGAACTCGCCGGTGCGCTCCACCAGTGAGGCGGTAGTCAGGGAGGCCACCGCCAGCGCCGCGGCGACCAGGCTCAGGGCGGTCATGAGGATCATGAGCGCCTGGGTCTTGCCCAGAACCTGCCCCTCGACGGCAGCGACCTGGCGGACCTGCTTGGCCACCGAGCCGGTAATGACCTCCTCGAGCTGGTAGGCGATGGAGGAGGGGTAGGCGGTGCAGTACCAGGTCTCCCACTCCGCGGAGGACAGGGCCGCCGGGTTGGAGGCGGCCTTGCGGGACAGGTCGTTCTCCGGGGTGGTCAGGGCCTTGACCTCGATCTGCTCGACCTTGCCCGGGCGGCCGGTGAGGTCCTGCACCACGGCCAGCGGCGTGTAGAGCCTGGTGTCGTCCTGGTCGCCGGAGGTGTAGACACCAGTGACGGTCAGAGTGCAGGTGCCCGTCGAGGTGGTCAGGGTGAGGGTGTCCCCGGCGGCGACTCCCAGCTCCTGGGCCAGCGTCGTCCCCACGATGGCCTCATCGGCGTCGTCGGCGGGCCAGGCCCCCTCCATGGTCCACCATGAGCGGAGCGTCGAGACCCCGGCGACGACCTCCTGCCCGGTGGGCAGGGCGAGTTCCTTATTGAACCAGGTCCCGGTCACCGCCGTGTTCTGAAGGGTGGTTCCCGCGGCGGAGACGGTGACGTGCCCGGTCAGGGAGGGGGCGAAGTCAACAATGTTGTAGGCCCAGAAGATGGTTTTGACATTAGCGACCTCGGCCTCGTCGAGGAAGGCCGTGGCCTCGGAGTCCTCCCCGGTCTCGTACAGGTCGGCCACCACGCCTTCGGCCCGGGGTTGAACAATGATGTTCGAGCCGTAGGTGGTCAGTTCGGCGTTGATCTTGTCGCCCACGTCGAGGACCACCCCGAGCATGGCCACCGACACCGAGGCGCTGAGGGCCACGGTCAGCACAATGAGGGCCCGGCGGCGGATCTGGCGGGCGAAGGATCGTTGGATGAGGCGGAGGAAGAACATCACCGGGGCCTTTGCGCAGCGGGGCTCGGGTTGTGGGCGCGGGTGGGGCGGGTCATGCGAAGACCTTCGAGGCCGCCTCCAGGTCGGCGACCCGGATGGTCAGGTCCCCGCCGTCGACGTCGAAGTCCAGGGGGATGGGGTTGCACCCGCCCTTGAAGCCAATGGTGGCGGGATTAATGGCCACGTCGCAGCGCTTGCAGATGACCTTGCCGTCCTTCTCGTAGTAGCCCGAGGGGCCGCAGTTCTCGCAGGCGTCCAAGCCCACGCCGTAGGCGCCCCCGTTCTTGAGCACGACGATGAAGCGCACCTCCACTCCATCCGAAGCGGTGTAAGCATAGCGATGCAGATGCCCGTCCTGGAGGATGTCAATGGGCAGGCGGGCGAGGTCGTCGTCGAGGGTGTAGGGCTCGGGGTCGGACAGCGTGGGGACCTCATTGGCCTTGGCGACGCCGATCGTACGGGTGGCGACCAGGGCGGCGAAGCCGATGGCGGAGGCCATGACCCATCGGCGTGTGCGCCGGCGGCTCGAGACGACGGCGCGACGGCGGGCGGGATTGGGCTGGTCGGGGACCCGCCCGAGGGCCGCCAGGAAGGCGGCGGCGAGCGGCACCAGGAATAGTGCGGCCGCCGTTATGAGCACCACTCCCTGGGAGTTGTTGGTCAGCCAGGTGATGACCCGGAAGGCGGTGCTGTTGAGTTGCACACGGTGGACGGAGTGCAAGGTGGCGACCAGCTCGGTGAGGTGGAAGAGCAGGACCATGATCCCCAGGGTCAGGACGCCCAGGCGGGTGAGCCAGACCGGGGCGCGCCGCGACGCCCGGTAGTAGGTGAAGGCCAGGACGGCAATGGCGGCCCACCCCAGCAGGAATCCGAGCAGGCGCATCAGCATCTCGGAGGAGAACGTGGATTCGCCGGGTTCAATGAAGGCGGTGAGCTGGAGGACCGTCTGCGGCACGGCCCGGAAGAAGGCCAGGGCGAGCGCGGCGCACGCGCTCGCATTGGTCACCGCCGCCAGTCGTCCCTCGAGCCCCCATGAGCGGCGGCGCACATTGAGCGCCAGAACCACCATAAGAAGGGCATCGGCAATGACACAGGCGATGAGGGTGGGGATATTGACCATGGTCCGCTGGGTGAGGACGGCCGTGGCGCGCAGGATGGCGAAGACGGTTCCGGCCAGAAGGCCGACGAGGACCGACCCGGCCCGCCAGCGGGAGGCGCGGGGCCAGCCCTGGGGCACTGCGGGGTTCAGGACAACAGCCAGGGCGGCCAGGAGCAGGAACGGCAGTGTCATCCCTCCGACAACCGCGACATAACGTTCCAGCATGAGGATTAAGTCCTTCCTAGAGAGCAGCGAGCGGCGGGCCCGCCGGTTGGATGTCAGGTGGCCGTCGGCGCCCGGAGGGTATCTGGGCGCCGACGGCCGCTGGGCAGCTGAGGCGAGGACTCAGTCCCGGTTCACCACTCGGTGGGGGTGTACTGCCAGTCCCAGCTCAGCTCAATGGGCTCGGTCCAGAACCTACCCTTGACTCCGGTCTCCTCATCAGTGTGGAGCATCCAGCCGTTCTCCTCGGGACTGTGGATAATCAGAGTCAGGGTGTACTCCCCGGCATCGGGCAGGGCGATGTTGCCGCCGTAGTGCGGGCCGTCCGAGGCGTTCATCGGCATGAAGGTGCCCTCGGCGGCCACTGAGCCATCGGACTTCTTGGTGATCTTGTACTCCACCGTCAGGCCGGGGACGAAGTCGCCGACGCCGTAGCCCAGAGTGTTGCCCTCCAGGCCGGAGATGTCGGCCTCCAGGTGGAAGGAGGCCTCGGAGGCGGCCAGACCCATGCCCGCCGGCTCCATGTCAACGGGCTGGAAGTAGACGACGGCGACGTTGATCTGCCCCTCGGCCTCCTGGTCGCTTCCCACCGGGAACTCCTGGAAGCCGGAGCCGGCGTCGTCTGCGGCATTGGAGGCGGACGCGGAGTCGGTGGGGCTTGAGGAGTTGGAGCAGCCGGCGAGGCCCAGGGCTCCGGCAAGAACGAGGGCGCCAATGGTGCTGGCGAGTTTAAGGTGAATGCGCATGGGATTCCTTCCGTGTCGGGGCTGGGGCCCCGCGTCGGGCGGCGCGGGGCCGGGGTCTTCCGGCCGTTGGTCGGGAAGATGTGTGATGGTGGCGGGTTCAGTCAGCGGGCTCGGCCGCCCTCTCCGCCTCAGGCCGGGCGGCCTCGACGGACGCCTGGGCCCCCGCTGTTGTTGTCTCCTTCGTCTCCTTCGCCTCTGCGGGCACCCCCGGCTCCTCGGCGGCCGCGGCCCGGGCGCGCTCCTTGTCAGCACTGCGGTGACGCACCAGGGAGACCACTGACAAAACGATGACAATGACGGCCATGACCGCCTGGGCGCCAAGGGTCTCCCGGTAGGGGTAGATACCGAGGTAGTCGTAGGTGGGTACGCCCTCGATATAGGTGGCTGGAACAATGTCGCCCTCCAGCAGCGCATGCACGCCGCCTCCGGCGAAGATCACCACGAGCACGGCCATCATGGCGCTGGTGATCGCGAAGAAGGGGCGCAGGGGGATCTTCACCGAGGTGAACCGGATGAGGAGGAAGACGATGACGAGCACCAGGGCGCCCACGCCGAAGCCCTGCCAGATGCTGGCCGAGCCGCCGGGGTCCATGGCGAAAAGGGCCTCGTAGAACATGACGGTTTCGGCGCCCTCGCGGAAGACGGCCAGGAATGACAGGGAGGTCAGGGCCCAGACCCCGCCATTGGATATCGAGGCCTCGGTCTTGTCCTTGATGTAGGCGTTCCATGAGGCCACCGAGGCCTTTGAGAGCATCCAGTTGCTGGTGAACAGGAGCATGACCATGGCGACCAGCGCCACGACCCCCTCGAGGACCTCCTGGTGGGCGGAGGCGGAGTTGTAGAGCCAGGCGAATAGGACGGCGACAATGCCGCTGGCGATCAGGCCCAGCACAATGCCGATATAGATCTGCTTGACGCGGTTCTTCATCCCCGCCTTAATGAGGTAGGCGATGATTGCGGCCACCACGAGGATCGCCTCAAGGCCCTCGCGCAGCAGGATGAGGAGGGCCTGGCCGAAGGAGCCGGACAGGAAGACCTTAATGGGGTTGACGTCGGCGGCGGCGCCGCCGTCCAAGGTCGCGGCATCATCGGCGAGCATGGTGGTCAGGGAATCGACATCGGCCTTGAGCTCGGAGGGGTCGGCCCCGGAGAGCATGGCTTTGCGCACGACCTTGAACTGGTTCTCCACCTGAGAGACCCTGTCCCCGGATATTGCCGCCATGACGGTCTTCTCAAAACCGAGCTTCTCGTAGTAGCCGTAGTAGGCCTGATTGACCAGGGCCGCACCGGCCTCACCGTCGCCGGCGACGGCCTTGTCATAGCCCTGGTTAATCAGGGTGGTCATCTCCGCGGCAATATCGCTCCATGTGCGCTCGCCGCGCCCCTCGTTGACCTGCGTCTGGCTGGCCTGGAGCTGCGCCCGCTCGGTGGCAATGGTGGCGGCGCGCTCGGCGGCGTAGTCCCGGGGCGAGGACAGGTCCGTGAGCGCGTCGAGCTCGGTGGCCGAGTTGGCCACCGAGGTGGCTAGATCGGCCACGCCGTCGGCGATCGTCTGCTCGTTGCCGGCGGCGTAGGCCGAGGAGCGCAGCGCGGAGAAGGCGTCCCGCTGCTCGGCCATGGTCTCCTCCCCCAGGCGGTCGGAGGTGACCTTGGCGAGGTTGGAGGCGACGTAGTCGGAGTTGTAGGCGCGCTGGAACCCTGCCGCGGCGCCCGCCCTGTCCCCCTGCCGGTAGTCCTCCAGGGCCGAGTTGAGCTCATCACTGACGGCCTGGGCCACCTCGCTCCAGGTGCCGTAGTCGGTGTCAGTGTCGGAGGCATGCGCCTGCGGCTGGACCGAGCACACGACCCACACGAGGGTCAGGAGCAAAGCGACCAGCGTGATCGCCCGCGTTGCCGGGTATGGCGGGTTGACGCGGGCGGGGGTGTGGTGAGAGGGCATACGGGGACTCTTTCGCACGTCGATGACGCTGGAACGACAGACACTTATTTTAGACACATGAGGCTCGCCTATATCGAGAAGGATAGGCTCATCTACGCTGTGAGAGGAGCCGGTCTCACAGAAAGGAGTACAGTGCGTCAGAAACACGGCTTGGTTCCCCGCCCCGGGCGTTGGCGAGGGCATTGCTCCTTCCCCGCCACGGGCGCCTCCTGGACTATTCGCTCCCCCGCGCCATTGAGCGCCCCCCTGCGTCGGGGAGTCGCAGAGCTGGTCGCCTCCTTCGAGCGGACCTGGTCACGTTTCCGCCCCGACTCGCTGGTCAGCCGGGCCGCCCGCGGTGAGTTCGGCGCCGGCCCGGCGCTCCTCGACCTGCCACCGGGCTCTGGGCGGATCCTCGACCTCTACGACCGCCTCCACACCGCCAGCAGCGGGCGCATTGACCCCCTGGTGGGCGCCCGGCTGGTCGAACTCGGCTACGACCCCGCCTACTCCTTTACGGTGCGCCACGGAAACCTCCGCCGCCTGGACGCTCCGGCGGAAACCATGAATTGGGCGGCGTCGGCGCACCACGACGGCGACCTCCTGCGCCTGGAGACTCCGGCGCTGGTGGACGTGGGCGCTGTGGGCAAGGGGGCACTGGCCGACCTCGTCTCCGATCTTCTAGATGGCAGCGGCGTCACAGAGCACATTGTGGACGCCTCGGGGGATGTCGTGGTGCGCTCGGCCGAGCCGGTGCGAATCGGGTTGGAGGAGCCGGGCGCCGAGGATCGTGTTGTCGGGGTGGTTGAACTCACTGAGGGCGCGGTGTGCGCCTCGGGGATCAGTCACCGCGCCTGGGGCAATGGACTCCATCACATTCTGGACGCCCTGACCGGGCAGCCCACGAGCAGCGTGCTGGCCTCCTGGACCGTGGCCCGCCGGGGCGCCGAGGCCGACGGCCTGGCCACGGCGCTGTTCATGACCCCACCGCAGGACTTAGTGGCCGCCGGCTTCCGCTTCGACTTCGTGCTCCTGCGCTCAGACGGCACCGCGGCCATGAGCCGCACTTTCCCCCGGCTCGGGGAAGTCTTCACCCGGGAGGCGCCGCACCCGCCTGCCCGGCCCCCCGCGGGGCCGGGCGAGCGTGCTCTCTAGCCGCATGCCGGGGTCAGATCGCGCCCGGTCTCACCCTTGGACCCGACCGCCTGCGCTCGGCGCACCGACGCGGATGGTCGGCATGCCAATGGGCACCGGCGCGGTGTCGGGCTCCGGGGCGGCACGGGCCTGCGCCTGCGCCTGCTCCCAGGCGTCCCCGGCCCGGGTGCGACGCACTGCGAACAGGGCCGGCCCGTCGTCGTACCACACCCGGTCGCCCGCGGGCCGGGCCTCGTTGGCCGCGAGCGCCTCGGCGCTCACCGCCCCGCACAGGGCCGAGTCGGCAATGAGGTTGTGGGGGGCGCCGTGAGTGACGCGCGCGCTCACCATGTCCCCCGGCCGTGGGGCGCCGCCGGCGTAGTCCGTGGCGGATAGGCCCTGGGGCAGGGCCACATGGACCAGGCGGTTGTCCGCCGCCCGCCCCGAGATGCGCGCGGTCGCAGCGTCGCGGCGGCCCTCCCCCTGGGCCACGAGCACCTCGACGACGCGCCCCTCCTGCTTGACGTTCTCCTCATGGGTCATGCGGCGCACCAACTCCTCCAGGCGCCGGTAGCGGTCTTTGACCACCTCGGCGGGGATCTGGTCGTCGCGGTCGGCGGCCGGGGTGCCCGGCCGCGGGGAGTACTCGAAGGTGAAGGCCGACGCGAAGCGCGCCTGCTCCACCACGTTGAGCGTGGCCTGGAAGTCCTCTTCGGTCTCACCGGGGAAGCCGACAATAATGTCGGTGCTGATGGCGGCCTCCGGCATGGCGGCCCGCACCCGCTCCAGGATCCCCAGGAATCGCTTCGCCCGGTAGGAGCGGCGCATGGCCCGCAGGATGGTGTCGGATCCGGACTGCAGGGGCATGTGGAGGCTGGGCATGACGGTGGGCGTGGAGGCCATGGCCTCAATGACGTCGTCGGTGAAGGCCGCCGGGTGTGGGCTGGTGAAGCGCACTCGTTCAATGCCCTCCACGGCGCCGCTGGCGCGCAGGAGTTTCGCGAAGGCGCGGCGGTCGCCGAATCCGACGCCGTAGGAGTTGACGTTCTGGCCCAGCAGGGTGACCTCTATGGCCCCCTGGGCGGCGACGGCCTCGATCTCCGCCAGAATCTCCCCGGGGCGCCGGTCGCGCTGCCTGCCCCGCAGGGAGGGCACAATGCAGAAGGTGCACGTGTTGTTGCAGCCCACGGCAATGGACACCCAGGCGGCGTAGACGGACTCGCGGCGGGTGGGCAGGGTGGAGGGGAAGACCTTGAGGGACTCCTCCAGCTCCACGGCGGCCGCCGCATTGTGGCGAGCCCGCTCCAGCAGGGCGGGCAGCACGTCGAGGTTGTGGGTGCCGAAGACGACGTCGACCCAGGGGGCCCGCTCCACAATCCCCCGCCCCATCTGCTGGGCCAGGCACCCGGCGACGGCGATCTGCATGCCGGGGCGCTGCCGCTTGACCTCGGCCAGCTGGCCGAGGTTGCCGAAGAGCCGATTGGCCGCGTTCTCACGCACCGAGCAGGTGTTGAGGATGACCACGTCCGCCCCGCCGTCCCCGGCCCGTGTGGCCCGGGCGGCGGCCTGGGGGACCTCCTCGGCGCGCCGATACCCGGCCTCCTCCAGGAGCCCCGCCATGTGCTCCGAGTCGTGGACGTTCATCTGGCAGCCCAGGGTGCGCACATGGTAGGTGCGCACGCCCGTGCGGCCTGAGAACAGCGGCACCGCGGTGGCCGGAGAAGGTGCGTAGGGCGTCGGCGTCATCAAGGTGCATCCTAGAGCGCCCCCGGACCCGGTCCCGGCCCCCCGGCCCACGGCAGGGGGTGCAACATGTCACCCGGCCGGCCGCCCCGCCGCGCCCCCGATCATCAGCGGGCGCGCTGCCGCACCGGGTCGTGTCGGCGCTCACCTTGACCATATGATGCCAGCCGAACCATGACCTTGGAGGTTTCCATGGCCCAACGACGCGCCACTCCTCACGCCCCCTTCGTCACTCGGCATGTTGCCGGCGCGGCGAGCGCCGGCGCCCATGTCTTGGCGGCCCTGGGCGTTACCGACCTCGAGGAGCTCGCCGCCGCGGCCCTGCCATCCGGGCTGCCCGTGCTCCCGGCGCCGGGGCCCGGCGAGCCGACGGCGGCCGCAGGGGGCTTGTCGGAGGAGCAGGCCCGCGAGGCGCTGCGCCGGCTGGCGGCCCTCAACGACCCCCACATTGAGATGATCGGCTGCGGCTACCACCCCACGCTCACCCCGGCGGTGATCGCCCGTGATGTGCTGGGCAACCCGGCGTGGACCACTGCCTACACGCCCTACCAGGCCGAGATCTCCCAGGGGCGCCTGGAGGCCCAGCTCCTGTTCCAGACCATGGTCTGCGACCTGACGGCCCTGCCGGTGGCCTGCGCCTCACTGCTGGACGAAGCCACCGCCGTGGCCGAGGCCGTCCTGCTCATGGCCCGTGCTGCCCGTGGGGCTCGCGGGCGGGCGGTGGTCTTGGACGCCGGCCTGCACCCCCAGTGCCTGGAGGTTGCCCGGGCCCGCTGCGAGGCCGTGGGGATCCCGGTGGTCGTGGCCACGGCGGCGCAGTTGTGTGAGCCCGGCCCGGCCGGAGACGGCCCACTGCTGGGCGCGGTGCTGGCACAGGTGACGACGCGCGGCGCCATTGCCGATCTGGCGCCCGCCATTGAGGCCGCGCATGCCCGCGGCGCTTTGGTGGCCGTGGACGCAGATCCCCTGGCCCTGACGCTCCTGGAGGCGCCCGGCGAGTTGGGCGCCGATATTGTGGTGGGCAGTGCCCAGCGCCTGGGCGTACCCCTGTTCTTCGGCGGGCCCCACCCCGGGTTCATGGCGGTCACCGCCCGGCTGACCCGCCAGGTGCCGGGCCGCATTGTGGGTGTTTCTCGCGATGTCGAGGGCGCCCAGGCCTACCGCCTGTCCCTTCAGACCCGCGAGCAGCACATCCGCCGGGAGAAGGCCACCTCGAACATTTGCACAGCCCAGGCGCTGCTGGCCGTGGTGGCCGCTTTTTACGCCGTCCACCACGGCCCCGAGGGCCTGGAGCGCATTGCCCGGCACGTTCACGACCAGGCGGTGGGCATTGCCGTCGCACTTCGCGCCCACGGGCTGGAGGTCGAGCATAAGGCCTTCTTCGATACTCTGAGCGTTGTTCTGCCCGGGGGCGCCCGGGAGGCCGTGGCCCGAGCCGAGGCCGCCGGCTACAACCTGCGCCTGCTGGACGAGGACCATGTGGGCCTGTCCACCAACGAGACGACGACGCCGGCTGACGTCGAGCGCGTGGTCGCCGCCCTGGCCGCCCCGTCCTCGACCGCAGCCACCGGCGCCGGGAGGCCCACCGGCGGGCGAGCCTCGGGCTCTGGCGGCCTGGGCCTGCCCGAGTCGCTGCGGCGCACCAGCAGTTACCTGACGCACCCGGTCTTCAACACCTACCACAGCGAGGTGGCTCTTGTGCGCTACCTGCGACGCCTGGCCGACCGGGACCTGGCCCTGGACCGCACCATGATCCCCTTGGGCTCGTGCACCCTCAAACTCAACGCCGCCATTGAATCGGCCCTGTGGCTGGAGCCCGCCCTGGCCGGCATCCACCCCCTGGCCCCGGCCCGCCAGACGCGCGGGTGGCGCCTCATGCTCACCCAGCTCTCCGACCGCTTGGCCGCGCTGACGGGGTATGACCGGGTCAGTGTCCAACCCGCCTCTGGAGCCCAGGGCGAGCTCGCCGGCCTGCTCGCCATTCGCGGCTACCTGCGCTCGGTGGGTCAAGACCGGCGCGACCTGTGCCTGGTGCCGGCCAGCGCCCATGGCACGAACGCCGCCTCAGCCGCCGGGGCCGGAATGCGCGTAGCGGTGGTGTCCACCGCTGCTGACGGCTCGATTGACGTCGAGGACCTGCGCGCCGTGCTTGCCGCCCACCGGGAGCGGGTGGCGGCGATTATGCTCACCTACCCCTCCACGCACGGCGTCTTCGAGCCGCAGGTCATGGAGGTCACGCGTCTGGTGCACGAGGCCGGTGGCCAGGTCTACATTGACGGGGCTAACCTCAACGCCCTGTGCGGGCTGGTGCGACCTGGAGATCTGGGCGGCGACGTCTCCCACCTCAACCTTCACAAGACCTTCGCGATCCCCCACGGGGGCGGCGGGCCCGGGGTGGGGCCGGTGGCCGTCAAGGAGCACCTGGCCGCCTTCCTGCCCGCTGGGCCGCGCGACTCGGCACCGCCGTGCGAAGGCGACCCGGACGCCGGTTTCAGTGCGCCACCGGTCATGGGGGCCCGCTTCGGTTCGGCCGGGGTCATGCCCCTGGCCTGGTCCTACCTGGCCCTCATGGATGACGCCGACCTGCGCACAGCTTCCTTAAGCGCCATTGCCAACGCCAACTACCTCGCCCGTCGCTTGGCCGACGCCTTCCCCACCCTGTACACCGGCCCGGGGGGACTGGTGGCCCACGAATGCGTCCTGGACCTGCGCCCGATCACCAGGGACACCGGCGTCACGGCCGAGGACGTGGCCAAGCGCCTCATCGACTACGGTTTTCACGCCCCGACCCTGTCCTTCCCGGTGGCCGGCACCCTCATGGTTGAGCCCACCGAGTCCGAGCCCGGTGAGGAGTTGGACCGCTTTGTGGCGGCCATGCGCGCCATCCGCGCTGAGATTGACCAGGTGGAGCGCGGGGCCGTGAGTCTGGAGGACTCAATGCTGCGCCGCAGCCCGCACACCCTGGCCCAGGTGGCCGCCGAGGATTGGGACCGGCCCTACACCAGGGCTCAGGCGGCCTTCCCCCTGCCGGGCATGGAGCGGGACAAGTACTTCGCACCTGTGGCCCGCATTGACAACGCCTGGGGGGACCGCAACCTCACGTGCACCTGCCCGGCACCGACTGATATCGCCGACGACGCCCCCACCACCGCCTCGGAGGACTCATGACCCCCGTCTCGCTGCACCGCACCCCCCTGCATTCCGTTCACACCCGCCTGGGCGCCTCTTTCACCGACTTCGGCGGGTGGCGGATGCCGCTGCGCTACGCCTCGGACATAGCCGAGCACCGGGCGGTGCGCTCCAGCGCCGGCATCTTCGACCTGTCCCACATGGGTGAGATCGGCGTGAGCGGCCCTGGCGCCCTGGCCGCGCTGGATCACGCCCTGACCGGCGCCATGGGCACCCTGGCCGTGGGGCGGGCCCGATACACCATGATCGTGGACGCCTCCGGCGGCGTTATTGATGACCTCATCGTTTACCGGGTGTGCGACGAGGAACTTCTGGTGGTCCCTAATGCCTCCAACCGCGACCGCGTGGCCGCCGAGCTCATGGTGCGCAGTGAGGGCTTTGACTGCGAGGTCGCCGACCTGTCCTTGTCCACGGCCCTGCTCGCCGTCCAGGGGCCCCGCGCCCAGGAGGTGCTGCGCGGTGTGGTGGAGTCCGGCGCGGCCATGCCCGCGGCCCTGCGCCCGGCTGCCAGTCGGGCATCGGAGGGCTGCGGCGCCGATGTCCTGTGCGGCGATGAGCTCCTGGCACGGCTGCGCTACTACGCGGCAGTGCGGGCCACGGCCGCGGGGCATTCGGTGCTCCTGGCCCGCACCGGCTACACCGGTGAGGACGGCTTCGAGGTCTTCTGCAACGCTGAGGACGCCGAGGACCTGTGGGACGTCATCTCAGGCAATGCCGCGGCCCTGGCCCCAGCCTCGGGAAACGAGGCCGTACTCACGCCCTGCGGGCTGGCCGCCCGCGACTCCCTGCGCCTGGAGGCCGGCATGCCCCTGTACGGCCATGAGCTCAGCGCGGAACTCACCCCCTTCGACGCCTCCTTGGGATCAGTTGTGGCCCTGAGCAAGCCTGATTTCGTGGGTCGGCCCGCCCTGGTGGCCCGCGCGGAGCACCAGGGGCGGCCCGGAACCCGCGTCCTGGTGGCCCTGGCCGGTGAGGGCCGGCGGGCAGCCCGGGCGGGCTGCCCCGTCGTGGGGGCTGATGGCACCGAGCTGGGGGTGGTGACCTCTGGACTGCTCTCCCCCACGCTGGGCCACCCGATCGCCCTGGCGCTGCTGGCCCCCTACTCCCCGCAGGAGCCCGCCTGGCCGGTGGGCACCGAGCTGAGCGCTGATGTGCGCGGCCGGCATCTGCCCATGCGCGTCGTCGCCGCCCCCTTCTACAAGCGCACCCGCTAAAACGGCGCCCCGCACCGTTGAACTGCTGAACTGTCGAACTGCGCCCAAACTTGACCGCGCCGCCGCAGGCGGCACCACAGAGAGGAACCCCATGCCCGCACAACCTGTCCGCGCGGCCCTGCGCTACTCCGCGGAGCACGAGTGGATCAACGACGAGTCCCCGGCGCGCGTGGGCGTGACCGCCGTGGCCACCGACGCCCTGGGGGAGGTTGTTTTCGTCGACCTGCCTGACGTCGGCTCGGAGGTGACCGCCGGCGAGCCCTGCGGCGAACTGGAGTCCACCAAGGCCGTCTCCGACATCTACTCCCCCGTGACCGGCCGGGTGGCGGCGGTCAATGACGCGGTGATCGACGATCCCGCCATTATTAACACCGACCCCTACGGTCAGGGCTGGCTCTTCACTGTGGAGGTCAGCCAGGCCGGAGAGCTGCTCAGCGCCCAGGAGTACGCCGAGCGCTTCGACGCCGAGATCACCGGCTGACCGTGCCGGGGCCCGCCCCGGCACGCCGCGCTGCCTGCGCCCTCTCGAGCGCGGGCGGCGCAATCGGCTGCGCTAAGCCCACCACAGCGGACTGTTGCCGCGTTAGGCTCGTCACATGCATATCGCACTCGCCAGTGACCACGCCGGATACGCCCTCAAGCGGGAGCTCGCCGCCTGGCTGGAGTCCCAGGGGCACACCACCCAGGACTTCGGCGCCCCGGGCACCGAGGCCGCCGACCTGTCCGACCACGTCTACCCTGCTTCCCTGGCCGTGGCCCGCGGAGAGGCCGAGCGGGGCATCTTCGTTGACGGGGTGGGCTACGGCTCGGCCCTCATCGCCAACCGCGTGCACGGGCTGACCGCGGTGGTGTGCCAGGACCCCTTCTGCGCCCAGCTCGCCCGCCAGCACACCGACTCCAATGTGCTGTGCCTGGGAGGGAAGATCATTGGCTCGGCCATTGCCGGGGAGATTGTGCGGGTGTGGATGACCACCGACTTCTTGGACCAGCCCAAGTACCGGCGTCGTGTGGCCAAGGTTGAGGAGATCAGCAACCGCCACCTCGTGCCCCTGGCGGACCTGGGCCTATAACCGCGAGCGGGGCCCGGGCGGCGCACCGGGGCGCGCGTCCACGACCCGCCATGCGCTGGACGCCGGCCCGGGGTCCGGCCTTAACGCAGGTTTTAGCGCAGGTTGAGGATTTCGCCCGTGTCCACGTCGACGTCAATGCGCTCGGCGGCGGGGCGGCTCGGCAGGCCCGGCATGGTTGATAGGTTCCCGCAGATGGCGTAGACGTAGCCGGCACCAGCCGCCAGGCGCACGTCGCGCACCTGTAGGCGCCACCCGGTGGGCACGCCCTTGAGGGCGGGGTCCGCGGACAGCGACAGCGGGGTCTTGGCCACTACCACGGCCAGGTGCCCGTAACCGTCGCGCTGGTAGGCGTCCAGGAGGCGGGAGGCCGCCGGGGCGTAGTCGACGCCTTCGGCGCCGTACATGGAGGCGACCTTGGCGATCTTGGTGCGCAGGTCGTCCTGGGCCTGATACCGGGGCGTGACGGTGCCGTTCGCCCGGCCGCAGGCCTCAACGACGGCGTCGGCCAGTTCCAGGCACCCCGCTCCGCCCTTGGTGACGGGATGGGAGACGGCCACACGCGCATCCTCCTGCCGAGCAATGCGAACCACCTCGTCAATCTCCGCGGCGTGGTCGGTGGGAAAGACGTTGACGGCCACCACCGGCTCCAGGCCGAAGTCGCGCACGATCTGGAGGTGTTTGCGCAGATTGGCGGCACCGGCGCGCACGGCGTCCAGATCCTCCTCCAGCATGCGGGCCGGCAACTCCTTGCCGCCAACCACCTGGAAGCGTCCGGAGTGGGCCTTGAGCGCGCGCACGGTCACGACCACAACAGCCGCTGCGGGCTTGAGGCCGGAGACGGCGCATTTGAGGTCGACGAACCGCTCCAGGCCCATGTCGGCCCCGAAACCGGCCTCGGTCACCACGTACCCGCCGTCGGCGGTGCCGGCTGAGGCCACTAGGTCGGCAATAATCGACGAGCAGCCCGTGGCAATGTTGCCGAAGGGCCCGGTGTGGACCAGGACCGGCTCCCCCTCCCCGGTGCGCAGGAGGTTGGGGTCCAGGGCGTCGCGCACAATGGCTGTCATGGCCCCCGCGGCGTCAAGGTCCTCGGCGGTGACCCAGCCCCCCTCGAGGTCCTGGCCAATGACAATGCGCCCAAGGCGCTCACGCAGGTCGGCCAGGGAGGTGGCCAGGGAGAGAATGACCATGACCTCACTGGCCGGCGTAATGTCGAAGGAGGCCTGACGGGTGACGCCGTCGATCTTGGCCCCCAGCCCGGTGACAATGTGGCGCAGGGCGCGGTCATTGACGTCCAGGACGCGCGGCCAGGTAATGGTGCGCTCGTCAATGCGCAGGGCGTTGCCGTGATACAGGTGGTTGTCGATCATTGCCGCCAGTAGATTGTGGGCGGCGGTCACCGCATGGAAGTCCCCGGTCAAGTGCAGGTTCATGCGCTCTGCCGGAAGGACCCGGGCGCGCCCCGAGCCCCCGGCCCCGCCCTTGATGCCGAAGGTGGGGCCCATGGCGGACTGGCGCAAGGTGAGGACCGCCTGCCGACCCCGACGCGCCAGGCCCTGGACTAGGCCAATGGCGGTGGTGGTCTTGCCCTCCCCGAAGGCGGTGGGGGTCATGGCCGTGACAACGACGTAGTGCGAGCCGCGCGCCTGGTCGGGCGCGCGCATCATCGCGCCGAGGTCGATCTTGGCCACGTCACGGCCATGGGGAACCACATGTTCGGCGCCAATCCCCGCGTGAGCGGCTAGAGCCACAAGGTCGACGCCCTCATGGGAGTCGACGGCGGGTGCAGTGTCTGTGTCGGCACGGAAGTCGCTCATAGAGGGAGCCTACCGAGCGCCCTCCGCTCCCCCGGCGGACCGCCCGCCTGCCGGGAGCACTCCTCGGGCGCCTCACACCTGCCGTCCGCCCGCCCTCTCACCGGAACCTCACGCCACCAGTTACACAGGTGATTCTCAGTATTTCGTATATCCGAATTCTCGGTTAGGCTGAGGCCGTTCTCATCCCGTCCCCAATGCGGTGATAGCCCACCGCCCGGACACCGCACCGCTGCGGACACCATCGTTGCGCCATCACAAGGAGGGCATCATGACCTATGCCACCCACGTCCTGACCAGGGCAGGACTCACCAACCCCTATGTGCATGAGTTCGTGCACGAATGGGTGCAGATCCTCAACCCCGGCCGCATTGAAGTCATTGACTCCGACTCCGACGCGCGCCTGGTCGCCGAGGCCCTGGCAACCGGTGAGATGATCGAGGCCGGGGCGGGCCGCTACCTCGCCCACTCCCACCCCAAGGACACCGCCCGCTCTGAGGAGCGCACGGTGGTGGCCACCCACAGGCCCCAGGACAAGGGGGTGTACAACAACTGGCGCGACGCCGCCCAGGTGCGCGCCGAGCAGGTCGAACGCATGCGCAACGCCTACGCGGGCAAAACCATGTATGTCGTGCCCTACCTCATGGCGCCCCCCGACAGTCCACTGGCCGCCTGGGCCCGCGGCGTGGAGTTGAGTGATAACCGGATCGTGGTCCTCCAGATGCTGCGCATGGCCCGCGTGGGGGCCCGCTTCCTCAATGTGGACGTCAAGCCCGAGACCTTCGTGCGCGCCGTCCACGTCACTGGGGACCTTGACAACCTGGGGCAGGGAACGGACCACGACCAGCGCCTGTTCGCCACCTTGGCCGACGAGCGCACCATCCTCCACTTCGGCTCGGCCTACGGCGGCAACGCATTGCTGGGCAAGATCGCCCACGGCCTGCGCCAGAGTTCCTACGACGGGTGGATGAGCGGGGAGTTCATGGGCGAGCAGTTCATGCTCATTGGCATCCATGACAGGGCCACCGACCGCACCTACCACATTTGCGGCGGCATGCCCTCGGCCTCCGGCAAGACCAACCTGGCCATGATGCTGCCGCCCGCGGCCCTGGGGGAACGCTACGAGGTCTTTTTCTACGGCGACGACATTGTCTGGCTGCGCGTCGACCCGGTTGACGGGCGCGTGTACGGCATGAACCCCGAGTACGGCACCTTCGGCGTGGCCAAGGACACCAACTGGGAGTCGAACCCGAATGCGATGAGGGCGGTCGGGCCGGGCACCGGCACGCTCTTCGTCAATGTCGCCCATCACGAGGACACCGGCGAGTTGTGGTGGGAGGGCAAGACCCCCGACTATCCGCAGGATGTCACCGGTTGGCGCGACTGGCGCAACGAGCTCATTTCCGAGCGCCCCCTAGAGCGCCAGCGCTCCGGGGCCGACGAGGACCTGTGGTCCCAGAAGAACTCCCGCTTCACCGCCCCCCTGTCCGTGGTGCCCAATATCGCCGCCGACTACGAGCGCCCCGAGGGGGTACCCATTGACGCAATCATCTTCGGTGGGCGCTGCCGGGACCGTGAGCCCCTTGTCCGCGCCATCACCGATCTGGCCGAGGGCGTTTACGACGGTCTGACGCTGGGCGCCGAGGCGACCTTCGCCGCCGAGGGCACCGAGGGGCGCCTGCGCTATGACCCCATGTCCATGCGCCCCTTCATGTCCTTCCCCGAGGGGGCCTACGCCCGTCACTGGCTCACCACCCTGGGGCGGGCCGAGCATCAGCCGATCTTCGCCCATGTCAACTGGTTTCAGCGCGACACCGAGGACGGTCACTTCCTGTGGCCCGGTTACGGGGAGAACCTGCGGGCCCTGCTGTGGCTCATGGACCTCAAGGAGGGCCGGGCAACCGGGCGGCGGACCCCGGTGGGCGTCCTGCCGCTGGCCGAGGAGCTCAACCTCGCCGGCTTCGAGGGCGACCGGGGGGACCTGGAGCGGCTACTGACCATTGACGTGAGGCGCTGGCGTCAGGAAATGGTGCTGCGCGAGGAGCATCTGTCTCAGTTCGAAGGCCTGCCCGAGGAGATCTGGGAGGCTCACCGCCGCGTGTCGGCAGCCCTGGACGCCGCGTGGGAGAACCAGCCCTGAACGTGGGAGAACCAGCCCTGAAGATGACGGCCGGCCCGGCTCCCGGGGGGCGCCGGGCCGGTCGCCGATTGACTCAGGCGCTCTCCTCCGCCAGCGCCCGCTCAATGACCTCCGCGGCCACTGACTGCGAGTACCCCCTGCGGCCCAGGTGGGCGGCGGTGCGGCGCCAGCGCACCAATGGCTCCCGGCCCCGGGTCGCTGCGAGTTTCTTGCGAGCCAGGGCCAGGGCGGCCTCGTACTCGTCTTGAGGGTCGATCTGCGCCAATGCCGCAGCGATCGACCCCTCCCCCAGGCCCTTGACTCGTAGCTCATCGGCGATGGCGCGCCGCGCTGCGCCCTTTTCAGCGAAGCGGGTGCGGGCCAGGGTCGTGGCGTAGGCGTCGTCGTCAATCACCCCGGCGGCCTCGAGCCGGTCGAGGACCTCGGTGGCTACGCGTGGGTCAACTTCCCTACGCTCCAGGAGCTCAGCCAGGGCGGCACGCGGTGCGGCGCAGCGGTCCAGGCGGCGCAAGACGATCTCACGTGCCGCCTCAACCGCCTGAGTGTGAGCATCTGGGGTCAGCCAGGGCATTAGAACCCGCCGGCGTCCTCACCGAAGGCCACGTCGAGCTCGGCCGTGGTGTTCTTCTTGGCCCTGGCTTTGGTGGTCTTGGTGGCCCTGGTTTTAGTGGCCTTGGTTGTTTTCGCCGACCGGGCGGGCCCGGCGTCGGTGGCAGCGGGCGCGGCCGCCTCGCCCTCCGCCTCCCGGGCGGCCTCTTCGCGGGCACGGCGCCCCGGCTCCCCTACTCCGAGGACGGCCAGGACCTTCTCCTCGATTTCATCGGCCAGGGTGGGATTGTCCTTGAGGAAGGCGCGGGCGTTCTCCTTGCCCTGCCCCAGTTGATCAGTGCCGTAGGTGTACCAGGCGCCGGACTTGCGCACTACGCCGTTCTCCACGCCCAGGTCCAGCAGTCCGCCCTCCCGGGAAATGCCCTGGCCGTAGAGGATGTCGAATTCGGCCTGCTTGAAGGGCGGGGCCATCTTGTTCTTGACCACCTTGGCCTTCGTGCGGTTGCCCACGGGCTGATCCCCGTCCTTGAGGGTCTGAATGCGGCGCACGTCAATGCGCACCGAGGCGTAGAACTTCAGTGCCTTGCCACCGGTGGTCGTCTCCGGGTTGCCGAAGAAGACACCGATCTTCTCGCGCAGCTGGTTGATGAAGATGGCGGTGGTTCCGGTGGCCGACAGGGCCCCGGTGATCTTGCGCAGCGCCTGGCTCATGAGGCGGGCCTGGAGGCCGACGTGCGAGTCCCCCATCTCCCCCTCGATCTCCGCCTTGGGCACCAGGGCGGCCACGGAGTCGACGACAATAATGTCCAGGCCACCTGAGCGGATGAGCATGTCGGCGATCTCCAGGGCCTGCTCACCGGTGTCAGGCTGGGAGACCAGGAGGTTGTCGGTGTCCACCCCCAGGGCCTTGGCATAGACCGGGTCCAGGGCGTGCTCGGCGTCAATGAAGGCGGCGTTGCCCCCGGCCTTCTGTGCGCTGGCGACGGCGTGAAGAGCAACCGTGGTCTTGCCGGAGGACTCCGGGCCGTAGATCTCCACAATGCGCCCGCGGGGCAGCCCGCCGATCCCCAGGGCCACGTCCAGGGCGACGGAGCCGGTGGAGATGACGGACACCGGTGGACGGGTGTCGTCTCCCAGGCGCATGACGGACCCCTTGCCGAATGACTTGTCGATCTGGGCGAGGGCGGTGGCCAGAGCCTTGGAGCGGTCCTGTGACTGGCTGGGTTGGGGCATCGGTCTACCTCGGTTCTTGGCGGCTGCGGCCGCGGTGGGCATGGCTGGTCCTGGGGCGGAGGTCCCCTCTCCGGGGCTCGCAGACGACGGTATGCCGGACCACTGACATGTTTCACCGCGCCCGAGCGAGCCCTGTGGACAAGCAGGTGCGGCACGTCATCCGTGGAGAACAGTATCCGAACACGTGTTCGAAAGCGAGTCTCGTGCCGAGCGTGTTCCCCCTAGCGCCGCCGGCGCCCTCGGCCGTCAACTAACGCTGTTAACACTGTCAACACTGTTAGCACTATCAACACTGTTAACACTGTCAGCCGCGTAACGCACTCAACCGCGCGGGTGCGGCTGAGTGCGGAGTATCCAGCGTTCAGCCTCGGAGCGCTCGGTCTCATCGCACAGGGCGTGCCAGACCTCTCGCGGCGGCCGCCCGGCTTCTAAGGCCTGAGCGCAGGTGGCGCCCAGGGCCGGGAGCACGAGGTCTTGCGCTAGCGAGCGCCCGTAGGCTGGGCCGAAGACCGTCTCAACAGACAGCCAGAACTCCGAGTGCCTCATACATTCTCCATCCAGTACATCCTCCGGGTCCGGGGCGGGGGTTCCTGAGCCATTGGCCGCCGGGAGTGGGCGGCGGGCCGCGGCCGGTTAAGTGCGCAGGGCGGGCATGTAAAAGTCTCCAGATCGCGACTGCGATCTGGAGACCTCACTGTGGTGCTCAGCGCAGGGCGGCGCCCTGCTGGCGGATGAGTTCGTCGGGGACGGTGTCGGGAACCGTAATGCCCTCGCTCAGGGCAATGCGGTCCGAGACCTCGCGCAGAACTGCGGACAGCGGGGCGTCCAGGGCCTGGCAGATCGAGGCCAGGAGCTCGGAGGAGGCCTCCTTCTGACCGCGTTCGACCTCTGAGAGATACCCCAGGGAGACGCGGGCCTGAGAGGAGACCTCGCGCAGGGTGCGTCCCTGGTGCTGTCGAACGGAGCGGAGGACCTCGCCGATCTCACGGCGCAGGAGGACATTCTCTTGCTTACTGGTGGTCGTGTCCACGGCAGCACCGTACCCTGCAGCCGAGGTCTTGCGCATCGGCATCCGATTGGCCGGACTTGCGGGGCGGGCGCTGCGGGGGCGAGTCGCGTTCTTCATCAGTGGTGACAACCATTCAGTGCGGAGTTTCATTCCCACATCCAGAAGGTCGTGCGCTCCCTTCTCGATGTGCTGCTCAGATCCTGATCCCGAATCCTGAGAGAACCCTTGAAACCGAATGAGTCGCACCCGTGACCCGCCCCCTGTTGGCCTGTTGCCGCACTGCAGCCCGGCCGCCGGGCCCGAGTACGTGCGTCGCCCCAACCCCCAGCGGCGCCGGGGCGCCCCGGGCGGTGAGAACTCGACTCCCGGCTGGCCGGGGGTCACTCCCGGCTGGTTGGAGGGTCAGTCCTGTGCGCCCTGCTCCACGGCGCTCAAGAGGGCGACCGCCAGCGCCAGCACCGCCGTCGTCGCCCCTTGTCGGACGGCTGCCCGGTCGCCGTCCAGGTGCAGTTCACGCTTAACAGCCCCCCAGGGGGAGCAGACCGCTATATGGACCGTCCCAGCCCGGTACCCATCGGCGGGGTCGGGGCCCGCGACCCCAGTGGTGGCCAAACCGATGTCCGCGTCCATGAGCCGGGCGACACCCTGCGCCATCTGCACGGCGACGTCCCCATTGACCGGCCCGGTGCGCGCCAGAAGCTCGGTGTCGACCTGCAGCACGTCGGTCTTAATGCGCGTGGCGTAGGCGACCACCGCCCCCACCACAACAGCGGAGGCTCCCGGGACGCTGACCAGTGTGGAGGAGACCATCCCTCCGGTAAGGGACTCGGCGACCGCCAGAGTCAGGCCCCGCTCCTCGGCGGTGGCCAGCAGGAGTCTGGCCGCCTCCACCTGTGTTCCGGCCTCGGGGGCCGCCTGGCCCTGACTCACCGGCCCTCACCGCCCGCCTGGGGCGCCCCGGCGCCACTGAGGATCAGGGCCTGACGCACATAGTCCAGGCCGGTGGCCACAGTGACCACCAGTGCCGCGGCAATGAGAACGTAGGCCAGGACCTCCAGGAGATTGGCCAGGGACGACGGCAAGAGCATCGTCCACGGCGTCAGCAATCCGATCAGGCCGCTGATCTGGAGGACCGTCTTGAGTTTGCCGCCGCGCGAGGCGGCCATAACGGCGCGGCGCAGCATCACGAAACGCATCGCGGTAATACCGAGCTCGCGCACGAGGATGAGAATGGTCACCCACCACCACAAACTGCCCGCCACGCTCAGGAGCACGAAGGCGGACAGGGTCAGGGCCTTGTCCGCAATGGGGTCGGCGATCTTGCCGAAGTCCGTGACCAGGTTGCGCGTGCGGGCGAGGTGACCGTCGAACTGGTCGGTGAGCGCGGCACCGATAAAGACCAGGGTTGCCGCCAGCCGTGCGCCATCACCGGGCAGGAGCATGAGCCAGATGAACACCGGCACGAGGAGAAGGCGCAGCACCGTCAGGGCATTGGCGATGTTGAGCAGCGGGGCCTGGGGTCGGTTGGGGGCGGCCGCCCCGGGGGTCGTGGTGTCCATTGCTCTCAGCCTAGCGTTGCCAACTCCGTGCACCCGTGTACCTCTACACCCCCTCATGCGTCAGATGACCCTGGTTCCTGTGGCGCTCGTGATTTACGCTGCAATTGTGACTCACGGAACAGCTCACCGCACTCTTTCCCGCATCGCTCGGCGACGGCTTATGGCGCTGGCGCTGATCCTCGTACTGCCTTCACTGGCTCTGGCGTGCCACCGGGGCGGCCCGTTGGAAGAGGCCGGGCAGACCGCGACTGCCGTGCCCTCCCCGACTACTGCGGCGACCCCCAGTCCGACGCCGACCATTCCACCCGATGTTCACCTCACCATTGGCTACGCCGGTGACGTCCTGCCTCATATGCCCGTCATGGAGGAGACCGTCAATGGCCAGGGAGACATCAGTTCCATGATTGCCGGCGAGCAGCCCTGGGTTGCGGGCGTCGATCTGGCCCTGTGCGGTATGGAGGTCCCGATCGCCCCGGACGGGGTCGCCAGCGGCTTCCCCCTGTTCGGGACGCTGCCGCCGGTGGTTGAGGCGCTTAAGGGCAGTGGCTGGGATGGCTGCGCGACCGCCTCGAACCACTCCTACGACCGCGGCCTGGACGGGGTTGTGGCCACCGCGGACACGCTCATCGCCAATGGCATGGGCTACGCCGGAACGAATCGGACCGAGGCCGAGGCGGCCGTCCCCTACCAGCTCTACCAGCTGGAGCGCGGGGGGCGGACCATTACCGTCGCCCAGCTCTCCTCCACCTACAGCCTTAACGGCCTCGTCGACGAGACGGGTTGGGCGGTGCAACTCAATGACGTCGAGTGGGTGGCCGCCCAGGCCCGTGCGGCCCGCGACGCCGGGGCCGATATCGTTATCCTCCATTCGCAGCTCGGCGAGGAGTACTCCCCCGACCCGGTCCAGGCGCAGATCGATTACGCAAGCGCCATCGCGGCCACCGGCGAGGTCGACGTGCTTTTCAGCGCCCACCCGCATGTGCCCCAGACCAACGAGCTCCTGGCCGGCGGCCCTGGCGGCCGCGGCATGTGGGTGTCGTATTCGGCCGGCAACTACATCTCGAACCAGTCCGATGCCCAGGGCACGATCATGGCCTGCATTGGGATCTTCGTGTGGGTCGATGTCACGATCACCGGAGAAGGTGAGGTGAGCGTCGATGCGCTCCACTGGCACCCTTTCACGGTTGACGTCTATGGCGGGCACCGCGTCCTGGATCTGGCCGCCCTGGCGCGTGGTGAGGTTCCTGAAGGCGTCACCCTCTCCCCTGAGGAAATCTCCTACCGCTGGGAGACGGTGACGGGGATCATTAACCCGGAGACCTACTCCGACGAGGTCCCCGCCCCTACCGGTCCTGAGCCGACAGTGCTGCCCCGCTCCTAGCGCCCGGGCCCGAGTCGCGCTCTCTTTGTCAGGGACGGGATTATCTCGCCCCTGTCATTATCGCCATCGTCATCAGTCACAGTCACCACGAAGGACCGCGGCCGGTCAGGCTCCAGGCGTCCTGGGAGCCGTCCTCATGGGAGCCGTCCTTCCGGGAAGGGGCTGCTGGGGGCGTCTGCGCGCTCGGCACCTGGGCGGGATGATGGCCGGTTGCGGTGTCCTGGCCATCGGGCTGAGCAGCAGGCCCCTCCCCCTCCTCCTCGGGTTGGGGTGTTGAGCCGGGAGCACCGCCATCGCCGCGGATCCAGGCCAGGGTCTCCTCAAGCTGCTCGGGTTGGACGAGTACGTCGCGGGCCTTGGAGCCCCCGGAGGGGCCGACGACTTCACGGGTCTCCAGCAGGTCCATGAGGCGCCCGGCCTTGGCGAAGCCCACCCGGAGCTTGCGCTGGAGCATGGAGGTGGAGCCGAACTGACTGGTAATGACGAGCTCGGCGGCCTGCAGCAGCAGGTCCATATCGTCGCCGATCTCCTCATCTATCTGCTTCTTAACCTCCGGGACGATGACATCCTCACGGTACTCCGGCTGGAGCTGGCCCTTAATGTGGCGCACCACGGAACGGATCTCGGACTCGGTCACCCAGGAGCCTTGGATGCGCACGGGCGTGGAGGCGCCGGGCCCCAGGTAGAGGGCGTCACCTTGACCGGTGAGGGTCTCTGCACCGTTCTGGTCCAGGATGACGCGAGAGTCGAGTTGGGAGGCGGTGGCGAAGGCCAGACGCGAGGGCACGTTGGACTTGATGAGCCCGGTGACCACCTGGGCCACGGGGCGCTGGGTGGCCAGCACCAGGTGGATGCCGGCGGCACGGGCCAGCTGGGTAATGCGCTGAATAGAGGCCTCCACGTCCTTGGGGGCGGTCATCATGAGGTCGGCCAGCTCGTCGACGACGACGAGCAGGTAGGGGTAGGGGCTAATGACCCGCTGAGAACCGGGCAGGGGTTGGACCTCCCCGGCGCGCACCGCCTTGTTGAAGTCGTCAATGTGCTTGTAACCGAAGGAGGAGAGGTCGTCATAGCGGGCGTCCATTTCGCGGACCACCCATTCCAGGGCCTCGGCGGCCTTCTTCGGGGAGGTGATAATGGGGGTGATGAGGTGGGGAATGCCCTCGTAGATGGTCAACTCCACCCGCTTGGGGTCCACCAGCACCATGCGAACCTCCTCGGGGGTGGCGCGCATCATGATCGAGGTGATCATGGAGTTGACGAAGGACGACTTTCCTGAGCCGGTTTGGCCCGCCACCAGCATGTGCGGGGTCTTGGCCAGGTTGGTCACCACATAGTCGCCCTCGACGTTCTTCCCCAGGCCCACCACCAGGGGGTGGGTTTGCTTCTTGGCGGCCTGGCTGCGCAGCACGTCGCCGAGCTTGACCATCTCCCGGTCGGTGTTGGGGATCTCAATGCCAATGGCGCTCTTGCCGGGGATCGGCGTCAGGAGGCGAATCTCATCACTGGCCACCGCATAGGCGATGTTCTTCTCCAGGCCGGTAATGCGCGAAACGTTGACGCCCCGGCCCCGGTGCACCTCGTAACGGGTCACCTGGGGGCCACGGGTGTAGCCGGTGACGGTGGCGTCGACATTGAACTCGGCGAAGACCGCCTGAAGCGCCTCAACAATGGCGTCGTTGGCGTCAGTGCGCGTGGCGTGCCCGGGGCCCGGCTCCAGCAGGGAGTCGCCGGGCAGGGTGTAGGTGGAGCCGTCGGGCAGGGACATCTCGCTCATGGCGATCTCATCGGCCAGGTCCGGCTCGACTGACGGGGTTTCCTCGGTGACGGCGTCGGGCTCGGTGGGGGGCACCGGGCGCTGTGAGGCCTGGGAGCGGGTCGACGGCGAACGGCCCGATCGGGCGGAGGTTGGGGGGACGCTGGGCGGTTCGGCCGCCTGCGCATCGGACAGCGGGTCCGGTGCGGGCTCCCCCATGACCTCGGTGGCGGACTGGTCAGCCAGGAAGTCTGTGGCCTCTCCCCCCTCCCCCCACGCGTCAATGGGATCGGCGCTGCGGGCCGATGGCTTCATGGAGCGGCGGCGGCGCCCTGAGCCCCGCGGCCGCTGCTCCGTCTCCAGGGCGGAGCGGAAGGCCTCGTCGCCGTCATAGGTGCCCAGGACGGTGGTGTCCTCGGTGTCGTCGCCTCTCGAGCGCCTCAGGCCTCGGCGCACCTGGTTGAGGACCTTCGTGGCCAGGAGCTCGCCGCCCTCCTGGCCGTCCCGGTTCTTGGCCAGGGGGCCCTTGGCGGCCAGGACTTCCTGGAGCTCGGCGACAGTGCGCCCTGAGACGACCAGGGCGGAGAAAAGCAGGAGGAGGATGAGGAGGATGACGGCTCCCACCGAACTGAACAGGGCGGCCAGCGGGTAGCCGAAGAGCCACCCGAGCAGTCCCCCGGCGTTCTCCAGCGCGTCCATGCCCCTACCAATGGCGGGGTTGCCCGAGAAGACCTGGATCATGCCGGTCAGGGCGGTAAGAATGCCCAGGCTGCCCACAATGATGCGGGCGTGGACGGAGTCGAGCCTGCGAACGCGCAGCATGGTCACCCCCAGGGCGCCCAGCAGCGGGGGGACCGCCAGGCCCAGGACTCCAACGGGTCCGGCGGCCAGGTGGTGGAGCAGGCTGCCGGCCGCCCCTGAGACGCCGAACCACTCCCGCAGCCCGGTGACCACGGCCAGGGCCAGGAGCAGGAAAGCCACGGCGGTGCGACGGTAGCGGTTGGAGCCCGCAGTCGCCTGGGAGCCGGCGGCGGGTTCCTGGGGGGCGCCTGAACGGCCCCCTGCGGAGCGGGGGGAGGGCGAGGAGGGCGAGTTGCGGGATCTGGCCATGATGCTTGAGACGGTATCCGGCGCCGCCGAGCTCGGGGGCCTGCCACGCCGCTGATCTGCGTCACGTCACCCACGCGTCTCGGCCTGCGAGCGGCCACCGGCTGGCCACTGGCGCCCGCCGACCAGCCGCGGGGCGCGGCGCAATACGTCCGCATCTCGCCCGGGCCTCCCGATTGATGAACAGCGGGGGCTGCGGCCGGCCGCTTCAGTGATTTTTCAGTAGGTTGCCACTTGGCCTGTGGGCCGGGGGCCTCTCAGGCTCCGGCCAGGAGGACGTCGATCTCATCGCGGCGCGGAGCCCGAGCCGGCCCGGAGCGGGAGACCGCCTCCGCGGCGGCGGCGTTGGCGCGGCGGGCGGCGGCGACTATGTTGAGCCCGTCCATGAGCCCGGCCACCAGGACCCCGGTGTGCGTATCCCCCGCCCCGGTGGTGTCCACAACGTCGCGCGCGAAGCCGGGCACCTCGATGGGGGCGCCGTCGGCGGGCCACAGCACGCAGCCGTGGACGCCGGTGCGCCGCACGATCAGGGCCTGCGGGCAGGCCTCGCGCAGGGCGTCGGGGCTGCCCAGGCGGGCGGAGAGCCCGGTGATCTCCATGTGGTTGCCGGTCAGGAAGGTGGTGCGCCCCAGCAGGGGGATGAGCAGGTCGTCCTCAATCTCGGGCTGGACCGGCCCCAGGTCAATAACGAGTTCCACCCCGTCGGGCAGGGCCAGCAGCCAGTCCACCAGGACCGGGCAGCTGGTGGGGTGGACCAGGTCGTAGCCGGTGGCGTGCACCCAGTCCCCGTCCAGCAGGTCCAGGCTCTCCAGGTCCTCTTGCTGGGGCTCGGCCTCCACCCCGGCGGTGGTAATGAAAGTGCGTCGGCCAGAGGGCTCGATCAAGGTGGTGCAGGTGCCTATGTCCCCGACCAGCTCGGCCACCAGCAGTTCGACGCCGTCCAGCATCATGGACTCGCGCACCCGCGAGGAGTTGGGGCCGGTGCCCAGGGTCGCCGCCAGTGCGGCGGGCAGCCCCTGGCGGGCTACCGCTGAGACCACGGTGTAGCCGCCGCCCACGGCGGGCCCCGCAGAAGTAGCGGTCACCGCGCCCCCGGGGGCGGGGATGCGCGAGACGTGCAGGGGCAGGTCGATGAGGACACTGCCGGTGGAGATGAAGCAGGCGGGACGGCGCGCGTGCGGCATGGTGGGTCAAGCTCCTCTCTGAGTCTCTCCGAGTCGCCGGGTCACTGGGCGCTCCAGGGTGCCGACGGCCGACGCCATTGTCATCCTACTCACTGCCGCCGTGCCCGCTGGGCGGCACTCAGTGCTCACTCAGTGCTGGGGGCGGGCGTAGGGGAAGGCGATAACATCCCTAATGGAAGCCGCACCAGTGATCAGCATGGCCACACGGTCCACGCCCAGCCCCAGACCGCCGGTGGGCACCAGCCCCAGTTCCAGGGCCTGGAGGAAATCCTCGTCCAAACTCATGGCCTCGGGGTCTCCGGCGGCGGCGCGCAGGGACTGGGCGGTGAAGCGCTCACGCTGCTCAGCGGGGTCGGTCAGCTCGCTGTAGGCGGTGCCCAGCTCCATCCCCCACGCCACTAGGTCCCAGCGCTCGGCCAGGCGCGGATCGTCTCGATGCTGGCGGGTCAGGGGGGACGTCTCCACCGGGAAGTCGGTGTAGAAGGTGGGGGCCAGGGTACGGGCCTCGACGAGGTCGTCGTAGAGGGCGCCAATGATCTCGCCGGCGCCGGCGGCCGGGGGCAGGTCGATGTCGTGGGCCCGGGCCAGGGCCTCCAGTTCGGGTACCGGCGTGTCAACAGTGACCTCGCGGCCCACAGCCTGGGAGATGGCCTCATGGACGCTCAGGACCGGCCAGTGCCCGGAGAGGTCTACGCCCACGTAGTCCACGCCCGCGCGCCGCGCCACGACCTCCAGGCCTTGCGTTCCGGGGGTCCCGGCGGGGCGCAGGGCAATGGGGGCACCGTGAACGGCGACGGCGGCCCGGGTAATGAGCTGTTCGGTGAGCAGGCGCATGGTGGTGTAGTCGCCGTGGGCGCGGTAGGCCTCCAGGGAGGTGAACTCGGGATTGTGGGTGGCGTCGACGCCCTCGTTGCGGAAGGAGCGGCCAATCTCGAATACGGCGTCCATGCCCGCCACCGCCAGGCGTTTGAGGTAGAGCTCCGGGGCGATGCGCAGGTATACGTCGGTGTCGTAGGCGTTGAGATGGGTAATGAAGGGCCGCGCGTTAGCGCCCCCGTGGACCGCCTGGAGGATGGGGGTTTCCACCTCAGCGTAACCCTGATGACCCAGAGTGGAGCGCAGGGAGGAGACCACGGCGGAGCGGGCCCGCAGCACCTCTACGGCCTCAGGGTCGGCCAGGAGCCGGCGGGTGCGTGAGGCGCCCTGGGAGCGGGGTGAGCGCAGGCGGCCCTCGGCGTCGGGACGGGGGCGGGGCAGGGCGCTCAAAGACTTGGACAGCACGGTCCACTCGCGGACCGCGATGGTGGGCTCACCGGTGCGGGTGAGCACGCCGTCGCCGGCAACCACCACAATGTCCCCGCGGTCAATACCGGTCTTCCACTGCTGCAGACGGGCGCCGGGGATGGAGGCGTCGAGCATGATCTGGATGCGCTCGTCGCCGCGCGTCAGGTCGGCGAAGAGCAGGCCGCCGTGGTCGCGCACGAGGGCGACCCGTCCCTGAACGCGCAGGCCTTTCACGCGCTCGCCCGCCTCACCGCCTAGGCCCGCCAGGCGAGCGCGCACCGTGCCGGGCGCGTCACCGGGCTCGACGCCCACCGGGTAGGGGTCGGTGCCCGCTGAGCGCAGCGCCTCCAGGGCCTTGCGATGGTGCTGCTCCTCCTGGGTTAGGCGCCGAACGGGCAGCAGGTCCCTGACGTGCTCGGCAACTTGGGCGGCGACGGCCTCGGCGTAGTCGTCCCCCTCCAGGCCGTCACAGGGGGCGACAGTCGAACGGCCGGCCCAGACCGGGACAAAGCCCTCCAGGGCTCCGGCGGCCAGTACCACGGAGGCGAACTGGGCGGCGTCCAAGAAGCACAGGTAGCGCGGCACCCAGGTGGGGCCGTATTTGGCGTTGGACTCGTAGAGCTGCTCGAGCTGCCAGAAGCGTGAAGCCTTGCGCAGGAGCGAGGCCAGGACACGGGCCTTGAAGGAGGCGTCCACGGCCAGGCCGTCGACGAAAATCGTGCGGAACATGGCGAAGTTGAGACTTACTCGCTCCACGCCCAGGCCCGGCCCCTCCTCCAGGATGGCGGTCACCATGGCTTCGACGGCCCCGTTGACGGCCGTGGGGCTGCGCCTCATAACATCCAGGGAGACCCCGCGCATGCCCCAGGGAGCGAATCCGAGCACGGCCTGAAGCTCGCCGTCGGCGCCGCGCACTGTAGCTACGAGCTCGCGGGCGTCGACGTCGTCCAGGGTACGGTCCAGGGCCATGGAGAAGCCCCTCTCCTCACCGTGGCGCCAGTCGGCGGCGGCGCGGCGGAGTTGTTCACGCTCCCCATGGGGGATGTCGGCCAGGCGCCGCACCTCAACGACGGCTCCACTGGCGCGCACGCGGCGGACCGCCTTGGCGACCTGGGGGTGGGCGCGCAACTCGAAGCGGCTGACCTCGATCACGGCCTCGTCCCCCATGCGGCGCACTCGCAGCCCTTCGCTGCGGTAGGCGCGGGCGCCGGACTCCGAGGCCGAGATAACGGCCGGGATCCAACCGTAGAGGCGGCATTCCTCCATCCAGGCGGTAATGGCGGCCTCCCAGGAGGCTCGGGCGCCGATCGGGTCGCCGGCGGCCATGGCAATACCGCCGCTGACCCCGTAGGACACCGCTGCCCGCCCGTCGGCGGAGAACACGGTCAGGCGGTCGCGGCGGGTGGCGAAGTAGCCCAGGGAGTCCTCGGGATGCTCCAGCAGGAGGCGGCGAACCTTGAGGTCATCGCCGGGGCGGGCGGTTCGGTGCGCCGAGCGCAGGAACACATTGAGGGCCATGAGGACCACAACGGCGGCCAGGAAGGAGAGGAGGAAGTCCGCCCAGTGGGGCCCGTGGACCTTGCCGAACCCCAGAAGCCTCCCGAAGTCCGGGCCGAGAATGCGTTGGCCCACCCATTGCAGTCGCAGGGCCAGGGTGGGGAGCTTGTGGTGGAAGGTGGAGGCCAGGACCACGCCGGAGCCGGCCACCGAAAGCAGGCCCACAACCAGGACCGCCAGGGCGCTCTTCCAGGCGCCGGGGACCAGCCGTCCGGGGAAGGCGTCACGCGCGTACCACAGGAGCAGGACAATGAGGGCCTGGGCAAAAGCGGAGACCGCTATAACGGCGTACCACACTGGGCTCTCGATCAGGATCGGGGCCGACGGGATCACCAGAGTCACCAGGCCCGCGATCACATTGAGGCTCTCGACAATCACGGCCAGCACCAGGGCAATGCGTTTACGGCGCATGGCTGCCGCCGCCCAGAGCAGGAGCAGGACGCTGCCGAAAACAGAGGCCCCGGTGGGCACGCCCAGCCACCAGAAGGGGGCGTCCAGGGCCGGATAGATGCTGGTGCGTGACAGGCCCAGTCCTCCCAGGAGGGACAGCAGGGCTGCCGCCTTCAAGATGTGCGGCAGGATCCGAGGCACCACATCAATCCAGGTCCGGGTAATGGGGCCCAGCCCTTGGGTCCGGCGCGGCGGGGAGCCTGCGGGACCGGCGGGTTGGGAACCCTCGGGCGCTGTCGTGGCTGGCATGGCTGTTCCTGTCACAGTCGTCAATGGTGACGGTCGGAGGCCGCGGCCGGCCTCCTCCCCCAGGGCGACTCCCGTGTGACGCCTCGACCTGCAGGAGGAGCCTTCCGTCGGTGCCGCAAGCAGGTGGAGCGCGTCTTGTCCTCAGGCCTCAATGACGACCGGCACGATCATGGGGCGGCGGCGCAGGCGGCGTCCCACCCAGCGCCCCAAGGTGCGGCGCATGACCTGCGCCAGGGAGTGGGCGTCGGCCTTGCCGGTCTTCAGGGCGACATCCAGGGCCTCGGTGACATCAGGGAGGACTTCATCGAAGACGGAGTCGTCCTCGGCCATGCCGCGGGCCTGGATGTGGGGGCCCGCCAAGATGGTGCCGGTCTTGGTCTCCACCACGGCGTAAACCGACACGAAGCCCTCTTCGGCCAGGATACGGCGGTCCTTGAGCTCGGTCTCGTTGATCTCGCCCACTGAGGAGCCGTCGACGTAGATGTAGCCGCAGGGCACCTGCCCGGCAATGCGGGCCTCTCCGCCCAGCAGGTCGACGACCACGCCGTCCTCACAGAGCATGACCCGCTCGGGGGGCACCCCGGTCCTCACCGCCAGAGCGCCATTGGCCACGAGATGGCGGATCTCGCCGTGGATGGGCATGACATTGCGGGGCTGGACGATGTTGTAAACGTGGAGGAGCTCCTCGGAGGAGGCATGGCCGGAGACGTGGACCTTGGCGTTGCCCTGGTGGACGACGCGCGCGCCCAGACGCATGAGTTGGTTAATGACCCGGTAGACCGAGTTCTCGTTACCCGGGATGAGAGAGGAGGCGAAAATGACCGTGTCGCCGGGCCCCACGGTCACCGACCGGTGCTCCCCGTGAGCCATACGGCTCAGGGCGGCCATGGGCTCCCCTTGGGAGCCGGTGACCATGAGGACGCGCTCGTGCGGTGGCAGGGAGGTAATATCGCGGGCCCCCATGAGCACGTCGTCGGGGACCTTGAGGTAGCCCCGCTCGGCGGCAATGCCCATATTGCGCGCCATGGAACGGCCGATCAGCGCCACGCGGCGCTCGTGGAGGGCGGCGGCGTCCAGGACCTGCTGGACCCGGTGAACGTGGCTGGCGAAGGAGGCCACCACGATCTGCCCGTCGGACTCGGCGAAGACCTGGTCCAGGACGCGGCCGATCTCACGCTCGTGGGCGACAATGCCGGGGACCTCGGCATTGGTGGAGTCCACGCAGAACAGGTCCACGCCCTCCTCCCCGAAACGGGCGAAGGAGCGCAGGTCGGTAATGCGTCCGTCAATGGGCAGGGAGTCCATCTTGAAGTCCCCGGTGATGAATACCGAGCCCGCCGGGGTGCGGATCATGGCGGCCATGGCGTCGGGGATGGAGTGGTTGACGGCGACGAACTCAATGTCGAAGGGCCCGTAGGTGACGCGCTCATGCTCGACCACCTGACGCAGGAGCGGGCGGATGCGGTGTTCTTTGAGCTTGGCGTCCACAAAGGCCAGGGTCAGTTCACTGCCCACCAGGGGGATGTTCCCTCTTAGGCGCAGCAGGTAGGGCACACCGCCAATATGGTCTTCGTGGCCGTGGGTCAGCACAAGGGCGACGACGTCGTCAAGCCGCTCTTCAATATCGGTGAAGTCGGGCAGGATGAGGTCAACGCCGGGCTGGTCCTCTTCGGGGAAGAGAACGCCGCAGTCGACAATGAGGAGTTTGCCATCGACCTCGAAGACGGTCATGTTGCGACCAACCTCGCCCAGGCCTCCCAGAGGGGTGACTCGCATTGCGCCATTGGGAATGGGACCGGGGGCCTGGAGCGTCTCGAACGTCGTCACGGAGCCAGTGTATCCAGAGCCGGCCACCGCCCAGGCCGAGCACACGTCCCGAGCGCACGTTACAAAAAACAAAAGGCCCGGTTACTCATAACCGAGCCTTTTGCGCGGTACCCCCAACCGGATTTGAACCGGTGCTGCCGCCGTGAGAGGGCGGTGTCCTAGGCCGCTAGACGATGGGGGCTGCTGGAAAACCGAGTCCGCTGGACCCGCCTTCCCCCGTACCCCCAACCGGATTTGAACCGGTGCTGCCGCCGTGAGAGGGCGGTGTCCTAGGCCGCTAGACGATGGGGGCCCACAATATTCACATGTGGCGTGAAGGCTCTTGGACTGCAAAAACCCTCACCCGCTGGGGTACCAGGACTCGAACCTAGAATGGATGAACCAGAATCACCAGTGTTGCCAATTACACCATACCCCATGAGGCGCGCCCAGGAACGGCAGTCCGTCCGGGGCAGCGGGAAGTACTTTACGCAGACGCCCGCAGCCTTGACAAATCTTTAGCGCGTGAGTGCGGACACACTTCCCGGGTGTTCACCGGCGGTGCCCCGGCGCCGTCCGGGCGCCGGCCGCATCCGGGGCGGCGCCCGGACGCGGCCGGCGCATCCTGGTACTCAGCCGCGTCGCGTCCCGGCTGAGTTCAACTGAGTTGGGCGCGCAGGGAGCGCAGGCGCGACAGGGACGGCGCGGCCCCCAGGATCTCCATGGACTCGAATAATGGCGGGGAGACCTGACGGCCGGTGATGGCCACCCGCAGAGGTCCGAAGGCCAGGCGGGGCTTCATGCCCAGCCCCTCAACAATGGCGGCGCGCAAGACGTCTTCAAGCTGCGCCGTCGTCCACTGCTGGGGCGTCAGCCCCTCCAGGGCCTCAATGGCGGCGTCCAGGACCTCCGGGGCGGAGTCGCGCAGTTTGGAGACCGCTTTCTCGTCACGGATCAGGGCGTCGTCGGAGGCGAAGAGGAAGCCGAGCATGTCGCGGGACTCTCGCAGCACCTGGATGCGGGTCTGGATCAGCGGCGCGGCCGCGGTAAGGATCTCCTGCTCGCGCTCGCCCAATTCGGCGAATGCGGCGGCACTGACCAGGGGCTTCGTGACGGCCCGGGGGTCGGCGGGGTCCAGCAGGGCGTCGGCGAGGTAGGGCACCAGGCGGTCGCGGAAGTCCTGCGGGTCCAGGAGGCGAATGTGCTCGGCATTAATGGCCCGGCACTTCTTGGGGTCGAAGCGGGCCGGATTGGGGTTGACCTCCGTGACTTCGAAGGCCGCGACCATCTGGGCGGCGGAGAACACGTCCTGGTCTTTGGACAAGGACCAGCCCAGCAGCGCCAGGTAGTTGAGCAGCCCCTCAGGGATCATGCCGCGGTGGCGATGGATGAGAAGATTGGACTCGGGGTCGCGCTTGGAGAGCTTCTTATTGCCCTCCCCCATCACGTAGGGCAGGTGCCCGAACTCGGGCACCGCCCGGGCGCGGCCAATGGCCATGAGGGCACGGTACAAGGCGATCTGACGGGGGGTGGAGGACAGCAGGTCCTCCCCGCGCAGCACATGGGTAATACCCATGTCGGCGTCGTCAACGGGGTTGACCAGGGTGTAGAGCGGGTCGCCGCCGGCGCGCACCACCACGTAGTCGGGCACGGAACCGGCTTTGAAGGTGATCTCGCCGCGCACCAGGTCGGTGAAGGTAATGTCCTCGTCGGGCATGCGCATGCGCAGCACCGGCTTGCGGCCCTGTTCCCGGAAGGCGGCGCGCTGGGCGTCGGTGAGGTCGCGGTCGGCCCCGTCGTAGCCGAGTTTAGGGTCCTCGCCGCGCTCCCGGTGGCGGGCCTCGATTTCAGCGGGCGTGGAGTAGGACTCGTAGAGGTAGCCGGCCTCCAGCAGTTCAGCGACCACCTCCCTATAGAGGCCCATGCGCTGGGACTGACGGTAGGGGCCGTGCGGCCCTCCCCTGCCCACGCCCTCATCCCAGTCCAGTCCCAGCCAGGTCAGGGAGTCCACGATCGCCTCAAAGGACTCCTCGGAGTCCCGGGCGGCATCGGTGTCCTCAATGCGGAAAACGAAGGCGCCATCGGTGTGGCGGGCGTAGGCCCAGTTGAACAGGCAGGTGCGCACCATGCCCACGTGGGGGGCGCCCGTGGGCGAGGGGCAGAAGCGGACCCGGACGGGCCTGGGGCCGGTGGCGGGCACTGGGGCTGAGAGGAAGTCGACGTCGCTCATGATGCCACCAGGGTAACCGCCGCGGCGCCTCCCCCGACCCCGCGGCGGGGCCCAACCGCCGGCGGAGCCGGGACGGGCGGACGGTGCGGGCGATACCCTCCTGAACCTCCTGCGGGGAGCGGCCCCTCAGGGTTCGGTGGCTCTCAGCGGCGCACCACGGGGTTGGAGAATCCGCCAATGCCGTCGACGCTGACCTCCACGCGCTGGCCGGCGCGGATCTCGCCGACACCGGCCGGAGTGCCGGTGAGGATGAGGTCGCCGGGCAGAAGTGTGAAGATGCTGGAGACATAGGAGATGAGCTCGGCCACGGAGCGGATCATGTCCGCCGTCGTGCCCTCCTGCACCACCCGCCCGTCCACCCGGGCGCGCACCATGGCGTCGGCGGGATTGAAGGGGCTTTGGGCGCCGGGCTCGGGCACCTCGATCCACGGGCCGATCGGGCAGGAGGTGTCGAAGGCTTTGGCCCGCACCCACTGGGGCTCTGCGCGCTGCCGGTCCCGGGCCGAGACGTCGTTGGCGACCGTGTAGCCCAGGATCACCGACTCGGCGTCGTCGACGGGGACGTCCTTGACCAGAGTTTTCATGACCACCGCGAGCTCGGCCTCGTAGTGGACCTCGTTGCTCCACGCAGGCAGGACGATCGGGGCGTCCGGGCCAATGACGGCCGTATTGGGCTTGAGGAAGATCACGGGGGGCTCATCCGCGCCGGGCGTCGCCTCACCCATCTCCGCGGCGTGAGCAGCATAGTTCTTGCCAATCCCCACCACCTTGGAGCGCGGGATCACTGGAGAAAGCAGACGCACCTCGCTCAGGGCCAGCACCTCCCCGGTCGCCTCGGGGCGGGAGAACAGGGGGTCGCCCTTGAGGACGAGCAATCGCCCCTCGGACTCCCCGGTGGGAGCGGCCTCCCCCTGCGGCAGGCCCTGAACAATGCCGTAGCGGGGCTCGTCCCCGGCGGAGAAACGCGCGATCCTCATGCCACCACCCTAGCGGGGACCAGTGCTGCTCCCGGTCAGGCGCCTCTCCTCGGCCGCATTCTGCGGCCGGTCCTCGGGCGCTGCGTGGGGCCAGGCGTCACCGGGGAGCACACCGGGCAGGTAGGGCGAGTCCACGCTGAAGACGGGCGCGCCGTCGTCTTGCGCCCGGCCGGCCCGCATGGCCAGGGCCTTGGCGCCGCAGGCCTCCCAGTCGCGCAGGGCACCCAAAACCCACCGGCACAGCAGCACCAGGGCCACGAGGTTGATAATGGCTCCGAGACCCAGGAGGATATCGGCCAGAGACCACACCGTGGCCAGCTTCTGAAAGGAGCCCACGGCCGCACAGGCCACGGCGCCGATCTGGAGGGCGCGCGCGAGCCAGGGCCGGGAGGTGAGGTAGTCGAGGTTGACCTGGGCGTAGGAGAAGGCCCCGAGAATGGTGCTGTAGGCCAGCACCACAATGAGCACTGCCATGGGCCAGCGCGTCCACTCCCCCATGAGCGCCGCAATAGCGTTCTGGGTCAGGGAACCGGCGGCCGCCTCCTCGGTGACGCCCGGGACGTAGACGCGCTCGCCGGCCACGAGGATTGCCAGGGCGGTGGCGGTGCAGATGAACAGCGTGTCCAGGACAACCCCGAAGGCCTGAATAAAGCCCTGCTGCACGGGGTGGGCGACCGTGGCCGCCCCTGCGGCGCAGGCCGCACCGCCCAGGCCCGCTTCATTGGAGAACAGGCCTCGGCGCACACCGTTAAGAACCGCCTGGGTGACGCCGCCGGCCAGCCCCGCCAACCCGGCGCGCAGACCGAAGGCCCCCTCGACAATGCTCCACAGGGCGTTCCAGGCCTCAATCGGGTGGGTGACAATAATGACGGTGACGAGCAGCAGGTAGGCCACTGCCATGAATGGGGCGAGCCACTCGGTCACGCGGGCAATGGCGCGCAGTCCGCCCAACAGCACTGGCGCGGTCAAGGTGACCACGATCAGGGCGCTGGCCCACGCCGGGACGTCGCCGGCGGATCCCAGGGCGTTGGCGATGGCATTGGCCTGGACCATGGGCATGGCCAGGCCGTTGGCTGTCATGAAAACAACGGCGAAGAGCCCTCCGACCACGGGCAGGCGCAGCCCGCGGGAGATGTAGTAGGCCGGCCCCCCGCGGAAGCTGCCGTCGGGCCGGCGCACTTTGAACAGCTGGGCCAAGGTGGATTCGGTGAAGGCGGTGGCCGTGCCCAGGACGGCGACCACCCACATCCACAGCACGGCGCCGGGCCCGCCCAGGATGAGGGCCAGGGCCACGCCCACAATATTGCCGGTACCGACGCGGCAGGCCAGGCCCATGGCGAAGGCCTGGAAGGAGGAGATACCGCCGTGGGCGCCCGAACGAGAACCTACGACGGCCCGCCCAATGGAGGCAATGTGCCGTAACTGGACGGCGCGAGCACGGATGGTGAAGTAGATCCCCGCCCCCAGGAGGAGCCAGACCAGGATCCAGGTGAATAGGGCGTTGGAGATGGCGCCGAGGACGGCGTCAATGGTTGACATGGCGCCCCCTCTCAGCCCTGGGCCCCGGGGGCCGGGTCCGGCTCGGGGCCGGTGGCCGACCGGCCCTCCCACACCCCGGGGGCGAGGTCGCCCGGCAGGTAGGGGTTGTTGTGGCCCACGAAAACCGGGTCCTTGATCCCGGCACGGCGCTGGGCCTCGAAGTCGCGCAGGGCCCCCGACGCCCAGGGGGCCAGGATGACAATGACAACCAGGTTGAGCACGCCCAGGAGGCCCAGGGCGATGTCGGTCAGCGCCCACACAATGGGCAGGGACAGGACGGTGCCGGCGAAGGCGGCGGCGGTCAGCAGCAGGCCGAATACCTGCTCGGCGCGAAGCTGGCCGCGCAGGTAGTTGACGTTGACCTGGGCGTAGGAGTAGCAGCCCAACACGGTGGAGAAGACCAGTACGAAAATGAGGACGACCATGGGCCAGGTGGTCCACTCACCCAGGTGTTCGGCGACCGCCTGCTGGGTCAGGACGGCGCCGACCGCGCCCTGGTCACCGGGCTTGTAGGCATCGGTGGTGAGCAGGATGAGGAAACCGGTGGCGGTGCACACCAAAATGGTGTCCACGAAGACACCGAAGGACTGGATGAGGCCCTGGCGCACGGGGTGGCCGGTGGTGGCCGTACCGGCGGCGTTGGGGACTGTTCCCAGGCCCGCCTCGTTGGAGAACAGGCCGCGGCGCACGCCGTTGAGCACGGCGGCGAGCATGCCGCCGGCCACACCGTAAAGGGCTTGGTCGACCCCGAAGGCGCCGCGCACTATGTCCCAGAGGACGCCCGGGACTCGGGTGATGTTCAGCACGGTGACGAGTAGGGCGAGCAGCACGTAGGCCAGGGCCATAATCGGGGCCAGCCACTCGGTGACCCGGGCCACGGACTTCAGGCCCCCGAAGACCACGGGGCCGGTGAGCAGGACCAGGAATACGCCGACCATCCAGGACTGGACACTGGGAACCGTGGCGCTAACGACGTCTGCCAGGGTGTTGGTCTGAACCATGACCACTGTGACTCCTACGGAGACAATGCACAGGGCGGCGAAGATTCCTCCCCACGTTTTCGATCCGAGGCCGTTTTTTATGTAGTAGGCCGGGCCGCCGCGGAAAGTGAAGTCGCGGCCGCGCTCCTTGAAGACTTGCGCCAGCGTGGATTCCACGAAGGCGGTGCCCATGCCGATAAGGGCCACCACCCACATCCAGAACAGGGCGCCGGGGCCACCGGCGACAATGGCCAGGGCAACCCCGGCAATATTGCCAATGCCCACCCGGGCGGCCAGGCCGACGGCGAAGGCCTGGAAGGAGGAGATGCCCCCCTTGGCACCTGTGCGCGAGTCGGCGATGGTGCGCATCATGGTGAACAGGTGCCGGAACTGGACGGCCCCGGTGCGCACTGTCAGGAAGATGCCGACAAGCACAAGCAGAGCGGCCAGGACATAGGTGTAGAAGAGGTCGTCGATACTGTTGAGAAGGTCCTCTAGCTCAACGAGGCTCATGGGAGGGCTCCTGTCGTCGGGGCGGGATGCGTGCGGGAGGGGCGGGGCGCGGCGGTGCCCCGGGGCGCTGCCCTAGGGCCGCGCCACACACTTGAGTCCGTCATGGACCGCGGTGCGGTTCAACGTTGCGTCCACGGCGTATGCGGCCTTTCGCTCTCGGGAGTCGGGAATGACCCGCATGGTCTCACGTCACGGATGCATAGATGTGCGGGCGCCCGCATGTTGATCGTTTCTGTTGTGCGCGGTCCCTGCCGGCACCGCCCCGGCCACCGGCAACAATCCCCACGGATCTCACGGATGCGCCCCGTGCGCTTCCGGGCGGGCCGGCCGCGCGCACTGAGATATGCAGCCGTTCCCTTAAGCGCCCGGGGCGCCGGGCAATCCCAGGCGTCCCGCCACGGTCATCCCGGGCCGGTGACTATTGGCGTGAGACCATGGGCCCATGACCGCCCCGGCCCTCAACGCCATGCTCGATACCCTCATTCCGGCCGATGACCCCGACCGGGTGCCCGAGCCCGAGGAGGTCTACCTGGCTTTCAGCCAGTGGGCCGAGGAAACCGGCCGCCCTCTTTACCCTCACCAGGACGAGGCCCTGTCCCGGATTCTGGAGGACCGCCACCTCATTGCCGCCACTCCCACCGGATCGGGCAAGTCAATGATCGCCCTGGCGGCCCACACCGCCTCTCTGGCGCGCGGGGGCCGCTCCTATTACACCGCCCCGCTTAAGGCCCTGGTCAGCGAGAAGTTCTTCGAGTTGGTGCGCCTGTTCGGGGCGGAGAACGTCGGCATGATCACTGGCGACACCTCCATTAACGCCGCCGCCCCCGTCATCTGTTGCACTGCCGAGATCTTGGCCAACCAGGCGTTGCGGCAGGGCGAGGACCTGGACGTGGACTGCGTGGTCATGGACGAGTTCCACTACTACGCCGACCCGCAGCGCGGCTGGGCCTGGCAGGTGCCGCTCCTTGAACTCCCCCAGGCCCAGATGGTGCTCATGTCGGCCACCCTGGGGGATGTGAGCTTCTTCGTGCGGGACCTGGAGTCGCGCACCGGGCGCCGGGTCGCCGTCGTCGACGACGCCGTGCGGCCAGTGCCCCTGGAGCTGGACTACAGTGTCGAGCCCATTGGCGAACTGCTCCAGCGCCTGGTTGGTCAGGACAAGGCCCCGGTCTACGTCGTCCACTTCTCCCAGAAGCAGGCTGTGGAGAGGGCCACGGCGCTGCTGAGCGTGGACCTGGTGCCCAAGGCCCGCAAGAAGGCGATTGCGGCCGCTCTGGGGGACTTCCGCTTCGGCGGGGGGTTCGGGGCGACCTTGTCGCGACTGCTGCGCTCTGGCGTCGGGGTTCACCACGCCGGCATGCTGCCGCGCTACCGGCGGCTTATTGAGCGCCTGGCGCGGGCGGGGCTACTGGCCGTCATCTGCGGCACCGACACCCTGGGGGTGGGGATTAATGTGCCCATCCGCAGCGTGGTCCTGACCTCCCTGGTGAAGTTCGATGGCGCTAAGGAGCGCCACCTCACCGCCCGGGAGTTCCACCAAGTCGCGGGACGGGCCGGGCGGGCCGGCTTCGACACCCGCGGCTACGTGGAAGTCCAGGCCCCTGAGCACGTCATTGAGAACGCCAAGGCCCTGGCCCGGGCTGGGGATGACGAGCGTAAGCGCCGCAAGATCGTGCGCAAGAAGGCCCCTGAGGGGCGGGTCAACTGGACGGACAAGACCTTTGAGCGCCTGCGCGACGCCGCACCCGAGACCCTCACCAGCCAGTTCCAGGTCACCACCACCATGGTTCTCAACCTCATGGAGCGGCCCGGCGACCCGGTGGCCCACATGGCCGCCTTGATTGCTCGCGCGCACGCCACGCCCGCCGAGCGCCGGGCGCATGTGCGCCGGGCCCTGGACATCTACCGCTCCCTGCGCACGGCCGGCGTGGTCGAGCACGTCTCCTCCGCTGTCGCGGCCGCGGATGGGCGCCCCCGCCTGCGCCTGGCGGTGGACCTGCCCGGGGACTTCGCCCTCAATCAGCCTCTGGCGCCCTTCGCGCTGGCGGCCATGGACCTGCTGGATGTGGAGTCCCCCGAGCACACCGTGGACGTGGTCTCGGTGGTTGAAGCTACTTTGGATGACCCCCGCCCGCTCCTGTACGCCCAGCAGCGGGCGGCCCGCGGCGAGGCCATCGCCGCCATGAAGGCCGAGGGAATGGATTATGAGGAGCGCCTGGCGGCCATGGAGGAGATCACCTGGCCCCAGCCGCTGGCCGACCTGCTCGCTCCCGCCCTGGAGATGTACCGGCGGGCCAACCCCTGGGTGGCCGACTACGAACTGAGTCCGAAATCCGTGGTGCGCGAGATGGTGGAGAACGCCATGACCTTCTCCGATCTCATCTCCCGTTACGAGCTGGGGCGGTCTGAGGGGGTGGTACTGCGCTACCTCACTGACGCCTACCGGGCGCTGCGCCAGGTGGTGCCCGACGAGCACCGCACCTCGGAGGTGGTCGAGCTCATTGACTGGCTGGGGGGCCTGGTGCGCGCCGTGGACTCCTCCCTGCTCGATGAGTGGGAGGCGCTGGGGGCCGCCCAGTCCGGTCGTGCACAAGAGGGGGCGGCCCTGCTGGAGGCGGACCGCCCGGACGCCGACGACTCCCTGGGCGTCGAGCGGGCTTTCGGGGCCGACGCTGACGGAAAGGTGGCTTTCACTCGCAATCTGCACGCCTTCCGGGTGGCGGTCCGCAAAGAGCTCTTCCGCCGGGTGGAGCTCATGGCGCGCGACGACGTCGAGGGCCTGGCGCGCCTGGATGCCGCCTCCGGCTGGGGCGAGCGGCGTTGGGATGAGGCTCTGGGGCGCTACTGGGAGGAGTACGACTGGCTGGGCACGGACCAGGCGGCCCGGGCGGTGGCGCTCGCCCCACTGGATGAGCAGCCTGACGACTCGGCGCTGGCGGCGGTGGGGGTCTCTGAGCGGCTGCGGGAGGCCCTGGAGCGCTCGGGCCGAAAGGTGTGGCTGGCCACGCAGGTGCTGGAGGACCCGGAGGGCGACCACGACTGGCGGTTGGTGGCGCTGGTGGACCTGACGGCGTCCGACGAGGCGGAGCAGGTGGTGCTGCGACTGCTGTCCGTGGGACCGCAAGGGTGAGGGCCGCGGCTCTCCCGGCGGCCCGCTGGGCGAGCAGTCGCGGAGAGTCTCAGAGGATGCCGCGGCCGGAGACGATCTCCTTGCCGAAGGGGAAGCAGGTCACCGGGATCATCTTGATATTCGCAATGGCCAGGGGGAAGCCCACAACGGTGACGGCCTGGGCGGCGGCCGTCACCACATGCCCTATGGCCAGCCACAGCCCGGCCACTGCGAACCAGATAATGTTCGAAATCCCGCTCATGGCCCCAGCGCTCGGCTTCTTGACCACCTCGCGCCCGAAGGGCCACAGCACATAGCCGGCGATGCGGAAGCAGGCCAGGCCCGCGGGGATCGTCACAATGAACAGGCAGGCTACGACCCCCGCCAGCAGGTACTCCAGCCAGAGCCAGAACCCTGAGAAGACAACCCAGACGATGTTCAGGATGGTGCGCATCAGCTCTCCGTGGTCGAGGAACGGCCGGGGCCCCGGCCGCCGGTGAGAACCGGCCGGCGGCGGCCCCTATTCCCGGAGCTCACCAGAAGACGCGCTGCGCAATGGCGTCGGCGAAGTTGTCCATGGCCCCCTCCGCCTTGGACAGGTAGAGGCCCGCGTCAATGAGAGAGACCTCCATGAGGTAGAAGCCGCCCGCCCCGTCGGGGACTACGTCGACCCGGTTGAACAGCAACTGAATGTCCCGCTTGGAGTGCTCCTTAATGAGCTTGTGGATCGCCTTGCGGGCGCGCTCGCCCCACAGCCACTCCTGATCACTGGGCTCACGGGCGGTGGCGATCTCCTCGTGGACCTCGTCTTCGGAGCGGAAGCGCGGGTGGAGCATGGGCACCTTCTCCACGGCGTGGGAGAGCACGCCATTGAAGTACACCAGGGAGATCTCGCCCTGGCGGTCGACCTGCTCCAAGTAGCGCTGGACCATGACCGAGCGCCCCCGACGGAGGTGATGCCGGGTGTCGTTAATGGCCTGCGAGCGCGAGCGCGCGTCGGTGGCGGTATACCGTCCGGTGCCGCGGCCACCGGAGGAGACGGCGGGCTTGACCACGAAGTCGCCCAGCGCCGGGAAGCGCGTGTGCACCTGGTGCTTGTTGTAGTGCGCGGAGGGCTCCAGCCAGATGGTGGGGATCATGGGCGCGCCCAGCTCAGCCAGGCGGGTCAGGTAGTGCTTATCGGAGTTCCACTCCACAATGTCGGGGTGGTTGACCAGGCGCGGCACGGAGCGGGTCCAGGCCAGGAAGTCCGCATACTGGTCGTTGGTGGCGTAATCGCGCACGCTCCGCAGGACGACCACGCCGGCGTCCTCCCAGTTGACGCCCGGGTCGTTCCATACGGCGACCCGGGGCTCAATGCCACGGGCGCGCAGGGCGTCGGGCAGGCCGCGGTCGTCTTCGTCGAGGTTGGGGAAGTCCGCTGATGTCGCCAGGGTCACAATGGGCTCGCTCACTGTTCTAAGGTACCGCCATCGTCGCTCGCGCATGGGCGATCTGGCGTCTGAGGATCCGCGAATATCGAGTGGGTTCGACGACAAGGCCGCCGGGTGTGCCGCCGCGCCCGGCAGACAATGAGGTGTCTCACAGAATCTTGTCTGGACTCGGCGGGTGCCGCCCCGTAAAGTCTTCCTCCGTCGCCGGGCGCGAAGGCGCTTGGTGCGAGGCACCGCTAGCTCAATTGGCAGAGCAGCTGACTCTTAATCAGCGGGTTCAGGGTTCAAGTCCCTGGCGGTGTACCACCTCCTGCTGGCCCCACAGCCAGAAGGATGTGATAGTCATTCTTGACTGAGCACCGCTAGCTCAATTGGTAGAGCAGCTGACTCTTAATCAGCGGGTTCAAGGTTCGAGTCCTTGGCGGTGTACCACGCGAGGGCCGGCGCCGCCGGCCGTACCCGGGCGCTCGCGCAGCGGCGCCCGCGGAATACGGCCTTATGCCAACAGGGCCAGTACCGTGGGCGGGCGCAGGCGCGGCTCTCACCACGACTGTGCGCCTGCACGGTTGGTATGGCGCCTACCCGGATCCTCGCACGGGTTGACCGCGGGTGCGCTCAACCGTCCTACCGGCCGCCGCAGCGGCACCCACACGCCACGGGGTCCCACGCAGGATCGACCTGCCCTTCCGGGACACCCCACCGGCCCGCCCAGGGCCGCAGAAGACAAGGAGAGACAATGCGAACCTACAGCACCAATACCCCGGCACAGGTTGAGCGCGAGCTCATTGCGGCGCGCACCGAGCTGGACTCATTGAGCGCCTCGGCGGCCCCCTCCCGCCTGGAGCGAGCCCTTGAGCGCCTTCACGCCGCCCAGGAGGCCCGCGCCGCCCAGGAGGACCTGGTGGAGTTGGCCGCCTGACCCCCGCAGGCGGAGCCGGAGTCTTAAAGGTCACGCTCCCGCCCCGCCTCCGTTGCCCAACCCCCGCAGGCGGGGCCGGAGTCCCGCGGGCCCGCACCCTTAATCCCAATCAGACGCGTCAGGCACCTCACGAAAGTCCTATGGGCGCACCTCTTCACCCAGCCGCTGCGACGATGCAAGGATGAAGCGGAGCAGCATCGACAAGGAGGAGGCCCGCTGATGCCCCAGCTCGCCGTCGGAGACACCGCCCCAGACTTCACGCTCCCGGACGCCACCGGCACGCCTGTCCCCCTGACCAGGCTGCGCGCCGAGTCCGAGCGGGGTGTCGTCGTCTACTTCTACCCCAAAGCCTCCACCCCCGGGTGCACCCGTGAAGCCCACGACTTCCGCGACTCCCTGGACGCCTGGAAGGCGGCGGGCTACAGCGTGGTGGGGGTCTCACCGGACTCCCCTGAGACACTGCACCGGTTCGCCGAGCGCCAGTCCTTGACCTTCCCGCTCCTGTCCGACATTGACCACGCGGTCATGGAGGCCTGGGGCGTGTGGGGCCAGAAGAAGAATTACGGGCGCCTCTACACCGGCGTCCTGCGCTCCACAATCGTGGTCGACGCGCAGGGCCGCGTCGAACTGGCCCAGTACAACGTTAAGGCCACCGGGCATGTGAATCGCCTGCGCAAGGAGCTCAACATCCAGGATCCGGCCTAGATCGCTGAGCTGCGAGAAGGGCCTGGGGCCGGCCGCCGCAATGGCGGCCGGCCTTCGTCGTCCACAGGGCCCGCGGGCTGCACAGCCTCAGCGCTCGCGGGTACCGGCAATGAACTCCTCCACGCTGGCGCGGGCCTCAGTGTCGGGGCGCTGCTCCATGGGGGACTTCATGAAGTAGGAGGCAGCAGACAGCAGTTCGCCCCCAATGCCCCGGTCCAGGGCGATCTTGGCGGCGCGCACGGCGTCAATGACAATGCCCGCCGAGTTCGGGGAGTCCCAGACCTCGAGCTTGTACTCCACGGAGATGGGGGCGTCGCCGAAGTTACGGCCCTCCAGGCGCACATAGGCCCACTTGCGGTCGTCAAGCCAGGCAACATGGTCGGAGGGGCCGATGTGGACGTCGTGGTCGTCCAAGCGACGCTCCAGGTTGGACTGGACGGCGTTGGTCTTGGAGATCTTCTTGGATTCCAGGCGGCTTCGCTGCAGCATGTTCTTGAAGTCCATGTTCCCGCCGACGTTGAGCTGATAGGTGCGGTCCAGGATGCACCCGCGCTCCTCGAACAGGCGGGCCAGGACACGGTGGGTGATGGTGGCGCCCAGCTGGCTCTTAATGTCGTCGCCGATGATCGGCACGCCCGCGGCGACGAACTTGTCACTCCATTCCTTGGTGGAGCCAATGAACACCGGCAGGCAGTTGACGAAGGCGCAGTGAGCGTCAATCGCGCACTGGGCGTAGAAACGGGCCGCCTCCTCGCTCCCCACGGGCAGGTAGCACACCAGAACATCGACCTTGGCCTCCTTGAGGGCGGCGACGACGTCGACGGGCTCTGCGTCCGACTCGGTGATGGTGGCCCGGTAGTAGTCGCCCAGGCCGTCCAAGGTGACACCGCGCTGTACCGTGACGCCGGTGGGAGCCACATCCGCAATGCGGATGGTGTTGTTCTGCGAGGCGTTAATGGCCTCGGCCAGGTCGAGGCCGACCTTGGCGGCGTCGACGTCGAAGGCGGCGACGAACTCCAGGTCGCGCACGTGGTAGCCGCCGAAGTTCACATGCATGAGTCCGGGAACCCGCTCGTCAGCGGCCGCGTCACGGTAGTAGGTGACTCCCTGGACGAAGGAGGAGGCGCAGTTGCCGACCCCGACGATGCCGACGCGAATGGCGGAACTGGTGGTCATGACGTAGTTCTCCTAGATGGTGTGCCCGTGGCAGGCGTCCTTGCGCGGGCCTCTGGGCGTGGCGGGGATACCCACCCTCGGCTTGACGGTGGGGCCCGCCTCGGCGGGCACACGGTCCGCCGAGCGTGAGGGTGCTCTTGGCGCCACACTGTACGTCACCACCGGGGGCCGCTGGCGAATCCGGGCCCATGATGCCGTCGAGTGGAATCGTGGGGCCGCCGGGCCCGCCATGTCACACGGCTCCAGCCGATGAGGGCACGGGCGCCCCAGTGTCGTAGGCTGGGCCACGAGCGCGAGTGGCGGAACTGGCAGACGCCCCAGGTTTAGGTCCTGGTGCCTTCGGGCGTGAGGGTTCGAGTCCCTTCTCGCGCACCACGACGGTCTTATACGTTCCCGGAATGCGCGGTGCACGGTTCTGGGCCGCGTTGGACTGTGATCTGCGCCGGTCCTCGTCGGCGGTGTTTTTCGTTTGACGAGACGGCCATGACAGGCCTCGGCAAGTCGCCCTGGGGGCAATGCAGAGGTCAACACGACACCGATCTACGCTAATCTCGCTAATCTCGGCGTGTATGAGGGCAAGGAGCAGTTGTTGGTCATAGGGCTCGCACTGCCGCCGGATATGAAAAATGAATGGCTCCTTACATCACATTGGAGTTGATCCCCACTCCCCCACTCACCGGGGTGTCGCACTCGCCCCGCCCTCAAGCGCGAAGGGCCTGATGGTGGTGTCATAGGGTCGTAGCAACAGTGCTGGTTAGAGGCGGGAGGTTGTGTTGGGTGGGATGTTGACGATGTCGGATCGGGCTGCGATCGCACGGGGGCTGGAGCAGGGCTGGTCGTTGCGCAGGATCGCTGAGCGGATCGGTCGTGATGTCTCGGTGGTCTCGCGGGAGATCGCCCGCAACCA
>NZ_RYFV01000012.1 GCF_004104015.1 Actinomyces oricola | reverse complement strand
GATCGGCTTCCCCGTCTCCTCAACGATCCGGACAGCTCCCTCACGGAACTCCCGGTCGTACTTCTTCCGCTTCTCTGACATCACCACTCCTTATAGCTGATGCCTCTACGGTCCGGGGGGAACCTCACACCAGCCCACACCCCACCGGATGGGGCACCACCCCCACCCCCGAAGAAGGCCTATGGAACCGCCGAGGCTGGGCAGGACGACCCCACTAACACCCCACGACACGCCACCTAAAACAACACGTTCTGTCCTATAACCCTCAATCATGGCGTCGCTCTTCGGGCTGACTCTTGACGCCTTCGCGCCCACCCGTGCCGCTGATGGCTCATGGACCCCCGCCCCGTACGTGCCGGGAACGCAGAAGTCCCCGGCACTTGCTGGTGCCGGGGACTCCGCTCTCGTGGCGGGGGCAGGATTCGAACCTGCGACCTCCGGGTTGCGGGCTGTGCGCGCCCTCATTTGCACCGTTGAGCACGTCCAGCTGCGGCTTTACTACTACTGCTGGCGTTTGTCCCGAACACCAGCAGTCGAGACAAACGCCAGCAATGCCGCTAACGCCAGCAATGATGCCCGCCGGCTCGCCGTGATCACCGCCAAGGGTGCGTGAGTCATGGGCACTCAGACCACCACGAAGAAGGACAAGAACCTGGTCCGCCAGCTGCTGGCGATCGCCGGCGACCCCAGCGCGTCCCAGAACGAGCGCGACCAGGCCCAACTGCGGGCATCCATGCTCATGGCCCGCCTCATGATCAACGAACTCGACCTCGACGACGGCAACACCGAGCAGATCACCACACGAGACATCATCGTGATGGGAGGACCAACAACTGCCTCCTCCACCCAGGCCGCCGCACTCCACAGGATCGCCCGCGCCGCAGGCGCCTCCACATACAGCACCCTGCGCCTCCGAGAGACGCGCGAACGGGGCCGAGGCCCCCACATCGTGGTCCACGTCGTCGGCTACCCCTCCGACCTAGACCAGCTCATGCCGCTCCTGACCGCTGTCCAGGCCCATGCCGCCGTCGGCTGGCGAGCGTGGACCCGCACCAACCCTCGCCGGTACAAGCCCATGAAGCCCGCGACCCGACGGGCCACCCGCGACGGCTACATCCTGGGATGGGGCGACGCCATCGCCACCCGGATGCGGGCCGCCCGCGCCAACACCATCGCCCAACGCGACCAGGACACCCCCACCGGCAGCGCCTCCACCGCCCTCGTGGTGCGCAGCCGCGACCAGCGCATCACCGACTACCTCAACACCCTGGGACTTATCCCCGGGAAGACCCTCAACCCCGACTACCGCGCCTACCACGACGGCCAGCGCGACGCCCAGGCCTCGGGCCTGGGAACCAACCCCAACACCATCACCCACCGTGACCAGGACATGTAACCACCCTTGGAGTCTTCATGAACCACACGACCCAGCCCAGCCGGCCCAATCCCATGGTCGGTCTCCAGCAGATCCAGCAGGCCTGTCAGGACATCGACTACCGCGTCTCTGGTGATCACTCGACCTGGGACGCCTACCACGAAGGGCAGCACGACCTGGCCGCGACCATCGAGGACATCCTCGACAGCGTCCAGGCCACCACTACCGTTCTGTCATTCATTGATGTCCTCCTCCTCATGGAGGCCGTGGACCGCCTGGCCGACGACCTACGCGCCCAAGTCGCCAACGGCGACACCAGCGTCCAGGCCGACCTGGAGCGCACCGACCATCTCAGCCACATGCTCACCAACGCTGCAAGCATCGAGCTCACCCAACCAGCAGCCACCACACCCAGCGGCACCCACAACCTCTCCAAGGAAGCCTCATGACACCACATATCCTCGCCATCGCCAACCAGAAGGGCGGGGTCGGCAAGACCTCCACCACCCTGGCCCTGGCCCACAACCTCGCCCAGGACGGCCGCGTCCTAGTGATCGACACCGACCCACAGGGCAACGCCACCGACATCCTCGACGCCGACATCAGCGCCGAGTCCATCACCCTCCACGACGTCCTAGCAGCAGTCATGGACCGCTCCGTGGACACCGGCGCCATCACCAACGCCATTACCCCCGCCTCCCCCGCCTGGAGCGGCATCGACGTCGTGCCCGGCACACGCGCCCTAGCCGGCCTGGAGGCCATCACCACCATCGGCCGCGAGGCCGCCCTGCGCACCGCCCTCGACGGCGCTACCCACGACTACTCCCATGTCCTGATCGACTGCCCACCGGCCCTGGGAGTCCTCACCGTCGGGGCACTCGTGACCGCCGACGCCGTCCTGGCCATCACCGAAGCCCGAGCCTCATCCGTGGCCGGCCTGGCCGAGCTCATGGACACCATCACCCTCACCCAGACCCACTACAACCCCCACCTCTCTCTGGCCGGTATCGCCGTCAACCGCTACCGGCCCGACCGCCAAGACACCACCGCCTGGCGCCAGGTCCTGACCGACACCTACGCCGACCTCATCCTCGGCGAAATCCCCGAGCGCGACATCGTCGCCAAGGCCGCCACCAACCGCGTCCCCGTCCCCGCTTCCGAACGCGCCGGACGCGACTACACCGCCGCCATCCACCACCTGGCCACCCGCCTCCTGCCCCACCACTGAAAGAGGACCACCCCCGTGAAAGCCCCCACGCCGCGCCCCCGCAAAGCCCCCCTCGTCCCCAAAGCCAACACCCCCGACCCCGCCCTCATCGGCGCCACCAGCGTTGCTGGCAATGCCGCTAACGCTGGCGTTGCCAGCAACGCCAGCGCCACGGCCGGCGCCCCTACGGTCAAGATCACCGTGCGCATCGACGCCGCCACCGCCGCCAAAGCCCGTACCGCCTACCGCCTGAGCCTGTCCGAGCTCGAGCAGACCCCATCCAGCTTCTCGGCCTGGGTCGCCGGCGTCATCGCCGACGCCGTAGCCACCGCCGAAGCCGCCCACGGCCCCCTGACCCCCACCCCCACCGGCGTCCTACCCACAGGCCGCCCCACCGGCCGATAACCTAATCACCAAGGAGGAAACATGAGCGCCGTGCCCTGGCCCCGCCTCTAGACCCACGCCGGCTGGCGACTTGGGATGCTGCGTGCTATGAGCACACTCCCCATCCCCGTCCCCGTGCCCTGGTTGGGGCCCTTGGAGCACTTCGAGACCACCATGCGCGCCGCCGGCATGCGCCCGGCCACTATCGCCACCCGTGCCCGCCACATCCGCCGCCTGGCCCGCACCATCGGCGCCCCGCCCCACGCCATCACCCCCAACGCCCTACTGGAATGGGCCGGCAACCAGGACTGGGCGCCGGAAACCCGCCACGCCTACTACGTCTCCATCAAAGAGTTCTACGCCGCCATGGGGGCCGATCCGTCACCCGCGGCCGTCCTGCCCTCGATCAGCCGGCCCACACCCCCACCTCGCCCCACCCCAGAGCATGTCTTCGCCCAGGCCCTAGCCCGGGCAGACGAGCGCACCAGGGCGATCCTGACCCTGGCTGGCTGCCTGGGGCTGCGCTGCGCCGAGATCACCCGCGTCCACCGCGACGACCTGGCCGACGGCCCCATGGGCGCCACTCTGATCGTCCGTGCCAAAGGCGGCCACGACCGAGTCCTGCCCTTAGACGACCAGCTCGCCTCCCTCATCCGGCGGCGCACCCAGGCCAGCCCTGAGGGCTGGGCCTTCCCCTCACGCGACGGCGGACACATCCACCCCCGCTGGGCCTCCAAGCTCGCCTCCCAGGTCCTCCCACTCGGCTGGACCCTCCACTCCCTTCGCCACAGGTTCGCCACTGTCGCCTACCAGGCCGACCGCGACATTCTGGCCATCCAGCGCCTCTTGGGCCACTCCTCCGTAGCCACCACCCAGCGCTACACCGCCCCGGCCCTCAGCGCCATGCGCGCTGCCATCACCGCCGCTCATCCCGCCACCGCGACAATCCCAGAGCCACGGGGGCGCTGGGCGAGCTGACCCCGGGTTGGTGCCGGTGGCTGGGGTCCGTAGGGCCCGGCCGGGCACGGCGGGCGGTGCCCGTAACCGGTTACCTGCCGCTGCCGCCTAGCACCCGGCCGGCTGAGCTGGGTCGTGCTCACCGACCGTCGTGGTCAGGAACAAAACCAAGTAAAGAGGCAAGGCTGACCTCGGGTGGTGGGTCACCGCCATCGCACACCTCGCTTGCCAGATCACGCACCCCCACTGACAGCACCACCGTCAGCGTTAGCGGCATTGTCGTTGTTGCTGGCGTTGCCAGCGTTGCTGGTCTTCATGATGTCTGCGGCGGTGGGGGTGCGCGCACGGAGCACGTAGGTGGTGACGTGCTTGGAGGGTCGTGATGAGAAAAGGACTGCTGGCTGCTCTTACTCCCTTGTTGTTCATAGTGCCAATGATGGTCGGTGGTAGTGCCGATGAGGGTGGCGAGAGCCTTGGTGGGGAGAAGACTTCTACTCCTTCTGCTGTCAGTGGTGTTCCTGCGGAGTATCGGGAGGCGGTTATCCGGGCGGGGGCTGTGTGTGAGCAAATTTCCGCTCCCGCAATCGCAGCCCAGATCGAAGCGGAGTCGGGGTGGGATCCCAAAGCGCAATCGTTGGTCGGGGCGCAAGGGATCTCGCAGTTCATGCCCGAAACGTGGGATAGTCATGGTAAGGACGGGGACGGGGATGGTCAGGCAGATGTGTGGAACCCGGCCGACGCGATCTGGTCCCAGGCGCACTATATGTGCGAATTGTCTGGGGCGATCGCAGAGATGATCGAGAACGGTGAGGTTCAGGGCGACCCCTTGGAGTTGACTCTTGCGGCTTATAACGCGGGTATTGGTACAGTTCAAGAGGCGCGAGGTATTCCCCCGTACCCGGATACCCAACAGTATGTTGCGGCGATTATCGAAACGATGCCTCGGTTCATGCCCAGTCAAGGTCAAGAGACTAGCGAGGCCGGCCCTGTAGCAGCTATGGCGATCAGCACGGCCCGCAACTATATTGGCCTGCCCTACGTGTGGGCCGGCGAGTCCGGTGCTGGCATGGACTGCTCGGGCCTAACCATGCTCGCGTACCGGGCCGCGGGTGTCGAGCTGACGCACTCCTCGCGTGTCCAGTATGGGGAAGGCACGCAGGTGCCGGTTGACCAGGCCCAGCCCGGTGACTTGCTGTTCTGGTCTCATGACGGGACTCAGAACGGTATCTATCACGTCGCCCTCTACCTGGGGGAAGGCCGGGTTATTGAGGCACCAACCTTTGGGATGGAGGTGCGCGAGGCAGCGGTGGACCACCAGGAGTTAATGCCCAACGCAGTCCGTCCGTACTAGAGCGGATTGAATCGACGGTGGCCGAGGCGTCTGGTGGTAGTGCGAACGCGGTTGGTCCCGCCTCGATGCGGGACCAACCGCGTTCTTCGATTACAGGGATGCAGTGTCCTTCTGGTTGGGTGTTGTGTGAGCGTGTTATCCGAGTGTTTGAGCGAGCGCGGCCGCGGCTGCGAGCCAGGCGCGGCGGGTGATGGGCGCTAGTGAGTCGAGGGTCAGTGGTCGTCCGGCCATTGCGGGGTCGTAGGGGATGCCGACGGCCGCGCGGGCGATAGAGGAGAAGGTCTTGACGAGTTCGTGCGGGCCCGGTTCGGCTTTGGAGCCTTGAGAGACGATGACCAGTGCCTGGTCGGCGAGTTGTGCCGAGTGCTGGTCGTCGCGGCTGAGTTCGTCGAGCAGGAGTCTGGCGGATTCAGCGTGTTCGGGCCGGGTGATGGTTGGGACGACCAGGGCGTCGGCCTTGGCGATCATGGCTCGCCAGGACAGTGTTGTTTCGTCGTTGCCTGAGTCGATGACGATGACGCGGTAGTAGCGTTCCAGCACGTCGTGGACGCGCAGGAACGTCGCCGCGTCTCCGTCTCCTGATGCTGCCAGGACTTCGGGGCGTGATCGGAGCACGTCGAAGCGGTCGTCGCGTTGGTGGTGGGTGAAGCGTGCGATCTCGGCGGCGCGTGCCGTCGGTGATAAGAGGTGATCAATTTCGGGGAGGAGATCGATCACGGAGTTGTCGTGAGGTCCTGTCTGGGTTCGCCAGCCCAGGGTTCCCCTGCTGGGGTTGTTGTCCCAGGCGACGACTCCTGTGCCGCTGTTACGGGCCAGGATCGCGGCGAGAAGGATTGTTGAGGGGGTTTTCCCGGCGCCGCCTTTACCGTTGACTACTGCGATGGTTCGTGGTCGTGGCCAGTGCTGGGATACTAGAGCGATGTCGGCGCGTTCGGCGCGCTCGTGTGTTGAGGGCCGCAGGTGAAGCCCGAGGGTGTTGAGGATGCCGCGCACTCCGTTTTTCGCGGGTGCTTCATTGGCGATGTCTTCCAGAAGTGTTTGTTGGCGGAGTGCTGCTTGGCGTTCGCGTCGGGTTTGGGTGTGTGCGTGGGGTGTCTCGGTGATCTCTGGCTCAGGAGATGCTGGCGACCCTGTGGCGAAGGGAGTGGAGGGTCCAGCCGAGTGGGAGGACCTGGGAGGCGAGCTTGGAGGCCCAGCGGGGGTGGATGTGTCCGCCGTCGCGGCTGGCGGGGGTGTGGCTGGGGGCGCTGCCATGGTGGTGATGGCCGGGTTGGATCTGGTGGGTGTGGTGGCGTGCGGGTCGTGGGTCTGGTCCTCGATCTCGTCCGACCCGGCCATTGGTTCGGCGGCTGAGATTGTTCCGTCCGGGTTGATGGCGATGGTGAAGTCGCCGTCGGGGTCGGTGCACGTTGCGATGATGGTCTCGTCCAGATCGGCGGCGCGGTTGATGAGAATGTTCTTGACTTTGTCGCGCGCATCGTTCAGGTCGGTTCCGCGTACCGGCCGCATGACGTCCCCGACGCTCATTGATCCGCTTCCCGCAGCGGACAGATTGATTGTTGCTTGCAGCACGGTTACTCCTTCGGTGCGTTATTTGCGTCGTGTCGGATCCGTGGGAGTCGTACGGGATCGATGAGCCCGGCGCGCGTTAGGTCCCGCTTGGCCCACCCGGCTCTCGTTGCTTGTTTCCACAGCTCTTTGTAGGTGTCGATGGCCTGGACCATTGATTCCTGGGCGGCGCTAAGGTTGCGCGCCAGTGTTGTTCGCGTCTGCTCTTGGCCTAGAAGCGCGTCAATCGGATCCATGTTTCCTTACCTTTGCTGTAGGGGTTGCGCCCACCGGGCGCGTCACCACCTACGTGCGGTGTGCGCGCACAACCCACCTGCCGGTGTGGTCAGTTGCGATAGATGCGCGCTACGGGCGCGCATCCCGGACCGAACCGAACCTCACACCCAGCCGCTGGCACGCATCGACGCGAAGGGAACCGTTACACAGAGCAAGATGGGACTTAGCACCTGTGCTAAGTCGATTTCCGGTGGACGATGATCGTCCGCCGGGGCACACTTGTCGTGTGGTCCCTACGGGTCGCTGCGCTGGCGGGAGGTTGAGTCGTGACGATGTCGAGTAGTGAGCGCAATATTGCGGCGCGTCATGATCGACGCCGCTCTCCGCGTCTGCGGGGTGGGCAGCGGCGGTCGAGGTTGACGGTGTATTTATCGCCGGCGGATCGCGAGCTTCTTGAGCTTCGCGCGCAGGTCTCGGGAGAGTCCATGGCGAAGTTCTTGGTCGATGGTGCGCTACGGCCGGTGAGCGCGGACGGGGTTGATGCTGGCCGACTGGGTGAGGTGGTCGCGCTGTTGCGCTACTATCGTCGTCAACTCGCGGGAGTCGCGACGAACCTGAACCAGGTTGCGCGTCACGCCAACACGATCAGTGAGGTTCCCTTCGACTTCGACGATGTCGTGGCGCAGGTCCACCAGCTGCATGACGACATTAACGAGATCTTGGCGAGTGTGCGCCGATGATCGCGGCAATCGTTGACGGGGGGAACACCACGGGATTGGTGTTGTATCTCGTTGGTCCGGGCCGAGCGAATGAGCACGCCTCACCACACGTCGTGTCCGGTTCCGATGTGATCATGCGCCGATGGGGATCCTGGGAGGAGCTGTCGGCTTCCCAAGGATATGAGTTGGCTCGTTTCGTCGACCAGTTCATGACCGAAACTGGCACTCGACCGACCGGCCCGCGGCGCGGGTTTGATCACGACGCCGGGCGGCGCGTGATCAGTAAGGCAGATGCCCCCAACCATGTGTGGCATTGCTCGTTGTCGCTCTCACCGCAGGACGGACCTTTGTCGGATGATGCGTGGCGGCAGATCACCGCCGAGTTCATGGAATCCATGGGGTTCACCGGCGTTGACGGGAAGGCGCCGTGCCGATGGGTGGCCGTGCACCACGGACGATCTAAGAACGGTGGGGATCATGTCCACATCGTGGCCAATATCGTGCGCGAGGACGGGACGAAGTGGTCGAACTGGCAGGACCAGAGACGTGCCGGTCGAGCCGTCAATGCGATCGAGCACCGGCACAACCTAACAGTCATCGAGGCTCGCGAGCATTCCCGTGGTGCGCGCGCCGATTCCACTGCTGATCTGCGGGTCAGTGCGCGTCGCGGCGAGGAGCGCACCGACCGTCAGGTGTTGGAGCATCGTGTGCGAGCCGCTGCGACCGCGGCGAGGAGCGAACGCGATTTCGTGCTGCGTTTGCGCGGGGTGGGTGTGCGTGCCAGGCCCCGGTTCGCGCGCGGGCGGACCGACGTCGTGGTCGGTTACTCGGTCGCGCTGCACAGGCCTGACGGGCAGGCCCAGTGGTACGGGGGTGGGCGCGTCGCCCGTGACTTGACACTTCAGCGTTTGCGCGCCAGATGGCCGGACACGCCGCACTCGGCACAGCAGGCCGTCGACGCGTGGCGTGATGCGTGGCGGGGCGTGCCGCGCCGTACCGGCATCAATCGTTCCCAGGTCGTGGCCACGGCGCGGGCCTTGAACACTTATGCGGATACGCTTGGCGGTATTGACGCGACCGATCCGGTCGTGCTCGCTGACGCGACCCGTGATGTGGCCGGATTGCTGTCCGCGCAGGCGCTTGCCGAACGTGATCCCAAAGCCCGTAGAGTCCTGGAGCGGGCGGCCCTCACCGCGGGTCGGGCCGCGCAAACCCATCATCGTCCGGCACCGGTGGCGCCGGTTCCGGGCGCGGTGGCCATGGCGGCGTCGGTGGCCATGTCAGCCACGATGAATCGCCAGGCCAATCCTGCGGTCCTGGCCGTCCAATCCCTAGCGCTACTGCGGTCGTTGGCCGATCTTTACCATGCCGCACAGCAGGCCAGGACCGCCCAGCAACTGCTCGCCGAAGCGACCACAGCTTTAGAAGCCGTGAGCAACGCACCCTCCAGCACCCATGTCGTCGCAGCCGTCGGGGCGCCGTCCGCGCCGCAGCGCGCCGGCCGGGCGCCCGACCCCCAGCCGGAGACCACACCACCACACCGGCAGGAGCAGGACGCGGCAGCTGGTCAGCGCTCGCCACAGATTGCCGGCGGCCCACCGGTGAGCGGGGTCAGCCAAGCACACGCCGACCGCATCCGTCGTATCACCGAGATCGTCGGGGCGCCGTCCGCGCCGCAGCGCGCCAGCCGGGCGCCCAGCCCCCAGCCGGAGACCACACCACCACACCGGCATGGTGACGGCGTGGTGAAGAAGAACAGCCGGCGCAGATGACCATCCTGCTCGCTCGCCGAGATCGTGCGCCCACGGAGCACGAGCAGAGTATGAGCGAGACGAATGAAGCAGACACGGTCGACGATGCGCCGATTCCCGAGCTCCAGTTCCCAACACTCGATAAATTCGTTGAGAACTTCATCTGTGTGATTTATGAGAGAGGGGTGAGTCCCACCAGCGGGTGCTGGTGCCCTCAGTGGTGGAACCACCCTGAGGCCCATTTCCGTCTCATGAGTCTGTGGCAGGCATGGGAGCACATGCACGCCAACAACGGACCGTTAGCGGCCGCCCAGTGGCTGGTGAGCTACGCTGACCCGATCATGAATCAGCTTGTCAGTCCCCGAGGACCATTCCGATCGTGCTCCCCGTCCAAGGGGCACAACCAGTGGCCCGAGCACCCCGACGGGATTCTTCCCTGCGACGCGCCACCGAAGGGGCTGTTCACCCCCCGGTGAAACACCCTTCCATCACGCGCGCCGTGTTTGAGTCCTCGATTGGTGGGGTGAACTCTTCTCGGGGCTCTTAACCTTGGCCGCTGGCCTCGCCGGGGCGCTGGCCCGGTGCGCCGGCTCGTGCAATGCACGGTCGCCAGCCACCGCCGAGCGCACTGCTTGGGGATCATGACCCTCTTTCAGCTTCTGTTTCGCCCACGCATCGCGAGCAGCCGTCGAATCCCAATTAGTATTGGACGATACTTGCGGTTCGGCGGGCTCCGGCATCATCTCTCGTGGCTCGTTGTCGAGAGCTTGATTCGCTTGCTTGTTCTCCTCATCGGTCAGTGTCGGGGAGACCTCGGCGATCATGCTCGCGGGCACGTCGCGCCTGTGAACGGGCGTCAGCGAGGTCAGTTCTGTGCCCCATCGCGCCAGCGCCTCCTTTCGGCATCGCTGGGCCACCTGACGCGCCAAGGGGTCGATGTCCTCGAACCGGGTGGCGAGTCCGTGGATGAACGCCGCGTCCTGGGGTTTGGCTTTGTCCCAGAACTTGTCATCCAGACCGGTGCGTAGGGCGGCGCTGGCCATTATGCGCTGTTGTCTGATGGTTTCTTGGACCCGTCGAGCCTGCGCAAGTGAATCACGTCGCGCATTGTCGAGTTGCTGGCGGCGTTTCTCAGCGAAGAAGCGACCGATCTGCATTGCAACTTGGAAAGCCATGCGCGCCTCACGGGCAACCGCTGGCGTCACTTCATCATGTTCACTCATTATTGTTTCTTTCTTGAATCTCTTTCAATCAGAGTTCCCAGTACGGGATAAGACTCGTCAGCACGGGCTTGATGCCTGACGCCAGGACCCAGGCCCTCCCGGCAGGGAGGGACTGGAGGTCGGACACCGTGGCGATCTGCCGTTGCTGAGACTCCTTGGTAACAGTTTTCGACCATCCCTGACGCGATCTGTTGATCTGTTTCGAGTCGATCCAATATGACCCTAATAGTTCGGAAAGGTCTGCGAGGAACACCTTCTCGGAAACACCGCCGCCGTAGACTTTGACGTTCGCGGCACTCCATAGTTTCTTGACTCCATCCTCACCCCATACTGAGGCCCCCTGGGACCAAGATTGTAGAAGCGTATCCACACAAATCCCCCTGGACCCAAAATGGGAATACATGCTCGGCAGTTCGCTCCAACGGCAGACGTTAGCGGCCTCGTCGAGCATGATGAGCAAAGGCGTGGTCAGCCGGCCAGTGGAGCTTTTTCTAGCGTCATTGACGGCCGCTTCGGTGACGGCGACGGTCAGGGCCGTCACGATCGGTGCGGCGCTCCGGCGGCCTTCCTGGCTCAGACAGTAGAGCGTGTCATTGCTCCTGACGAGATCTCCTGGATCGAACTGGGTGAGGAAGGGCTGAGGGGTAACCCAACGCATCGCCTGCTCGTTGAGCAGGAAGTTCATTATGGTCGAGGCCGACCCGAATACCCCAGAACGGGTCTCGGGGACCAGGTTGAGGATACCGTCAACGGTTTGCGCCATAAGGTCCTCGCCGGCGTCACGCAGAATACGGGCTGGCTCCCGGTCGGTTTCGTCGTTGAGCCACCGATGCAGCTCAGTGATGGGGCGCCCTGCACGTGCAGCCGCCAGGAGCAGACCGGAGATGAGGTTCCGGGCGGCGGCGTCGAAATACGCCGAGACCTGAGCCCCTGGTTCTCTGGTAGTGTCGGAGAAAATCTTCGCCAGTGCTTCAGCCTGCATGGCATCAGTGACATAGGCCATGATGTCCCACCACCACTGCTGACCAGTGTCGGCGAGCCCCTGCGGGTCGAAGACCCACACGGTGCCTCGCCGACCACGCGCTGCCTTGGTAGCATCGAGGATGTCCCGTTTGTTCGACGTGGCCACGACGGCCCCGGGAGCCTTGAGAATTCGCGGCACCACCCACCGCGTCGTTTTGCCCGTGCGCGGGCCGGCGATCACCACACAGACGTCTTCGAACGATGACCAAAGCCACCTGGCGCCAGCCACCGCTCGCCCGATTGGCAGACCGATTCCCTTGTCCACGTCGACGCCGAGCCGGCGGGCCTTGGCCGTCACGTCCCGCTGATTCAACGGTGCCGTGTCCACGCTCCGCCCCGTCAAGCGCGCTGCACCGTCGCCGCGGCGCCGGCGCTGGCGCCGACCACGACGCGCCACACGCCACACCATCGGCGCCGCAGCCATCACCACGCCGATCGTAATTACGCATCCCCACAGGCCGGATGTGGGCGTGATCTGTCCCCGTGCCAGGACGACGATCGCCGCGAACGGGTTCAGCGGCATACTCGCACCCGCCCACCAGGCCCACACCTGAGACCCCAGCATGAAGGAAACTGTCATCCATGCACCGACCACCAAGCCGTAGGCGATCGCGATGCTCGATGGCGCCCACCCACCCATCTTTTCACGCATCGTCATGGTCGCCATCGAGTTGTTGTTTCGCCGCCCACCGCTTATTGGTATCCGATAATGTTCGCTCCGGCTGAGCGAAATCGACTTTAAACGATATCCCCGGCGCACCCGATGTTTTCATCAGGAATTTTCCCAGTCCGGCCGGTGGCAGCGCATCCTGGCTGAACGGGTCATATCCACCTTGAGCGCTCCAACCACTCAGACGATCCTGCTCCGCCTGTGAGAACTCGAACACACCCGTGAGCAATGGCATTTCTTTGGCCGGCAGGGCGCCCAAGAACAGCATTTTCGAGCGCTCAACGAATCCTTGTGCTTTGACCCTGTCCTCCTCAGACGCCAGGGTCGAGAAATCAGCCATAGAATGCGTAATCATCATCTGCCCGATCCCGATGGTGCGATTCAAGCGGGTCAAGGAATCGACCCGCTCGACCATGCCGGAGGAGGCCTGGAGGATACGCCACAATTCGTCCATGACCAGCGAGTAGCGACGCCGTGGCGCCGCTCCAGCATCGGCCAGGGCCTGAGAAACCTCAACAGTCGCAAAACCATAGGACCAGCAGGACAACAAAACCGCCGCTTGGATGTCGGAATGCTCGTGCATGAGCCCATGCACATCGAAAACTACGGAGCGATCCATCCGCATCGGGACGGTCTCGCGCGCAGCGAAGATGCCTCCCATCCGTCCTCGCAGGAGCGCCATCAACGAGACTTCGAGTTCCTCGGTCACTTTGCGATACCGTTTGACGTCACCCCGATCCAGGGCCACCTGTCTCAGCTCGGCCGGCGCATCTCGAATGACTTGCAGCAGGTCAGACAGAGCCGGTCTGTCCCCGCGCTGCTCCAAAATGTTCACTGCTTCATCGATCACGATCTCCTCCCGGTTCCCGGGAGGTTCTCGACGCATGATCTGAATCAGAGACAGGACCATGTTCTTCTTGCGCTCGTGCGCGGCCTTAAGTAGCGCCGACCGTCGGTCGGAATCACCTCCCAGCGCCTGGGCAGCGTGATCCACGTTGCCGGCATCGAGCGGGTTGATCCCACCCTGGCCGTGACCGATCGTGATCACTTGCCCCCCGAGCGCTTCAATCAGATCCACATAATCGGGCTTAATATCCCCCAAAATCATTGAGTGAATCCCCATATCGGCATGGGAGGCAACAATGCGTCGCACCAGGGACGATTTACCGACCCCGTTCAGGGCCAGGACCATGGCCGACGGTGCTGAGATCAGGCCGCGCTCAAACCATGAGATGTGATCGGCGCACAGGAATCCCACTCCGTCCAGGACCCGCCCCAGGGGCGCCCCGACCGTTGGAGGGGCGCCCCCACTAATCAGTGGCCACAATCCGCACACCTGAACCGATGTGCCCCTCCACGGCTCCATCCTCGGCATTGCCGCCACGCGCCCACTGCCCGGCCCCGATGGCTCTCGACGCCTATCGGCCGTCCCCAGCAGCCAACTGCCCAGGTCCACGCTCACCACCCCCCAATAAGACGCTGTCGTGTCGGCGGCATCCCCAACGGCAACCCCATCGCGAACGCGGCGTCTTGAGCCCCATAGGCGGGGCGCACCAGCAAATGAGAGCCCGCAGCCCCAGCCACAACCGCCGCTGAAGCGGTCTCCAACCGATCGGTGTCGTCCGGACCCGACGACACCGTCGCCGTGATCACCACCCCGAAATCGATGACCGCCGCCCCGGCCGATTCCTCCTGAGACGTCCTGCGCGCCTGAGCGACCTCCCGCTTCATGCGCTCGGTCGGACGTTTAGACATGCGCTGTTGAGCCTCGGCCTTGTCCACATCGCTCTCCACCACATCCGGCGCCCGGGCAGGATCCATCGGCTGATACAGCACAGTGACACGTTTAATCTCCACGTCCCTGCTGACCTCGAGGACACGCTTGAGGACCCGCGCCTGAACGACCCCACGCGGAGGCCGGCTCATCACCCACGACCGCGACACACCGGAGTCGTGCCGGTAATGGTCCCAGCCGGCCTCCGCGCTCACCGGCCCGGCCTCCGACCAATCCAGGTCGATCACCCGCCCAGCCGTCACGGCCTGCTCGAACACCATCGATGACTCAGGATCAAAAGCCTCACGCACCAGCCGCACCATCTCCGCGGCCCTGAGCAGGTGAACCGCCCCATCCCCGGACTCGACAAGATTCTGCGTCAAACCCGGCAGGCGTGTGGCAATGTCCTGAACAGCACGAGCATGCCCTCCCCGTCCAGTCATACTCCCAGGATCGAACGACAACGTCACCCACGTGCGAACCTCGACCCCAGTACCGGCCGCGGCCGCCACAACGTCATCAACTATTTGGCGCCCCAGCACAGGACCCTCAGGGTCACGGCGCGCGGTGACCTCACGGCGCAGACGCTGCCCCGTGTCAGGACTCGTCTCCACCGTCACGGTCGCTCCCACGATCCCCGTCTCGTTGGCCAAGTCCGCCAACTGCAACCCCCACAAGGCAACCTTGCGCTCGATCGCATCCCGATCGACCAGGTCCTCTCCCGCCGGAGCCAACGCCATCGGGACCGTCAAACGTCCATCACCATGCCGAATCACGGTGAAAGGGCGCCCCCAAGCATCCTCATGCTCACTCACGGTCAAGGCCCCGAGCAGCCCGGGCAGCCGGCACTTCCCCGAGCTGTGCCTGGACGGGTCCAGCAAGCCCGCACGAAAAATATTCGTTTTCTTCCGGCGAGCCCTTCTAAACACGGCCCGTTCCTTTCGTCTGTCAAACCAACTCAGCCCGAACTTGTCTCGGATCGTGGCCAGAACCGCGACCAGAACCACCGGCGCACCCAAAATGAACAGCCATCTCATCCCCATCGTGATCTCAACAATCACTAAGACCACAGACGCAGCGAACAAGACCAAGGTCTGCCCCACCGTGAACTTAGCCAGACCAGCAGGACGGCTCACACGCCAGCCGCCGTACGTGACCACCGCTGTCTTGTCGCTCATCTGGCTACCTCCCCGGCACCCGACGCACTTTCACCGGTGGCTTCCTCGGTCGTGTCCACAACCACATCCGCCCCCTTCTGAGCCACCTGCAACCCGGCCATCACCACCATGGCAGCGCCCCCAGCCACACCCCCGCCAGCCGCACCCGACGCACCCGCACTCGAAGCGCCCGAAGCGCCACCACCGCCCGCGCCAGCCGCACCCGACGCACCCGCACTCGACGCGCCCGAAGCGCCTCTTGCAGTACCAGAAGCACCCGATGAGGCATCCGCTGAACTACCACCGGCGCCGGGCCGGCCCCTCGCCCCAGTCGGTCCACTGTCCCCGTCGTCGCCTGACGAGCCCGACGATCCCCGCCCCGAGGACCCTCCCGATCCACCGCTGCGAGTAACATGCACCGCACCGGTCGCCACCGCGCCGGCTCCACCAGCCAGCACTGCAGCGCCCGACCCCGACGCAACCGCGCCAGCCGCAGGCACGACGAACTTCACCAAGGCCGGCAACGCCATGGCCGCCATCACCATCAAAATAATTCCCTGGATGAAACTACCCAGATCATCCATTGCCGTGATCGAGTTCGAGGTCACTAATTTAATCGCGACCCCATAAATAATCGCCGCCGCCGGTTTCATGAGCGCGAACGCCACGGTCCAACCGATGATCTTCGATAGCCACTCCTTCCCCCAGTCAGTGAGCGCCGCCGCACTCGCCAAAGGAATAATACCGGTGATCAACACCAGCATCGCCGACCGGACAAACATCAACCCCATCTGGATGAGGTTCGCAATAATCCCGCAAATCCCACCAAGGATGATCGTCAGCCACCCGACCCCAGTCGGAGACACGCTCGTGATCACCAGCAGCTTCGTGGCGAAACTACCGTTCATGTCATCAACGGCCTCGGTAAGGAACCACGTACTCAAACCATCCGAAATGTTAATCGCTAACTGTGTCACAGTGGCCGCAAGACCACTGATAATGATCATGCGCAGAACACCGCCCACTATTTTGCGGATCTCCTCACCGCGCATATTCCACATCACGTAAATGCTGGCAACCATGATCGACCCGATAAGAAGCACGCCGGATATCCATTCGGTCGAATCAACGACATAAGCTGTTGCCGACGACTCCGACGACACATCCGGGGTTTCCATGTCCACCCAGAAGGTGCCAACCTTCGCTAACGCCTTGTCCAACGCCTCAAGGGTCGACCTCCCCCACATCGCGACAATGTTCTCGGCCACCTTCTCAGCAGTCTCTTCGGCTTTGCACTCAACTTGCCAAAACCAACAATCCGACATTATCGGACTACCCAGGCTGTAAAAGCGTCCGTAGACGTCTCTGCTTGTTCGCCCCACGAATCATTCGCAGGAGTCTCCACCTTCCAGTCCCCAGATTCCCACACCATGACCAGCGGCCACGACACGAGTTGGAGAACATCAACCGATTTCGACGTCAGGACCGTGACCAGAACCTCGTCACTGCTCCTGACCTCGACCTTGTAACCCATAATCGCAAACGGAGAGGACACCGACCCGTCCCACCCCACCTCAACCTGAGACGCCAACCGATCCCGATCAGACCCGGGGACCATGAGGGCCGTGATCACGTCCGGAAGCTTTTCCCGCGCCGAGAACCACCTCATGAAATTCACGGCCGCAACAACCGCACCCGTTGGCGAATGAGCAAAACAATGACTCACCTCACCATCCTCAATAACACCCGGACCAACACCCTCAACCACCGGCGCCGTGACCGTCTGACCGACCCTGACCGACTTCATAGGCAACGGCCCAGTAGGAATGGACTGATCACCGGCATCCAGGCCGCACTCCGACACCGATTCAGGCGCCGTTGACTCGGTAGCCAACTCCACGGACTCTTGGGTCCCCTGCTGACCACCAGCACGGGCGCCCCCGCCGTCCGACGCTCTTGGATCAAAGACGATCCACACCCCCATACCCACGACGAGGACGACAAACACGAGACCCGCTATGAATCCCCGACTCTTGAACAACTCCGCTAACGGCCCACTATTCGAGCTCATATCACACCCCCGTCAACGCATAACCGATGCCGGTAGCCCCACCGAGGAGCCCGGCGCCAATCGCCACGAGCCCGATCCTGTTAATAATCTCCTCAGCGCCGCCACCAATACGACCCGTAGCGTTCAGAATAAAAATTATCCCGATCGTCACAATAGCGACGACACACGCAATGCCACCACCCCACATAAGGTACCCCAAAACCGTCTTAACATCAGCCGCGATGCCCGGCGGCTCCACGGGAGAGGCATCAACCAACGGAGCGACAAAAGCATAAAGCGTAAGCGCCGCCCTGGGAATACTACTGATCATGACTGTCATCCTTCCTTCTCCTGTTCTGACAGCGACTAACAATTGCACTATTGAATTGCGCTAAGAATTCTTAGCGCCCGCTTCGGAATCGACGAGGTCTGCACCCCACCCTCACGCCACGCCCCCACCCAGGGAACCATCAGGCTCGACGGGAAAGCCCCCGAAATCAGCGCCTTGTCCTCGCGCAGGACTCGTGGCAGACGCCCAGGCGCATCGGCGACCCACACCACACCCGCCAAGTCCACCCCGGGCACACCACCACCAGCCCACTGCACCGCAGCACTTTGCGCCGCACGCATCCCCGCATGATTCGTGCGCGCCACAATCCACACCCTGGACACACCCTTAGCCGGCACCGGCCAGCCCGTGCCCGCCTCAGCCACACCCGAAACCAACGCCACCGTGCTCGTCCCCGCACCCCCATGAGCCCCAACCACCCACACACGCCCCTCAGCCACCTCGACCAACGGCAACCCATCATCAACCTCAGGAACCTCAGCCACCGGCAACCACGAACGCACCCGCACCCCGGGCTCCTCCAAACCCGCCCGCCCGGGCTCCTCCAAGCCCGCACCCGCATCCTCATCCAGATCCAGCCACGGATTCACCATCGTCATCAGGGGCCACCTCCCTATAACCCCACGTAGACCGTGCGCGCACCACACCCGCCAAGAATCAGACCAACACCCAACACCGTCGAGTACCGTGACACCAACAGGCGAATAAACTAAGGAGAAACAAATGCTCGGGGACGAATCAGTCGGCAGCGTCGCCACGATTCACCACAGCTGGGCAGTCACCCACGGACCCCACCCGAGCACCACCGCCTACTGCCCCCTCACCCAAGCCCGCCACGGCGCCGCCCGCACCGAGTTCCATCGCCTCCTCCAACCCATCCCCGATGACGCGACCGACCTCTACACCCGCCTCGCCGACATCGCCGTCATGATCCCCAAGCAGTGCGCCACCTTCTGGTACCGCCTCACCGCCATCATCGAAACCCCATGGGTTCGAGCCGATCACACCCCCCAGTCCCAACTCCTGGCCATCGCGCACCAGCAGATGAAAACCCACACCAGACCCACCATCATCGGAGACCACCCGAACACCACGGCCCCGATCACCCCCGACCTCGACCTCGCATCACGCAACCTGTGGCTCGTCACCCTCGACGGAGACGACCCCAACGGCCCCGACGACATCTGGTCCAGCCCCATCGTCGACCACGACACCACAACTCTCACCCAAGCCCGCACGCTCTACATGTCGATGGCCGAACAGATCAACGAGGACAACCCCCCAGACCCCGACCCCGTCGACGGCATCATCTTCTGGCACAGCATCCAAGCCAGCGCCGAGACCCCATGGATCCCCGAGACCCACCACGTCGACCCCCTCAACCTCATCACCCAGATCCACACCCACCACCCCTAATATGACCTACATCACATTCTGTGCTGAGTGCCACAATGTCACCCAGACAATTGTGACGTCACTCACGCTTGCTGTAGGCACGAGCGACCCTGCACGCACCCATCGCTAACTCATCCTCACTCATCTGCACCACCGGAACCTGCGCACCCCGACGAGAACCCACCAACAACGTCATCCACGCCCGCGCACACGCAGGAGACGCCCCCAAATCCTCCAAACGCGGATCCTCACCCGCCAACGTGTGCCGCCGAGACGCCCCACGAAGCGACAACTCCGCGACCCGCCGCGTCCCAGCCCACGCGATCGTCTCACTCATCCCAGCCCCCACCAGGGCCGCCACAACACCAGACAACACGGTTTCGAAATCATCCAACGCCACCACCGAGCGCCGAACCACCGCCCCCGGAAGATCCACGCCACCGTCGGTCAGCAACGCCGGATCCACTGTGGAGACCGACACCCCGTCAGGCAATCCTTCATCCCGACCACGACGCGCCTCCCGACGAGTCAGCGCCGTCCACATCGCCCACGGCCGATCCGCCATCACCACACGACGCGTCTCCAAACGCAAAACCTCCCACGCCGAAGACATCGTGTCCGCCTTCGCCTCATCCCGACTCAACCGAGCAAACCGGATCCCGTCCCTCACCGCCCCCGACAACTGACGCTCAACCGCGCGATCCAAACTCCGGCACACCACCCCAACATCCTCGCCACCAGCCCAATCCTGCGCGACCGCCCCGACAATCGCGTCCCGCAAACCCTCATCATCAGCCGTCGCGACCCACCGACCCTCCGGATCAATCTCCGGCAAAGCGAACCGATACACCCTCACCGCCGACTCAGCCTCCTCGACCTCATCCAAAGGCTCATCAACAGGCAACAACCGCAGCACCGACGCCGCCTGCCGCCCACCAACACGCCGCCGGCGCCGCTCCAACACACCCCGAGCCTCCAAACCCGCCAAAGCCCGCAACACCGACCGACGCGACCTACCCGTCGCACCAGCCAAATGATCAACCGCGACAATCGCCTCACCACGCCAATCCGCTAAACGCGCCAACTCACCAACCACCAGGGACTCCGAGGGCGTCAACCCCACCAAACCCCTCGCCCACACAAGCCACGACACACGCACATCACTCATCACAAACTCCCACACGAAGAATGTCCGCAGCCCTCCGAGCAAGCGCCAAATGATCCGCACCCGGCATCTCAAGCCGAGCCTCCTCAAAAGCCCGGCCAAAAGCCGGATCCCCCCGACGAGGCCGCTCAGCAGCCAACGCCTCCGACCGACGCCGCGCCAACGCAAAACGCTCATCATCAGACATCCCCAACCGATCAACCGCCGGCGATCCCCGCATCGGCGCCAGATCCGGCGCCACATTCACCCGCAGCCGGTGCGCCACCAACGACGACAAACGCCCCACCGACGCCGGCAGCCGCTGATCCATCACCCGCATGATCTCCTCCGGACGCCACCCCGCATCCAACCGCTCAACCAGCAGCCCAGCCACCACCCGAGCCCCCTCAGGATCCAGAACCCTCATCCGCTCAGGCAGGCACGAACCCAGCAGGTGAACCGCCCCACCCGGCCCCGCCGGAGCCGGACCCCGCCCACCAGTCTGGGACGAATGTCCCGGGTCCTCGGGTGCCGGACCAGACCCAACCAACGGCGCCCCGCGCGCTGGAGACTCCTCGCGGTCAAGCTCGGTCTGGTCTGGTGGTTCTAATGGTGGTTCTTCCTTTATAGGTAGCAACCGGCCACTGTTGGCCGGTTGCGACCGGCCAACAGTGGCCGGTTGCGCAAGAGGCCAATCTGGCCGGTTGCGCAAGAGGCCAGATTGGCCTGTTGCCGGAATCTCAACAGAAACACACCCCCCGGGCGAGTTATCCACAGACTCGTCGTCCGACGAGTCATCGCAAGAGGCCAGATTGGCCTGTTGCCCGGATTCCAACGAATTCTCACCAGCATCCACCACGGCACCCACATGAAGCTGATACCCATTCGACCGCCGACCCCACGACGAAGACCTCGCCACAGGGGTCAAAAGTCCCAGACTCCGGAGCGTCGCGATATGCCTCCGCACTGTCCGCTCGCCCATCTCACAACGCTCCGCGATCGCCGCCTGCGACGGCCAGCACCAACCATCGTCATCCGCCTGATCCGCCAACGCCGCCAACACCAACTTCGGCATCGGACCCGCCCCCATAACCGACCACGCCCATGCCGACGCCACCACACTCACGACGGATCACCCCCACCAGCAGGCGACGACATCGCCGCCGACCACAAGCGACCCTGTCCAGGCATCTCAACCGGACCCGCAGCATCAGCCGACCCCGCAGACGCAGCAGAGGCGACCACTGGCGTCAGCAGAGCCTCAATGTCGGCTCGTCGGAAGTACTTGCGTCCGCTCGGAAGCTTGACGAAGGCGAGTGCGCCCTGCCGAGCCCACCTCAAGACCGTCTGCGCTGACGTGTCAGGGAGGAGCTCAGCGACTTCAGCCGCCGTGAGCAACTCGCCTTCTCCGTAAGGATTCTTAACTGCCATGAACATGATGGTACACGGCTACATGCGTAAGATCCATCACGAGGATGTTGACGATCTTAATCGTTCATGACAGAGTTGAACCATGATGAACGAACGGCTCCTCACCCCTCCTGGCACACTGAGCGCCGACGCGGCGCTTGGTATGACGATCAACCAGGTGATGTTTCACCAGGGCATTACTCGCGCAGAGCTTGGGCGGCGCATCGGTATGTCCGGTCCGTCGATCTCCCTCAAGCTCCGAGGGCAGGTGGGATGGAGCCTGGCCGATCTGTATGCAACCGCTGAGGCTCTTGGGGTCAACGTCGACTCGCTCATGCCGTCTTACAGCGCGCAGGCAGGTTTCACGCCAGCGCCCTACGTGCCGGGAACGCGGAAGGCCCCGGCACCTGATGGTGCCGGGGCCCCCGGTCTCGTGGCGGGGGCAGGATTCGAACCTGCGACCTCCGGGTTATGAGCCCGGCGAGCTACCGAACTGCTCCACCCCGCGTCGGCCAGATAACAATAGGCCAACCTCGCTGCCGGCCTCAAGTCTGAGGTACGTGCTTTGCCTCACCTTCAATCGGCTGCGGCCGAGCGGCCCCATTGCCGCGCCCCTCAGATCGCCTCCGGCACAGTCACGCCCCATAAGGGCGCTCGCCGCTTCCAGCGCCTGTTCCTGACCCAAACCTCCTAAAAGCTGCCGGCCGCTGGTGATGCTCCTATGGGCGTCAAGGGGTGGTGAGGCGATAGTGATTAGTGGCGGTAGATGTTGGCGAGGATGGTGCCGAGGCGGGTGCCGCGTTCAAGTTCGCTAATGCGGGCCGGTGAGGTGTTCAGGTCAGTGGCGGCCTGGGCGAGGGTCGGGCCTCGTTGGTGTCGTCGGCCACGTAGGTCGTCGGTAGGCGGGGTGGTCACAAACGAGCAAAATGTCGCGAAATGCGAGGGAGGTTATGCTCGCCGTCTGAAGGAAGGAACCCTCATGACTCAGATCACCGTTGTCATCGGATCCGGATCCATCGGGCAGGCGATCGCCCGCCGCGTCAGCGCCGGACGTCACGTCCTGCTCGCCGATGTGCGACAGGAGAACGCCGACGCCGCGGCGCAGGTGCTCGCCGACGCCGGCTTCAAGACATCCACCGCCGTCGTGGACGTCTCGTCCCGGGAGTCCGTGCGCGCCCTCGTAGAAACGGCGAACGCGCTCGGCGAGATCACCGGCGTTGTCCATGCCGCCGGTGTCTCGGCCAGCCAGGCCTCGATCGAGCAGATTCTTCACGTCGACCTCTACGGCACCGCGCTCGTCCTGGAGGAGTTCGGCCGGGTGATTGCCGCGGGCGGCTCTGCCGTGGTGATCTCCTCCCAGTCCGGCCACCGCCTGCCCTCACTCAGCGCCGAGGCGGACCGCGCTCTCGCGACCACCCCGGTCGACGAACTGCTCTCACTGCCCCTGCTCCAGCCCGGGCAGCTGCGCGACGGCCTGCACGCGTACCAGATTTCCAAACGCGCCAATGTGCTCCGGGTCCAGGCCGAGGCCGTGCGATGGGCCGAGCGCGGGGCGCGGGTCAATGCGATCAGCCCCGGCATCATTATCACCCCGCTCGCCCTCGACGAGCTGAACGGCTCCAACGGTGCCGGGTACCGGCGCATGATCGAGCTCTCCCCGGCCGGCCGTGCCGGGACCCCCGATGAGGTCGGCACCGTGGGCGAACTGCTGATGAGCGACCGCGGCTCGTTCATCACCGGCAGCGACATCCTCATCGACGGCGGCAGCACCGCCTCCCATTTCTACGGGCCCCTCGCAGGCCTCGCACCCACACCCGGCAGCGGGGACGAAGACCGGCCCGGGGAGAAGAGCAGTCGACGCTAGTTCGGGCGTTTGGCGACAATCCGCTCGTAAATGACGTGCCTGGTGTCCCCAACAAGACTTTCTTGGGGACACCAGGCACGACCGGCGCTGCAGCGCAGCGGCCCGCGCGGGCGTCTTACCCGCCCATGCGCTGTTGAGCGTCGATGGCTCTGGTAATGGCGTCGTCGAGCTTGTCCTGCGCCACGCCGTAGGCGGCCCAATCGCCATTCTTCAAAGCGGTGTCCGCTTCGGTCATTGCCGCCTGGGCGTCAGCCAGGGCCGTATCCAGGTCGGTCTTGGGGTCCCCCGTCCCGGCTGAGGCGGAGGCGGCGGCGCTAGGGGTGGGCGTCGGGCTCGGGGCGGTGCCGGCGGCTGCGCTGGGGGCGTCCGTGGGCGCAGTCTCAGCCCCCTGAGCGACCGCGTCGGCGTCAGAGGTGTCGTTCGCGGCTCCAGCGTCGCCGTCGACAACCTGCTCCCCAGTTGTCGCGCCGGAGTCCCCGCCGAAGATCTGGTCGAGCGCCTCTGAGAGCGTGTCCGCGAAACCGACCCTGTCGCCGAAGGCCACCAGTACCTTGCGCAGCAGCGGGTACTGCGTGCCCTGGGATGACTGGACATACACCGGTTGGACATAGAGCAGTCCACCGCCCACAGGCAGGGTCAGCAGGTTGCCCTTGATCACCTGCGAGCCTTGTTGGGAAAGCAGGTTGAGGGCCGGTGAGGCCACTTGGTTGGAGTCGAAGTTGTTCTGCACCTGACCCGGGCCCGCCACGTTCGAGGAACGCGGCAGCTCCAGGAGTCTCAGCTTGCCGTAACCGGGGTTGCGCACCCCCGGTTGGCCCGTGGCCGTCTCGGAGTCCACCGCCAAGAAACCGGTGAGCACATTGCGGTCGGTGTTCCCGCCAATGATGTAGACGCTGGACAGGGAGAAGGAGGCGTTCTCCTGGTCCGGCATCTTCAAGGTGAGGTAGTAGGGGGCCTGGGCGCCGTCACCATCCTTAGTGGGGTCGTCGGGCACCTTCCAGAAGTCGCCGCCGGAGTAGAAGTCCTCAGGGTCGGTGACGTGGTACCTGGCCATGACAGTGCGCTGAACCTTGAACAGGTCCTCGGGATAGCGCATGTGCGCCATGAGGTCGGCACTCATCTCACTCATTGGGGTGATCGCCCCCGGGAACACCGACTCCCAGGCCCGCAGGATCGGGTCGTTCTCATCCCATTGATAGAGGGTGACCGAGCCGTCGTAAGCGTCCACCACGGCCTTAACAGAGTTGCGCACGTAGTTGGACTCCGCGGGCGCCCCCAGCAGGGCAGTCGAGCCGGTGGTGGCGTCACTAACGGTGTCCTCAAGGGATTCGTGCTGGGAGTAGGGGTAGTTGTTGGAGGTGGTGTACCCGTCAACAATCCACACCACGCGCCGCGGGGTATTCGGGTCATCATCGTCGTCAACGACCGCGGGGTACGGGTTGCCGTCCAGGGTCAGCCACGGCGCCACCTTGGCCACTCGCTCGGCCGGGTTGCGGTCGTAGAGGATCTGGGAGCCGTCCCGCACCTCCTGGGAGAACAGGATGTTCATCTCCTGGAACTTCACCGCGTAGAGCAGACGGTTCCAGGGGTTGGACACATCCGGTCCGCCGTTGCCGGCGAAGGTGGTGTTGACCTGCCCCGACTGCGCTGTGTCGTCGGGGTAGTCCAGTTCGCGCGGGTTGCCGCCGTCGTCGCCCCCGACAATGGAGTACGACGGGGAGCTCTGGCCGAAGTAGATTCGCGGCTCGTAGTCCCCCAGGTCGCCGGTGGAGGGGATGCCGCCCTCCCAGAAGGAGGGGACACCGCCAGAGGCCACGGTATTGCCGTAGGCGGTGACCACACCGTAGCCGTGGGTGTAGACGGTGTGCTCATTGATCCATGTGCGCTGCCCGGCGTCCAGGCCATCGAGGTTGAGTTCGCGCACCGCAATGACGGTGTCGCGGCTGCTGCCATCGACGACATAGCGGTCCACGTTCAGGGACGATGAGAAGGAGTAGTACTGCTTGTTCTGCTGAAGCTGGCGGAAGGTGGCGGACACCAGGTTGGGATCCAGGAGCCGAATGGAGGTGGTGGATTCCGCGTCGGCCAGGAGCTGGCCGGCCTCGGCGGTGGTAGTGGCGTCGTAGGCGGTGATCTCAACCCCGTCCAGGCCGTAGGCGGCCAGGGTGGCCTTAATGTTCCGGTCGATGTACTGGGCCTCTTCACGCTGAGCGTTGGGGTCCACGACGAACTTCTGCACCGCCAGCGGGTAGACGACCCCAATCAGCAGCGAGGAAACGACCATGACCGCTACGCCGGTGATCGGCAGCCTCCAGGACGAGGAGCGCACCGAGAATACGAAGAGCACCGCGATAACCACGGCGATCGCCGCAAGGATCCCGTTGGCGGGGATGACGGCGTTGACATCGGTGTAGGTGGCGCCGTCGAACTTGGGATTCGAGGCGTACAGGGCCGTGTAGCGCCCCAGCCAGTGCCTCGCCCCCTCCAGCAGGGAGAACAGGGTGAGGAAGACCGCCAGGTGGACGCGGGCCGCACGAGTGAAATGGGGCTGGCGCACCACGGAAATGCCGCCATACAGGTAGTGGACGACGACGCTGGCGAGCCCGGCGAAGATCACCACGCGCGAGAGATAGCCCACCAGGATGGAGAGCACCGGCAGGATGAAGACGTAGAAGGACACGTCCAGACCGAACTGGGGGTCCTTGACCCCGAAGGGCTCGGCGTTGAGCGCAAGCAGGATCTCCCGCCAGTGAGGCGCGAGCTCCCAGGCCGCTCCCAGCAGCGCCAGGACCGCGGGTACGCCCCAGCCCAGGGGGCGGCGCAGCGGTTCGATGGCGGTGCGGTAGGCCTCCAGGTTCCGGGCCGCCTCATCGGTGGGGAGACTTATTTCGCGCGCCCGGTAGGCGCTGAACATGGCCCCCAGGATGGCCAGGAACATGACCAGGAAGCCGACAATGAAGAGCACGCCGGTACTGATCCACTGGGTCCACAAGACGCGGGCGAAGCCGAGCTGGTTGTACCAGAGCACCTCCGTCCAAACCTGGGACAGGAAGACGATGATCACCCCGGCGGCCAGGAGGATCCCAATAGTGGTGGCCAGGGGGCCCGGCTGGCGCCGGTCGGGACCGCGGCCCGAACGGGGGGTGCGGGGCCCCGAGGGGGATCCGCCCTTGGGCTCTTTCTTCTCGGACTTGGAGCCGGAACCCTGCCGGGCGCCAATGCGCGACCAGGCCTCCGCCCGGGCGAAAAAGCCCGAGCGGACCCGATCCTCACGACTACTGCTGGCTCGGTCGTCCTCAGTGCCGCCCTCATCACCCTCGCCGTCAGGCGAGGTGGAGTCGGGCAGGTCAGTGGGCTCGTCGTCGGACCATCTGCTCACGGTCACGCTCCGTCTCAGTTGTACGGCTCTGGTACAAGATCCTCCGACGCCGGGGACGCCGGACCCGCACATCGTCCCATAGGCGGTCAAGGTCACAAAACTCGGATGGACAGCACCTGCCTCTGGGATGCGCCGGCCGGGCGGCAGTACTCCCCTCGACTCCTCCCGCCCCACCGGCTTCGAGCCTCCACAGGGGCGCGCCAACTGATGCGACCATGGGGTGCATGGCTGATGATCCTCTCCCGCCTCGCCCCATGTCCGCCCCTGCTCGCCAGGCGGCCCTTGTCCGCTGCGTGGTTGATATTGAGGAGTACGTCGCCCAGCGCGGTTGGGACGCCGCCGTCGGTGTTTTCGCGCTGGTGCGCACTGCTGGGGCACTGGCGGCCGACCCCCGCCTCGCCGGGTTGTTGGACCGTTCGGCGCGGGAACAGGCCGCGGTCGACCCAGAATCGTTGACCGCCATCGAGCAGGAGGAACTGCCCGCCTCAACCGACCTGGAGGATCTGCTCGGGCAGCTGGCGTGGCCCAACACTGTCGATGGCGCGGCCCTGAGCGTGGAGCGGATCATTGTGCCCCCGGCCGCCGAGAAGGAGGCCGCCTCAATCACCGACGCCCAGGAACGCCTAACTTTTCTCACCTCCCATCCCGGGCGCGACGAGGTGCGCATAGTTGTGGGCGTCCTGCGGGGCGGCCCGTCCTGGTGCGCCCTGCGCACCCGCTCCCACGACTCCCCCGGGCAGGTGGTACAGGGCCCCGACGTGGTCCCGGGCCTGGTTGAGGCGCTGCGCGCCACTCTGGCCTGAACCCCACCCGCCTGGGCCCATGCCCGCTTATGACGGGTTATGACGGGCGCCCGGAACTGGGGGCGCGCGGCGTCGCGATTACGGTGGCCACCGAGCGGCCCTGACGGGTACCGGGACCGGGAGGCGGGGCGGGCCCCGGGAAAAGCAACCGGCCGCCTCCCAGTCTCCTTCTGGCTACTCGCCCGGGGCCCGCCCGGGAGGATCCTCGGGCCCGTCCAAGCCCTCGGAGGAGTTCTCGTCAGCCTCCTTGGCGCCCTCGGCATACCCCAGGGTCCCATCCAGCAGGGAGGCGAGATCGGCGTCCATCTGCGCATCCATGTCCTGGGCGGCCCGGCGCAGCACGAGGAAGTCGTTGGGGTTGGTCAGCTCGGCCGCTGTGGGGATCACATCGGGATGGCGCCAGTAGGCGTCCCGCTCCGCTTCCCCGACCTCGGCCCCCAGCAGCCGCCACAGTTCGGCGGCCTCCCGGGCGCGCCGGGGCCGGAAGGTGAGCCCGATGAGCCGGGAGAAGACCTGCTCGGCGGGCCCGCCCTGAGCGCGGCGTCTGCGCACCATCTCCTGCAGGGCCATGGCGTGAGGAAGGTGGGGGGCGGTGGCGCGGGCGGTGACCACCTCGACCCACCCCTCCACCAGCGCCAGCAGGGTCTCAAGGCGCTCCAGGGCGCCGCGTTGGGCCGGTGTCTCCTGGGGGGCGAACATGCCGCCCTCCAGCGCCGCCCGCAGTGCCTCAGGATCGTTCGGGTCGACCTGGGTGACCGCCGCCTGGACGGCCTCGTGGTCAATGCGGATTTCGCGAGCATAGGCCTCGACCGCCCCGAGGAGGCCCCCACGCAGCCAGGGCACATGGGCGTACAGGCGCGCGGCGGCCGCCTCACGAACAGCGAGGAACATGCGCACCTCCTCCTCTGGAGCCTCTAAGCCTTCGGCAAAAGCAGCCACATTGGCGGGCACCAGGGCGGTGCCCGGCTCCCGTGTCAAGGGCAGGCCCACGTCAGTGGAGGCCACCGCCTCACCGGCGAGCTCACCAATAGCGTGTCCGAGCTGGAGACCGAAGGCGGCACCGGCCATGGAGCGCATAATCGATCCCAAGGCCCCCATTTGGCGGGCGGCCTCGCCCATGGACTCGGGTATCTCCCTGATCTGGTGCTCCAGGGCCTCTGCCAGGGCCCTGGTGGCGGCTCCGGCCACGGGAGCGCACACTTCCCGCCACACCGGCACGGTCCGCTCCACCCAGTCCGAGCGGCTCCAGGCCTCACGTGCGCCAGGGGCCGGCATAAAGTCGGTGACGGTGTCCAGCCACAGGTCTGCCACGGTCAAGGCCTGACGGGCGGCCTGGGCCTGGGTCGCGGTAATGGCCGGGTCGCCCTTCCCCCGGGCCTCCTGGAGCGCCAGGTCCTTGCCCATGGTCCAGTTGACGGGCTCAGAGTCAGCGGAAGCGAGCATCTGCTGGAACTGGGCTTGTAGGGCCATGCGCTGGCCGGGGCTGAGTTGAGAAAGGTCCCCCATGCCGCTCATGCGGGCCAGGTCGGCCGGGTCCACACCTGAAGAACGCAGGGCGCCTACGGCGTCAGCGGCCGTTTGCTCACCGAAGAGGGAGGAGAGTAGCTCCTCGATCTGGGCGAAGGGGTCCTCGCCGTGGCGGTCTTCGCTCATGTGGTTCCTCTCCTTGGATGGGCTGGAGGTGGTGAAGGCGGCCACCAGGCGCCCCGACGGCGAGCGGCCTCCTTATGCACCCACGATCCTGCCACGTCTTCCTGAGCGCAAGCCGTACGCCGACTGTGACCGCCGATGGATTGTGATCGCCGGTAGGGCTTTCCATACCTCATGGGCCATGATGGAACCGTGAGTGACGAACCGGATAGTACCGATACCCACGCTCTTGAGAATTCTGGTCCGGGGCGCCCACCTCGCCGGTGGCGGTTCCTGACACTGCTGATGCTCGTCAGCCTCCTGGTTGCCGGGCTGGTCGTCGCGGCCGCCACAATCCCGGTCAACAAGGTTATTGAGGCTCCCGGCCCCACCTGGAACGTGCTTGCCGACTCGGGGACCGAGGGCGAGGGGGACCTGCTGACCGTTACCGGCACCACCACCTATCCCGCCGAGGGGGCTCTGCGCATGACAACGGTTTCGGTGCTGGGGTGCCCCGGCTACCCCGTGACCACGTTCGACCTGATCAGGGCCTGGTTGGACCCTGATGCGGTGATCCTGGACCGCGACGAGGTCTGCCCCCAGTCCCTGACCGCCGAGGAGATCAACGAGGTCAATCAGGCGCAGATGACCAACTCCCAGGACGACGCGGTCATCGCCGCCCTCATGGAGAGCGGCGCGGCTACCTCGATGACCCTGACCATTGAGAGCGCCTCCGCCCAGGAGCTCCAGTCCAAGGTCGTTCAAGGGGACGTGCTGACCTCGATAACACCCGCGGGAGGCGAGACCACCACCATCACCACCTACGCTCAGCTGCGCGCCCTCATGGAGACCATTGATCCGGGCACCGAGGTGGTCCTGGGCGTCACCCGCCAGGGGCAGCCCCTCGGGATCACACTGACCACGCAGACCCCGCCCGCGAAGGATGGGCGCTCGGGATCAATCCTGGGGATCAACCTGTCAGTCAAGGTCGACTCCGAGATCAACGCGACCTTCTCGCTGTCCGACGTAGGCGGGCCAAGCGCCGGCACCATGTTCGCCCTGGGGATCATTGACAAGATCACTCCGGGCTCCCTGACCGGGGGCCAGGACATCGCCGGCACCGGCACCATCACCATTGACGGCACGGTGGGGCCGATTGGCGGCATTGTTCAAAAGATGGCCGGAGCCCGCAAGGACGGCTCGAGCTATTTCCTGGCGCCGGTGGACAACTGTTCGGAGGTCGTGGGACATGAGCCCGACGGCCTGGAGGTCTTCGCCATTGCAACGCTCCACGATGCAGTCCTCGCCGCCCAAGCCATTGCCGAGGGCGACACCTCCTCCCTGCCAACCTGCCAGTCGACCGGCGGCTGACCATCAATCGACCGGCCCAATTAACCCAATTGACCGGCCGGGACTGCCTCACCCCGGCCGGGACTGCCTCACCCCGGCCGGCGGCGTCGGCCACCGTCGTCAGGAGTTTTCCACAGGCCACGGTTTGAGGCTGGCGTACTGCGCCCCATTGATGTCAAGCTCCTTCCAGCGGTCCTCCCCTGCGGGCTGCCGTGAGGAGAACAGTGATGCGCGTCCGCGGAAACACCCCGGTCCTATGGCGCGGCCAGGGCGAGAGCCAACTCGGCGCTGAACCCGGCACGGCCCTGGTCCTCACCGGCCTGTCCCCCCGCGAGCAGCAGTTCCTGGACCGCCTCCACAACAGCCTGGAGCCGGCCGCGCTTTACCGCAACGCCCGTTGGGCGCGGATTCCCGTGGCCCGTGCCCGCGAACTCGTCGCCGAACTGACGGGGGCGGGCGCCCTGGCGGACAACACCGAGGAGCCCGTCTCACCCGACGAGGTCTACTGGGACCGTCTAGTAGACAGCCACCGCAAGCGCAGTGCCGCCCTGGAGGGGGCTGTCGTGGCTTTACTCGGCGTCGGGAGCCTGCTGCGGGAGACCGCCTTGCTATTGGCCGAGTCGGGGGTCGGCACCCTGCTGACCGATGACCGGCCCCTGGGAGCCGCCCTGGCGGCTGACTGGCCCTTGGTCAAGACCCGGGCCCCTCTGCGCCATCATCCTGACCTGGTAGTCACCCAGGAGGCGCATGTCATAGATCCAGTGCGCGCCCGCGGCCTGGCTCAGGCAGGGGTGGTGCACCTGCCGGTGACGGTGCGGGAGGTCAGTGTGCGGGTGGGGCCCGTAATCCGTCCGAATGAGCCGGTGTGTTCGACCTGCCTGGACTTGTGGGAGAGGGATGCCGACCCGAGTTGGCCGGCACTGGCCACCCAGCTGCGCACCATGGCCCCGCCTGCCACCGAGCGCCTCCTGACCCACCAGGCGGCGGCCCTGGCGGCACGGGCGGTCATTGAGGTGCTCACCACTCCGGGGGCCTCCTGGCGGGGAAGAAGCGTGGAACTCAGCGGCGCCGAGCCATTGGGGGTGGTGCGCGCCTGGGACCCTCACCCTGAGTGCCTGTGCTCCTCCCTGACCTGAGCCGGCCCCGCCTTCACTGCTGGGCGGCGTGCTCGCCAATGAGGGCCAGAACCGCCGGACCGTACTCCTGGAGCTTGACGGCCCCGACTCCGCGGATGAGGGACAGCTGCGGCAGGGTGGCGGGCTTGGCCACGGCGATGGAGCGCAAGGTGGCGTCGGCGAAGACCGTGTAGGCGGGCCTGGAACGCTCCTTGGCGGCCTCGGCCCGCCAGGCGCGCAGCACCTCGAACAGGGCTATGGTGGCCGGGTCATTGTCCTGTTCGAAGTCGACGGCGGCCTGTTTGGCGCGGGCCCTGGGGGAGTCTCCGCCGGCGCCGGGGCGCCGGGGCCTGCGGGCGCCCGGAGCCGGCCAGATGCCATCCAGGAACCGGGTGGGTTTGCGGCTGGCCCGCCCGCCCGGAGTGCGGGCCCGGGCACAGGAGATGACCAGGTGCTCCCGAGCCCGGGTGACCCCCACGTAGAGCAGGCGCCGTTCCTCCTCCACGGCTGCGGGCGTCTCCGCCAGGGAGATCGGCAGCAGACCTTCGCTGGCGCCAATGAGTAGAACAGCATCCCACTCCAGCCCCTTGGCGGCGTGCAGGGAGGACAGGGTGACGCCCTCGACAGTGGGGGCGTTCTGGGCGTCAGCGCGCTCGGCGAGCTCGGCCACCAGGGCCTCCAGGGTGGCGCCGCGCTTGGCGGAGAGCTCATCGGCCAAGACGACCAGGGCGGCCAGGGAGTCCCAGCGCTCACGCACGGCGCCCCGGGGGGCGGGTGGTTCCTCGCTCCATCCTTCACGGGCCAGGACCATGCGAACGTCGCGGCCCAGGTCGCCTGTCAGAGACGCCTTCTCAGTGCGGGCGGCACCGCGCAGCACCACCATGGCGCGCTTGACCTCCTCGCGCTCGAAGAAGCGCTCGCCCCCACGTACCAGGTAGCCGATGCCGGCCTGGGTCAGGGCCTGCTCGACGGCCTCGGACTGGGAGTTGGTGCGGTACAGGACGGCGATCTCGGACAAGGGCACCCCGGCGGCGCGCAGGCGCTGCACCTGGGCGACGACCCCGGCGGCTTCGGCGACGTCGTCGTTGTGGGTCTCAAAGCGCACGTCCGGACCGCTGGGGCGCTGGGCGACGAGCTCGACGGAGCCCCTGGGCAGGAGTGGGCCGCCGGTGCCCCTGCGGGAGCGGGCCAGCACCCGGTTGGCCAGAGATACCACCTGGGGGGTGGAGCGGTAGTCCCGACTCAGGCGGACCGTGCGGGCGCCCTCGTAGCGGGAGGCGAAGCCAGTGAGGAACTCGGGGGTGGCGCCGGTGAAGGAGTAGATGGTCTGAGAGGCGTCCCCCACCACGCACAACTGGCGGCGGCGACCCAGCCACAGGTCCAGCAGGCGCTGCTGGAGCGGCGAAACGTCCTGGTACTCGTCGACGACGAAATGCTTGTACTGGCCGCGCACCTGGGCGGCAATGTCCTCGCGGTCCAGCAGAATGCCGACCATGAGAAGCAGAACGTCCTCAAAATCTATGACGCCGCGCTCGGTTTTGGCCTCCTCGTAGGCCGCCAGGACCCCGGCGACGGTGGCGGCGTCCAGGCCGGCGACCTCGGCGCGCCCCGCTGCGGCGGCTGCCTGGACATAGTCCTCGGGCAGGGTCATGGTGACCTTGGCCCACTCAATCTCCCCGGCCAGGTCCCTCATGAGGGCCCGGTCGCCTCCCAGCCCCAGGCGACGGGCCGCAGCACCCACCAGGGAGGCCTTGTGGGATTGGATTGCGGGGCGCCGCCCGCCAATGGCGGTGGGCCAGAAGTAGGTGAGTTGACGCAGGGCCGCGGAGTGGAAGGTGCGGGCCTGAACCCCGGGCACGCCCAGGTCCGTCAGGCGTGAGCGCATCTCCCCGGCGGCCCTGGCGGTGAAGGTGACTGCCAGCACCTGGGTGGGCTGGTAGGCGCCAGTGGCCACGCCGTGGGCAATGCGGTAGGTAATGGCACGGGTCTTGCCGGTGCCGGCGCCCGCCAGGACGCACAAGGGCCCCTCCAGGTGCTCAGCGACCTGGCGCTGGTCGGGGTCCAGGGCTTCCAGGAGTTGGCTGGCGCTGGGCAGGGGGTGCGAGGCCCGGGCGGGCGGGTTCTGGCTCATCGCCCCCAGCCTGCCACGAGCCTGCGACGCGGGCCGTGGACTGGGAGCGGGCCTGAGGCGCTGTAGGCCGGGCGCGCCCCATCGGCCGTCTCCCCCGGTCTGTCCGGCTGGTCCGGGCCGGCGCGGCGCTGGCGGTGGAGTGTCGCGTCAGCCCTTAATGGGCCCGCCATACCAGTCCTCAATGAGGAGGCGGGCGATGGAGGTCGCCCCCGGCAGGACGATGCGGCGCTGCGCTACGGCCTCGGTCAGCTCCTCACGGGAGACGACGACGGCGTCGGTCACCTCCCGCCCGTCAGGGCGGGCCAGGGGCTGGCCGGGAGCCAGCCGAGCCCGATAGCCGAGCATGAGGGAGCGTGGGAAGGGCCAGGGCTGAGAGGCCACATACTCCACGCTGGCCACCGCCAGCCCAGTCTCCTCGGCCACCTCTCGGACTACGGCCGCCTCCACGGACTCCCCCGCCTCCACAAAACCGGCCACCACGGAGAACCTTCGCTTCTCCCAGGCGGCGCCGTGGACCAGGAGGATCCGGTCGTTGTCGTCCGTGACAGACATAATGACGGCGGGATCCGTGCGGGGGAAGTGGAGGGCGCCGCACACGGCGCAGCGCCTCGCCCAGCCGGCCTGAACAATGCTGGTGGGCCCGCCGCAGGCAGGGCAGTGGTGGGACACGGCGTGCCAGGCCGCCAGTGCGGCGGCAGCGGTGGCCAGGCCCGCGTCGCGGGCTCCCATCTGGGCGCCGACGCCCCGCAGCGCGGACAGGGGGTGTCGCACCAGGAGCGCCCGCAGGTCCGGGTGGCCAGCCGCGGCGCCCTCAGCGTCGGCGCCCCCGACCGGGACGCGTGGCGCCTCGGGCACCTCCAGCTCCTGGGGGACGACCACGGCCAGCCAGCGAGTGCCTGAGGCGCTGCCCTCCTGAGCCCGCCCCGCCTGGCCGCTGCCGCTCTCACAACCCAGGTAGAGGGTCGTTAGGCCGCTCAGGTCCAGCGCACTGGCGGAGATCTCCGGGAGCTCAATGGCCGCCGGTGAGGCGCCCTCCCAGACGTCGTCCAACGTGGGGGGAGTCAGTCCGTCGTCGGGCAGGTCCGGATGCTTGGTGGGGCCGGTCAGGGCCACACGGCCGCGGGCATCAATGAGCAGGACCCGAGTGGCCGGGTCGGCCGCCAGGGCCTCCAACAGGCCCGGGTCCAGGCGGCGCTCGGCGTCACGGCTGGTGGTGGAGCGGGACAGGGCCAACTGGTGGGAGAACATGCAGCCACCCTAGGCCCGCTGCGGGCCGGCTACTGACTGACCAAACCCCGCCGCTCCTTCTCGCACCAGGCCGCAGGCCCGGGCCTTGAAGCACAGCCCGCCCAGGAGGAGGCTCGCACAGCGCGGCGCGCCTATGGTTGAGCAGTGCGCACCTACCTGGATCATGCGGCGACAACGCCGGTACGCCCCGAGGTCTCCTCCCAGGTCGCAGACGATCTGGCTGAGGGTTTGGGCGGTTGGGCGAATCCGGCGGCCCTGCACTCATCGGGCCGGCGGGCCGGGGCGCTCCTGGCGCAGGCGCGCGCCCGCCTCGCGGACGCCCTGGCCGTAGACCCCCACGAGGTGCTCTTCACCAGCGGCGGCACAGAAGCGGATGCGCTGGTGGTGACCGGTCGAGTACTGGCGGCCCGGGCCGCGCACCCCAATGCGGCGCCTCACCTGGTCGTCTCCCCCATTGAACATCCGGCGGTCCTTCAGACCGCGCGCGCCGCCGTGACCCATCTGGGGGCGCACCTGAGCGAGCTCGAGGTCGACGCCGCCGGACGGGTGGCGATTCAGTCCCTGACCCGTGCCGTGACGCCGGGCTCCGGGGCCGGGGGCCGGCGCCGGGGGGAGTGGACGCCGCCGGCGCTGGTGAGCGTCATGGCCGCCAACAATGAGACCGGGCTGGTCCAGGACATGGCCGCCCTGGTAGGCGCGGTGCGCGAGGCCACCGACGCGCCTTCCCCCCGCAACGCGGGGTATGTGCCGGTCCACAGTGACGCCGTGGCCGCCCTGGGGAAGACGACGGTAGATCTCCACGGCTGGGGTCTGGACGCCATGAGCATTACCGGCCACAAGATTGGCGCCCCCGTCGGGGTCGGTGCGCTGGTGGCCCGCCGCGACCTCGACCTGGTGGCGGTGTCCGGGGGCGGCCGCCAGGAGCGGGGCCTGCGCTCGGGCACGCAAGACGTGGTGGCCGCCCGGGCCCTGGCACTGGCGGTCGAGTTGGCGGTGACCGAGCGCCGTGAGGAGGCCGCCCGCCTGGAGGCGCTGCGCACCAGGCTCCTGGAGGGGGCCTGCGCACTGCCCGGCGTGCACGCCACTCTGCCCGCCGACGCCGCCCACCTGGGGGCCATCGCCCACCTGTGGTTCGAGCGGGCTGATGCTGAGGCCCTGCTCATGAGCCTGGACCTGGCGGGGGTGGACGCCTCGGCGGGCTCAGCCTGTCACGCCGGAGTGGCGGGCCCCAGCCACGTGCTGGAGGCCATGGGGCTGGGGTCTGACGCGGCCCGCGCGACGCTGCGCTGCTCCTTGGGGGCGACGACGCGCCCTGAGGACATCGAGCGTCTTCTGGCGGTGCTGCCCGGGGCCCTGGCGGCCGCGCGCAATGCTGCGGCCGCCCGCCGCTGATCCCGGCCGCACCACGTCCCGCAACGTTCCACCACGCCCGGCAACTCGCCCGCCACTGGCGCTCACGCACCTGGACGGGGCCGGCGGACGGGCCTCAGTGGGCCTGGCAGGCCGGGCACCAGAACAGGCGGCGTGAGGCCGTGTCGCGCGATCGCACCGGGGTGCCGCAGCGCAGGCACGCTCGCCCGGCGCGGTGGTAGACGTACCAGCGGCGCGCCTCGGGGTCCGTCTCCTCCAGAGGCTCGGGCACGTCCACAGCATCCACCGTGGTAATACGCCCAGTGGCCTTGCCCTGGGCCATGATGAGGGCCAAGTCGGCCCAGATGGCGTGCAGCCGGGCCCGACCGACCCGGTTCCCGGCGCGGAAGGGGCTGACGCCCACGCGGAAGAGGGTTTCGGCACGGTAGATGTTGCCGGCCCCCGCCAGCACGGACTGGTCCAGAAGCAGCTCACCCAGGGGACGACGACGGCGCCGCACGGCCGCCACAAAGGCCTCCGGATCGGCGTCGGGGCGCAGCGGGTCGGGTCCTAAACGGCGGCGCACCGCAGCCACTCCCGCACCGTCCAGAAGCTCGCAGGCGGCCGGACCGGTCAGGTCGGCGACCCCGTGCTCACCCAGGAGCCGGAGGCGCACGGCACCGCGCGGCTCCGGTGGCTCCCACAGGTCGGGCGGCGGAGCGGCCGGGGCCGGCCCGTCGTCGGCCGCCGTGGCCTCCGGAGCCCCGCGCAGGCCCGAGAGCGCCGAGCCGCCACCGTGACGCAGGACCGACTCCCCTTTTTCACCCACCCTCCGTCGGGGGGCGCCAATGGAGTGCGGGGCGGTGAAGCAGGTGTCGCCGTCGAAGGTCCACGACCCGTACAAGCCCAGGTGGACACGCAACCAGGTGACGGCGTCATGGTCCACGGGGATGTCGGCGCTCGGGGCAAAAGGCACGAAAAGATGCTTACCGTGCGCTTGGGAGCCCAGGAGCACCTGGCCGTCAAGGCGGGCCGCGCCGTCGGCAAAACGCCCCTGGGGGGAGAGGGCCCGCAGGCGTTGCCCCCCGTACAGCTCGAAGAGAGCGGCGGCGAGCCGGTGAATCGTGTGGCCCTCAGGCACCTCTCAGACCTGGCTGCGGCGCTCGCGGCGCTCGTAGTCGGTGATTTGAGCGATGCGGCGGGCGTGCCGCTCTTCACCGCTGAAGGGTTCGGCGATGAAGGCGTCAATGATCTCCAGGGCCTCGGCCGGGGAGTGCATGCGCCCACCCACGGCCACGACATTGGCCCGGTTGTGCTGGCGCGCCAGGACCGCGGTTCGAATCGACCACGCCAGGGCGGCGCGCACGCCGTCGACTTTATTGGCCGCAATCTGCTCGCCGTTGCCGCTTCCACCCAGGACAATGCCCAGGGAGTCGGGGTCGGCGGCCACGGACTCGGCGCAGGCGATGCAGCAGGCGGGGTAGTCGTCACCGGGGTCGTAGACATGAGCGCCGTGGTCGGTGAGTTCGTGCCCAGCGGCGGTCAGGTGCTCACTGACCGCGGTTTTGAGCTCGTAGCCGGCGTGGTCGGCGGCAATGTGGATGCGCATGGATCAGATTGTGCCTCACGCGAACACCCTGACGCAGCCCTGGGCGCCCGCGGGACCGGCCCGGGAACGGCGGGCTAGCGTGATCGGCATGACTGAGACCACCTCCACCAACGACGCCGCACCCGTGCTCGCCGGGGTCTACGAGACCGCTTGGGTCGACAAGACCATCCGCCCCCAGGACGACCTCTTCCGCCACGTCAACGGCACCTGGCTGTCCACCGCCGAGATCCCCGCGGACCGTCCGGCCACCGGCACCTTCACCGTGCTGCATGACGCCGCCGAGTCGGACTGCCGGGAGATCCTGGAGGAGGCGGCCGCCCCCTTCACGGCCGTCAGCGCACAGGACGATGACGCACCCGCCATGGCGCAGCACCCCCTGCCCGCCACCAACCGGGGCAAGATCGGCGCCCTGTACGCGGCGTTCATGGACCGTGAGCGCATTGAGGCCGTGGGGGCCGCTCCCCTGAAGGTCGAGCTCGCCCCAGTGCTGGCAGCGGACAGCAAGGAGGAGCTGGCGAGTGCGCTCGGCGCGGGCCTGGCGGCCGGGTTCTGCGGCGCAGTGGGAGTCGATGTTGAGAACGACCTCAATGACCCGCAGCGCTACACCACCTGGATGGGGCAGGCGGGCATTGGCCTTCCCGACGAGTCCTACTATCGGGAGGAGGCGCAGGCCGAGGTCCGCGCCGCCTACGTGGCGCATGTGGCCCGCATGCTCGACCTCGCCGGCCTGGACTCCCGCCTGGATCTTCCCCAGGGGGTGACGGTGGAGGAGAGCCCCGTGCACGGCGCTAAGGCGCCGGAGTCGGGAACCACCAGCCCGGACCCCAACGAGGGCGCGATGGCCTCCCCCCGGGCCATGGCATTGGCCGGCCGGGTCATGGCCGTGGAGACGGCCCTGGCGCGAGGGCATTGGGACCGCGTGCGCGCCCGTGATGTCGAAGCCATGAATAACCCCATGACCTGGGAGGAGCTGACCGGGTCGGCCTCCTCCTTCCCTTGGGAGGCCTGGCGCCGGGGTGTGCGCGCCACCGCCGCGGCGGCGGGCGTAACCAGCACAATCCTCCTGGAGGAGGTCATTGTCACCCAGCCCGACTACCTCCCCCACCTGGCCCGGGTGTGGATCGACACCGACCTGGAGGACCTGCGCGCCTGGGTGGCATGGCACGTGGTCCACGGTCGCGCCACGCTTCTGTCCAGCGCCTTCGTGGAGGAGAACTTCAACTTCTACGGGCGTACCCTCCAGGGCACTGACAAGCTGCGTCCCCGCTGGAAGCGTGGCGTGGGCCTGGTGGAGAGTTGCCTAGGGGAGGCCCTGGGCGAGGTCTATGTGGAGCGTCACTTCCCCCCGGCCCACAAGGAGGCGATGGAGGCGCTGGTCACCGACCTTATTGAGGCCTACCGCCAGTCCATCTCCGCCCTGGAGTGGATGAGTCGGGCTACCCGTGACCGGGCGCTGGCCAAGCTGGCCCTGTTCACTCCCAAGATCGGCTACCCGAGCCGGTGGAAGGACTACTCGGCGGTGGTAATCGTGCCCGGGGACGTGCTGGCGTCGGTGCGCAGCGTGGAGAGCGTGGAGTTGGCGCGCCGACTGAGGAAGCTGACCGAGCCGGTGGACCGCGAGGAGTGGCACATGACGCCGCAGACGGTCAACGCCTACTACAACCCCACCATGAACGAGATCGTTTTCCCGGCGGCCATCCTGCGGCCCCCCTTCTTCGATCCGGCCGCGGACGACGCCGTCAACTACGCGGGAATCGGGGCGGTGATCGGCCACGAGATCGGGCACGGCTTCGACGACCAGGGCTCGACCTTCGACGGCACCGGCAAGGTGGTGAACTGGTGGACCGAGGAGGATCGAGAGGCCTTTGCGGCACGCACCCGCGCGCTTGTCGACCAGTACAACGCCTGCACCCCTGCGGCCCTCCTGGAGCGCGCCCGGGCCGCGGGCACCCCGGCGGAGCAGGTGCCCCACGTTAACGGGGCCCTCACCATTGGGGAGAACATTGGCGACCTGGGGGGCCTGGGTATAGCCCTCAAGGCCTACCGGCTGGCCTTAGCTCGCGCGGGGGTGGCCTCCTTCGCCGAGGCACCGCGCATTGACGGGTTGACCGCCCTGGAGCGCTTCTTCTACTCCTGGGCGCGGATCTGGCGGGGGAAGAACCGGGACGACTACGCCGAGCTGCTGCTGACCGTCGACCCGCATTCACCGGCGGAGTTCCGTTGCAACGAAATCGTGCGCAATGTGGACGCCTTCTACGAGGCTTTCGGGGTGAGCCAGGAGGACGCCCTGTGGCGAGACCCCGCCGAGCGGGTCACCATCTGGTGAGCCACGATTGGGGCAACTCCTTAGGTCCTTTCCTTAGGTCCTTGGCGGGGCGCACCCCAGACCACTCCGGTCATTCACTCCGGTCATTGAGGCCATTGAGGCCCCTGGCGGCGCCGGAGCCAGGGGGCCGCGGCTCTGCGGATGACGCCCTCCCCGAGGTCCAACGCCGCAATAATGTCAAGCAAAATCACAGCGCGATCACACTGGAAGCATTGCCTGCGTCACGACTTCCTTGTAGTCTCCCAAGGCACGCACGGTCCCACCGCTGTCGACCCTTCATCCCCTACCGCTTGGAGAACCCCATGGGCCTCAAACGCTCCCTCGCGGCGATCGCCTCCGGCGCCGTCCTGATCGGCGCCTCGATTCTGGTCGCCGCCCCAGCCACGGCACAGACCTACGAAGACGGCAACTTCACAGTCACGGTCTCGTCGAACACGGTGAGCCCCAGTGACACCACCTACCCGGTCTCCGGCACCGGATGCGCCGCCATAAACGACAAACCCTCCGAGGTGTTCGTTGCGGCCTACAACGAGGTCAATATCCCTCTGGTCCAGAAGAGCGTCACCCCGGAGGCGGACGGAAGCTGGTCCCTCGACCTGGACCTGACCCTGCCCTCCCCGCAGGAGAACGACATCTGGACGATCGTCGCGGAGTGCGTTAGCTACGACAACGTCACCCAGCAGGCCGTCAGCTTCCCCCTGATCTTCGACTCCACCCCCTTCAATGGCACCTTCACCATTGAGGGCGAGCCCGGAGCCCAGAACTTCAGGATTGAGGCCACGGGCCTGACTCCCGGTGAGACCGCGACCATCAATCTGGTGAGCGCCACCGACCCGACCGTCACCTACCTGGTGGGCACCGTTGTGGTGGATGCCAATGGCAGTGTCAACGCGGTCTTCGCGGCCCCCAATGTCCCCGACGGCACCTACTACCTGGAGATCTTCGGCGACCACCACGGTGAGGGCGGCCAGAGCGCGGACCGCATTAAGGTCTCCAATGGCGTCTACAGTATTGATGACGGCAACAACAACATTGTCCCGCCCACGACCGACCCGGCCGACCCGACCGCAGCTCCGAGCGCCGCACCGACCGCAACTGCTCAGCCCGCCCTGGCCAAGACCGGTGTTAACGGCACTACCCTCGCCCTGGCAGCCCTAGGCCTCACCGGCCTCGGCGCCGCAGCCGCCTTCGTGGCCTCCCGCCGCAAGGCCTGACCAACCCCCTCTCGGCAATGGCCGAGCCGACTCCACACTCCTCCGCCGGTGAGACAGCCCCCCAGGCCGTCTCACCGGCGGAGAACCGTCTCACCAGCCGAGCCGACCGACGCCCATCCCGGCGGTGGTCGGCCCGCTGGAGCCGGACCGCAGTATCCATTGCCGCCCTCGTACTGGCGTTCGGGGGCGCTGCCGCCGTCGACACCGCAGTACTCATGGGACGCCCGGCCAGGGTCGAGATCGCCATGCCCTCCCCACTCGCAGCCGCCCCTGAGACCTGGCTGATCCTGGGCACGGACTCCCGCCAAACAGTTCCCGACGGCCCCAACCGCTACGGCACCACCGAGGAGGTACCGGGCTCCCGCGCTGACGTCGTCGTCCTCATTCAGCGCTCCACCACGGGGATGAGCGTCCTCGTTATCCCGCGCGACCTGACACTGGTGGACTCGAACTACCGCCACCACCGGCTGGCGACCAGCTACCTGGAGGGGCCCCAGAACACTGTGGATTTGTTGTGCACCACTCTGGGCGTGCCCGTCTCCCACCTGGTCACCATTGACATGGCGCAGTTCGCCCAGGTCGTGGACGCCCTGGGCGGGGTGGAGGTCAGTATCTCCGAGCCGGTCAGGGACACCTACGCCGGGCTCAACCTCACTACGGCCGGGACCCAGCACCTCAACGGCATTGACGCCCTGGCCTTGGTCCGCTCCCGGCACCCCGAGGTCCTGCGCGAGGGCACCTGGACCGCGTTAAGTGAGACTGAGGGCTCCCAGCGGCGCAGCGAGTTCTCCGGGCTGATCATGCGCGCGGTCCTGGAATCCTTGGCCGCCAAGGCCCGCAACCCGCTGGCCGCGCACTCCCTGGCGCATCAGGTGGCGGGCGACCTGACCATGGATGAGGGCACCGGCATCCTGGATCTGCTGGCCCTGGCCCGCTCCGCGCGCGCCGCCCAGGGCGGCCAAGGCATTGAGACGGTCACCGTGCCCGTGACCTCCCTGGAGGGGTCCTTTATCGCCACGCCCCAGGAGCAGACCTTCACCGTCCTGGCCCAACACGGCTACGCGCCGGGAACATGCGCGCCCGCCGCCCCGTGAGCTCCCGGGCGAGCCGGGCCGCCGGCCGCAGCCGATCTCTGCCGGCGGCGCCGGCCCAGGGCCGCCGACGGCGACGCCCCCGGCTTGACACGGTTGTGCCGGCCCCGCCCGTTTCAGGGCCGTCCGTACCAGTGCAACAATCGGCCCCAGGCCCGGAGGCTCTCCGGGAGGGCGCAGGCCACAAGCCCATGCGCCGTCAAACCGTTCCCATACAGAACAGGAGTCTTCATGCCCGGGCAGAACTTGACCCGCATTGAGGCGGCCGAGCGCGCCGCGATTATCCGCACGGAGTCCTACGACGTCGTCTTGGACCTGACGCGCGGCGAAAAACACTTCAGCTCCACCACCACGGTCCGTTTCGGCGCCCGCCCCGGCGCCACCACGTTCATTGATTTGGTGGCCCCCGCCGTCCACGAAATCACCCTCAACGGCCGTGCCCTGGATCCGGCCGGGGTCTACGCCGACTCCCGCATCACCCTGGAGGGACTGGCGGAGGTCAATGAGTTGACGGTGGTGGCGGACTGCGCCTACATGCACACCGGCGAGGGCCTGCACCGCTTCACCGATCCGGTTGACGGCGCCACCTACCTCTACTCCCAGTTCGAGGTCCCCGACTCCCGCCGGGTCTTCACGGTCTTCGAGCAGCCCGATCTCAAGGCCACCTTCACCTTCACAGTCATCGTCCCGGCCGGGTGGACGGTCTTCTCCAACTCCCCCACCCCTGAACCAGTGGCCGTCACCGGAGCCGAGGGCCAGGACGCCAACCGTTTCGCCTTCGCACCCACCGAGCGCATGAGCTCCTACATTACGGCGATCGTGGCCGGCCCTTATGCGGGCGCCGCCGACGAGTACCGGGCCGCCGACGGGCGCGTTGTGCCCCTGGGCGTCTACTGCCGCGCCTCCCTGGTTGAGCACATGGATTCCGAAGAGATCCTGGAGATCACCAAGAAGGGCTTCGCCTACTATGAGGAGCTCTTCGGCACCCCCTACGCCTTCACCAAGTACGACCAGGTCTTCGTTCCCGAGTTCAACGCCGGGGCCATGGAGAACGCCGGGTGCGTCACCCATCGCGACGACTACATCTTCCGCTCCCGCCCCATCCGGGCCCGGGTGGAGCGGCGGGCGATAACCATCCTCCACGAGCTGGCCCACATGTGGTTCGGGGACATGGTGACCATGAAGTGGTGGAATGATCTGTGGCTCAATGAGTCCTTCGCCGAGTACACCTCCACCCTGGCCACCGCGGAGACCACGCGCTTCACCGACGCCTGGACCACTTTCCAGACCATTGAGAAGGGCTGGGCCTACAATCAGGATCAGCTCTCCTCGACCCACCCCGTTGCGGCCGAGATCAATGACCTGCACGATGTCGAGGTCAACTTCGACGGCATTACCTACGCCAAGGGCGCCTCCGTGCTGGCGGCCCTGGTGAGCTATGTGGGCCGGGACCAGTTCTTCGCCGGAATCAAGAACTACCTGGCCGCCCACGCCTACGGCAACGCCGAGCTGGCCGACCTGCTGCGCGAGCTGGAGGCGGTCTCAGGACGGGACCTGTCGTCATGGACGCGCCTGTGGCTCCAGGAGGCCGGGGTCACTACCTTGCGCACCGAGGTCGCCGTGGACTCCGAGGGCGTCATTACCTCTGCGGCGATCCTCCAGGAGATCCCCGGCTCCTCCCCTGCCTCCCTGCGCCCCCATAGGGTGGTGCTCGGCTCCTATTCGCTGAGCCCGGACGGTGAGCGCCTGGAGCGCACCGGCCGCATTGAGCTCGATGTTGACGGCGAGCGCACCGACGTGCCCGAGCTGGTGGGCACGCGGCGCGCCGACGTCCTTCTGCTCAACGACGAAGACCTTACCTACGCCAAGGTGCGCCTAGACGAGGCCTCCTTGGAGGCGGGCCTTGCGCATGTGGGCGCCTTCACCGAGTCCCTGCCGCGCTCAGTAGTCATGGCCAGCGCCTGGGACATGGTGCGCGACGGCGAACTCGCCGCCTCCCACTACCTTCGAGGGGCGCTGGCCGCCCTGACCGTGGAAACGCACTCCTCAGTGCTCCAGGGGCTGCTGGCCCGTATCGCCACCTGCCTGGGCCTGTACCTGCCCCCTGCGGAGCGCGCCATCGCAGCCCCGCCCACCGTCGGGGCCCTGTGGGATCTGGCCCGCCAAGCCGAGGCCGGCAGCGACAAGCAGCTCCAGTTGGTGCGCGCGGTGGCCGCCCACGCCGTGACGGCCGAGCAACTCGATGCCGTTGCCGCCCTCCTGGAGGGCGGCCGGGAACTCGCGGGCCTCGTGGTGGACCAGGATCTGCGCTGGGAGCTGCTGACCGGCCTGGTGGCTGCCGGTCGCTACGGCGAGCAGCGGATCGCCGCTGAAGAGGCCCGGGACATGACCGCCACCGGCCGCGAGCGCGCCGCTGAGGCCCGGGCCGCCGTACCGACACCGGAGGCGAAGGCCGCCACCTGGCGGGCGCTGGTCGAGGATAAGGCCATGCCCAATGAGACGCAGGTGCGCGTGCTACGGGGCTTCACCTCGGTGGAGCGCAACCCCGAGTTGCTGGTGCCCTTCATCGACGAGTATGTCAAGGAGGCCGAGGGCATTTGGGCCTCACGCACCTTCCACATGGCGGAGAACCTACTCAGCCGCCTGTGGTCCTGCGCGACCGTGGGCCTGGCCGGGGCCGACCCGGCGGCGGCCTTGGAGAGCTGGCTGGCGTCCCATGAGCACTCCCCGGCGGCGCTGCGCCGGATTGTGCGTGAGAACCTTGACGACACCTTGAGGGTGACTGGGGCGCAGGCGGCGGAGACCGCAGCCCGGGGGCGCTGAGCCTCGGGGCCGTTCCTTGCCGCTGACAGTGTGGGGTGACAACCATGGTTGTCACCCCACACCCGGGCTTGGCGCACTGGAGCAACGGCCCTCGCGGCCCCGGCTGCACTCGCCCCGCCCCATTTGGGGCAGCCGGTGGGTTGGCCGGGGCGGAGGGGCCGCTCAGCGCTTGCGGGCCGCCTCGGCGTTCTTGCCGGTGGACTGGGCCGCCTGTTCCTGCGCAGCGGCGAAGGCGTCGGCGTCGTCCTCCTCACGACCAGGGGTCTTAAAGCCGAACCTGGCAATGAGGAAACGGAAGAGGAAATAGTAGATGGCCCCGTAAACCAGGCCGATAACCACCAACAAGATCGGGCCCTGGATCGCGCCACCGGACAGGTCGGCGGACTTACCGAAGTTCAGCACGTAGTCAATGGCCCCGGCGGAGAAGGCGAAGCCGTCCTTAATACCCAGGAGGTTGACAACCGCGAGGGCGGAACCGGTGAGCACCGCGTGGATGGCGTAGAGCGGGAAGGCCACGTAGGCGAAAGCGTACTCCAGGGGCTCGGTAATGCCGGTGAGGAAGGCCGTCAGGGCCACGGAGATCATGAGCGCCCCCGTGGCCTTGCGGCGCCGGGGCAGGGCCGAGTGCCAGATGGCCAGGGCGGCACCGGGCAGGGCGAACATCATAATGGGGAAGAATCCGGTCATAAAGCCGCCGGTCCAGGCATTGGTGCCGTCCACGCCGGAGAAGAAACAGGTCAGGTCGCCATGAGCGGTCTCGCCGGCGGCCGTCGTGCACTCACCGAGCTGGAACCAGGGGATGGAGTTAAGCAGGTGGTGCAGGCCGAAGGGGATGAGCAGCCGGTTGACGGTGCCGAAGACGAACGCCGCAATAGCTCCGGCCGGGCCGCCCTCCGTGCCGGCGTGCATGAGCCAGCCGCCGAGCTTGTCGTTAATGAGCCAGTTAAAGGCCGGGTAGACGGCACCCAGGACGACGGCAATACCCACCGCCCACAGGGAGGTGATAATTGGGACGAAGCGCCGGCCGCCGAAGAAGGCCAGCCAGTCCGGCAGCTTGGTGCGGTAGAACCGCTGCCAGAGCAGGGCCGCCACAATACCAATAATGATGCCGCCCAGGACCCCGTAATTAATGGTGTCGGGCTTGTCGGCGCCATCGCCGCCGGCCCCCCAGTAGGGGGCCAGAACATCCAGGACGCCCTTGAACACGAGGTAGCCGAAGAGCCCGGCCACCCCGGTGGAGCCGTCTGCCTTCTTGGCGAAGCCCACGGCCACGCCGACGGCGAATATGAGTGGAAGGTTGTCGAACACGGCTCCGCCCGCGGCGGCGAAGACGTCGGCCACCGGCTGCATCCATGGCAAATGCGAGGATAGGCCGCCGCCGGCGCCGTCGGAGCCGAGCATGTCCCCTTGGCCCAGGCGCAGGAGGAGGCCCGCGGCCGGGAGGGTGGCGATCGGCAGCATGAGCGAGCGCCCGAGTCGTTGTGCGGCTGCGAATGCGCCGCCTGACCTCTTCTTGTCAGACACGATGTACTCCAAAGTGAGGGAGGTGCGGCCTGCCAGCCGCAGTGATGGGAAACCGCTGAAGGGGCGGCCTGTCATGACGGCTCGACGTCGAACTCGTCTGGACCAGTGGTACTAGCGAAACGGATCGGATATCAGATGTCAAGTGCTCGCCCTCCGCCCCCGACTCGGCGTGCGAATCCGCCTCCCCCCAAGGCACAATGGATGCGTCCGCCTCCAGCACTCCCAGACCGGGGACAACGATGCCAGCCTTGAGACCACCGGCAAAGTACATGGTGGTACGAGACCACCTCCTGTCCCTGATCGAGGGCGGACTGGAGGCCGGCGCCCCGGTGCCCTCCGAGCGCGAACTGTGCCAGACCTTCGGCGTCTCCCGCATGACCGTGCGCCAGGCCATTGACACCCTGGTCGTTGACGGGATCCTGGAGCGCCAACAGGGCCGGGGCACCTTCGTGGCGCCCCCCAAACTCGACCTGCAGCTGCGGCTGACCTCCTTCACCCAGGAGATGCGCCGGCGCGGAATGGAGCCGGGCGCAGTCTTCCTCCTGGCGGAGACCATCGCCGCCCCGCCCAATGCCGCCACCGCCTTGGAAATCGAGACCGGGGCCAGGGTCTACCACCTGCGCCGCCTGCTCACCGCGGACTCGACGCCCATGTCCATTGAGGAGAACTGGGTCCCGGAGGCGCTCCTGCCGGGACTGCTCGACGACGGCCTGGGCTTTTCAGTCTATGAGCGGCTCACGGAGGCCGGGCTGACCCCCGAATGGGGCGAGGACGTCATCGCCGGCCATGCCGCCACCCCAGAGGAGGCCACCATCCTCTCGGTGCAGCCGGGCGCGCCGACCTTGGACATCACCCGCCGTACCTTCCACGGCCACCAAGCGGTGGACTACTCGCGTTCGGTTTACCGCGCCGACCGCTACACTCTGTGGGTGCCGGTGGCCGCCCCCCGGCCGCCGTCAACACGCAAGGGGGCGCCGCGCCGCAAACGCCCCCGCGAGTCTTCCGCCCCTTGAGGACGACGCCACGGCAGACCGGCTGGACAGCGGCGCTCAGGTCTGCCAGGATGACTACTGGTATGGACCACTCGTCGGTCTGGGGCATTGCCGCCCGAGTACCGCATCCCTGCCGTACCCCAGCCAGGGCCGGTTGACGCCGGCACAACCCAGGAGAGCACCCATGTCCCAAGCCCAGAGAATCGTCGACGCCCTCGGCGGCTTTGACAACATTGTCGAGATCGAGCCCTGCATTACGCGCTTACGCTGCGAGCTGGAGGACGCCGACGCCGTCGACGGGGCGGCCCTGCGGTCCGCGGGGGCCCACGGGGTGGTCACGGTCGGGAACATCGTCCAGGTTGTTGTCGGCCCCAATGCCGACACCGTTGCGGAGGATATCGAGGACCTTCGATGAGCATCCCCGTCCGGGCACCACTGGCCGGCCGGATCGTGCCTCTCACCGAGGTCCCCGATCCGGTCTTCGCCGGCATGCTTGTGGGACCCGGCCTGGCCATTGACCCTACGCGCGATGACAACCACCAGGAGGTCACGGTCACCGCCCCGGTCGATGGCCGGATCGCCAAGCTGCACCCGCACGCTTTTGTCGTTGCTGCTGATGACGCCCGCTGCGTCTTGGTGCACCTGGGGCTGGACACCGTCACCCTCGCCGGAAAAGGGTTCTCCCTGCATGCGACCCCCGACCAGGAAGTGCACGCCGGTGATCCGATAGTCACCTGGAGCCCGGCGAGTATCGAGGCCGGCGGGCTGAACCCGATCGTGCCCATTATCGCCCTCCAGGCCGAGGCCTCAGCCCTGAGTCCAACGGCCGGCGGAAGGGTCGTGGAGAACGGAGAGGTGGTCATGACCTGGTCCTGAGGCGCCCCGACCACCCCGTCGAGGCACCATCACACCATCCGTCCGGACAAGCGCCGCGGTGGGGCGGGATCGAAGAAACGATCCCGCCCCACCGCGCCTCGTTTCAGGACTGCCGGAGCTCGGAGCGCACCGCCGCCAGGAGGCTGCTCAGACGGGCGTTGTCCGGCAGATCCTCCACCAGGACCACCTCCCCCGCGGAGTCCGCCAGGGGAATCTTCCAGTTCGGGTACTCCTGATCGGTGCCCGGCTGATTCTGGCAGCGCCGCTCACCCACGCCGTCAACTAGGGCCACCCCCACCAGGGCGGAGGGGGTGCGCACAATGTAGCGATGCAGGGCCTCAACGACCTCGCGCTCAGTGGGGTCCTTCCGCAGCAGGCCATGCTCCCGCAGGCGGGCCAACATGCGCTCGCGCTCAATACGGGCCTCGACCCGCACCTGCTCAATCGGTTCGGTGAGCAAACCCAGGCGCTCGCGCAATTCAACGTGCTCGTCGGCCAAGTAGCCGGCAGTCGGCGGCAGGTCGTGGGTATTAACCGTGGACAGGGCCAGGTGCCGGTAAGCCTCCGGCTCAAGGGGCCAGCCGTCATCCTGCTTCTCGAACCAGAGCACCGAGGTGCCCAGGACCCCCCGGCTGGCGAGGTAGTCACGGGCCCAGGGCTCGACTGTGCCCAAGTCCTCGCCAATAATGACCGCCCCGGCCCGGTGGGCCTCCAGGAGGAGGACGCCGACCATGGCCTCATGGTCGTAGCGCACATAGGCGCCCTGGTCGGCCCGCATGCCCTCGGGGACCCACCACAGGCGGAACAACCCGATAACGTGGTCGACGCGCAACGCGCCGGCATGGCGCAGCACCGTGCGGACCATGTCGCGCAGCGGGGCGTAGGAGGTTTCGGCCAGGCGCAGCGGGCTCCACGGCGGCTGGGACCAGTTCTGCCCCAACTGGTTGTACATGTCCGGCGGGGCGCCCACCTCGGCACCAGTGGCAAAGGCCTCGGGGTTGGACCATACATCGGCGCCATAGGGGTGGACCCCCACGGCAAGATCATCCATGATGCCCAAAGACATGCCGGCGGCCTTGGCCTGGGCCTGGGCCCGTTCCAGTTGCTCGTCAACAATCCACTGGAGCCACGCGAAGAAGTCAATGCGCTCCTGCAACTCATGGGTCTCGCTGACCACCTGGGCCGAGTGCGAGTCGCGCAGGGCCTCGGGCCACTGCGACATCTCACCGTATTTCTCGGTCAAGGCGCTCCACAGGGCGAAGTGCTCCAGCCCTTCGCCCTGCTCGGCGCGGAAACGCTCGAAGTCGCGCTGGCGGGCGCGGGAGCGGCCGGCCGCGAAGATGACCTCAAGGGCTTCTCGTTTAGCGTTCCAGGCGGTGTCGCGGTCAATGGGCTCGGCGTTCAGGTTGGCCTCTTGAACCTCCTCCAGACCCCACTGCACCAGGGAGCGGCGCGGCCCGGACAGGCGGGATGACTCCAGAATGTTCTCCGGGCGGATGTAGATGGGGTTGACAAAACGGCGGGTGACCGGCAGATAGGGCGATGGCGTCATCGTGCCGGCGGGCTCGGCGGCGTGCAGGGGGTTAATGAGAAGGAAGTCGGCCCCCTCGTCCCCCAGGAAGCTGGCGAGTTCAGCCAGGTCATCGGCGTCCCCCACACCCCAGGAGCCGCGCGAGCGCACCGAGTACAGCTGTGCCATAACACCCCACCCGCGACGCCCCAGGGACGCGGGCAGTTCCAGGTGGTCAGGGGTGACGGCCAGGCTGGCGGTTGCCGTGCGCACATTCTCCTCTCCCTCGACCCGGACCCGAGCCACCAGGGTGTGCCAGCCCAGGGGCAGGTCCAAGGGCAGGGCGAAGGTGGCACGGCCAATGAGGACGTCGTCGACCTCACGTGGTGAGGTGCGGTCCTCAACCCGGGTCAATTCGCGGGTGCCACCGTCCTCGAGTGCGACCCCCAGCTCCACGCCCGCGCCCTCGGGGGCGTGGACGGCGACGGAGGCCTTCGTGCCCTGGCGGGCGACGACGGTGGGCGGCAGGATCCTGCGCCAGGGGGCGAGGTCGGCCTCGGTAATGGAACACTCAATCTGCTCGTCGCTACTGGCGTCCACTCCCAGCGCCGTGAGGACGGCGACGAGTGTTTCACGCGAGGGCGCGGCGAGGTTGCCATGATAGTCCCAGTATTCAGTGGAGACTCCATGGATTTCGGCGAGGTGCTTGAGTCGCTCTCCGGCGGGCTCGTGAGCGTTTCTCTGCTCTGTCATGTCGTGGATCGGCCTTGCATTCGGTCGCGCACATGCGCGAGGAAGCGCCACCGCGGATGCGGTAGCGCTGGGGACGTGACGGGAACGAGTGTGCCTGAATCCTCAAGGCGACGCAGCTTTGACTCGCAGGCAGGTCCACTCATTTCTGCAAGGATTTCACACTCGGGCGCCGCCATGCCAGCGGAGCGCCCATCAAGAAGCCGTAACCATGAAAAAACTGTCACCCGGCCGGATGCCTTTACACGCAGGTGCGCGCCGGCCGGCACCGCCGGCGCCGCGACCGCAGCGCCGGCCGGCGCCCGACCGCGGGCCTCCGCACCCGGCCCCGGGGTCCTGGCGGCAGGGGGCGCTCTTCGCCCGTCTGCCGGCCCTGCCGGCCCTGTCAGTCGAGCGCGGCGATCTCACTGGCCAGGACGTCCGCCGTCGGGCCGACGACCACCTGGACTACCCGCCCGGAGCGCACAACGCCGAAAGCGCCGCTGGCCCGCAGGGCCTGCTCATCGACCTTCTCCTGGTCCACGACCTCCACCCGCAGCCGCGTGATGCAGGGCTCAAGGTCGGTAATGTTGTCCCGGCCCCCCAAGCCGGCAACGATCTCGGATGCTGTGCTCATATCTGCTCCTTCTGGCGCTCGGCGTCCACCCTGGTGCCGCTGCACACCCGGGCGTGTCCGGGGCGTGCGGGGCGGCCAGCGCTGCTCGTGTTCGATATCACTTTATCCCAGTGCGACAGCACCCACACCTTGGCCGGGCCGGTGGCGCAGGCGCGCAGCCGGGCCGGTTCCCTGTCAAACGTTGTTCATCCCTGGGCGGAAACGCCACGCCGATTCCGACTCCCGTGCAGAATGGGGTGTGACACCCGCCTCCGTCGATGTTGAGGAGCACCGAATGGTCCCGTCCGACGCCAATCCCACTTCGCTGACCGGCATCGGGGTCAGCCCCGGCCTTGTCGCCGGTCCGGTCGCCCGCATGGCCCCCGGTATCAGCGAGCCCGAGATCGCCAGTCTTGATGCCAGCCGCGACATCGAGAAGGAGTGTGAGCGCATCGCCGCTGCCGCGCAGACCGTCAAGAAGGGCCTCGTGCTCTCAGCGGCTGAGGCCAAGGGCGAGGGCCGCACGCTTCTGGAGACCACGGCCCAGATGGCCGCAGACCCCACGCTGACTTCGTCGGCCCAGGCCATGGTCCGTGAGCGCCGCCTCGTCCCCGAGCGCGCAGTCTGGGAGGCCGCCGGCACCCTGGCTTCGATGCTGGAGTCCCTTGGCGGCTACATGGCTGAGCGCACCCGAGACGTCGCCGACGTGCGCGACCGCATTGTCGCGGTCCTCACCGACGCTCCCATGCCCGGCATCCCGCGCCTGCCCGAGCCCTTCGTTCTGGTGGCCGAGGACCTCGCCCCGGCGGACACCGCCCTGCTGGACCCCGAGAAGGTCGTCGCCTTCATCACCTCCGAGGGCGGTCCCACCTCCCACACCGCGATCCTCGCCCGCGCGCTGGGCATGCCCGCAATCGTCGGCACTGGGAACAAGGTCACCGACCAGCTCCACGACGGCGACATTGTCCTGGTGGACGGCACCAAGGGCCTGATCACCGTCAACCCGAGCGAGGATGCTCTGCGCCGGGCCCGCGAGCTCGCCCAGCGAGTACGCGTCTTCAACGGCGACGGCGCCACCAAGGACGGCCACGAGGTCCAGCTGCTCGCCAATGTCGGCGACGCCGCCGGCGCCCGTTCCGCCGCCGAGGCCAATGCCATGGGTGTGGGCCTGTTCCGCACCGAGTTCTGCTTCCTGGACCAGCCGGAGGAGCCCAGCGTCGAGGATCAGGTCGAGGCTTACCGCGGTGTGCTGGAGGCCTTCCCCGGCAAGAAGGTTGTGGTGCGCACCCTGGACGCAGGAGCCGACAAGCCTCTGCCCTTCCTCACCGACGCCACCGAGGCCAACCCCGCCCTGGGCGTGCGCGCCTACCGCACCACCCGCCGCGACCCCGAGGTCCTGGAGCACCAGCTCGAGGCCCTGGCCAAGGCCGAGGCCGAGACCAACGCCAAGGTATGGGTCATGGCCCCAATGATCTCCACCAAGGATGAGGCGCTCGCCTTCACTGAGAAGGCCCGCTCCTACGGCCTGAAGACCGCGGGCATGATGATCGAGGTCCCCTCGGCCGCCCTCATGTCGGACAAGCTCTTCGAGCACGCGGACTTCGCGTCCATTGGCACCAACGACCTCACCCAGTACGTCATGGCCGCCGACCGGCTGCTCTCCTCCCTGGCGGATCTGTCCACTGCGTGGCAGCCGGCCGTGCTGCGCCTGATCAAGCAGGCCTGCGACGGCGCCGCCCCCAAGGGCCGCCCGGTGGGCGTGTGCGGTGAGGCCGCCGCCGATCCGGCTCTGGCCGTGGTCCTGGTGGGCCTGGGGGTGGCCAGCCTGTCCATGACCGCCCGCGCCCTGCCCGACGTGGACGCGGTTATGAAGTCCGTGACCCTTGATGAGGCCAAGCGCCTGGCCGAGATTGCCATTAACGCCGGCACCGCCGAGGAAGCTCGCACCGCTGTGCGCGCCGAGCTGCCCATTCTGGAGGACCTCGGCCTGTGACGACGCCGTACCCCGTCCCCTCCGCCACCGAGGAGCCCCTAGGTTCTGTTACGCGGGTCCTCGCCCTGACGGAAGGGGACGGGGTCGACTCGTTCCTGGGGACCTCCTTACCCCAGATCTCAGGGCGGATCTACGGTGGTCAGGTGGTCGCCCAAGGGCTGCTCGCCGCCGCGGCCACGCTTATCGACGACGGCGATGGCGAGCGCCTGCCCCACTCCGTTCACGCCTATTTCATGCGCGGCGGCGACCCCAATGAGCCGGTGGCTTTCAACGTTGAGCGCCTCCACGACGGCCGTTCCTTCTCCCAGCGCCGTACCACGGCGTCCCAGAACGGCACTCCGATCCTGGCGATGATCTCCTCATACCAGGAGGAGCAGGAGGGGGCCGAGGTTCAACTCCCCGCCCCTGACGTCCCGCGCCCCGAGGAGATTACCAGCGCATTGGAGATCTTCCGCACTATTGACCACCCGGTGGCCCGGTTCCTGGGGCGTACCGCGGCCTTCGATCTGCGGCACGTGGAGGGCAGTATCTATCTGCGGCCCGCCCCGGAGGCCACCGGGGTGCAGCATCTGTGGATGCGCGCCCGTGGGCGGGTGCCCGAGCAGGCGGCGCAGACCGTGCATCGGGCCCTGTTGACCTACGTGTGCGACCAGGTCATGCTGGAGCCGGCGTTGCGCAGTCAGGGCCTTTTTTGGCGCAGTGAGGGAATGAGCCTGGCCACCCTGGACCACGCCCAGTGGTTCCACCGGGACGTGGACGCCGGCGATTGGATGCTCTTCGTACAGGACTCGCCGAGTTCCCAGGGAGGGCGGGCCGTGGCCCGGGCGCAGGTGTTCGACTCCTCCGGCAGGCTGGTGTCGACCATTGCCCAGGAGGGCATGATCCGCACGCCCACCACGACGACGCGGGGCTCGGGTCGCTGGGGCATCCGCGTGGACGGGGAGGACTGAAGCGCGGAGAGAGCCGCGAGATCGCAATTGAGGTCCCAATGTCCTGGGAGGCCTGGGGCCACCCGCGGGTTCGGCGCTCAGCCCTGCGTCTCTGTCTTCCGGTCCCGCGGCCGCAGGCGGCCCGCCTCCATGGTGAGCGTGCGGTCAGCGAACCTCATTGCCTCGTCCTCATGCGTCACCACCAGCACGGCCGCACCGTCGTCCGCCGTCTCGCGCAGCAGCCTGAGAACATCCGCCGTGCTCTCATCGTCGAGGCCGGCGGTCGGCTCGTCGGCGAGGACGGCGCCCGGGCTCATGAGCAGGGAGCGGGCGACAGCCATGCGGCGCAGTTCACCCCCGGATAGCTCATTCGGTCTGGCTGGCGCCAGTGATGCGATGCCGACCGCTTCCAGCAACTCCTCCGCACGCTGCAGAGGTGGGGGCTGCCTGGAGTACAGGACTGCCGGGAGCAGGACGTTCTCGAGCACGGTCAGGCTGCGCAAGGCGGTGTGTCCTTGTGGGACAAGGCCGATCCGTGCGTTGCGCAGCCGCGACCTGGCCCTCTCGTCCAGCGAGTACATATCCGTCTCGTCCACGGACACGACGCCCGATGTCGGAGTGAGCATGCCAGCCAGCATGCTCAGCAAGGTGCTCTTGCCGCTCCCGGAGCGCCCGGTGAGGACGGTCAGGTCCCCCACCTTCAGATCGAGGTCCAGCGGCCGCACCGCGGCGAGAACATCACCGCTCTTACCCGCGCGCGGGTAGTTCTTCGAGACGCCTGTCGCACTAATCCTCATCTCACTCGCCCTCCGTGAGCACGAGGCTCGGGTCCGTTCTGTTGATGATCCTCACCGAGACCCATGCCGACACCACCGCGGCGAGGCCGACGCAGGCCAGCGAGAGGACAGCCAGTGCCACGATCATGCCGGCAGGAGGCAGGACGAAGGCCCCGAGGACCTGCCTGACCAGGCCGTGGAAGGAGTAGAGCAGGACCGCCGAGACAACGATGCCGACCAGGCCACCGCCGAGGTCCGCAGTCATCGCCTCCTTCACGACTATCCGCGCGATCGTACCGCGGGCGGCCCCCATCGCTGTCAGGGAGGCGAACTCCCTGCGTCGCTCGTGGGTCATCTGGGCGAAGACGAGGACGGTCATCGTCAGGCCGGTCACCCAGGCGATAGCGATGAGGACCGCCACCGTGTGTGAGATCGTGGCCAGGCTGTCCGCGATGCTCGAGACCATGTTCTTGGAGGTAACGGCGGTGACGCCATTAACCTGACGCTCGATGTCAGCAGCGACAGCATCAATATCGTGTCCGGGCCTGACCCTGATCGACACCGATGAGATAACGTCCTCGGAGGCGACGTAGCCGTACTTGTTGAGATGCTTGTCAAAGGAGGACTTCAGGACGGTGCTGAAGGTAGTGAAGTTCATGTAGACCGCATTGTCCAGCGTGGATCCCGTGGGCGCGAACTGCCCGACAACGCGCAGGTCGTTGTCGAACAGGCGAATAGTACCGTCGTCGGAGGTCACGTTGCTTCCGATAACAATGTCCATGTTACCGATCTCGCCGTCGCCCAGGGTGTCGGCGATCCACGGCTGGACCGTGAAGTCGGTGGCGGGGTCGAAGGCGATGATCTGGACTCTTGCCGAGCAGCAGCTCGCCCGGGTCGAGGCGAGGAACAGCTGGGCCGAGGCCCGCTCGACGCCGTCGACCGCGGCGGCCTGGTTGAGCTTGTCGGCCTCCATGTAGAAGTACCCCGGCTCGGCCTGGACCAGGACGGTCTGCGCATCAAAGTCGTCGCGAGCATCATCTGGGATGACGAGGATATCGGCACCCAGGCGGGCCTGGACCGTCTCCAGGCTCTGCCGGACACCTTGGACGAGCATGGTGCCGCTAAAGATGACGATCGTCATAAGCGCCGTGAAGGTAACCAGGGTCGCCGTGCGCGCTGGGTACCCGCGCAGGTTTCTCCACGGAAGTCCTCTGAGTGACAGCACGCGATTCACCTCTCTCAGTCTTGTCCTCAAGCCGTCAGGAGCTCCTGGCCACCCTGTGCGCGCATGACCCTTCTGACGGTCAGCCACGTGCTCGCGGATCCGAAGGTCAAGGAGACGAGCAGTGTGGTGCCCGCCGCCATGAGTGCCCATGCCGGGGTGAGTCCGCCGCCGCCGTCGAGCAGGCCGTCGCTGACGGCGAGCAGGCCGCCGGCCAGCGCTACTCCCGCGCAGGCCCCGAGGGTGTGAACGATGAGTGCCTCGTACAACATGACTCGTTCAACTGTGGCGCGCGATGCCCCGATCGTGTGCCACACGTGGAGCTCTTGCCGCCTGCCACCTATGAACAGGGACTGGGCGACGGCCAGGGCAACGAGCACGACCAGCCACGCCAGGGCCGCTATCGAGGCGACCACGCCCGTGTGGTGGTGGATGCCGGAGGCGGTGAGGGCCAAGCCCTCGTCGGCGTTCACAGCAGTCACCTTCCGCACGTAGGTGTTGATCCAGGCGGCTGTACTCTCCGCGCGGTCCCGGTCGGCCAGGCGCACCAGCGCGACGGAGTAGTCGCACCGGGGGTCGACGGAGGCGTAGGTTTCGACCCCCTGGGCAGTCGAGGCATCAATGAGCCTGCTCAAGGTGTCCATGCTGACCATGACAGCGCGGTCCAGGTCAGAGCCGGTCCGCGCCAGATGGGCGGTCACGGGCAGCTCTCGACCGAACAGCGTGACGGTTCCAGGGCCATCAGTGAGCACCTCGCTGCCTGCGACAACGCCGTCGCCCGGCTCTGCGTCGGCCCCCTCCTCCAACCAGGGGGCAATGACGAAGTCAGTCTGCGGATCGTAGCCGACGATCCAGATCGTCTCCCCGCCCGGCAGAACGCCCTTGATATAGACCTGGTAGGAGACGGACTCGATGTCGTTGTTGAAGTCCATGCGCGAGAGCACAGACCGGTCCTGGTAGGACTCCACCGGGGTGCCGAGCATGGTGATCCGGTCCTTGTGCAGCGTCTGGAGGGCGGAGGTCGGGTAGACCAGGAGGTCGGCGCCCAGTCGTTGCTCCGCCAGGGCGAGCTCGTGGCGAATGCTCTGGACAAGTGTGAGCCCGCTGAACAGGCAGGCGGCCTGGGTCAGGGCGAGGACGAGGACCACGACGGCGCGCACGGGGTGGGCGCGGATGCTCCGGAAGGGGATTCTGCGCAGGGACAGGAGTCTGCTCACTGCCGGTTTCTCTCCGCTTCGGCGACGCTCAGCCACAGGGCGGGGCGCACCGCGAACTCCACGTCCGCGGACGCCCCGGCAACAGAGGGTGTCCCGGAGACGCTGACGTACTGCGCGGCGTAGGCGTACGTACCCGGCGAGCGCAGCCACCAGTCCGCTGTGCCGCTGTCCGGATCGACATACAGCCGCCCTCTCGTCGCGTACGCGCTCGCAGGGGCGCGGCCGACGGAGTACCGGTCCTCCTCACCGCCCATGTAGATGAGGGCCTGTGTCTGGCTGAGCGCGAACACGTGGTCGGTCGTCGCCGCCCCACCCTCCGTCCCGACCACGGTCTGGTCGTCGTTCTCATTGTGCGTGGGCACGATGATGCTCCGCTGGTCCTGCGTGAACGCCGCCCGCAGGAACTCACCGTTCAGCCACGCGCGCAGGTCACTGGTCTCCCACGTGACGGCCTCGAAGGGGGTGCGGTGGTAGGGGCGGCTGTCCAGGCAGTCGGCGGCGAGCAGGAGCAGTTGGTCCTCGATCCTGTCAAGGACTATCCACCGGATGGGCTCGGCGCCGTTGGACAGGTCCCCATCCTGCTCGTAGGTGCCCAGGAGGACCGTGTCGTCCTTCTGGGCCGTGCGGTACGGCAGCGCCGGGTCGTCAGCGACCAGCTCCGCCGCCCGCTGCGCGGAGTCGCGGTAGCCACCGAGCCCGCTGAGGATCCCATATGCCTCATCGGTCCACCCGGCCTCTGCCAGGCGAAGCGCCTGTGTGTAGCAGGCCTGCCTGTGCACGCCCCATCCGACGAGGGCCGCTATCACGACCAGCGACACCAGCGACACCAGGGTCGTGGATCTGGTGCCGGTCGCGCGGACACCGCGACTGGTCATGACAGGCCGCTCCTTGTCTCGTGCTGTGTTCCTCGATGTGCCCGCGTGCCGACAGCCTCAGGCAGGATCCCCAGACCGTCGCAGCAAGGCGGCCAGGGCACCGACGCCGGAACTGGCGATGAGGACGGCCATGATCCTCACATAAGGCTGGAAGACCGTGTAGCAGCGCATGGTGCGCATCATGCACATCGGACAGATGACACCGGGGACGAAGAAGACGACGACGGAGCCGACGACGGCGAGCGCCTGCACGACGATCCTGACGATCCTGTTGGTGACCAGGAAGGAGGCACCGAAGAGGAGCCCCAGCCCGCCGCCGCTGGCGGCTACGGTGTTCTGACAGCTGTGGCAGTGCATCCAGGTGCCGTCGGGCCTCTGGTCGCACGCGGAGAAAAACGTGGTCACCCCGAGGGCGAGCAACAGGCTGAGTCCCGCAGGGACCAGCGGTACAAGGCGGCTCTTGTTCGACATAGAGTGCGCTCCTCAGGGGTTATCAAGGTGTCGGTCGAGAGTGTTCGGCGACCCGGGGCATCACTTTCGCTGGCAGTTCCGGGCAACCGCCACCGCCAGCACCAGGTAAGCCTACCCTAACTTAAAGGCGTACTGGGAGCCACTGGCGACCGCACACCGCAAGGCGCTCATCAAGCACGCTGGGCGATGCAGCCGATCTCAACGAAGAGGCCAGCCAGCCCCATCGGTCAGTCCCAGGGGTCCAGCATCTAGCCCTGGCGCCTGCGGGAGCCAAGGTTCCTTCCGTGGCGCCAGGAGAGCACGGCGAACGCCACGAACATTGCGGCCACGATGAGCCGGGTGGTCAGTGAGTTATTGGCGGCGTTCTCCGGGCTGGGCTCGAGTGCCTCGATCGCAGCGGTACCAGCGAAGAAGACCGCCATGACGTACCAGACGCCCTGCCTGCTCCACAAGCGCGGCCTGGTCGTGAACGAGCCAGGAGCTGGCAGAGACACAGGCGTCAGCGAGGAAGGAGGAGGTACGGGCGCTGCTGCCACTGGGAGCGGTCCTGGGGCTGTGTACGGCGAGGCCGTCGGCGGCGGGACTGCCCCGCGCCTTGCCAGCAGCAGTCCCTGGGCCCGCCCATTGACTGGAACCATGTCCGCGCCCTGCCGCTCGATAAACAGGGCCAGGCCGTGAGCGTCCGCAAGCGCCACGGCGTCGTCGGCGTAGCCAGCACGGGCGAAGACCAGGCGGTTCTTACCGACCATCGAGGCCGAGCTGCTCGCAAAGCGCATGAGGTCTGCGCCGGTAACGAGCTGAGCCCCGGAACGAACCTGGGCTACCGCGCTCACGGCGATGATATCGACTCCGGTATCAATCGTCGGGTCGTGAACCGTGGCGTCAGGGAACCCGTTCACCCGCATCCACGCCACCGCCGCCTGCTCCTGGACAGACATGTGAACCTCCTGAGCACTACCGGTACCGACCACCAAGCCGACCCCAAGAAGCCTATGTATCAAGCCAGTCCCGAGTCTGCCGTAGGCACATATCAAAACGGTCACAGCCACCCCGGGACCGCTCAGCCACGGGCCGACGGCGGAGACCACCTGGTGCGGTCTCCGCCGTCGGCCGTGAGTAGACGCCCTCGGCTCCTCAGTCGCGTGTGTTCGGGCACGGCCTCCAACACGCTCAATCGCCTCGGACGCTCGAGCAAGCTCGGCGCCGCTCGGCTCAGTCGCGTGTGAGCCTGCGGTAGGTGACGCGGTGGGGGCGGGCGGCCTCGGCGCCCAGACGAGCCACCTTATTGTCCTCATAGGAGGCGAAGTTGCCCTCGAACCAGTACCAGCTGGCGGGGTTGTCCTGCGTGCCCTCCCAGGCCAGGATGTGGGTGGCCACGCGGTCGAGGAACCAGCGGTCGTGGGTAATGACCACAGCGCAGCCGGGGAACTCCAGCAGGGCGTTCTCCAGGCTGGAGAGGGTTTCCACATCCAGGTCGTTGGTGGGCTCGTCCAGGAGGATGAGATTGCCACCCTGCTTAAGGGTCAGGGCCAGATTGAGGCGGTTGCGCTCACCGCCGGAGAGCACGCCCGCGGGCTTCTGCTGGTCGGCGCCCTTGAAGCCGAAGGATGCCACGTAGGCGCGCGAAGGCATTTCGACATTGCCGACTTTAATGTGGTCCAGGCCGTCGGAGACGACCTCCCACAGGGTCTTCTTCGGGTCGATGCCGGCCCGAACCTGGTCCACATAGGACAGTTTGACGGTCTTACCGATCTTGAGTTCGCCGCCGTCGAGCGGCTCCAGCCCCACGATCGTCTTGAATAGGGTCGACTTGCCCACGCCGTTAGGGCCGACCACTCCCACTATGCCGTTGCGCGGCAGCGTGAAGGACAGGTTGTCAATGAGGGTGCGCCCGTCGAAGCCCTTGCTCAGGTGGCTGGCCTCGAGGACCTGGCTGCCCAGGCGGGGGCCCGGTGGGATCTGGATCTCCTCGAAGTCGAGCTTGCGGGTGCGCTCAGCCTCGGCGGCCATCTCCTCGTAGCGGGCCAGGCGGGCCTTGGACTTGGCCTGGCGGCCCTTGGCCGAGGAGCGCACCCACTCCAGTTCCTCCCTGAGGCGCTTGGCGAGCTTGGCGTCCTTCTTGCCCTGGACCTCCAGGCGCTTCTCCTTGGTCTCCAGGTAGGTGGAGTAGTTGCCCTCGTAGGGGTAGAGGTGGCCGCGGTCGACCTCGGCGATCCACTGGGCGACGTGGTCGAGGAAGTAGCGGTCGTGGGTCACCGCGATAACAGCGCCCTTGTAGGAGGCCAGGTGCTGCTCGAGCCACAGGACGGATTCGGCGTCCAGGTGGTTGGTGGGCTCATCGAGGAGAAGCAGGTCGGGGGCCTCCAGAAGCAGCTTGCACAGGGCCACCCGACGGCGCTCACCACCGGAGAGGTGCTTGACCGGTGTGTCCGGCGGCGGGCAGCGCAGTGCGTCCATGGCCTGCTCCAGCTGGGAGTCGAGGTCCCAGGCACCTGAGGAGTCCAGGGCGTCCTGGAGGGTTCCCATTTCAGCCAGGAGGGTGTCGAAGTCGGCATTGGGATCGGCCATGGCCGCGCTGATCTCGTTGTAGCGGTCCAGCTTGGCCTTGATCTCAGCGACGCCCTCCTCAACATTGCCCAGAACAGTCTTGTCCTCGTTGAGCGGCGGCTCCTGCAGGAGGATGCCGACGGTGTAGCCGGGGGCCAGCCACGCCTCTCCATTGGAGGGCTGGTCGATGCCGGCCATGATCTTGAGAATGGAGGACTTGCCGGCGCCATTGGGGCCGACCATGCCGATCTTGGCTCCGGGCAGGAAGGCCATGGTGACGTCGTCAAGGATCACCTTGTCACCGTGCGCCTTACGCGCCTTAATCATCTGATAGATGTACTCAGCCACAGGTCTGTACGCCTTTCGTCAGGATGTGAGCTGGACGGGTTGCGCGCACACCCCAGAGGCATCCAGGGAGGCCGACAGCGCGCACTGCCGCCCAGCCTAGGCCAGGGCCGGGCGAGCGGCGACGACCAGCGGGGTTAGACCGCGCACGCTCGCCGCCTCCGCCCCTACACGCGGCTCAAGCGGCCGCTGCGCACACCGATGAAGAGGATGGCGGCGCCGACGACGGCCCACAGCAGGCCATTGACGATCCACGTGGTCGGGCCGTTGGGAACACCCAGGTGATGACCCAGCATGTTGTTGGCCAGGTGGAGACCTCCATGAACGCCGATGGCCGCCCAGGTTGTGCCCGAGACCATGCGCACCGTCATGGCGGCGATGGCGAATCCGCACGGCATGATCAGATAGATGATGTGCTCGGCCACTCCCTGCTGCCCGCCCTGGGAGATCAGATGGATGAGGGAGAAGGCCAATACGCTGATGATCGCCGCTTTGCGGGTGCCTCCCAGGGAGGAGAAGAGCCAGCCGCGCCAGATCAGCTCCTCTGGAACTCCTTGCAGGAGGAAGCCCACGGCAATGCCGGCGATGATCTGGCCCCAGGCGGAGTCGCCCGAGGGTTCCAGTACCTCTCCGCGGGCTCCCAGGATGTGGGTGATCCCCGCGGTTGCGCACAGCACAGCCGCTGCTATCGCCGCCATCACCAGCATCCACGCGATGGCGCGCCCGCTGGGGCGCATGCGCAGATCGACGCCGCGCCCGCGATCCAGCGTGCGCCACAGGAGGCAGCACATGACCAGGGCGGCTACGGTGGCCAGGGCAAAGGCCGCAGTGCCCACGGCATAGGCGACCACGAGTCCCGTAGTCCCTCTCCCTATAACATCCCCATTGAGCAATTCGCGGATTCCAGGAATAGCGGTCATGAGAGAGGGGGCCATGGCTGCGATAATTGTCACGGCGATGGCAATGACCACGCGCAGGATCACGCCGCCCGGACCGGGAGTGTTCGTTGTTGCTGCCGGGTGATCCGCCGCTCCGCCGTCAATCATCTCTGACATCTGTGAATGATGGGCGCCGGATTCTTCTCGACTTCCGCGATTCTGGACCCGTGTGACCGACTGATGCACATCTTTGTGATATTCGCTCATGGCCACCAAGTTACGCCGGCATCGGAGTCGCCCCAAGAGGACGGCGCGTGAATCAGGGGCTCACCGCCAGATTCCAGGGCTGACTCAGGGCGCTCCCTGAGCAATCGGAGCGCCGCCTGGGGCCGGGAGACCCTGCACATGTCGGCGGCCGCGGCCCGGGGGCCTTGGGGGACGCTGTGGCACAGCGACACCACGGTGACCCCCACCTGCCGGCCCGCCGTTGAGCGGCACCTCCAGCCCCGGCTCCGACGAGAAAAACTCAGTGATATTCTCATATCTGTCAGCAACACGAATGCGGAGGGTTGAATGAGCAATGGATTAGCTCGAAGGTCGGGCCGGTAATGGCCGCCCAGGCGATGCACGTGCTTGAGACTCGACAACTCCTCATTGGCTACGCGGGACGCGCATTATGCGCTCCCATCGACCTGAGCGTGAGCCCTGGGAATGCGGTCTTCGTCGTTGGGGTCAACGGGGCCGGAAAGTCCACGTTTCTGCGCACCTGCCTGGGGCTGCACCCTCCGATTGACGGGTACGTCCGACTCATGGGGAAGAACCCGAATCCAGCCTCGCCCTCGCAGCGTACAGCTGTTGCTCGCGACCTGGGCGAGGAGGCCTTTTTTCCGGCTCTCAGCGTCCAAGAGCACCTGAGCATGGTCTGCTTCGGGCATGGCGTTGATGAGGGGCCGATCCTGGACCCGCTTCTTTCCGCATTGGGCCTCGATGCAGTCAGCGACGCGATTCCGGATCGGCTCTCGTCAGGACAACGACGCCGTCTGGCTCTTGCTGCCGTGCTCGTCCGCCCCAGAAGACTCCTCGTCCTCGACGAGCCGGAGCAACGCCTCGACATGTCTGCTCGGGCGGTCTTGGCCGAGCGCCTGCTCTTAGAGCGCGAGGCCGGCTGCGGACTGCTCATCGCCTCCCACGACCCCGCGCTCGTCGCAACATGCGCCAGCACCGTCCTGCTCCTCGGCAAGGAGAACCATGTGCTGAGCGCGGACCAGGGCGCCGAGGCGCTGAAGGAGGGCGGATGAGCCGCGCCCCTGAGACCTCAACGCCCCCCGGGCTCCTAGCAGTGCGCCGCTGGACGCGCGCTCGGGTGCGCGCCAGGCGCCGAGCCACTCGGTCCGTGAGCCGGGATCTTGGGGATCTGTACAACACGTTGTTGGGCGTTGTGATCGCCGCGACGTTGCTCATTCACGCCGTCGACAGTTCCTGGGGCGTCGGGCGGGCCGGCATCTCTTGGCCCCGGGCAGGAAAGCCATGGTGATGTCGTCAAGGATCACCTTGTCACGGTGGGCCTTGCGCGCCTTGATCATCTGGTCGATGTACTCAACCGCAGCTTCACCGCGCCTTAATCGTCAGGTGCGGGTGTGGGGTGCCTGCACGACGACGCCGCCCGACCCTCGGGACGACCTCGCGCGCGCTGCCACTAAGCCTAAGGGAGCAGGCGATGGCGACGGAGCGCGGGCATGAGCCCGCGCACGCGGCCCAACGACGGTCCTGAAGACCACCTGGACGACGGTCCCGAGGGCGCAGGACGCCAAGAGCGCGGCCAGGGGCACGGGGCCCGGCACGACGTCGTCCCGGCCAGGCACACCTACTGTGCCACCTCGATCTCCCGAGACTGCGCCGCCTCAATCTCCCGAAGCTCCCGACGTGCCTCGACCATATGAGGTTCCTTCTTCACCTCGTCTTCAGGGACGTACATAACGGTGGCCAGGAGGTCAGCAATGTGTTCCGCGGCCTCACTGTAGCTGTCACTGAATGACAGGTAGAGGTCATTGTCACGGTCCCTGTTAAGGACGTCGATCTTCGAGAGGTCATCCGCGGCCACGAACCGCATGTAGCGCACATTGTCGAGCGGGATCCTGTGACCAAGGACGCCTTTGTTTTCCAGGTCGCGTCGACGCCCCCAGCGAATGCACTTAGATGTCACTGCAATAACAAAAGGACCTCTGGTGGCGACCGATCGCTTAAGTCCATCCATCTTTCCCTTAACCCCCTCTCCTACCACCGCACCGCAACCCGCAACGAGTTCCTTGACCAGCGCTACCTCAAGCGGTCTCTCACCCCGCTCCAGAACCCAGCGCACCGCCTTGAGGACGCCGTCTCCCGCCCTTTCTACCCTGTCCTTGACATCATTGTCAGGGAGATCCGGAAACCCTACACCGACCCTGTCGGCCATCTCGGCAACGTCCCCTAACAGCCTCTTGAGGCGGTCGCCGTCACCGTGATCTTCTTTGCTGTCAGAAGCGCCTTTGGACGACAGGTCGGCCATAAGGCCAATCCGGCAGCCCAGCCCCCTCAGGAGGTTCTGAGCATCTTTCAGCGCCCGACCGTTCTCCTCCTCCGCTTTCCCGATCCTCACCTCAAGGCGATCCCTGTCGCCCTTGGTCCGCTCCTCCTTCCTCAGGTGCATGCAGCACAGGGCGTCGGCCATGTACTTCGCCTCCCGCATGGCAACCATAAGACGGATGTCCTCGCACACCACGTCCCACTTCTCGACTGCATATTTCCTGGCCTCCTTTAGGTCCGCTACTCCCACCTTCTCCCAGTGGGCACTGACCGCCTGGATGCACGAGTCCAGGCCGGCCCTAAGGCGTTCCAACTTGTTGTCGATCTTGCGGAACATTTTATCGTCAACGAAACCGAGAGCGATCGCCTCGTCAATGGTGTTGACGACCTCCTGGTACCTGCTGCGCAGGCCCGTGAGGCGCTCCTTACGATTCTCCTCCTTCAGCTCCTCAATGCCGCTGGCGACCTCCTTCACCCGCCTTGAGAGCGACACGAGCTGGCACTGCGCCGCCACCAGGGCCAGCGCAGGAGCAACGGCTGACAGCGCCAGCACCGCCTGAGTGCCTGTCGCGGGCAGCCAACGCACCTGGGCGGCTATCCTCCCGTTGACGGAGAGCGCCCCAAGGTTCCACCCGCCCGACGTGAGGGGAACCATACCACTCTTGATGCTGGCCAGTGTCTCCGGTGCGAACCTGACCAGCCCCTGCGCACTGGCGGCGGCCCCCGCCCCCTGGGCGGCCACGTTCGCACCACCCGCGGCGACCGGGAGCGCGTCCACCAGCCCGGGCCACCTGTCCAGGTCCTTCTCCTCCACGGGACGGATCCCGAGGATAGCAAGGTTCGCCGTCGGGTACCTGCTCAGGAGAACCGCGTAGCCTGAACCTGGTTCTATCTCAACCAGCTCCACCGACGTCTCCTCGCCCGCCGGCAGCCCGTCGACGTCCTTGTCCTGGGTCTCTGACACCGCGCCTCCTGAGCACGAACCGGCCACCCGACACCCCGACATCAGGTGGGCCTACGCTAGCCCGCCCATACTACTCCGCCGGCCTCTTACGCACCCCTCGCTCCCGCCGTCGGAGCCAGCGCCCCAGTGCTCCCTGGCAAGAGTATGGAGGCAGACCTCCCTCAGTCCGCGGCAGCCTCCTGCTGCCGGCGCCAGCGGATGCCGGCGTCAATGAATCCGTCAATGTCCCCGTCGAAGACGACCTCGGGATTACCGACCTCGTAACCTGTGCGCAGATCCTTGACCATCTGGTAGGGGTTGAGGACGTAGGAGCGCATCTGGTCGCCCCAGGAGGCCTTGACGTCCCCGGCCAGTTCCTTCTTCTTGGCGTCCTCCTCCTGCTGCTTCATGAGCAGCAGTCGCGACTGGAGCACGCGCATGGCCGCGGCGCGGTTCTGGATCTGGGACTTCTCATCCTGCATGGAGACCACGAGCCCGGTGGGCAGGTGGGTGATTCGCACGGCGGAGTCGGTGGTGTTGACGGACTGCCCCCCCGGGCCCGAGGAGCGGAAGACGTCGACGCGAATGTCGGATTCGGGAACGTCGATGTGGTCGGTGGACTCAATGAGCGGAATGACCTCAACGGCGGCGAAGGAGGTTTGGCGGCGGCCCTGGTTGTCGAAGGGGCTAATGCGCACCAGGCGGTGAGTGCCGCCCTCCACCGAAAGAGTTCCGTAGGCGTAGGGGGCGTGAACCTCGAAAGTCACGGATTTCAAGCCCGCCTCCTCGGCGTAGGAGGTGTTGAGGACCTTAATGGGATAGTCGTGGCGCTCGGCCCAGCGGGCGTACATGCGCAGGAGCATCTCGGCGAAGTCAGCGGCGTCCACGCCCCCGGCACCGGAGCGGATGGTGACCACGGCGTCGCGCTGGTCGTACTCTCCGCTCAGCAGGGTGCGGATCTCCAGGTCGGCGAGATCCTGGGAGATGGCCGCCAGGTCGGCGTCGGCCTCGGCAAGGATTTCGGCAGCGTCCTCGCCCTGCTCTTCGCCGGCGAGCTCGACCATGGCCTCAAGGTCATCAATGCGCTCACCGAGCTGCTCGACACGGTTGAGGTCCGCCTGGGCGTGCGACAGGGCGGAGGTGACCACCTGCGCGGCCTCGGGGTTGTCCCACAGATCGGGGGCGGCGGCCTGCTCGCTCAACTCGGCGATCCGGGTGCGCAACGCCTCGGGGTCCGTCACCGCAGCGATGGAGGTGAAGGTGTGTCGGAGTCGCTCGATCTCGGCGGGGAAGTCTGTGGCCACCGGGCAAGCCTAGACGATGAATGGACCTGCCCAGAATGCACCCTTACCACGACTGTACATACCTGTTATAAACAGCATGTGCACATTGTTCTGTCCCGGACCTCTGGGGTCCCCATGTACGAGCAGATCGTCGAGCAGATCCGCACGGCGATCTGGTCGGGGGAACTGGCGCCAGACACCCCTTTGCCCTCGCTGCGCTCCCTGGCCAGGGAGCTCAAGGTCAGCCTCATCACCACGACCCGCGCCTATAACGACCTCGCGGCGCAGGGGCTCATTGTCAATCAGCCGGGGCGCGGCAGCTTCGTCCTGGCCCAGGACGACGGCGAAACCCGCCGTCGTCTCACGGCCCGCCTAGACGAACAGATCGACGAGGTCGTCGCCACGGCGCGCCTGGCCGGGATCGACCACAACGCGCTCCAGGAAAGGGTGACTGCCTCATGGAGACAGGCACAGCAGCAGGCGCAGGACCGGGCCCCGCGAACGGCGCCGACACGAGCGCCGGGAGCGGCACTGACGTGAGCACCGGCTCAGCGCCGGCCGCATTGTCAGCATTGTCAGCATGGTCAGCATCGTCGGCGTTGTCGGCGCAGTCCGGCGGCGGGGCGGCCATTGCGCTGCACGGGGCCACGCGCCGCCTGGGCCCCTTCACCTTGGGGCCACTTGATATGGGGATCCCCACGGGAATGGTCACCGGCTTCATCGGACCCGATGGCGCCGGGAAGACAACGGCCATTAAAGCGATGCTGGGATGCTGCCCCTGGATTCCGGGACGGTCACGGTCCTGGGGATGGACCCGCTTCGTCGGACCGCTGACCGAACTGACCGAATCCTGGGCGATGGCCCGCGGCTCGACCGAGGACCTGTCCCCCGCCGCCAGGGCGGCCATGACTGAAGCCGTCTTGAGGTCGGCGACCTCCGGGTGGGCCGCAGCCGCCGGTTTCCTCACCGCACTCGCGCTCATGGCTCTCTCCGGCGTCGTCTCGGTCCGGCTCTACGAGCGCCGCAGCCCGTAACTCCTCGGGACCAGCACCGGGTGGGCGGCCTGCTCGGGTTCCGGAGGCGCGTATCTCAGCCCAGTTCCAGGGCGGCACAGCGGGTGCGCAGGGCCTCGAGCACCGCCGTGGTGGCCGCACCGGGCTCAGTGCGGGTGGCGCGGTGGCGCACGACGATCTGCCTGGTCCCCAGACCGGGCAGGCGCACCACTGAGACGCCTTCAGGCACCGAGCCGGAGTAGACGGCAAGCTCGGGCAGGAGGGCGTACCCCAAGGAACGGTCCACCATGGCCAGCACGACGTCGTAGTCGTAGCCGACGTGCCGGGTGGTCAAAGGCGTGCCCAGCTGATGAGACAGGCGACTCAGGGCTGAGGCGCCGGCGGTGGAGGGGTCGGTGTCAATCCAGGTGGCGCGCACGAGCTCGGCCAACGTGGAGGGCAGGAGGTTTCCAGGCGGGACGACGACGAGCCAGGACTCGTCCAGCAATGGCACGTCCCCCATGCCACGCGGCGGTGGGGGCAGGGTATGGGAGTCGCGCTCAATAAGAACCAAGTCCAGCTCACCGCGGCGCAGCCGGGCCAGGCCCGTGCGCTCCTCGACCTCCTCAATAATGAGCTCCAGCCCGGGACGGCTCTCACCCAGTTCCAGGAGCAGGGGCAGGAGCAGAGCGCGCACGGCAGTGGCGAAGGACCCCACGCGCACCACTCCGGTGGGGGCGTCGTCGTCGAGCCCGGCGAGTTCGCGGCGCGCGGCAGTGATCTCGCCCTCGATCCGTTCGGCGGCGTCAGCCAGAACATGACCGGCCTGGGTGAGCACCGCCCCGGTGGGAGTGCGGTCCAGCACGCGAGTGCCGGCCTCCTTCTCCAGGAGGCGGATCTGCTGAGAGACCGCCGAGGGGCTGACGTGCAGGGAGTCGGCGGCCGCTACGACTCCCCCGCAGCGGTGGACGGCCAGGAGCACGGAAAGCCGATGCGCCGAAAGATCCATGAAGTAAAACTACATGCCCTATGCAGATAGATGCGATTGATCTTCATGCCCGCCCGGCTTCATCATGGATTCGTGAACGAGCTCCTGCCTTCTCTCATTGGTCTCGGCGGCTGGATCGGCGCCGCCGAGCTCCTGGCCGCCTACGCCCTGGTGTCCAAAGGCAGCATTGCCGGGGATTCCTTGAAGTACCAGGCCCTCAACATCACCGGTTCGATCCTGCTCATGGTTAACTGCGCCTACACCGGCGCCTGGCCCAGCGCGATCGCGAACCTCTTCTACCTGGTGGTGGGCATCAATATTCTCCTGACGGTCAAGCGCACCTATATCGCTCAGTTTTCACGACGGCGGCGTGACGCCATGGCTGCGCGACTGCATCTGCGCCGTCCCACAGCGAGCCTGGCAACCCGCCCGAGTTGAGCCGTCTGTGCTCACGGAGCGCATTAGGCCCAGGCCCCCGCGTCAGCAGGTCACTCAGACCGGGTCAGCTACCTGCACCTGGCCCGGACGGGCCACTCATTATGCGCGCACCATCGGGTTCACTGAGTAGTGACGGCTTGGGCGCTCCCCGTGGCGGTCAAGGCGAAACCATCAGCGGGGATAATCCCCCACGGCAGGAAAGGGGGCTGGGAGCGGGCGGTTAGGGTGACTGAGACAGTCTCCCCCTCCACGGTGGCGCTGGTGACCACCACCTGCGATAGCCCCCCATTGGGTTCCTGGAGGGCGAGGTCCTGGACGGCAGCAGCGTGCGCCGTGCTACTGGTCCGGGCGCCGGGCCCACCTTCTTCATTATCGAAGTAGACCGAGTCGTCCAAGGTGGCGGCGCCGGCTGCGGCGGCGGAGTCAGCCAGGGAGGTCAGGTGCTTGAGATCGAGGTAGATGGCGGTCGCTGAGGCAATGACCAGCAGCAGCGCCAGAATAACGGTGACTAGCCCGAGCCCCAGCAAAAGTGTTTGGCCGTCCTCCTCGTGCATGATTCGGCGCAGCAGCTTCATGGCGCCTCCTCCTCGGCCATGTCAATGACGCGAGTGGCCTCCAAGACGACAATGTCCTCGCCGATTCCCGTTGAGGCGAGCAGGGGCAGGCTCACGGTGGCCTCAACGCGCACGAAGACCTGCCCGGTGCAGGTCGGCTCGGCGCACTCCACATGCAGCGCTTGGACGGGATCGGCGTCGACGCCCTGATCAGACAAGGCCAGGCCGACGGCGGCCTGGGCGTGGGGCAGGGCTCCGGGCCCCTCTTGGACCTCCAGGATCCGGGCGGCGGCGTCAGCGGCGGAGGCCACTGCGAAGGAGGCGGCCTGGACCTGGGCCAGGGCGACAAGCAGGTAGACCACGGGCACCACCAGCAGAAGGGTCCATCCAATGAACTCCACCGAGGCATTGCCGTGCTCCTGCGACAAGGCGCTGAGGGCCTGCTGGCGCCTCATGGCTGCTCGGCCCTCAACTCGACCAGCGCGGCCTCGTCGACGGCGTGACCGGAGACCTCCAAGGTGCCGGCTGGGCCAAGTAGGCCCAGGACGGGGAAAGGAGCGCTGACGCGCACCTCGACAACATCAATGCCGTCCATCCGGGTGCGAGTGACCTTCACTGAGTCGACATAGCCCTCGGATAGGGCGGCCCCGGTTAAGGCGTGGACGCGCTGCACGGCCTCTGCCTCAGTCCCCCCGACCAGAGCGGCCCGGCGGGCGCCCTCGCCGGCGGCGTCGATCAGAATGTTGCGCACATGCAGGCCCAGGGTGAGCTGAAGCAGGGCGACCGAGACAATGATGACGAGGGAGCCCACCAGGACGAAGTCGACCACGGCTGAGCCCCGCTCCCCCTCCATCCTCCTCCGGGTGCCGACCATGCGCCTCCTTGCTGCACGCAGGAGGCGCATGCGCCGCCCTCTGGCGGAAGCGGTAGGGGGTGGGCCGCACGGATGGCGGTCGGCGCAGGACGCAGACCGCCGTCCAGCCGGGCCCCGGCAGAGGGGCCGCAGTGTCTTAGATGGCACCGGTGACCTTGGCAATGGCGTCGGTGAACACGGTGGTCAGGGCGGGGCCCGCCACCGCCCACAGGGTGACGACGAGCCCGGCGGTCATGAGAGTGACAAGCACCCACCCGGGGACGTCGCCGCGCTCCTGGGCGGCGACGGCGAGCAGGCGGCGAATCCGGGAGGTAAGGGAGGCGGGGCGCATAACAAGATTCCTTCCACTTGGTGAGGATCAGAGTCCGAGCCTGAGGACGAATAGGCCGGGGAAGAGCACGAAGACGACGGTCACGGGCAGGATGAGAAAGACGACGGGCACCATCTGGGCAATTTCCCGTTTGCCTCCTTCTTCCATGAGGGCACGGCGGGAGGCCTCTCGAGCGTCAGCGGCCTGAGCGCGCAAGACCTCGGCTAAGGGGGTTCCCCGCTCCAGGGCCACGGAGATGGCCTCGCAGAAGCGGGTGACCTGCGAGGAGGCCACACGCTCCTCCAGGTGGACTAGGGCGGTGGTCAGGATGGTGCCGCTGCGCAGGTCGGCCAGGGTCTCGGCGAGCTCCTCAACAAGCTCGCCGTGACCAATGTCCACGACCCTTTCAATGGCTGCCACGGGCCCCTGGCCCGCACCGACGACCAGCGCCAGAAGCTCAACAATGTCGGGCAGTTGGCTTTCAATGCGGCGGCGACGCCTGTCCACGGCGCGGCTGAGCCACCAGTCGCGGGCGGCGGCCCCTCCCAGGGCGGAGACCAGCGCCGCCACTATCAGGATCGGGAAGGACACCGGCCGGACGGTGGACAGCAGAAGTCCAATGGTCGCGGTGACGGCCAGGGCGCCCCCGGCCCAGGAGAGCTGCTGAAGACGCAGCTCCTCGTAGGTGAGCTGGCCCCCACTGCGAGCCAGGCGGCGTTTGACCGAACCGGCCGAGGAGCCCATGGACTCCAATACCCGTCCAGCGCCGGTAATAGCGCTCAAAAGCAGCCCCGTCATGGTGCGGCTATTCCCTGAGGGGGCCGGCGCTCCCAGCAGTGGGGAGGTTGTGGGCCGTTCATGAACGTAGGGCTCCAGGCGGCTCATGAGAGTGGGGCGCCGTCGTGCCACGGCCGAGCAGATCAGGAGGATGCCCCAGGCGGCGAGCAGACCGACAAGGGCGCCGAGAAGGCGGGCGCTCATCGCAGAATCCTCTCGTCCTCCGGGAGGCGTCCCAGGCGCAGCATGAGCCGGTAGGCGACAATGCTGGCCACTCCACCCCCGGCTAGAACAAGGGCACCGGCGGTGGTGGCGTAGGCGGTGGCGGCCTCCGCCCGGGTGGCGAGCAGGGCCAGGATCAGCCACGGGGCAGCCACAGCCACCTTGGCGCCGTTGACGGTCCAGGACTGGCGAGCCTCCAACTCTCCACGGGTGCGCATATCCTCGCGCAGCATCCGGGACAGGGCCTGCAGCAGCAGACTCAGGTTGGTGCCGCCGGTTTCATGGGCCAGGCGCAGCGCCTCGACAATGCGGTCGGCAACAGGGTCGGCAAAACGGTCTTTGAGCCGGTTGAGGCAGGCGTCGAAGCGCGCGGTGGACGCGTAGTCGATAGCGAAGGCAGTGAATTCAGCGCGCACGGCTTCCGGGCCCCGTTGTCCCAAACTGGCCAGCGCCTCGGGCAGGCTCATGCCGGCGCGCACGGCTGACACGAGGGTGTCAATGGCCTCAGGCCAGATCTCCCGCAGGCGGGTGCGCCTGGCGCGGGCGCGCGAGGAGATGAGCATCCAGGGCGCCCAGGCGCCAATGGCCCCGAACGCCAGGGCTATGGACCAGGCCTGTGAGACACCCAGGAACACCAGTGCGACGACGAGGCCCAGGGCGGCACTGCCCGCCAGGAATAGGGCGGGACTGGTACGTCCGGCGCCCGCTTGGACAAGCAGATCGGAGAGGCGGCGGGCGCGCTCGGAGCGCCATTGGGGTGGCTCGCTGGTAGCGGCCATGCATATGAGCAGCAGCCCAGTTCCAGCCAGGAGGCCGACGATAGCGCCCATCAGCCCAGCCTCCTTTCACGCCTACGCTGGTCCTGCCCGCTCAGGAGAGCAGGCAGGTCGTAGCCGGCACGGGAGAAGCGCTCGGAGGCGCGCGGGGTGCCCGGACCACGCACGAGGCGGTCCCGGGCATCGCGGTGGAAGACGTCGGCCAGTTCAATGGTGCCATCCTCTACACGCCCGGACAGGGCGGCGATCTCCCTGACGGTGCGGTGGCCCTGGGCGTCCAATCCGAGGTGGACAACCAGGTCAATGGAGGAGGCGACAGTGGGTACGACGAAGGCGGCTGAAACGTTCTCCCCGGCCAGCAGCGGCAGGGTGCAGATCTTCACCAGGGCCTCCCGGGCCGAGTTGGCGTGAAGGGTGGACATGGCCGGCAGACCGGAGTTCATGGCGATAAGCAGGTCAAGGGCCTCAGCCTCTCGGACCTCCCCAATAACGATCCGGTCCGGGCGCATGCGCAGTGCCTCCTTGACCAGGCGGCGCAAGGTGATTTCGCCGGTTCCCTCCAGATTGGGGGCGCGGGTCTGCATGGACACGCAGTCGCGGTTGCGCAGCGCGAGCTCGAAGACCTCCTCGCAGGTAATGATGCGTTGCCCTGCGGGGATGGCGCCCGCCAGGGCCCGCACCATTGTGGTCTTGCCCGCCTGGGTGGCACCGGAGACCAGGATATTGAGGCCGGAGGCGACGGCGGCGTCCAGGAAAGCGGCAGCGTGGCGGGGCAGGGACCCTAGGCGCACCAGGTCGGCAGTGCGGGCGGCGCGGGCGGCGTGCTTGCGGATATTGACGGCCCAGTGGCGGGAGGTGATGGGCGGGATGACCACGTGAAGACGCTCTCCACCGGGGAGTTGGGCGTCAACGAAGGGGCTGGACAGGTCCAGGCGGCGGCCGGTGGTGCGCAGCATGCGCTCGACCAGAGCCCGTAACTCGCCGTCGTCCAGGAGGGTGGTGGTCAGTTCCGGGCGTCCTGAGCGCGCCACGAAGACTCGGTCGCTCGCATTGATCCAGATCTCCTCGACGGTGTCATCGTCAAGATAGCGTTGTAGGGGGCCGAGTCCGGCCAAGGCGTCCAGGGCATCGGCGCCAGCGCGCTGGGGGTCTGCTAGGGGTGGGACGAGCCCGGCATCGGCACGGGTGAGGTAGTCGTCGCTGACCTCGGCGACGAGGGCCTCGAGGGCTGCAGTCTGGGTCAGCGGGTCAATGCCGCGGCGGCGCACGAGTTCGCGGATCTCATTGTGCAGCAACGATGCGGCATCCATGGGGCCTCGCAGGGTCAGAGCTGGTTGTGTGCACGCTACGCCTGGACGGGAGCGCCGAGTGCAGCGCCGCGGTGGGTGCCGTCACGCCATGAGCCTAGGTCACGATGTGGTGACAATGCCAATGAGCGGCCCTCACCTGTGGAAAACTCTCAGGATGCGGGTGACCGCCGACCGGAAGGGCGCAAATGCCCGTATGATTGGCGCGCCAGCCCCTCACGTGAGGTCTATCTCGCCTACGGTTGGGTTATGTCTCAGCCCCCGGAGTCCTCCAGCCCGACCTCCGCCGAGCACAATGGCTCGCCACCGGCTACCGTCTTGCACCCTCGGCCCCGCTCCGCCCTGGCGTTGGCGGCACTGGCTGCTGTGGCCGTACCGGGCCTGGACCCGGCGCGCCTGGCCCTGCCGCAGACTGAGAGCAAAGAACTGCGCGTCACCGGCATCATTGACACCAAGGGGCGCTATTGGGAGGTTCTGGAGGCCCGCGACGACGCCACGGGCGCCTCCTTGGAAGCTGAGGCCGAGGTGCTGCGCCGTATTGCACGAGTGGTTGACGACGGGCGCATTGGCTTCGATGTGTCCCGCCCGGCGGGCACATTGCGCCGCAAGGACGTCCACATTCAGGTCCGCTCCCATGTTCAGGGCCGGCCGGTGGATGTGGGCGCCCTGCATCCCGGCCCGGGGCTGGCGGCGGGGGTGGGGCGCGCGCTGGGCGAGTTGCACGAGTTGCCGACAGCGGTTATCTCCGAGGCCGGTATGCCGGTCTATGACGCTGAGGAGGTGCGTCAGCGGTGGCTGAGCCTGCTTGATGACGCCGCCTCCACCGGCAAGGTGCCGCCTTCCCTGCTCGCCCGCTGGGAGACGGCCTTGGAGGACACGGCCATGTGGCGCTTCCGGCCGGTGGTGGTCCACGGGGATCTGGCTGAGGAGAACATGTTGACTGCCGGGGGCGCGGTGGTGGCCATGCGCGGGCTTTCCCAGGCGCACGTGGGCGATCCGGCCGAGGACCTGGCCTGGGTGTACTCCTCGGCGCCGGTGGACTGCCTGGCTTCGATTGAAGCCGCCTACGACCTGGCGCGCAGCGAGGGTGTTGATAAGCATCTGCGCGACCGCGCGGAGTTGGTCAGCGAGCTGAGCCTGGCCCGGTGGCTCATGCACGGGGTGCGTGTCGGCGACCGCGCGATTGTCGACGACGCGGTGGCAATGCTGGCCGACCTGGCCAACCAGGTGGGCGACGAGCCCCTCGTGGAGCCGCGCACGCCGCGCCTGGCACCGGTGCCCAGCCCCCGGGTGAGCGCGGGCCCTGATGAGACCACCAGCGAGGTCGAGATGGTGGAGATTGGCGATGACGGTAAGCCAGTGAACTCTAAGAAGGAGCCGGTGGTGCTGCGGGACGCCTCCTTGGGATCTGGTGACGACGCCGCGGGAGGGTCGGGAAAGGATCCGGGTCGCGGCTAAGCACCGTAGGGGCCATTGTGAATGGTTGCGGGCACGGGCCGCTCCAGGATAGTGCGGCGGGTTGGTGGGCCTCTTGCCAAGAGTCTTACGAATCTTACGCTCCGTCATGTCGCGGTGGCGGGGTCGGTTCGGGGGCCTCTGCACGGAGTGCTTGGGCGAGGACCTGGAGCGGTAAGAGATTGTCTTGACTGAGTTCGACGACGACGCCGTCCTCAACATAGGCGTAGGCGGCGCGCACGGCGCTGGGGTCAATCCCTTGGGAGGTGGCCCAGGCGTGCACGTATACGCTGAGCTGGTCCACGGGGGCGCGGGTGCGCCCGGTCTTCCAGTCCACGATGAGCCACGTGTCCTTCCCGGTGCGGAAGACGGCGTCGATACGGCAACGCACCGTGGTGTCCTCAATGGTGAACTCGCGGTCGATCTCGGTGCCGTGGAGGACCAGGCCCGCCAGCAGGGGCAGGTTTTCGGCGGTGGTCAACCAGCGTTCAATGCGGGCGCGGTCAGCAGGGGCGAGGGTGTCGGGGATGCCTGCCTCCGCCAGGGTGAGCAGGGCGCCGCGGGCGGAGAGCCTTTGGGCGATGGCCTCGTGGAAGACGGTGCCCAGGCGGCCTGCGGCTCTGGGCTGGGGCGGCAGGGGGCGGCGTAGGCCCAGGGCGAAGGAGTCTCGATCCTGACGCAGGTCGTCCAGGCTGGTGGCGGCCAGGTGGGCGGGCATGCGCACCTGGGGGACCCGCGAGACGTTCTGGTCGTTCTCGGCCAGGAGGAGTTCGACCTCCTGCCACCAGCGCTCCACCAGTGGGTCGCCGTCGGCGGCGCCCGGGCCGGTCCTGCTGCTGGTGCGCCCGCTGGTCCTAACGCCGTCACCGGCGTTCTTGACGTCATAATGCCCGCTGCTGCTGTCCACTGTGGCGCCCTGGCTTCGGGCACTGGGCGTTGCCTCGGCCCTGGCTCCTGGTGCAGCGCCGGTAGTGGCGTCGGCGCCTGGGCGCTGCCGTCCCGCACCCCGCCTTCGGGCAGCGTCGACTGCACGGGCGGCTCGGCGGCGGGCCCGCCATATGTGGGCCTGGGGCCCGTCGGCCGGGGTGGGGGGCCAGGGGGCGGTCAGGACGCGATCTGTGGCGGGGTTGGGCGAGTCAGGGTCGTAGTCGACCCAGCCGGGCCCGTAGTCCTTGGTGAGCCCGTGGCGGCGCAGCTCGGCCAGGAAGCGGGAGGCGGGGCGGGGTTTGGCGGCGCTGCCGGTCAGGTGCGCCCCGGTCAGGAGCAGGCTGTGGCGGGCGCGGGTCATGGCCACGTAGGCCAGACGGCGCTCCTCAGCAATGACGTGGCGCCCCAGGGCGAGCCGGTATTGGTTCCACATCTCTTTGAGGTCCGTGCCGGTGAGTGCGGCGGGCTCAACGCCGCCGAGGTCGAAGGGGGGCAGGGTCTGGGCGTCGGCCCGCAGGGGATAGGGGAAGATGGAACGTTTGGTCATCCACCCCGACTCGGCCAGAACGAGGTCGGGTTTGGCCCGGGAACTGTAGGAGGGGAAGACCTCCTCGTTCATGCCGGTCACGGCCACGGCATCCCACTCCAGTCCTTTGGCGGCGTGGATGGTCAGGATCTGGACGGCGCCGGGCTCGGGCTCGACCTCAGGGGCCTCCATGCCATTCTCACGCTCCTGGGCCGCCTCCAACCATTCCAGGAAGCCTGCGAGCGTGGGGGCCTCCATGTCTGCGGCGTACTGCTCCGCGGTGGCGCGGAAGGCGTCCAGGCCTCGGCGCCCCAGGGGATTTCCGACCCTGGCGACGAGTTCAATGTCTAAGTCGAGGGCATGTTCGGCCAAACCCACGATCTCGGGCAGGGGCAGCGTCAGTCCTTCGCGCACGCGCCGCAGGGCGGCGCCCAGGCGCAGGGCGATGCGCCTCCCGGCCTCGGAAAGCCCGGCAATGTCCCGGCCCTCCCCTGCTTCGTCCCAGCGCAGGATGGTCTCAAGAGCTTCGGACAGCAGGGGGGCGTCTGGGGTTTCCTCCCCGGTTTCGGAGTCCTGCCCCAGGGGGGCGCGCACCTGTTCGCGGGCCAGGGCGTGCAGTGCGAGCAGATCGGCGGCGCCTATGCCCGCGCCGGTCAGTAAGCGCATGAGGCGGTCCCCGCGCTCGGGGTCTGCTGCTGCGGTGATTAGGGAGCGGACGTCGGCGACCTCGGGAACAGTGAGCATGCCGCCCAGTCCAATGACGCTCACAGGTAGGCCCTTTTCCTCCAGGGCCTCAGCTATGGCAGTGAACTGGCCGCGGGTGCGGCACAGGACGGCCAGCTCGGCATCTGGGTTCCACTGCTCGGCCATGAAGTCGGCGACGACCTGCGCCTCGGTGAACTGGTCTTGGGTGAAGGCGGTGAGCACCTGTCCGGATGCGAGCCCGGCGTCCTGTGGCCGCGGCTGGAGGGACTGGACGGGGATGTGTTCGACTGCGCAGTCACCGGGTTCAGGATTGTGGGCGCGCAGAGGCGTGGAGACGGCGTTGGCGGCTTTGAGGATGGCCAGGTCGTTGCGCCAGGCGGTGGACAGGGGGAGGACGGGGGTGTGTTCTTGGGGGTCTCCTCCGGTGGCTAGGGCGGCGGTGCCGGCGGGGTTGAAGTGGGTGTGGAAGGTGTCCAGGGCACTGGCGCTGGCGCCGCGCCACCCGTAGATCGCCTGGTTGGGGTCTCCGACGGCGGTGACGCCGCTTCCGGCGAACAGTGCGGCCAGGAGCCTGGTTTGTGCCACGGAGGTGTCCTGGAACTCATCGAGGAGAACGGCGGGGTACTGGGCCCGCACGGTGGCGGCGGCCCCGGGGATTTCCTCGGCAATGCGACAGGCCAGGGCGATCTGCTCGCCGAAGTCGAGCAGACTGCGGCGCCTCTTGTAGGCACGGTATTCCTCGACAACCTCCAGCATGCCTCTCCACTGGCTCATGACCTCGGGGGCCTTGCCGACCAGGGTTTTGCAGCGGGGCACCTCCTTGAGGCGGGTGAAGAGCCCGGTAAGGTCCTCCAGGTCCTCAGCCGCCTGCTCGACGCTCAGGAGGTTGTCGGACAGGGCGCCGTCCAGCACCAAAGTAGTGGTGACGGCGGAGGTAAGGGACTCCAGGGGCAGGGCGCTGGTGCGCATTTCAATAAGGGAGGTGACGATCTGCCAGGCGCGGGCTTCGGTAATGAGAGTGGAGTCGGGGTCGACGCCAATGAGCAGACCATGGTCGCGCACAAGACTCCCAGCGAAGGAGTTGTAGGTGGCGATGGTGGGCTCGGGGGCGTCGTCATCGAATTCAATGAGTCCGGAGCCCGCCAGGCGGGCTAGGGCGGCGGTGACCCGCTCGGCGAGCTCGCCGGTGGCTTTGCGGGTGAAGGTCAGGCCCAGGATCTGGTCGGGGCGGACAGCACCGGTGGCTACCAGGTGGAGGACGCGTTGGGTCATGGTGGCGGTCTTGCCGCTCCCGGCGCCGGCAACCACGAGCAGGGGGCTCAGGGGGTGGGCGATAATCCGGGACTGCTCGGTGGTGGGCGTTAGCTGTGAGCCCAATGCGCGGGCGAGCTCGGCCGGCGCCAGGGTGGTGGTGCTCATGCGACGGTCCTCCGTCCTTCAGGCTGGGCGGGGCAGGAGTCTTTGACGGGGCACATGCGGCAGTGGTCCCCGGTGGATGCGCTCAGGTTGGGGCCTCGGGCGGCGAGGGCGGCGGTTACCAGAAGCTCGGTGGCCCAGTCGGTGCCCTCGGTGTCGGGGCTGGGGGCGAGGGCGGCACCGTCGGGCAGGAGAATGGTTTTCTTGTCGGCCTTGGGTTCGGCCCCCAGAAGGATGAGGGCGCCGCCGTCAACCCGCTGTCCCCTGGCCTCCAGGGCGAGCCGGTAGGTGGCGAGCTGGGGGTGACGGGCGGGGTCCGTTTTGGAACGCGCGGGCTTCTTGCCGGTTTTGATATCCATGACCCTGACGGCGCGTTCTCCTTGGGGGGTGTGGGCCGCTTCGAGTCGGTCGATGCGCCCGGTTACCCGCACGGGAATGGTGGTGGCCCCGTGGTGGAGGTCGAGGTCGGCAGTGATGGCCTCCTCGACGCGGGCCGGCTCCGTACAGGTGGCCAGGTAGTGGTCCAGGCGGGTGACCATGTCGCGGGCGCGTTGGGCGTCGAGGTCGCCCAGCCAGGTGGGGGGGTAGCCCAGGGTGGGCAGAACCTCCTCGAAAGCGTCCGTAAGAGCGGCCCCGCGCAGGTGCTCACGCTCGGCCCGCTCCGCGAGGGCGTGGATAACGGTTCCCAGGACCTGGGCTCCGGTGGGCGGGGTCGAGCCGCCATTGCGTCGAAGGAACCACCGCAATGGGCACTGGTTGAGGTTCTCGACGTCGGAGGGCGAGATGCGGATCCTCTCACCGGGTGCGGCGAGGGGGGCGGTGGAACTGGGGCCGGTCAAGCCGGCCCAGTGGCTGGGATCAGCGCCGTGGACGCCGGCGTTCGCGAGGTGGGCGAGGATGTTGGCGGCGTGAGCGGCCCGCTGTTGCTGTATTGGGGTGGCCTGGGGCAGGCTGCCGAGGCTCAGGGCGTTGCGCAGCTCCCCCGTTAGGCCGCGCAGGGTGAGGTCGCCGACATCCGGAGCCACGATGATGTTGCCTTCGGCGTCGCTGACAGGGATATGGGCGGCTCGGGCGATCTCGTGAAGGAAGGTGGAGGGGGCGTGGTCGGCGTCGTAGACGGCGGTGGCGATCAGGCGGCGGCGTGCTCGGGTCAAGGCTGCCAGGAGCATGCGGCGCTCATCCCCGCGCACTTGGACGACAGCGGAGGCGGGGTCGTCCTGGGGGTTGGGGCCGCCGTCGGCTCTGCTGGGGAGTCGCCCGGTGATGGCGTCGACGAGGAGCCCGGTGCGGGTCAGGGAGTCGCGCAGGCGCAGGTCGGGCCAGGCGTCGCGGTTCAGGCCCACGACCGCCACGACATCCCAGTGGCCTCCAGCGGCTGCGGCGGCGGTGAGGACGGCGACACCGTCGGGTCTGGTGCCATGGGGGGCAACCGAGTCCGTGGGCAGGACCTCCCCGGTCAGCTCGTCCAGGAAGTGGGAGGCTGGGGCCCCGGGATGGCGTTCGGCCCAGACCTCGGCGCGTTTGAATAGGGCGGTGACTACATCAAGGTCGTGTTCGGCGGCATCGGCGAGCAGGGCCGTGGAGCGGGAGGCGGTGGTGTCCCCGGCCAGGGCGATGGTCCGCCATCGCTGAGCACAGCCCGATGCGTCCCAAACAGCCCACAGGAGCGCCTCGACATCAATGACTTGGCCCGCCTCCGGGCTTTCGGTTTCAGTGGTTTCGGGCCGTGCGCCCTGCTGTGGAACGCTGTCACCGACCACCGCCCGAGCCCGGTCGATAATGCGGGCGGCGCGGACCAGGAGCCCGGCTTGCTCGGCCAGGGGCTCACAGGCGAGCCGCTCGGCCAGGGAGTCCGCCGCCTGGGGGGAGGACAGGGTGCTCAGGAGATTACTGTCCGGGGTCTCCTGAATGGGGTGGTCTGCACGCAGGCGCCGGCGCAGTCGTCGCAGGTCCAGGGGGGTTAAGCCAATGAGGGGGCTGGTGAGGAGTTCAACGGCCTCGGCCCGTTGAGGCCGGCTCCCGGGTTGGCCGAGGCGTCCAGTCAGTGCCGCGCGGGCGACGTCCAGAATGGCGCCTGCGGCGGGCTCGGCCCGCAGCAGGACGGCTGGGGTGGAGGCCGCCAAGGGCACGCCGCGACGGCACAGCTCGCGGGAGACCGCATGAGTGCGTGCCGTGGAGCGGGTAATAACGGCCATGGCGGACCACGGGGTGGCGTGGTGGATGTGCTCGGCCCGCAGGAGGCGGGCGACGTGTGCGGCCTCCTGGACCGCACTGGAGGCCACGAGGGCGGTGGCGCCCCGGGGGGCGCCCGGCGCACTGGTCCTCAGGAGCTCAGGGGAGGGGCGGGGGTGGCGGTGGGTGGCCACCCCGGTCACTGGGATCCGGTCAGCTTGGTCCGCCCAAATGCTGGCCAGCAGGGGGGTGCCCCGGTGGAGGGTGTCAAGGGTCAGACGGTCGGCGGCCAGACCGGAGTGAGCCTCGGCTTTGACTAGGAGGCTCGGGGCGCCGCCCCGGAAGGTCTCGACGGCAACATCCGGATCTCCTAAGACAATGACCTGGGCGCGGTGCCCGGCCGCGTCGGGGGTTGCCAGGGCGGCCAGCAGCCGGGCGGTGGCGGCAGTGCAGTCCTGGTAGTCGTCGACAACCACGAGGTCGGGGACTTTGGGAGGCTCTGTTATGTCATCGTCCTCCCAGGCCTTTAAGGCGTCCACGGCCCGGTCCTGGAGGCGCGCGGTGTCCATCTTGCGAGTCTGGCTACGCCTGCACGCCGAGGGGCGACCCTGCGCATCCCACATGCGCAGGAGGGCCGAGGCGGGTTTCCACAGGGGCACGTCGAGGTTCTGGGCGAGTTCAGCAAGCTCCTCGGCATCAACACCGAGTTCTCCGGCGCGCGCCAGAAGGTTGCGCAGCTCGGAGCGGAAGGCACGGGAGACGACGGTCTCCGGGGGGAGACCGGGCCACTGCTCAGGGCGGATCATGGCCGCCAGGGCGGCATCCTCCTCCGCCCCGGCCAGGAGGACGGGTGGAGGCAGAGGGTTGGGTCGGTGGGTCAAGAAGGTTGTGAGGATGGCCAGGGCCAGTGAGGTCGGGGTGCGCACACGCACCGCTCCCCCACCTGCGTTCCTCAGAAGATGGGCCGCGCGCTGACGCAAGGCGTCCGCGCGTGCGCGGGTGGGGGCCAGGACAATGGCCTCCCGCCCAGCCGCGACAGCGTTGACCAGCAGCCTCATGGCCACAGTTGTCTTGCCGGTGCCGGGAGCCCCTAGGACGACGAGGTTCCCCCCGTCTCCGGCACGCTCCAGGATCCGTTCTGCGGCCGTGTCAGGCTCGGGCAGCGCTGGTGGGGGCGTCGCCAGCAGGAGCCTGACGCGTAGGGGCGCCGCCTGGCTGTTCTGACCAGGCTCACCCACTGCGGTGCCGTGACTGCGCTGCCCGCTCCTGTCGCTGTCCATGGATCCATCACACCATGGGGCTGCGACATGAATTGGAGGCTTCCCGGGAACGGCGCGGGCGGAAGCGAACCCCGACTCCGCTCTCCAGAGCAAGACTTCCCGAGAACGGTGCGCGCACGGGGCCCTCCCGGTGACGTCCGCGCGGCGCGAAACGGCGAAGATCAGGGCGGCCTGGCAGGAGGCGCCGTTAATGCCGCGCCCTAGGATCGCCTCAGGAACAGCCCGGCTTAGGCACCCGGACAGCACCAGGGCGTCGCGGTGCCGGCCCCAGACGAAGGAGCTCCCATGCAGGTCACTATCGGAATCAAGCACGCCACCCGCGAGCTCCGTGTGGAGACGTCCGCCTCCCAGGAGGAGGTGCTGGCCACGGTCGCCCACGCCGACACCCAGTCAGTCATTCTCACCGACAACAAGGGCCGCAAAGTGTTCGTACCCGCCGGCTCACTGGCCTACATCGAGGTCGGCGAGGCCGAGCCCAGGCGCGTCGGCTTCGGCATCTGAGCACCGCGATACCACACTCCGCGCGCATGCAGTGGCGGCAACACGACAATCAATATCGCGGTGATGCTATTAGGCTCCCTAGAAAGGAGGTGATCCAGCCGCACCTTCCGGTACGGCTACCTTGTTACGACTTCGTCCCAATCACCAGCCCCACCTTCGACCGC
>NZ_RYFV01000011.1 GCF_004104015.1 Actinomyces oricola | reverse complement strand
CCAGCACGCCCACCACCGGGTAGCGCACGCCCCTGCGGGCTCTGGGGTCGGATACCTTGGCCAGGACATCGAGCAGACTCTGGCGCGACAGGACCTCGATGGGGCAGGATGGCATAGCGGCGTGGCCTCACCTTCGAGGAATGCAGGACTGTTTAAGCACTATCCATCATCTCCCAGGCAGGCCACGCCGCAACCCCCGCACCCCCAGAACCCGCCATCACCCCAGGCCAGCCCCACAACAAACGACTTTGCCGAGCCCCTGACGCCCCAACTCAGCGATTGGCGGGACGTTCTTCGTCCGCGCCGCTTGGCCGGCATACACGAACGAGGTCGCACCATTCTTGGAGAAGCCGGCTCCGGCAAATCCTCTCTTGTCCGCCGGATTGCGCGCGAGGCAGCGCAGGCCGGTGATTGGACGACGCCGCAGCTGCGCATCCCTTCAGGTACCGATCCGCTTAAAAGAGTGGCCTCCGCGCTCCTGGACTTGTCGTCCGCGGCGGGACTCGCCACTGCTCGGGAGAAACGCATCGCTCACTTACTGCACAGGGTTGAGACGGTTGCCGCTTCTGGTATTTCACTGTCCGTACGGCCCGCGGAGGGCCCTGAGCCGTACACCACCTTGACCGACCTGCTCATTGAGATCGGCCGGGCGGCAATCCGCAGCGGTGACGTCATGGTGGTCATTCACATTGACGAGGTGCAGAACATTAGTGACGAGAATGCGCGCTCGCAAATGCTCATTGCCGTGGGGGACGCCCTGACCCATGATGAGACCGTGAGCGTTCCCGGTGGTCTGCGGATCGAGCGAGGACTCCCGATCGCCGTCTACCTCACGGGCCTGCCCGAGTTCGCGGATATGGCCGGCGCCCGGACCGGGGCCACCTTCGCGCGCCGATTCCAAACCACGACCCTGGACGCCATTGACGACGCCGCTCTCATGGCTGCTCTTCAGCCCTTCGTCACCGCGGGCTGGCCAATCACGGGGCGCGACGGCGGCCCTGAGCGGGTGTTCATGGAGCCGGCCGCGCAACGGGCCATTATTGAGCTCGCCCACGGAGAACCGTTCCTCTTTCAACTCGCCGGACAACGCGCTTGGTATGCGGGAGTCGACAATCTCATTACGAGGGAGCACGTCGAAGCCGGTTGGCGTGAAGCCGCCCCCGAAGCTGAAACGCATGTCCATCGCATTCTCGATCGACTGCCCGAACGGGAGCGGCAGTTCCTTGAGATCATGGCGTCTCTCGCGCCCGAAGAGCGCACCCTGAGCACCATCGCGCAGCGCATGGGCTATGCGAAAACGACCGATGCGGGACCGACGTCGCAGCGCCTGGACCTCGCCCGCGGAATCATTCGACGTGGCAGGCCCTACAGCTTTCAACACCGCGCCGTCGAGGCCTACCTCACGTCACAGTGGCCCTGGTGAGCCCGGACGAGGCCCTTGGCGTCTGTCGGAGACCCAGCACGCCGGCGGGTGCCGACAGCGGCGGGAGCGGAGTTCAGGGCCGCAACCCGATCGGACACCGACCAGGGCTAATGCATTTCTCCGGTGACGCAGCGGCCTGTGATGCACGGTGTGTCGCTCTGCTCACGTAGACTTCGAAGTGCCCGACCGGCATGTGCCCTCGGGTTGTCGTCCGAGGAGAGTAGCTTGTCTGGGTCGTCCATTTTCGATCAGCTTCAGGCTGATCACTCGGCACTGTCAGAGGTCGCTGAAGGAGGCTATCCGCATCCTGAGCGGACGCGGGTGATTGCTGTGGCCAACCAGAAGGGCGGGGTCGGCAAGACCTCGACGGCCGTCAATGTGGCCGCAACCCTGGCGGAGGCCGGACTTCACGTGCTCGTTATTGACGCCGACTCCCAAGGGAATGCGTCCACGGCGCTCGGGGTGGAGCACGGCGATGACGAAACCTCGATTTATGACGTTCTGGTAGAAGGGGCGCCAATAGAGGACGTGGTGGTGCAGACCGAGTTCTCTCCCACTTTGTGGTGCGTGCCGGCCACTATTGACGTGGCCGCGGTGGAGATTGACCTCATTAATGCCGCAGATCGAGAGTCGCGCCTGCGCCTGGCACTGCGAGAGTATCTCCAGGGTCTGGAGGAGAAGGGCCAGCCGAAGATCGACTACGTCCTCATTGACTGCCCTCCCTCCCTGGGCATTATGACGATCAATGCCTTTGTGGCGGCCGGGGAGGTACTGATCCCCATGCAGGCCGAGTACTACGCGCTCGAGGGCCTGGCGCTGCTAACACGCTCCATAAACAGGATCGCTGAGATTCACAACCCGGGGCTGGATGTTTCCATGATCGCCCTGACCATGTTCGACAAGCGCACGACTCTTGCCCGCGAGGTGGAATCCGAGGTGCGCACCTACTTCCCGCGGGCAACATTGGACACGAAGATCCCACGGTCCGTGCGCGTGGCCGAGGCCCCTTCATTCGGGTCGCCGGTCGTCTTCTGGGATCCACGGTGCACGGGGGCCGTGGCGTACAAGCAACTTGCGCGAGAAATTGCACTGCGGGGTGCACCTAGCCAAGCCGTCACTGAGGAGGCGTGAGGATGGCACAGAAGAGGCGAGGGCTCGGCCGAGGATTGCAGGCACTGATTCCGGAGGCTCAGGCGGAGGCGCCTGCTCGACGCCCCTCGGATGTCTTCTTTCCGGAAGCCGAACAATCGGCAACGGAGTCGGAGCGGGCCGAGGACAAAACGAACAGCGGCGAAGGTGCCGCGGAGACCTCGGGGCACAGGAGTTCAGACGATATTGCGGCGACATTATTGGCGCCGTCGCCTCGTTCTCGCCCCAGAAGGGGGAAGAGGCCAGCTTCCACCGGCAGTGTTTCACGTGAAACCACGCGCTCCCAGGGCGCGCAGAGGACGGCGGGTGAATCGGCGTCGGAGCGACGCCGTCAAGGTGGAGCCGCATCCGGCGCGGCGGCGGCACGACGGAAGCAGCGTTCTCCTCGGCGCGAGGAGGTCGAGGCTATTGCCGCTCAAGAACCCGCGGCTCCTGTGGCAGTGGAGTCACCAGAGTCGTCCGAGGCCGGCGACGAAGGGCTCGTTCCCGTGCCTGGAGCCACATTCGCCGACCTTCCCGTGGAACTCATTGCCGCCAACCCGCGTCAGCCGCGTCAAGTCTTCGATGAGGATGAGACGGCGGAGCTGGCGGCGTCCATTAAGGAAGTTGGGCTGCTCCAGCCGATTGTGGTGCGGCGGGTGGAGAACCACGAGGAGGGGGCCGCCTATGAGCTCATTATGGGTGAGCGCCGTCTGCGCGCGGCCAAAGAGGCGGGGATGGAGACCATCCCCGCCGTCGTTCGTTACACCGAGGACGAGGATCTTCTGCGTGACGCCCTACTGGAGAACCTGCACCGGGTTCAGCTCAATCCCTTGGAGGAGGCGGCCGCCTACCAGCAACTGCTCGACGACTTCAACTGCACGCACGCCGAGCTCTCGGCTCGGATTGCTCGTTCTCGCTCACAGATTTCGAACACGCTGCGACTCATGAAACTCCCGCCATTGGTGCAGCGAAGGCTGGCGGCAGGTGTCCTTTCGGCTGGTCATGCCCGCTCGCTGCTGGGCCTACCTGACTCGGCGGCCATGGAGCGCGTTGCACAACGCATTGTGGCTGAGGGCCTGTCCGTGCGGGCGACAGAGGAGATTGTCGCTCTTTACGACGAATCGGGGGCGGGCTCGGGTCGCAAAGTGATGCGTGCGCGAAGCACGCCTTTACCGGCTCTATCGACGCGGCTTTCGGATGCCTTCGACACCCGGGTGAAGGTGACACGGGGCGCGAAGAAAGGGCGCATTACGATTGAGTTCGCCGGCGAGGATGATCTGGCTCGAATAGTCTCCGCCCTCGCTCCCGGGGTCTCCCTTGATGAGGAGTAGAAGATCTTTCGGATAGAGCGGACTGTGTGAACGGGGTGCCCGGGTCTTCAAACCCGGGCACCCCGTTGTTTCACGTGAAACACAATGGTGAGGGTTTGGAGTGTTGACAATGGCGACAGCGTGGTTGTGCAATGGATCGTCAATCGACGACGGTTGGGGCGCAGATGGCGTCTGGGAATGAGCCCGTACTTTCAGGAGCCGCCGAGGACGCCAAGGCCGGGAACGGCGACTACGGATGATCCAGCGCCTTCAGGGACGGTCAGGGAGCCTGACTGCTATCGAAAGACAGTGCTGGCACCGGGGGTGGAGGAGACCGGCGAAGGCGCTTGACCGTGAGGCTGCAGAAGATCTCGTCGTGACGTTCGAGGGCGAAGATGGCCACCGGTGACGGGTGGACGAGGTTGCACCAATGGCGATTGTGCGGGCGGAGTCGAGGCACCATGACGGCCTCAGTGTGGGTGAGACGGATAGTCCCGAGCGCGATAAGGCCCGGCAGGCAGAGGGACCCAGCCGGTCTTTCCGCTTCACCATGGCTCTCAGGAAACCCTGCCGCCTAGGAGAGGACCAAGGAGAGGTGCCCACCGGAATGGCGCAGACAGTCTGAACATACGTGATAGCCACGTGTTTCACGTGAAACAGACCATCCGATATATCTCTAACCGTAGGGTACTGCGTAGGAAAACAGTGAAAGCGGTCAGGTCCGTCTCGGCCAGGGTGAGCATGTCTCTGATCTCGGCGAACGGAGATACCAGAGACGCAGCGACGTGTGTGACGTGCTTGTGGATCTCGATGAACGATGGACCCCTGCCGAACGGTTCGGGTGAAGATCGTGGGGTGAGGGTATTGAGGGCCTGACAGTGAGCCGAGCCAATCGTAGAGGCGACGCTCGTGGGCGAAATGCGCCCGACGCCGCTGCCACGAGGTGTGCCGGGCGAAGTCGCCTTGAGGGTGGCCCTGATGCCCGAGTGAGTGTTACTGGCGACCAGCGCGACTCTGGGGGACGTGCTGGGTGGATGTCTTCGGGCCCCACTGACGCCAAGGGTGCAGGAAATTCCCAAGGTCGATATCTTCGTCTCCTGCGCCCGTGTTCGGAATCTGCTTGCGTTCTTGAGCTGAGATTGCCGGCGGCGACTACCGGCTCCTTGTGGACCGCCTAATGCGGGACCCGAATATTGAGGCAGGTAATGTCGAGGTACAAGCGGGGGAACCGAATGTAGGCCAGCCGGCGGGAGCCGAATTCGCCGGCACAGTCATTGGCGGCTTGGCGTAGCCTGGACGCCGTGGCCTTAGAGGCGCTGGAGTTGTCGCTCAGTGCTCGCACCGGACCACTGACTTTGCAGGTGGATATGGGCTGGATCCAGGCTTGATGGATCGCCGCGTATATGGTCTTAGCACCCATTTGCAGGGAGTTGAGTAGCGAGTGGAAGAACGGGCTCTCTCGCGGGCTGAGGGTAGCCGGAGCAGATCGGGATTCTTCGGGCCCCGCATGTCGAGCCCTCCCGCGGGCCGGCGATGACCAGATCCGCGCTCCCACCCCGCTATAGACCCGAGTCGACAGGCATGAGGCCCGCGGGAACTGCCATCGCATCACGGAACTCAGACCGGGCTACTTTCCTGAACGCACATGGTTATCCATGTTTCACGTGAAACACAGCGACGTGAAACGCGGCGACCCGACGTATCTCTATCTGCGAGTGGCATTGCGGAGAGCACCATGAGAGCCCAAGTCACCAGCGCGATTCTCGTGGCCGAAGGGTTCTCACGAGGCGCAGGCGGTGCGGATCTGGCCGTTGTCGACAATGACGTACGGCTTCCACGTGCGAATCCTGCTGTCATCAATGAGGCAGGCTTGGACGGGCGCCGTATGAGGACCGCTTGTCATAGGTCGCGCAACCGGTGCCGCGATCATTACGCCGGACACGATCGCAGCAGCGGCGTCGCCGTGACGCTGAGGTTCATGGAGACGCCGTAGGAGTGCGCATGGGCCTGCAACCCGCCTAATCCTCCCTCGCATGAACGGCGTGGGAGGGACCGACCTGGGCGTTTTCACAGTCCCTTCGATCAGGTATCTACAATTTTCATAATCTCATCACCCGGGAGCAAGAGAATCGGGCGCTCACGACATGGGCGCTGTACGGCCGTCGCCAGTCTCCGTTCAACCGCCACCGATATCAACAAAGGCGAGCTTTTAGTGGATCTAGTCCGCCCATACCGTGCGACGAGGTTCCAACAGCACAGGACACCAACCGAAATGAAGGTCGAGCCGGAGGGTGAACGATTGTCTATGTTTCACGTGAAACACTGGGGAGGATCTGAAGGACTGGGGTCAAGGCGCATACCTACTGCCGTCAGGAGGGCTGTCGCCATCTGACACAGAGTTCCTGGAGTCGGAAATGCAACACGGCTTCTAGGGAGCGCTCATCGGATTCACTTGGACTATGCCACTGCGGAACGTCGGAACATAGCGGGCGGCCAACCCGGCACCGATGGCATGCAAAGCGATGCATGGCCTGAAGGCCCATGGCCTGAAGGCCGTGCCTCCGGCAATGCGGCGTGAGCAATGCGGCGCGGAATGCGTCCGACCAGAGTCCGACCCCCTACTCATGATCGGCATCTCATCGCCATTGTCAAGAGTGACGAGGTCGCCGCCAGGCCCCCCTTCTCATGGTCGCCATGTCTCTAGCAGCACAGGGCGATGAGGTTGCATAACAGTAGACGGTCAATCGAGATATGACTGGGAGTAGTCAGCAGTGCGCCGAATCCGCCCTGCCCCATGGAATCCGAGCAACCCGTGCGTCTCGCCAACGGACCGGGAGGCCGGGAACTCGAATCGACTCGCATTCAGTATGAACGGGCATCCATCCTCCCGCATCGACGGCATGGCACCACCCTGCCGCCAAGCATCCGCTGGCACCGTCACAATGCTCTATGAGGGAGTAGATGGATTCCAGAACCGCCCATTCATGTTTCACGTGAAACATGACCATGCTCCTGTGGTTTCCATTGAGATGGGACGACACCTCGTCCATTCGCTGCCATTGCGGTGCAGTGCTCACTTACCAGCGATTCACTTCACGCGTTCTGTTGAGCGATGGAGAGGAAGAAGCCTACACCAGTTCCTTGGAGTCGGCCCTGGACTCCTTTCGACAGAGATCAGCGACTCTGCTTGGATAAGAACCGGACCGATTGCTCGGAGGCTCAAGAGACGTTCGAAGTAAGTCTGCGACGCCCAAGGAAACGAGATCGCTGCCCGTCGAGCGCTATGGCGCCAAGAGACCTCCGTGGTCATTGGTGGGGTAATGTTCCCCGCGCCATCCGGCCAGGTGATCCCGGAGACTGCGCCGCATCCCTTTCGGGACTACTCCCCCCGACCGGACCGTACGTATTCAATCCTTAACGCCCGCATGGCGTACCGCAGAACCGCAGGCGGATGTTTCACGTGAAACACTCCGGGTTCTTCCCGGCATGGGATCGTCTGAGTCTGGAAAACCTCAGTGCAAGGGGGCGTGAACCAGAGCGTCATAGAGGGCGGGCAGATCGCCGTCAGCCTCAGCGGCCAACGGGAAGAGCGAGGTCTCCGTCATCCCGGGGACCACATTGACGTCTATGAACCACGGCGTGCCCTCCTCGTCGAGGATAATGTCCGTTCGCGAAAGGTGTCCTAGGCCGAGTGTGGTGTGAACACGCAGGGCAGTGTCTTGAACCGTCTCGAGGAGTTCAGGGCTCAACCTAGCGGGCACGAAGTACTCCGAGCGGCCCGGGTTATAGCGCGCATCAAAGTCGTAGCTGCCTTCAAAGACCACTTCTACGGGTGGCAGTGCACGTGGTCCGTTGCCGGTGTCGACCACGGAGAGCGCAATCTCGGTTCCAGGAACGTAAGACTCAATGAGAGCGCGCTCATCGTAGGCGAAACAGGCCACCATGGCCTTGCGCAGCTCGTCGGCATTGGAGGCCAGGGAAACACCAAGACCTGAACCGCCCTGGTTCGGTTTGACGATCACCGGCAGCCCCAGATGCGTTGCCACAATGCTCAGGACCTCTTGAGCTCCCAGCTGGCTGAAGTAGGCCTTGGGTAGAGTCACTGAATCAGGGGTGAGAACACCACCAGTCCTCACTGTCGCCTTAGCCGTGGGTTTAAAAGAGGCGCGCTGGCAGCCATCGGAATGAGTGCCGACGTAAGGCAGGCCCATGGCGATCAGCAGATTCTGGAGCCCGCCGTCCTCTCCGGGACCACCGTGCACCGTCGGCCAAACGACATCGGGTCCAAAGGCCCTCAGTGAAGGGATTGTGCGAGCGTCGACATCAAGAACCAGTACGGTGTGCCCGAGGTGGCGTAGAACCTGAGCGAGCCGGTTACCGGAGCGGAGTGAAATATCGCGTTCATGGCTCAGCCCCCCTGCCAGAATGGCGACGCGAAGGGAGTCGTGGGAAGACGTAGTCGGGCTCATGGAGGACTCCTTAGATCTGGTCCGGTGCGGGGGCAATGACGCCAACGGCGTCGTTGGAGTGAGTGGGACCGAACAGTCTGACCAGCTCGAGGTCCTGGAGAACCACTTCAGAGAGGCGGTGAACGCCCTCGCGGATCTCAACCGGCTCCGGGTAGCAGAAGGAGAGTCGTACGTGGTCGCGACCCGAACGGCCCCCGGCGTAGAAGGCGGTTCCCGAGACATAAGCGACCAGATTGGTCACTGCCCGCGGCAGCATGTCCTTGGCGTCCAGACCATCGGGCAATCCCACCCACACGTAGAAACCTCCGTCAGGAACATTCCAGGTGCACATGGGCATGAACTCCTCCAAGGCCGAGACCATGGCGTCTCGCCGTCCCCGGTACATGCCCCGGAAATCTTCAATCTGCTGTCGCCAGTCGAAGCGGTCCAGGTACATGGAGATGGAGTACTGCCCCACCGACGATGGGCAGAGGATGGCCGCCTCCGAGGCGAGCTTCATCTTCTCCCGAACAGGTGGCGGAGCGACGGCCCAACCCACACGGTAGCCCGGGGCGAAGATCTTGGAAAAAGACCCGAGGTAGACGACGTCGTTGGGGGCCAGAGTCTTGAGCGCCGTATAGGTCTGGCCCTCAAAGCCGAGCAGCCCGTAGGGATTGTCCTCGATTATGAGGATGTGGTGGCGCCGGCAGATCTCAATGACTTGGGGGCGCCGCTCCTCGGAGAGGGTAACGCCAGCGGGGTTGTGGAAATTGGGCAGGCAGTAGAAGAACTTAACGCTCCTGCCTTCGCGCTCCAGGCGGTCAATGCGCTCCTCCAGAGCCTCGGGAACAACGCCGTCGGCGTCAATGGGGATCTGCTGGACGTCGGCCTGGTAGGTGGAGAAAATTGACAGCGATCCCACATATGTCGGAGCTTCAGCGAGGATGACGTCGCCGGGATCGATAAACAGCTCGGTGATAATGTCGACCGCCTGCTGAGAGCCGGTAGTGATGACTATGTCTTCAGGATCGGCAATGACACCCTCGAGGGCCATGACCTCGGGGATTTGCTCTCGCAGGCGCGGGAGCCCCTGACCATTGCCGTACTGAAGGGCCCGTCCCCCGTCCTTGCGGATCATGCGGGCTGTAGCCTCAGCGAGTTGATCGAGTGGGAGTCCCTTGAGATTGGGCATGCCTCCGGCTAGCGAGACCACCTCCGGGCGAGAGGCGACGGCGAAAAGCGAGCGCGTCTCCGAGGCGCGCAGGCCATGAGCTCGGGCGGCGTAGCTGTCCAGCCACGGATCGAGTCGGTTTCCTTTCACCTGCTGTTTGTCGTCAGTCACCGGAGGTCCTTCCACGGGGCGCTCGCCCCTCGACGCCAAGTCTGCCACGTTATCCAGGGCGACTGGGACGGGCATGTTTCACGTGAAACATGCCCGTGCCGAGTGATCATTGTGCGGGCGCGACCCGTGGTGCGATTGCCGGGAGTCCCCACTGAATTCAGGTGAAGATGCCCGCCAAGAACCATAATGGGGACGGTGAGGTACGGCCGGCCGCAGCGGCACTGCCCGCCGCAGCTGGGCGTGCGTAAAGGAGATGGACACAATGACTACTCAGGGTGGACAGAGGTCAGAACGCACGGAGACCGGGAGAACGGAGCTGGAGAAGCTGGACGCAGGTGAGGTCTACTGGTTCCTGGACCCCCAGGTAGCGGCCCGCAAGGAGTCGGCAGTGCTGGGTTGCCGGCGGTTCAATGACTGCGATCCTGCGGATGTCGACGAGCAGACGCGAATCATTAAAGAGCTCTTCGGGTCCACGGGCGAGGCCATATCCCTGCAGCAGCCTTTCCGCTGCGACTACGGGAAGAACATCCATGTGGGCGAGGGCTTCCTGACCAACTTCAATGTCACCATTCTCGACATTGCGCCAGTACGAATTGGCGACTACTGCATGATTGGGCCGAACACGGTGATTACGACGGTCAGTCATCCTCTGGAGCGAATGGGCCGTCGACGCATGCAGGCTCAGGCCTCTCCCGTCACCATTGGGGATGACGTCTGGCTGGGCGCGAATGTGGTCATCCTGCCGGGGGTCACCATCGGTTCCAATGTCGTCGTCGCAGCAGGAGCGGTAGTCACCAAGGACGTGCCCAGCAACTGCGTGGTTGGCGGCGTGCCCGCCAGGATCCTCAAGACGCTCCCGGAAGAGTCCGTGGAGCAGTAGTCGATCACGCGAGGGATGGGGGGTCGCTGCGGCGAACGGCGCCCCCCATCCCTCATCGGCAGCCGAGCTGCGCGCGATGTTTCACGTGAAACACCGTCATGAGCCATGTAGCGCGTGCTCTTCAATAATCTGACGCAATGGGGCTTCCTCATTGGGGATAGTCGTCACGTGCTGAGGCATGGCGAGCAGCGCAAGGAGAGATTCTGGCTGCTCCTGAGGGCTGCCGAGCGCCTCCGCAATCGTCTCAGGAAACTTGGCCGCCTGAGCGGTCTCCATAACCACAGTAGTAACGCCCGGCTCCAGGAGGCGCAGGGCGACGGTTACTCCGTCGGCCGTGTGAGGGTCAATGAGACTGCCGTCCGCGGCATGAACGCGGCGAATGGCTTCGAGGCGATCCGCGTGGGTGGAGGTGCCGGAAATGAAGCCGAACTCCTGTTCCATGCGCTCGAGGTGCGCGGAGAGGTCGATCGAGCCGCTGGTCTCCACAGCGGCCCACTGCGAGGGAAAGTCCTGCGCACCAAGCAGCTGCCAGATAAAGCGCTCCAGATTGGAGGCCTTCGAGATGTCCATGGAGGGGCTGGAGGTCGCCAGGGTCTCGGCCGCCGGACGGGGCCGGTAGATGCCGGTGCGGAAGAACTCGTCGAGGACATTGTTCTCATTGGTGGCCAGGATGAGGCGCCGGATTGGCACCCCCATGCTCCTGGCGAGATGGCCGGCGTAGATATTGCCGAAGTTTCCCGAAGGCACCGCAATATCAATGCGTACGTCCTCGCAGGCGGCGTCAACGAGCCCGTCCCCGACTCGAAGCCAGGTCCAGACGTAGTAGACCACCTGCGCGGCAATGCGACCAATATTGATGGAGTTGACTGCACCCAGGGAGTGAGCCGCCTTGAACTCGACATCATTGTTGAGCGCCTTGACGAGATTCTGACAGTCGTCGAAGACACCGCGTACAGCAATATTGTGAATATTGCCCTCCGGAATCGAGTACATTTGGGCGCGCTGGATATCACTCATTCGGCCCGCCGGGGAGAGCATGAAGACCGTGACGCCCTCTTTGCCGCGGAAAGCGTGCTCGGCGGCTGAGCCGGTGTCCCCGCTGGTGGCGCCCAGAATATTGAGAACCTGCCCCGTGCGCTGAAGAACATAGGGCACCGCCTGTCCCAGGAACTGCATGGCAAGGTCCTTGAACGCCATGGTGGGGCCCTCGGACAGGCCGGCCAGCATCAGGCCGCCGACCCCGGGCAGCGCTCTCAGCGGCACCACCGGTTCCGGGAAGGCGTCAGGCCCATAGGCGGCTGCACACAGCTCGGTGAGGTCGTCACGTGGAATATCCGTGGCGAAAAGGCCAATGACCTCGGCGGCGAGTTCGGGGTAGCTCAAGGGGCGCCAGGCCTCCAGGTGCGCACCGCTGAGGGTCGGCAGGGAATCTGGGACGGCCAATCCGCCATCAGGGGCCAAGCCTGAAAGGAGAACATCGCAGAAATCGGCCGGAGCCATGCCTCCGCGCGTCGAGACGAACTGCATGAAGAGCCTTCCTATCGGGTCACGGGACTGCTCGACGGTGCGGCCTCGGTCTGGCGCCGCTCCACTACCCGTGGATGTGGGCACCATCCTACGAGTGCTGTGGGCAACCGGCTGAGCCGCATGCCAGGAGAAGTAATGGCCGCGTCTTGGTCTTCGCGGCGACGTGTTGCCGCGAAGACCAAGACGCGGCCATTACCACAGCGTGCAACCTCTGTGGTTCTGGCCGCCGTCAGCGGTGGTCAGTGGTTTTCACGGCTCCTAACCCACGGCTCGCTTAACCTCCGACGTCAAGGAGTCTTTGGTTCGCGAACCGGCGAACTGGTGGTACACCTCGCCATTGCGCACGACGGCGAAGGTAGGAATGGACATGACGCCGAAGGAGCGCGCCGTGGACGGGTTGTCGTCCACATCGATCTTGACGAATTTGACTTGGCCGTCCATCTCGGCGGCGACTTCATCAATGACTGGCGCCATCTGACGGCACGGCCCGCACCAGGGCGCCCAGAAGTCGATCACCACCGGCAGCTCGGAATTAAGAACCTCTGTTTCGAAGGTGTCATCTGTGACAGCAATAGTGGCGGACATGGACAACTCCTTATTGGATTCCTTATTGGATCGGGAAGCGGGCTCAGGGCCGCAGAGTCGTGAGGTAGTGCTCGGCGTCGAGCGCCGCACGGCATCCTGACGCGGCAGCGGTCACCGCCTGCTGGTAGTGGGGGTCGGCGACGTCACCACAGGCGAAGACGCCCGGGATGGCGGTGCGCTGGCTTGGTGAATCCACCTTGATGTAGCCGGCCTCATCGAGGTCCAGCACCCTGGCCACCAGCTCGGAACGCGGAACCTGGCCGATGGCCACGAACAGGCCGGTGGCTGCCAGATCGCGCCGCTCGCCAGTGCGCGTGTCCTCCAGAGTCACCGACTCCAGGGAGTCCCGGCCGTTGAGTGCGACCACCCGGGAGTTCCAGGCGAAGACGATCTTCGGATCGTTCATGGCGCGCTTGGCCATAACGGCGCTGGCGCGCAACTCATCGCGACGGTGCACCACCGTTACCGAACGGGCGAAGCGGGTGAGGAAGGTGGCCTCCTCCATGGCTGCGTCCCCTCCGCCGACCACGACAATGTCCTGATCCTTGAAGAAGAAGCCGTCACAGGTTGCGCAGTAGGAGACTCCATGGCCTGAAAGCCGCTCCTCGCCGTCCAGGCCGAGCTTGCGATACTCGCTGCCCGTGGACACAATGACCGTCCGGGCCTGGTAGACACCGCTATCGGTGGTGACGCGTTTGACGTCGCCGGTCAGCTCCATGGCGGTGACGTCCTCGTAGCGGACCTCGGCCCCGAAACGTTCTGCCTGCTCCTGCATCTGCCCCATGAGATCGGGACCTTGGACGCCGTCAATGAAGCCGGGGTAGTTCTCGACCTCTGTGGTGTTCATAAGGGCGCCGCCGGCAGTGACCGAGCCGGCTAAGACCAAGGGCTTCAACTGGGCCCGGGCGGCGTAGATGGCCGCGGTGTAACCGGCCGGGCCAGAGCCGACTATGACAACATCGTGGACCATGACTCTCCTGTGTGGACGGGGGAACCTTCATGCAGTACGCCATCCAAGACGCATCTGTATAACTTCTAATGAAAGAAGTACATTCCCTGCGTGATGCCTATTTTAGTGTGATCTCCGAGATGGTAATCTTGTTCTGTCCATCGGAGGCGGTGGGCAGCTCCGTGACCCAAATCACAATGGATTGCGTCTCCGTGGCGTCAAAGGAGAAGGTCGTCGTACCCGAGGTGAACGCGCCTTCGGCCAAGAGGGTTCCGCCCTGAGGGTCTTGCGCGCTCGTGGCACGGATTTGGACGGCGCCGCCCGACCCCGTCCCCTGCATTTCGATTGAAGAGACGGCAGCCGCCTGCTCGAGGGTCACGGCCACCCCGATTCCCTGCTTCCAGGACAAGGAGGGAGAGGTGTAGTAGCGGGTGTGCCACTCGGTGGCGGGATCCCCATCGATCATGGCGCTGCTGAGCTCGGGATGCTCATTGTTGTCCCCGTAGGGGTCCAGCGACTCCACTCCGGAGATGACAATGGCGGCGGGTGCCGCCGGCTCCTGGTTGCCGGATTGGCCGCTCGTGGCCGGGGCGCTTGCGGAGGGCACCGTCTTGGCGGCAGGGACGTCGTCGTCGGAGAAGGGAAGATCCGCTAGCTGGAACAGGTTGGCCACCGCGTAGATCACACCGACCACGGCCACGAGAACCAGCCCCGCGAGAATGACCACAGTGGTGGTAAAGCTCGCCGAGCGAACAGAGGCGTCCTCTTCGCTCTCGTCGTCGGCGTCCGGTGACTGCTCCGCCGCCGGATCGACCAAGGAGAAGAACTGGGGCTCGGAGACGGAGGTCCGCGCCTCGGCCAGAGGGAGGGCATCATTCAAGAGCGGGGCTTTGGGCTCAGGTGCGGCGGCCTCCACCGGGGCATGGGCGTCCGGCTGTTGGGGCATTGGAGAGGCCGGTGGTGCGCCGGCCACCTGCTGCTGGAATGCGTCGGGCGCTGGGGCGGGTGATGCCTCGGGAGCGGCTTCGGCCGAAACAGGGGCGGCTTCGGCCGGTGCGGGAGCGGCTTCAGCCGGAGCTGGGGCGGCTTCGGCCGGAACCGGAGCGGTCTCGGCCGGAACGGGGGCGACCTCTGCCGGAGCGCTGGCTGCAGCAGGCGCACCGGCCGCAGCAGGAGCGGCAGGTGCATCGGCCGCTGTGGGGGCGACGGGCGCGCTGGGCGCCGGATGCGGTCCGGCGGCCGGGGCGGGCGCTTCCATGGGCGGAACGCCAACGGCGGGCGGCTTTGCGGGCTGAGGAGCTGCTTGTCGCCTCGCCGCCATGCGGGCCCGCAGGCGGGTCACCGCCCCGCGCAGGCCGCCGAGCACCGCAGCACCCGCCGAGGATGCCGCTGCCATGATCGGCGATGACGCCGTCGTCGTCGGGGCGGTCGGCGGAGCCTGGGGTCCGGGGTCGGGCTCAGGGATGGGCCTCGGCTCCTTGACCAGGCCCACCAGGCACGAGGAGTCCCACACGGACAAGGAAGCGGCCACCTCGGCGGCGGACAGCGGAGGCGCAGAGCCCCAACAGCGAGCCGCAAGGGCGTCGAGATCCTGGTCGGCCTGATCCCAGTCGCTGATGAGGGCCGACGGTCGCACAGGCACCCCGTCAGCAGTCGGGGCGGAGGGCACCCCCGGTCGTTTGCCCGGCCAGCGGTGCGTGAGCGCGTAGTACATGACCTCTACCAGCGCCCGGGCGTCAGCACGATCGGGCGCCAGGGGGTCGGAGCCGGCCTTCTCCTCCAGACCCAGTATGGCCGACTCAATACCCACGCCGAGGACCTGAACCCCGTCCTTGTGGACGCGTATGGAGTCGGCCGAGAGGTTGAGGTGGTGCAACCCGCGAAGCGAGGCGGCATCGAGCGCCTGGGCGGTCTCACCGACAATGGCCCGCACCTGGGCCGGGGTCAGGCCGGCTTCGACGAGCTCGACCAGGGGGCGGCCGCTGGCGGGCTGGGTGACGATGAAGGGCGTCTCATCCCGCTCCACGTCGTAGACGCGTTGAACGCGGGTGTCCTCTACGAGGATGGCGCGCGAGGCCGCCTCAAGAACATCCTCGCGGTGCGGGGTGGCGTCAGTGAGTGTGAGAATCGTGACCTCACGGTCCAGAATCGTGTCCCGACCCAGGTGGCGTATCACGCGCGGCAGCGTCGCGGACAGGGTACTCACGACCTCATAGCGGCCAGAACCGATCGGTTTCGCCTCGTTCATGCGGCCGGCCCCTCCCGTCTGCTCCTGACCCGTCCTGTGGATGCCCATGGTAGCTGGCTGCACAGCGCGTGCAGGATCGACTGCCTCAACTTGCTGTGAGGCCAGGGTCGCCGAGGGCGCTGTGTCCATGTCGGCGGGACTCGACTCGGGCCGGTGCTCCGGTGAGGGGGCGTCGGGGCGCGACGGTGCCTGCGGCGCACTGCCGGTGGTGACGGGCGAAGCCGACTGAGCGGGCGCGGCGCCATCGGCCTCCTGTGAGACCGGGGTTCGGGAGTCGCTCTCCGGCGCGGCGGCGGGCGACGAGGGGACGGACGAGCTCAGGGCGGTGGCCAAAGCGCTCGCAGCTCGGCCCACTGGCCCGGGCAGCGACCGACCCGCCCTCGCCAGCAGCCGGGAGAGGGGCACGAAGAAGACCCTGATCTCCTCCACACGGGCCATGCGGGCCACCGCGAAGTAGATCACGGTCATAATGGTGGCAATGACGACGATCTGCACCAGGGCGTCCAGGGCGCGCGTGCCGGTCATGGAGCCGTCGGCCTGGCCCATGAGGGCGCGCAGCCCAATGCCGACCACGGCGGCCGGCAGGGACGCTGCATACAGGCGCAGGTGAGTGCTGAGTACACGGCGCCCATCAATCCCCGGGATGTGGCGTCGCACGAGCGGGGTGACCACAATGCTGCCGGCCACTGTGGCCACGGAACTGCCGGCGGCCGCCCACACCATCCAATGGTCGGCCGGCGCGAAGTTGTAGGCGATAATCGCCAGGATCACCGGCACGATCCCCACGGTGGCGTCGGCGCGCAGAAGCCGCCGAGTGTCGGCGTAGGCGAGCATGACCCGCTGCGTGGTGAACCAGAAGCCCTGCGGAACGATTCCCAGGGCGAGGGCGACCAGCACGGGGGCGGAGGCGGTCGCCTCCGCCAGGGAGATCGAGGGGACGAAGGCCTGGAGCGCCGGGGTGGCCAAGACGGAGATGCCCACCGAGGCGAGCACCGTGAACACCGCCACCGAACGCAGTCCCAGGGACAGGTCGTCGCGCACGCCCTCGCGGTCCCCGGCCGCCGCCTTCTCGCTCATGCGCGTGAACAGGGCCGTGATCACCGACGTCACCACCAAGGACTGGGGCAACATGTAGACCAGGAACGCGTTATTGAACATTGTGGTCGAGGGCACGATCTGGCCGGCGTAGGCGGCCGACTCCGCGGCAGTCAGAGCCCGCGAGCCGAGGTTCGTCGTCGCCAGGTCCCCCAGGCCCACGACGAACACGCCCAGCAGCGCCCACATGGCCACCTTTGAGGCATTCCCCAGGCCAATACCGCGGACCCCGAAGATAATGCGGGGCTTGAACCCCGAGCGGCGCAGCGGGATGTAGAGCACCAGGGCCTGGGCCACAATGCCCAGCGTCGTGGTGCCCCCAATGAGGGCAATGCGCGCCGGCGTCCAGGCCGATGGGTCCTCACCGGCCGCATACCGCCCATAAATATTGATGTATGCCACCAAGAACCCAATGGATAAGGCATTGTTGAGCACCGGCGACCACATGTAGGGCCCGAACACGGAGCGGGCGTTGAGCACCTGCCCCCACAGGGCGTACAGGCCGTAGAAGAAGATCTGGGGCATGCACCAGAAGCCGAAGGCGAAAGCCAGCGGCAGCCAGCGATCGAGGCCGGGTGCGTACAGGAGGATGACCAGCGGCGCCGCCGCTGTGAGCACCACGGTCACGCCCAGGAGCAGGCACCCGGCCGCCGTCAGCAGGCGGTTGACCAGCTCATCGCCATTGCGCTGGCGCAGCGCCCGCACGATCTGCGGGACCAGGACGGCGTTGAGGATCCCACCAATGAGGAGGTTGTACATCCAGGTCGACAGAGCATTGGCCGTGTTGAAGGCGTCGGCGGCGCCCGAGGCCGTCGCACCCAGGGCCATGACCACCAGGGTGTTGCGAACGAAGCCGAGGATGCGTGAGACCAGCGTCCCCATGAGCATGACCGTGCTGGAACGGGCCAGTGAGGCTGGTGCCTTACCTGGGGTCTTCTGGGTGTCCTGCTGCGTGCTCACGCAACCTCCTGAGGTGTGACAGGGCGTCGACCCCGCTTGACGGTGCGGATGACGCCGACGACGAGCATGAGAGCGAGCACGGCCCCGCCGATGCGGGTCCCCACGCTCTCCCAGTCGGCCCGCACTCGCATATGGACAGTGGCAGGTGCGCCCACCTCGGTGCCATCGGTGGCCAACAGGTGGACGGTGAGATCAATATTGCCCGAGCCAACCGCCCGCACCGGGACCGAAGCGGTCGCCGAGCTGTGCGCGGGCACGGTCACCACCACGGCGCCGTCGGGCTGGAGCCGCTGAGAATCCGAGGCCAGCGAGACCACGACCGTCACGTCCTGGTCCAGGGAGGAGACGATCCTAATGGGCAGGGCGGCTGAGGCCGCAATGAGATTAATGGTGCTCGACGGCGCGGCACTCAGTCCGTTGGCGACGGTCCGCGCGGCCTGGGAGGCGGCCTCCAGCTGCATGGAGCGGGCCAGGGGATCAGGGCGCCAGGACGCCGAGGCGGTAATGGCCACCAGGTCAGTCGTCTCACCGAGAAGGGCCTCCGGGTCGGAGAGAACCGAAGCCACTGAGCCCAGGTGCGCCTCCACCTGGCGGGCGCTCCCCAGCTCGGTGGCCCCCAACTCGCCCTCCTGAACAACGGCGGCGGGCAGGGCGGTGCGCGCCGGCCCTTCCTCAGCACCCAGGGCCCAGGCGTTCTCCACGGCACCGCTCAGGGTCTGAGGTGTGGTCCACGCCATGTCCTTGAGTGCGCCCAGGCGCAGGGCCAGCACCTGCGGATCAACGGAGGCGGCCTCCTGACGATCCACAACCACGATCACGTCGCGGCCCAGTGCCGGCGCCTGTCGGGTGATGATGGCGGTGTGCGCCCTCAGTAGCTGACGCAGGTCGAGTTCGCTGAGTTCAGTCGTGCCCTCCGAGGTGGTCAGCGCCCCGGACATTGTTGCGGACAGGCCGGCGTCGGGGATGAGCACGGCCCGTTCCCCGACCAGGCTCAGCCCCGAGGGCGTGTACGTGAGGTCGTCCTCCGGAGCCAGGTCCCCGGGGGCTGCGATCACCGTGTTCACCGAGGCGGGAAGCGCGTCCATGGTGGCGGCGTCCAGCGCACTGCCCGCCGGCCAGGCCGTCGTCGTCCATGCCCCGGCGGCGGCCGTCCCGGATTGGGCGGCACGCGTGACAGCCGAGTCAATGAGGCCCTGTTCCTGAAGATGAGCCAGGGCGGCGACATCGGCATCCGCCCAGGGCAGGGCAACCACATCGCCGGCTTCGGCGGCCCGCTGGAGCCGAGAGGCCAGGTCCTCGGGCTTGCCCGCAGCAGCGGTCGCGGCGGCGGAGGCGGTCGGCGTGGGTGCTGGGGTCGGCGTGGGTGTCGGGGTGGTCGAGCCCGGGGTTTGCTGCTGTGGGACCTCAACGCCCAGGGCCTCCAGGAGGGCCGGGTCAACGGCCAGGACGACCCCCTGGCCGGCGAGGTCCAGCAGGCCCTCGACGCGGGTGCGCACCGCGGCGACCCGCGTCGACTCGGCGGCCTCGCCCGAGTCCTGGGCACCGGCCGTCGGGCTCGCGGTGGGGGAGGCGGAGGGGGTGGCCTCCTCCTCCGCCTCCGAGGAGTCCATTGCCATGGTCACAGCGGCCAGTTCAGCCGGGGAGGCCGTCACCGGGACCACAGTCGTCACCCGGCTGGGCGCTATTCCGCTGACGTCCCCCCACACCAGCAGGGTGCGGTCGGTGGCCAGCGTCGAGTGACCCTCGGTCAAGGCCACCCGGATGCCCCGCGGGCCCCACTGGCCGGCGTCGGACAGGGGCAGGCTGCTCGCGCTCACAGTCACCGAGAAGTCCTGGGAGGCGCCGGGCCCGACCTCTGCGCCGAGATCCTCTATCAAGACAGTGACCATGGAGGTATCGCGCTCCCCGGCCAGCCACGAGGAGAGCTGGGAGCCGGCGATCTCAGTGCGGTCCTGGACCTGGACGACCAGGGCCGCACTGGAGATGGGCGCCTCTGTGCCATTGGTCACCGACCCCGAGATCTGAAGGTCCTGGCCACTGGAGAGCACCTCAGGGGCCAGTTCATGAACCGACAGGGTGACCGCCCCTGCGACCAGTGGAGCAGTGTGCACCGCCTGGCCGGGGGCGGTCGACGTGTCGCCCGAGGCGAGCACCGCCTGTGTGGGGGCGCTGCCCGGAAGAGCATGAGGCGTCGGCGCTCCCGGGGTTAAGAGACTTGAGGTCAGGGTGTCGCCAATGGGCGCCAGGACCAGGGCGAGGACGAGAACCCCGAGGAGCCCGCCCAGGGCGAAGGCCACTGAGCGGCGCCTGCGGGGCACGACGCGCCTTCTCATCCGTCCCCCACCAGGATGGCGCGGGCCGCGGCGACAATACGCCGCTCATTGGGGTAGGCCAGACGGCGGGAGACCTCATCGAGGGGCACCCAGGCCACGTCCTCGGCCTCATGGTCCGGATCGTTGGCCGTTGTCAACGTGCCGCCGACCGCCTCCAAGAGGAAGTGGTGAACAACCTTGTGGACCCGGTGATTGTCCCCGGCGAACCAATAGTCGATGGTGGCCAGGTGGCGCAGCACCCGGCCCGTAATGCCCGTCTCCTCCGCGATCTCGCGGACGGCCGCCTGCTCCGCGGTCTCATCGCCCTCCAGATGGCCCTTGGGCAGGCACCACTCCAGGCGGCCCCCCCGATTGCGTCGCGCGATCACGGCCGTGAACGCCTGTCCGTCCTGAACGTCAACGACCAGGCCCCCGGCGCTGGTCTCATCGACCACCGGAAGACTGCGCGAGCCGGGCCGGTGCGAGGACGCACCGGCGCGGGGCTTGCGAGTCCGATGAGAGGGCATAGGGACACTCTAGGCGGTGAGTGGCTGTCGAGCCCTGCGCCGTGGCGGGGGCCGGTGGCGTCGCCGCGCCCGGCCCGACATGGCAGGCTTGTCCTGATGATCACGCGCCCCAACACGACCTCCCTCATCCCCGAGTCCTTGAACGGGCCTCAGGCCACGGAGCAGCCCGACGCATCGGGCCTGACGCCCGTGGCTCACCGCGCGCTCGCGGACCTGCCCGCGAGCCTAGCCGCTCTCGGGCACGCCTTCACCCGTGCCGGCCATGAGATCGCCCTGGTGGGCGGGCCCGTGCGCGACGCCTTCCTGGGGCTGGTGCCCCACGACCTGGACCTGGCCACCTCGGCGCGCCCCGAGGAGAGCGAGGCGCTGCTGGCGGCCTGGGGCGACGCCTGCTGGGACGTCGGCAAGGACTTCGGCACCATTGGGGCGCGCAAGGGCGAGGCAGTTGTGGAGGTCACCACCTACCGCACCGAGGCCTACGAGATGGGGTCGCGCAAGCCCGCCGTCGCCTATGGGGACACCCTGGCCGGGGACCTCACCCGCCGCGACTTCACCGTCAACGCCATGGCCCTGCGCCTGCCCGAACTGGAGCTGGTCGACCCCCATGGCGGCCTGGAGGACCTGCGCGCCGGGGTTCTGCGCACCCCGGTGCGTGCCGCCCAGTCCTTCGACGACGACCCACTGCGCATTATGCGCGCCGCCCGCTTCGCCGCCCAGCTCGGCTTCGACGTTCAGATGGATGTCATGGCCGCCATGGAGGACATGGCCCACCGCCTGAAGATCGTCTCGGCTGAGCGGGTGCGCGCCGAACTGGAGCGACTCGTGCTCTCCCCCTGGCCGCGGCGCGGCCTGGAGCTCATGGTGCACACCGGCGTATGCGACATTGTCCTGCCCGAGCTCGCGGCCCTGCGCGAGACCGCCGACGAGCACCGCCGGCACAAGGACGTCTATGAGCACACCCTGACGGTCCTGGAGCAGGCCATGGCCCTGGAGACCGGGCCGGAGGGGCCCGTGCCCGCCCCGGACCCGGTGCTGCGCCTGGCCGCCATCATGCACGACGTCGGCAAACCCGCCACCCGTCGATTCCTGCCCGACGGCAGCGTCACCTTCCACGGGCACGACCACGTGGGCGCGCGCATGACCGCCAAGCGCCTGCGCGCCCTGCGCTTCGACAAGCAGACCGTCAAGGACGTCGCTCGTCTGGTGGAGTTGCACATGCGCTTCCACGGCTACGCCGAGGCCGGGTGGTCCGACTCGGCGGTGCGCCGCTACGTCACCGACGCCGGGCCCCTGCTGGAGCGCCTTCACCGCCTGACCCGAGCGGATGTGACCACCCGCAACCGGCGCAAGGCCGCCATGCTCGCCCACGCCTATGACGACCTGGAGAAGCGCATTGCCGCCCTGCGCCAGGCCGAGGAGCTGGCCGCGATCCGCCCGGACCTGGACGGCGAGCAGATTATGGCCGAGCTCGGGGTGGGACCGGGCCCGGTCGTGGGAGAGGCTTACCGCTTCCTGCTGGACCTGCGCATGGAGAAGGGGCCCGTGGGCCAGGAAATGGCCCGGGAGGCCCTGCGCTCCTGGTGGGCGGCCCGCCAGGGCTGAGACGGGAGGGATCTGTGGCAGGCGCCTACCCGGCCGGACCGCCGTCGGCCGTTTTGCGTCAGTGCTCGGCGGCCTCGGGCCGGGGCCGGATGTAGAAGCAGTCCGGGAAGCGCATAGCGACAGCCTCCCAGCCCTGACGGCGCGAGGGCATGCGGCGCAGCGAGAGCGCGGAGGCGCGGGTCACCTCCCACGACTGCGAGCTGGGCTCCAGGACGTACTCGCCCGGTGCGAGCGCCGCCAGCTTCCAGCCCTGGCGACCGGCCTCGTTGAGGGCGGCCACCTCCTCGACGCGGGACAGGCCCCGCAGCACACGGGTGCCCGCTCCAGGGGAGGCGACCGGTCGAGACCCGAAGCGCTGCTGGACGGCCTGACGGGAAACACCCAGGTCCTTGCCAATGCGCGACCAACTCGCGCCCTGCTCATGAGCCGCCCGCACCGCCTGGGCCTGCAGGTCCAGGGCCGTGGCGGCGATCTCCCCCAGGGCTCCGACGACTGCGAGCAACTGGTCGGCGTCCGGTTCGCTTTCCGGGGGCAGGGCGGCCCGGCTCGCCGCGACCCGCGAGATTTCGGCTGCCAGGTCGGGGTCGTGGGTCATGACCGATACCGGTCAGTGCGCGGCCGACCGGAGACCAGGGCGCTGACCCAGGTGACGATCAACCAGAGAGCATAGGAGATCAGTGCGACACAGCCCACGAAGGCCGACGGCCTGGGGTCGACGGCGACGGCCCAGCCGATCAGGAGGAGGAGCAGGAGGGGGACGGTAATGCGGACGGCTCGGATTTTCGTTGAAGGACTCATGCGTCAAGTTTAAGTTGATACATACGCAGGTGTCAACCTTTGCTTGCGCTCTATTCGCGGAAACTCGGTGGAGACGGGAGACGGGAGCCGATTACTCAAATGGTGAGAATCGGGGGAGGATGAGGTATGCGCGTCTACAACTTCTCCGCAGGGCCCGCCCAGCTGCCCCTGCCCGTCCTGGAGCGGGCCGCCGCCGAGTTCACCGACTGGGGCGGTTCGGGCATGAGTGTTCTGGAGGTTTCCCACCGCGGCAAGGACTTCATCGCCTGTGCCGCCGACGCCGAGGCCACCCTGCGCCGGGTCCTGGACATCCCCGAGGGCTACCGCGTCCTATTCCTCCAGGGCGGAGCGACCGCCCAGTTCGCCGCCATCCCCATGAACCTCACCGCCGAGGGGGACACGGTGGCCTACCTCAACACCGGCCAGTGGTCCGCCAAGGCCATCAAGGAGGCCGGTGCATACGGCGTGGACGTCGTCGTGCCCGCCGACGAGTCCGCCTCGGCCTACACCACCACCCCCGCCCCCGGCTCCTACGACGTGCCGGCGGCCGCCCGCTACCTGCACTACACGCCCAACGAGACCATTGGCGGGGTGGAATTCCCTGAAATCCCCAGCACCGGGGCCCCCCTCGTGGCTGACTTCTCCTCCACCATCCTCTCCCGGCCCCTGGACGTGAGCCGCTTCGGCCTCATCTATGCCGGAGCCCAGAAGAACATGGGGCCGGCGGGGCTGGCCGTCGTCATTGTCCGCGAGGACCTGTTGGGCCACGCCCGCGCCACGACCCCCAGCATCCTGAACTACACCAAGATGGGGGACGCCGACTCCATGCTCAACACTCCTCCGACCTTCGCCATCTACCTCCTGGGGCTCATAGTCCACTGGATTGAGGACAGCGGCGGCCTGGCCGCCATGGGCGAGCGCAACGCCGCCAAGGCGGCCGCCCTCTACAGCGCCATTGACGGCTCGGACTTCTACGCCAACCCCGTCGAGGAGCGCTCGCGCTCCTGGATGAACGTCCCCTTCACCCTGGCCGACCCCGCCCTCGACGCCCGGTTCCTCGCGGAGGCGCAGGCTGCCGGCCTGACCAACCTCAAGGGGCACCGCCTGGTGGGGGGCATGCGCGCCTCCATCTACAACGCAATGCCCATGGAGGGCGTGACCGCCCTCATTGACTACATGACCGAGTTCGAGCGCACGAAGGGCTGACCCATGACCGAGGCCAAGTTCCGCATCCAGACCCTCAACGCCATCTCCGGGGCGGGCCTATCCCGCTTCCCCGACGAGCGCTACGAGGTTGGCGGCGGTGTGGAGAATCCCGACGCCCTCCTGGTGCGCTCCGCCAGGCTCCACGACACCCCCATCCCCCAGTCGGTCATGGCCGTGGCGCGCGCCGGGGCCGGCACCAACAACATTCCGGTGTCCGCCCTCACCGAACGGGGCGTTCCCGTGTTCAACACCCCGGGCGCCAACGCCAACGCCGTGAAGGAGCTCGTGCTCGCCGGCCTGTTCATCGCGTCGCGCAACCTCATTCCCGCAGCCCGCTTCGCCCACACCCTGGAGGGCGACGACGAGGCCATTGCCAGCGCCGTTGAGGCCGGCAAGAAGAGGTTCGTGGGCTTTGAACTGCCCGGGCGCACCCTGGGCATCCTGGGCCTGGGTGCTGTTGGCGTGCAGGTCGCCAATGCGGCGCTCGGCCTGGGCCTGAAGGTCATCGGCTACGACCCCGCCATTAGTGTGGAGCACGCCTGGCACCTGTCGGCCGACGTCAAGCGCGCCACCTCCATTGAGGAGGTCTTCAAGAAGGCCGACATCCTCACCATCCACGTCCCCCTCATTGAGGCCACGCGCGGCCTGGTGAGCACCCAGCGCATAGCGCTCATGAAGGATCGGGCCGTTATCCTCAACTTCGCCCGAGCCGAGATTGTGGACACGGAGGCCATTGTGGCGGCCCTGGACGAGGGGGAGCTGGGGGGCTACGTCTGCGATTTCCCCTCCACACTGGTCCACAAGCACCGCAAGTGCATCTCCCTGCCGCACCTGGGCGCCTCCACCAAGGAGGCCGAGCGCAACTGCGCCATTATGGCCGTGGACTCCCTGCGCGGGTTCCTGGAGGATGGCCAGGTCCACAACTCGGTCAACTTCCCCGAGGCCGTCATGGCTCGAGAGCCCGGCACGCACCGCCTGCTCATTGTTAACCGAAACGTGCCCAATATGGTCGGTCAGGTCTCCACTCTGGTGGCCCAGCACGGTCAGAACATTGCCAATCTGCTCAATAAGTCCCGCGGCGAGCTGGCCGTGACCCTGGTCGACGTCGAGGGGGAGATCCTGCCCGAGGTGGTCACCGAGTTGCGCGCCATTGACGGTGTTATCTCCGCGCGCGGTATCTGAACCTGTTCGTAGCGCCGCCCCGCGCCCATTGACTGCTTCTGACTGCTTCGCCCGCCCGGCGGGGGGCCGGGCGGACCCGGTAACAACCCGTCTGGGAGGCGGCGTCCCATGCGCCTGACCCACGACCTGAAAGACCTGGCCCGCATCCCGGCCTTCCGCATCCTGGTCGCCGTGCGCCTCATCTCTCAGAGCGGCGACGGCATGCTCCAGGCCGGGCTGGCCACCCTCTTCTTCTTCCAGCCCCAGAACATGACCACCACCACCGGGGTCGCCCGGGCCCTGGTGGTCATGCTGCTGCCCTTCAGCCTTGTGGGCCCCATCACCGGCCCCTTCATTGACCGGTGGCGCCGCCGCCAGACCCTCCTGGTGGGCAACCTGGCGCGGGCCGGGCTGGTCGTGGCGGCCACAATCCTGCTCGGCACCGCGGGCGTGGGACTGGCCCTCTATATCACCGTGCTGGTGTGCCTGGGCATTAACCGCTTCCTCCTGTCGGTTCTCGGTGCGGGCCTGCCCCAGATCATTTCCCGAGAGAGCCTGCTGACCGCCAATTCCATCGTCCCCACCCTGGGCGGGGCCGCCACCGCGGTAGGGGCCGTGATCGGCCTCGTGCTGCGCCTGGCGCTGCCGGCCGGGGCCGCGCAGGATACGGCGAGCCTTCTGGTCGCCGTCGGCCTCTATGCCGGGGCCGCGGCCCTGGTCACCCGTCTGGCGCCGGACGAACTCGGCCCCGAGCACCCCGCCGACGCCGGCCTGGGGCGGGCCCTGGTCTCCACGCTGCGGGACCTGAGCGACGCCGTCGTCTACCTTCTGCGGCGCGGCACCCCGGCGCTGGCGCTGGGGACCATGTCCCTGCACCGCTTCGTCTACGGCATGGAGTTCATCACCATTATTCTGGCCTCCCGCAACCTCCTGGCCTCCCCCGACGACGCCGACACTGGCCTGGCCGTCTTCGGCGTCCTCATGGGGGCCATGGTTGCCGGCCACGGTCTGGCCGTGGTGCTCACACCCCTGGCCCAGGAGCGGGTGTCCGCCTCCCCCTGGGTGGTTGTCTGCCTCCTGGGCGGGACCACCGGCCAAATGCTGCTGGCGGCCGGCCACGAGCAGACGATCATGGTGGTCGGGCTCTTCATCTTCGGCGTGGGCGTGCAGGGCGCCAAGATCGCCGTGGACACCATTGTCCAGGCGCACACCGCCGACACCTACCGGGGGCGGGCCTTCAGCCTTTACGACGTCCTATTCAACACCGCCGAGTGCGTGTCCGCGGGTGCGGCAATCCTCCTGCTGCCCAATATCGGCTGGTCCCGGCCCGTCCAGGTGGGCCTGGTGGCCCTGGTGTGGGCGGTAGCGGCTGGTTACTGGCGGTGCGTGCGGGCCCTGGGCGGTGCACCCCGGCCGGTGTGAGGGCCCGCCCCCGTGCGGGCGGCCTAGACCAGGGCGGCCCGCACAACGATTGCCGCCAGTAGCAGGGCCGCCACCCCCACCGTCCCGGCCACGCCCACGGCGGTGCGCCGGCCCCGGGGGGCCCAGGCGTAGACGCCCGCCAGCACGGCGCCCGTCACCATTCCGCCCAGGTGGCCCTGCCAGGAGATGTTCTGACCCAGGAAGGAGAACACCAGGTTGATCGCCAATAGGCCCACGATCGCCGAGGTGTCTCGCCCGAAGCGATGCTGGATGACGAACATGGCCGCGAAAAGCCCGAACACCGCCCCGGAGGCGCCCACGGTGCCGCCGAACCAGTCCGGTATGGAAGCCGGGGAGGCCAGCCAGTAGATGGCGGTCGAACCGCCCACTGCGCTAATGAGGCACAGGCAGGTGAAGCGCCACCGGCCCAGAATGGGCTCCAACGAGCTGCCCAGCACCCACAGCGCCCACATGTTGAAAGCCAGGTGTATGAGGGAGCCGTGCAGGAAGGTGGTGGTGATGAAGCGCCAGGGCTCGGTGTGGGCCAGTGCCGGGACGAAGTTCATGCGCCCGAGCAGGGCGGGGCTAGTCGACTGCAGCAAGTAGGTCGCCACGCAGACAGCGATAAAGCTCTTGGTGATGAGAGTGTCGGCGACTGCGACACCGCCCAGGATCGTGCGAGGAGCCCGTCGCCGGGCACTGGCCTGCCGTGCGCAGTCCACGCAGTGGATGCCGACGGCGCCGGGCACCTGGCACTGGGGGCATACCGGTCGGTCGCAGCGCTGGCAGCGCACATAAGCCACCGTGTCGGGGTGTCGCGGACAGGTCGGCGGCGAGCCCCCGGTGGGCTGAGAGGGATAGTGCTGGGTCATTGGATTCTCCTGGTCGGCCGCGGGCGTGGCCGTGCCGCCGAGCCAACAGCCCGGCGGCACGGAGAGGGCGCCGTCACTGGGAGATCGTCACTGAGGTAATAACCACATCCGTCAGGGGACGGTCGCGCGGACCGGTCTCCACCGCGGAGATGGCATCGACCACGGCACGGGAGGCGTCGTCGGCCACCGCCCCGAAGATGGTGTGCTTACCCTGGAGCCATTCGGTGGCGGCGGTGGTGATGAAGAACTGCGAGCCGTTGGTGCCCCGTCCCAGGCGGCGGCCAGCGTTGGCCATTGCCAGAACATAGGGGGCGCTGAAGGTCAGGGAGGCATCGATTTCGTCGTCAAAGGTGTAACCGGGGCCGCCGGTTCCGGTGCCCAGAGGGTCGCCGCCCTGAATCATGAAGTTGGGGATGACACGATGGAAGATGACGCCGTCGTACAGCGGGGCGTTGGACTGCTCACCCGTGCGCGGATCGGTCCAGGTCTTCTTGCCGGTGGCCAGGCCGACGAAGTTCGAGACCGTCGTAGGAGCCTGCTCGGCAAAGAGCTCAAGGCGAATGTCTCCGAGGGTGGTGTGCAGTGTCGCTTCCATAGTCGTCATGGTCCCATGGGCGGGCTGGGCGGTCACCAACCGATACCTGGACGGCCGGACCTGTTCACCCCAGGCAAAAAGCCGGACTCAATCTAGGGCGCGCCACCCACAACAATGCGACGATTGATCATAGTCGAGCCTCCGACTCACCGAACTCAGCAGGGAGAACGAATATGCCGTGTCTCAAGAGCATTGTCAGCAAGATCGACACCGATCAGCTCCGCCGGGACGCGTCCTGCCTCGCCGGGTCGATTGCCGAGCAGGCTGAGCGCGCCGCCGTGTGGGCCGCGCCTCGAGTGAATAGGGCCCGTGCTGACCTGACCCGTGCGGCCAAGGACGCCCAGGGGCGCCTGGAGCCGGTGGTCGAGGAGGCTCGGGTACGCGTCGTTGGCGACTATATTCCGCGCGCCCAGCGCGCCGCCCTCGCTGCGCAGGCCGCAGCACAGGGAGAGGGCACCTTGTCCGAGCGCGCCCAGCGTGTGGCTGTGGCCGCTAAGAACGCAGCACTGGAGGTTCCCGTGAAGCAGAAGAAGCACCCCGTCCTCAAGACCCTGGGCTGGTTGGCCCTCGCCGGAGCTGTTGCCGGTGCGGCCTACGTCGTGTGGCGTCGCAGCCAGCCGGTGGAGGACCCGTGGGCCGAGGAGTATTGGGCCGACTCCGACGAGGAGGACGCCGTCGAGGAGGAGTGACTCTGCTCTCGAGCAGCCCTCGAGCAGCCCTCGAGCGCACGTGACGCCCCCGCCGCAGTGGCGGGGGCGTCACTGTCGCATTGCGTGCATCGCCGTCACGTCGTGCACGTCACTGACGCGTCGTGCGCATGGTGCCGGGACGGCGGGGCTACTGGGCGCGCAGTTAGGCCCCATCCGGCGGCAGCGCGCCGGATGGGGCACTGCGTGCGCAGTGGGCCGCGGTCGCTCACTTCCAGCGCAGGAGGCCCAGGAACCCAACCATAATGATAATGAAACCGATGTAAAGGTTGCCGTGCAAGAGCCAATCCCCGGCATGGTGCTTCACGAAGTAGGGCAGCGGGTACTCGCCCTTGAACAGGTACGTGGTCACCACCCACAGCAGGCCGATCACCATAATGGTGGCCATGGTGGGGGCGTACCACTGGGGGCTGCCCACCTCTTTGATCTTCGCGGGCACGCGCGAGACGCGGTTGGCGGCCGCACGGGACTCCTCCCGCGCCTTGGCGGCCTTTGCCGGGTTCCCCGAACGGCTCTGGCGCTTAAGCCGGGTCGACTTGCTGGACTTGAATTTGAAAAACCGGGCCATGGGGCCTCCTGACTGCTGCGACGAGGCTGTGAAGTGGGCTCGTCAAGAGAAATACGCTGTCGCCTAGCCTAGGCCATGATCGGTTCCGCCTCAGACCGGGGTCGTGTGGCCGGCAGGCCGGGGTCGTGTGGCCGGCCGCGCTCAGCGGCGGGGCGGTCGATGAGAAGGAAGACCGGTCCGGGCGGGGAAAGAGTGGCGGGCCACTCCCCGAGGCTCCGGGGGCCTCCTCTAGACTGAACTGCGACGTCCAACCTAAGGAGATCTTATGGTGCACCCCCGCCACCAGAGGAAGAGCACGCGGAGGAGCCGGTGGTACGACTATGTCCTGCACGGAGTCGGTGAGCTGCTCATCACCTGTGGGCTCGTCGTCGCCCTCTTCCTGTGCTGGCAGCTGTGGTGGACGGGAATCGAGGCCTCCAGGAAGGCCAACGTCGTCGCAACCGACTTCCAGAAGACCCAGGTGGACTCCCCGCGGGTCGAGGGCACCAAGCACACCGACGATCCCCCGCCCGTCGCCCCGGTGGGTTACGGGGAGACCATTGGCATGCTGGTGGTCCCGGCCTGGTACGGATACACCAACAACAATATGCCGATTCTGGAGGGGACTGGTTCGGACGTCCTCGACCAGGCCGCCGCCGGCCACTACACCGAGACCCAGCAGGTTGGCGAAGTCGGCAATTTCGCCATTGCCGGCCACCGGCGCTCCAACGGCAATTCCTTCCGTCGCGTCGACCTGCTCCAGGAGGGCGACGAGATTATTATCGCAACCGCGGACACCTGGTACGTCTACACGGTGACCGGCTACGAGATCGTTGACCCCACGCAGGCCGAGGTCGTGGCCCCGGTACCCCACCACCCGGAGGAGGTCCCCACCGAGCGGCTATTGACCATGACCACCTGCCACTCCTTGACTGCCGGCGAGTGGGGCAATGACCACCGGTGGATCACCTACGCCACCTTCTCCTACTGGATGCCCAGATCCGAGGGGCGCCCCGCCTCGGTTATTAACGACCCGGAGGTCAACTGATGTACGGATGGATCTGGCGCCACCTGCCCGGCCCCTGGTGGCTGAAGTCGATTCAGGCACTGGTTCTCATCGCCTGCACGGTGCTGGTGCTCTTCGAGGTGGTTTTCCCCTGGGCCAACGAGACCTGGGACCTGTCGGGCAATGCCAACGTCGGGCCCTGACGGGCCGGGTTCCGCACGGGGAAACTGAGAAAACTGAAGAAAGTCGCTCAACTGCGCCCCCTGCCCGCTATTTGCGGGCAGAGGCGCGGCACCGTCAAAGGAGGTCGCCGGTCAAAGAAGACCGCCTGATGCGAAGGAATGACGACCCTGGTCCGGTCGCGCCCATGACCGGACCAGGGGCTCATGACTAGTTGTTGTTGGGCGGGGCGGAGGGCGATGCCGACCCCGTCGCCGTCGCCGTTGCCGTCGCTGTGGGGGTGGGTGTGGGCTCATGGTAGGTGTAGGTCGTCACCGTGAGCTCCACGCTCGACCCGTCGGACACCGAGGTACCCTCCCCCGGATTCACCGAGATCACCACGGTCCTGCCGTTGAGGGACTGGTCGGTGGTGCTCTCCTGGGACGTCTGGGTGTTGTAGTTCAACCCGGCCTGTGTCAGCGTGGCCTTGGCGTCCTCCAGATCCGAACCCACAACACTGGGGACCGTGGTCTTGCCCGAGGCGATCACGACCGACACGGTCGAGCCCCGCTGCACCGAGGTGCCCGCCACCGGCGTGGTGTGCACAACACTGGAGGCCGTGACCCCGGGGGCGTCCTCAGTAGTGACGTCACCGAATACCAGGCCGGCACTCTCAATGGCGTTGCGCGCCTCAGACTGCGTCATGCCCGAGACGTTGGGGACCTCGACCATGGCCGAGCCCGACGAGAAGTGCACGGTGATCTCCGTCCCCAGGACGGCGTTCGTGCCGGCCCCCGGCTCAGTGGAGACGGCCAGGCCCTCATCAACGGTGTCCGAGGCGACGTCCGAGCCCTTGACGTAGGCCAGACCCACCCCCTCAATGGCGGACTGCGCCTCATTCTCCGACATGCCGGCAACGTCGGGGACGGCGACGGCGGTCACGGTTGGGGTGGGGGTCTTATTGGGGCCGCCGCCGATCATGCCCGAGGCCACCATGCCCACCAGCACGCCCAGGCCGATGAGCACGATCAGGATAATGATCCACGCCCAAGCACGGTTGGACTTCTTGGGCTCGGCGGCCCTCTCCGGGGTGGAGGCCACCGGCGCCACCGGTGCTGCCGGTGTCGGGGGGCTCGTCGGGGCCGGCGGGGTTGTGGGCGCAGGGGGCGCCGGGGTCCCGGCGGAGTCCATAACGGTGGTGGAGGAGTTCCAGCTCTCCACTGTGGGCGCCTCCACCGCCAGCCCCTGGGCGGCCGCCTCCAGGTCGGCGCGCATGTGAGCGGCGTCCTGGTAGCGGTCGTCGCGGTTCTTCGCCAGCGCCTTGAGCACCACCCGGTCCAGGGACTCGGGTACGTCGGCGGCCAGCGATGAGGGCCGCTTGGGGATCTCCCGCACGTGCTGGTAGGCGATGGCGACCGCCGAGTCCCCGGTGAAGGGGGGCTGGCCGGTGAGCAGCTCGTAGAGCAGGCACCCGGTGGAGTACAGGTCCGAGCGGGTGTCAACGACCTCGCCGCGGGCCTGCTCGGGGGACAGGTACTGGGCGGTGCCGACAACGGCGTGCTGCTGGGTGACGGTGGCGGCGGAGTCCTCCATGACCCGGGCAATGCCGAAATCCATCACCTTCACCGCTCCAGTGGAGGTGAGCATAATGTTCCCGGGCTTAATGTCCCGGTGGACGATCCCCGCCTTGTGGGAGTACTCCAGGGCGTCCAGGACGCCGTTGACGACCTCGACCGCCTCCGGGATCGGCACGGCCTCGCCGTCGCCCAGGAGCTCGCGCACCGTGTGCCCCTCGACATACTCCATGACAATGTAGGGCACGGCCCTGGTGGTGCCGTCGGGCTGGGAGATGATCTCCTCACCCGAGTCGTAGACGGCGACGATCGCCGGGTGGTTGAGGGCGGCGGCCGACTTGGCCTCCCGGCGGAAGCGCGCCTGGAAGGTCCTGTCCCCTGCGATATCGGCACGGAGCAGCTTAATGGCAATGATGCGGCTCAGCCGGTTGTCGAAACCGAGGTGGACCTCGGCCATGCCGCCGCGGCCGATGAGCTCGCGGACCTCGTAGCGGCCAGCGAGGATCCTGGGGGGCTGACTGGTCACAGGGCCTCCTTGGTTGGGGAGATGGGCGCGACGGCGTTGAACGGCGGGGACGCCGGGCTCGCTGAGGCAAGGGTACCCGCGGCGATGATGAGGATGACGGCGGTGACCACGCCGATGGCGAGCAGTACGAAGACCGCCACGGGCAGCCCCAGAAAACGCCGAGATGACCGGTGGCCCCGAGTCTGCGAATGCCCGGAGTCCCGGTTCGCCCGGCGACGGGAGGCGGCCCCGGTGCCGGGCGCGGAGGAGGCGGACGGCGCTGACCGTACGACTGCCCGGCGTCGGGAGGGGCCCGAGCGCCCTGGGCCCGAAGATCCAGCGCCCGGGTGCCCCGGGTGGAGCGGGACATCGGGCACCGACCCCCGCCGGTGCCGCCCGGTGCCCACGACGGTGTTCAGCGCGCCGTGCCTCTCAGCCTCGGCGACCGCCACCGACGACGCCGGCTGATGACCGCCCTGAAGCCCCGGACCGACCAGCGACACCTCAGGGCGCCTCGTGGAGCGCCACTGCAACGGGTCGTGGGGATCCCAGGCGTCAGCAGGGAGGTTAATGACTATGCGGTCCAGGCGGCGGGCCAGTTCGCGCGCCGAGTGCGGGCGGGCCTGCGGCTTCTTGGCCAACAGCTCCATAACGAGTTCCTGCACCTCCTCGGGCACGGCGTCGGGCAGCGGCGGGACCTGCTGATTGACGTGGGCGAAGGCGATATCGACCTGGGTGGTGCCGGTGAAGGGCCTGCGTCCCGTCAACGCCTCATAGGCGATGATCCCCAGGGCGTAAAGGTCCCCGGCGGGGGTGGCCATGGAGCCCATGGCCTGCTCGGGGGCCAGGTACTGGGCGGTGCCCATGACCATGCCGGAGGCGGTCATGGGCCGCTGGTTCAGGCCCGTGGAAATACCGAAGTCGGTGAGCTTGGCCAGGCCCTCGCGGTTAATGAGGATATTGGAGGGCTTGACATCCCTGTGGACAACGCCGGAGTCGTGGACGACCTGGAGGGCGCGGGCCACCTGCGCCAGGATCGGCAGGATCTGGGCCGGTGGCATGGTCCCCTTCTCGGCCAGGACCTCCGAGAGGGGTCGGCCCTGGACCAGCTCCATAATGATCCACCCCGAACCGTCGCGCTCCCCGGCGTCGAGCACCATCGCCAAATTGGGGTGGCGCAGGCCCCGGGAGTTCACCGCCTCGGCCCGCAGGCGCGACAGGAAGATCTCGTCCCCAATGAGCTCGGGGCGCAGGATCTTGGCGGCGACCGCCCGACCCGAGCGCAGGTCCGTGGCCCGCCACACCTCGCCCATGCCGCCCAGGGCTATGCGCTCTACGAGCCGGTAGCGTCCTTGGATCTCCAGGCCGACGACCGGTTTCATCGGTTGACCGCCGCGCTAATGACCGCGGCCGCGACCGGGCCGGCCTCCGAGCCGCCGGTGGCGGACTGCGATGTCTGCGACCCGCCGTCGATCACCACGGCGATGGCAACGCTCGGCTCATTAATGTCCGTGCCCGCGAAGCCGATGAACCAGGTGGTGGGGCCGCCCTCGTCACTGCCGGTCTCCGCAGTGCCCGTCTTACCGGCCACGGCCACCCCCGGCACCTGCGCCGTCTTACCCGTGCCCGAGGCGACCGTCTCCTGCATGAGACTGGACAGGGCCGTGGCGGTGGCCGAGTCAATAGGGGTGCGCAGCACACTCGGCTTGGTGGTGCTCACCACATTGAGGTCGGCATCCAGGGTGCGGGAGACCAGGTAGGGGGTCATCTGCTCCCCGTCGTTGGCCACCGTGGCGGCCACCATGGCCATCATGAGCGGGGTGACGCGCACCGAGGCCTGCCCAATGCCGGCCATGGCCGTCTGCGCCTCGGAGTCATTGGCCGGGTACGTCGAGGGCGTCACCCGCAGTGGCACGCTCATCTCGGACTCGAAGCCCCAGGCCTCCGCCTCCTGGGCCAAGGCCTCATCGCCCACATCCATGGCCAGCTGGGCGAAGGGCGTGTTGCAGGACTCGGCGAAGGCGTAGGACAGGGTCACCTGGCCATTGCCGCAGGACTCGCCCGAATAGTTCTCCAAGGTGTGCGTGGTCCCGGGCAGGGTGATGGTGTCCGGGGCCGCCACCTGGGTGCTCGCCGTCACCTTGCCGGCGCGCAGGGCGGCGGCGGTGGTGATGATCTTGAACGTGGACCCCGGCGGGTACAGGTCCCCGGCCACCGCCCGGTTCACCAGGGGCTGCCCCTCATCCCCGGTCAGAGAGTCCCAGGCGCCCTGGGCCTCGCCGGCGTCGTGGGAGGCCAAGGTGTTGGGGTCGTAGGACGGGGAGGAGACCATGGCCAGGATGGCCCCGGTGGAGGGGTCCATGACCACCACGGAGCCGCGTCGCCCGTCGAGGGCGTCCCAGGCCGCCTGCTGCACATCGGCGTCTATGGTGAGCTCCAGGGTGCCGCCCTGCGGGGACTCCTCAGTGAACAGGGACTTGACCCGTGAGGAGAACAAGGAGGGGTCATCCCCGTTGAGAATGGAGTTGCCCGCCTGCTCCAGGCCGGTCATGGAGGCGAAGGCGGTGGAGAAGTAGCCGGTGATCGGTGCGTAGAGCTCCCCACTGGGGTAGGTGCGCTGGAAGGTATAGGCGTCCTCGGAGGGCACCGATTCGGCGATCGCCGTGCCCCCCACCGTGATCTGGCCCCGCTCGGTGCCGAACTGGGCGTAGACGGTGCGCGAGTTGCGCGGGTCGGTGGTCAAGGAGCCCTGTGAGGAGGAGGACTCCCACAGGGCCGGACGGGCCAGCCCCTGGACGCTGGTCACCGACAGGGCCAGCGCCAGGAACAGGACTGCGACCAGCATGGTCACCTGACGGATCTGCCGGTTCATGCGGGGGCCTCCTGGGAGGGGTCGTCCGGTGTGGGGGCGGCATCGAGGACGGCTCTGCGGATCGAGGTGGGCAGCTCCGCGGTGTCAATGATCTGGGGCGCTGTCGTGGCGGGGCGGCGGGCGGCGTCGGACAATCGCACCAGCAGCGCCAGAATGATCCAGTTCGCCACCAGGGAGGAGCCGCCGTAGGCGAGGAAGGGCGTGGTCAGGCCGGTCAAGGGGATGAGACGGGTGACGCCGCCGACGACGACGAAGACCTGCAGGGCAATGGTGAAGGACAGGCCCACCGCCAGGAGTTTGCCGAAGCCATCGCGCAGGGACAGGGCCGTGCGCAGACCCCGCTCAATGAGGATGAGGTAGAGCATGAGGATCGCCAGGGACCCGGTCAGTCCCAGCTCCTCGCTCAGGGAGGTGAAGATGAAGTCGGAGTTCGCGAAGGTCACGGTCGTGGGGTAGCCCTTGCCCCAGCCCGTGCCAATGATCCCGCCCGAGGCCATCCCGAACAGCCCGGTCACCAGCTGCCAGGACCTGCCGGAGTCGTAGACCTCGGGGTCCATGGCGTGAAGCCACCCGGCCACCCGGCTCTGCACGTGCGAGATGTGAGTGGCCGCGAACCAGGCCGCCGGCAGGAACAGGGCCGCCCCGATCAGCAGCCAGGAGCGCCGGTTGGTGGCCACATAGAGCGTGACCACGAACAGGCCGAAGAGCAGCACCGAGGACCCCAGGTCCTTCTGGGCCACGAGCACCAGAATGCTCACGCCCCACACCACGAGCAGGGGGAGCAGGTGGCGGGGTTTGGGCAGGTTCATTCCCAGGATCCGGCGGCCCGCCAGGGCCAAGTTGTCGCGGTTGCTCACCAGGTAGGAGGCGAAGAACACCGCCAACAGCACCTTGGTCAGCTCCGCGGGCTGGAAGGACATGGGGCCGGCGTGGATCCAGATGCGGGCGCCGTTGATCTCCTGGCCCAGGCCGGGGATGAAGGGCAGGATGAGGAAGGCCAGGCCCAGCCACATGGCCCACCGGTCCCACCGGCGCAGGCGGCGGTAGTCGCGCAGGAGCAGCGCCGCGCAGAACAGGGCCACGCCCAAGCCGGTCCACACCGCCTGCTTCATGCCGATGACCAGGTCCCACTGCTCCAGGCGCATATAGGACAGGTCGAGGCGCTGGATCATGGCGAGGCCAATGCCGTTGAGGGCCACTGCCGCCGGCAGGATGACCGGGTCGGCCCAGGGCGCCATCCAGCGCACCCACAGGTGGACGATAATGGCGATCATCACCAGGGCGGCACTGAGCATGAGGGTCTGAGCCGGGGAGGAGCCGGTGCGATTGAGTGCCGTGAGCACGAAGCCGCTCAGGCCGATCACCAGGGCCAGGATGAGGAGGCCGGCCTCGACCCAGCGCCCAGTGGTGCGCCCCGGGGGGACGGCCACAGGATGGGGCCGAGCACGCCGCCTTCTGGACTGCGCTGGTGACTGTCCCTGGAAGGAGGGCGGGTTGGCGGTCATCTCACTGCCCCTGCGTACCTGCGGGGGGTGGCGCACTGGCTGAGGCCGGCGGGGTGGGGGTCTCCTCCGGCACGATCTGACCCGCGACCGTGACCTCGACGTACTTGCGCGCCTCCTCTAAGGAGGGCTGGGCAACAGTCTCATTCAGACGATCGCGCATGGTAGGGCTCAGGTCGGCGACAAGGGGCTCGTCGAAGGTCTCCACCTGGTGGCTGAGCTTGAGGGGGCCGATGGTCTGGGCGATGCCCTGGTAGATGGCGACCTTCTCCTCAGAGATGGTCACGTAGTACTGGGTCTGGGTCCACCGGTAGCCCAGGAAGCCCGCCCCGGCGAGGAGCAGCAGGAGGACCAGCGAACTGATCCACGAGCGGCGGCGACGCCGACGGCGCTTCTGGTCCTGGTGCGCGGCCTCCTGAGCGACCGCCTCCTCCTCGGTCGGCGTCACCCCGACCGCAGACGGCTCCTCCAGGCCGGCGACCAGGGCCGCGGCCTTGGCGGCCGGGGAGGAGGCGCCCTCGGGGGAGGCCGCCGCCGGGGTGCTGGTGCCGCCGGCGCGGCGATTGGCCGCCGAACCCACCACCTGTGGGACCGTCTGCGGCTCGGCGTCGTCATCGACGACATCGAAGATCACTGCCGTCACATTGTCCGGCCCGCCGGCGCGCAGAGCCAGGTCGATGAGCTGCTCAGCGGCCTGGTTGGGGTCGGGGACGGAGGCGAGAACCTCCCCAATGGTCTCCGCGCTCACCGGCCCGCACAGGCCATCGGAGCACAGCAGCCACCGGTCCCCGGGAACGGCTTCACGAATGGACTCGTCGAGCTGAACCCGCCCCTCGGCGTCGCCCAGGACCCGCAGCAGCACGGAGCGCTGCGGATGGCGCCGCGCCTGCTCACGGGTCAGGCGGCCGGTCTCCACCAGGTACTCCACGAAGGTGTGGTCGGTGGTGACCTGGTTGAGCTCGCCGTCGCGCAGAAGGTAGGCGCGCGAGTCCCCCACGTGGACCATGGCCAGCTTGTTGCCCGAGCGCATGACGGCGATACACGTGGTGCCCAGGCCGGCCAACTCCGGGGAGCGGGAGGAGACCGCCACCAGGTCGTCGTGGGCGGTGTCCACGGCATGGCGCAGCAGCCCAAGAAGTTCACCGGCCTGGTGAGAGTCCGCGTCAAGGGGCGCCAAGTGCTCAATAGCGAGGGCTGAGGCGAGGTCGCCGCCAGCGGGACCGCCCATGCCGTCGCACAAGACGCACAGGTGAGGGCCTGCGTACCCCGAGTCCTGATTGGACTGGCGTACCAGGCCCACGTCGCTGCGAGCGGCGTAGCGAAGAGAGACCGTCATGGGCGCAGCTCCAAAGTCGTTTGGCCTATCCGGACGGGCACGCCGACGGGAAGCTCGACAGTGCCGTGGACACGGTTCCCATCCAACAAGGTGCCGTTGGTGGAACCCAGGTCCTCCAGCCACCACGTCCCGTCCTTCGGGAAGATTCTGGCGTGCCGCGCGGAGGCGTAGGAGTCGTCCAGCACCAGTGTGCTCGATGGTGCCCGTCCGATCACAATCGAGGTCGGGGTCAGCGGCACGGTCGACCCGGCAAGGGGTCCCTCGGTAATGACCATGCGCGTGGCCCCGCGACGTCGGCTGCGCGGCGCGGGGGCCGGGGTATCCGTAGCGGCCTGCTGGGGACGGCGGGGCGCGGACACACTGGGAGTGTCCGTCACGTCACGGCGCAGGGCCCGGACGACGAGGAAGATGAAGAACCACAGGAGGGCGATAAAAGCCAGCCGCAGTAGGGTGAAGGTGAGTTGACTCACCCCTCAGCTCCTCTGCCCTGAGAGCCGTCCCAGAACATGATCTGGGTTCGTCCAATGGTCATGGTGTTCCCGTCTAGAAGAGTGGCGGCATCCACGCGGTGCCCTTCGACAAAAGTCCCATTAGTGCTGCCCAGGTCCGTGGCGATCGCATGACCCTGGGTCAGGCGAATCTCCAGGTGGCGGCGTGAGACGCCTGAATCATCCACAATAATGTCTGCCTCGGAGCCACGGCCAATCACCGTCACCGGCCCCGTGAGCAGGTAGCGCTGTCCGTCCACATCCAGGATCGGGTGGCTCGGGGAGGCCTTGGCGGCGGCGGCCGGGGCTGCGGCGCCCCGGCGCGTGGAGGAGTCCACGGAGATGGCCGGGGAGATGAGGGTCTCATCGTTGACGAAGGAGACCTCGACCGGACCAACGAAGGAATAACCCTGCTCGGCGGCATGAGAAGTTGCGACCTCCTCAAGCTGGCGGATCATCTCCTCCTCCCCCCACTGGCGGACGTGATCAATGTCCACTGGAGCCAAGTGGACACGGAAGACGTTGGGCACCACGGAGCGGTCCAGTGCGAACGATGCCGCCCGTTTGTCCATTGTCTCGCGGATCCGCGAGGAGATCTCGACCGGCTTCACATCGCCGGAGGATCGGGACATCGTTCGGCTGGCGACTATCTCGACGCCCTTCTCGAACTTGTCCAGAAGTCCCATGAACTCAACCTCCACGTCATCTTCAGTGCACCAGCGGTAGGGGTCGTTGGTGCCGCCCAGCTGCGTCCGCTGCTGGGCGCCGCCGCCCCCCATCGTAACGGCTGGGGTCTCAAGGTAGGGCAGAGGTTACCGGGACGTGTTTATCTGTGTGTTGCGTGTGAAGAGGGGTGGGCGTAGCGTCGGTGCACTCCGTGAGCATTGCCGGGACCAAGGTGAGGGGGATCACGACGACCCTGATTGGACTCCGGGCCCGAGCACAAGCTATTGTCAACCTCGCTTCGCGCGAGTGGCGGAATTGGTAGACGCGCACGGTTCAGGTCCGTGTGATCTTACGATCATGGGGGTTCGAGTCCCCCCCCGCGCACGTGGAGGGTCCCGGGTTGAGTAGCCCGGGGCTTTTTCGTTACTCGGCCAGGAATTCGGGCCGCGGATGGCGCCGGCGGCCCACCGGCGTGAGCGCCATCGTCCCCCCGCCCCGTCCCCCCGCCCCGTCCTCGGGGGGAGGCTTCGCACCCGTCCTCAGGGGAGGAGGCATCTGCCGGAATGCGGCGGCGACCGGTCGCCTCTCCGCCCCCGTCCCCAGGGGGATGGGTCCCCACGGCCCGACCGGGCCACCTACCCGGAGGTCTCCGCCTCCGCCCCAGGGGGATGGGTAGTACTCACCATGGAGGGCGATCGCCCGTACCCTGGAAGGGTGCCCGTGCTCAGCTCGCCGGTCCTCGACGTCTTGGCCACCGCCCCCGTCCTGACCGTCTTCCTCGTCATTGGACTGGGGACCGCCGTCGGCCAGATCCCCCTGGGCCCTATCCGCTTCGGCGCCGCCGGAACCCTCTTCGTGGGGCTGGCCCTCGGCGCCCTCGACCCGCGCCTGGGCGCCGACCTCAGCTTCCTGCGCAGCCTGGGGCTCGCCCTGTTCTGCTACACGGTCGGCATTGGCGCCGGCAACACCTTCTTCCGCTCCCTGCGCCGCCAGCTGCCCCTTATGAGCCTGTGCGTGGCGGCCCTGGTGGTCTCCGGCGTCGCCGGCGCCGGTTACTCCCACCTGGTTGGCGTCACCGCGGCCATGGACGCCGGCGCCTACGCCGGGTCCCTGACCTCACCAGTGCTCGACTCGGCCATTGAAGCCGCCGGCTCCCAGGAGCCGGCCATTGGCTACGCCCTGGCCTACCCGGTGGGAGTGGCCGTCGCCATTGTCGTCGTCGCCCTGGTCATCCACCGCCCCTGGCCCGCGCGACGCGACCCGCGCCCCGCCAGCGCCGATGGCATTACCGCCACCAGCGTCGAGTTGCTGCGCAACGTCAAACTCGACCAGATGGAGGCCTTCCAGCGTGCCCGCATTCGCATCTCCTACCTGGAGCGCGGGGAGCGGACCCGCGTCGTCCACCCCGGCGAAGAACTCCTCAAGGGGGACAAGGTCGTTGTCGTCGGGGCGCCCCGGGCTGTTGACGAGGCGGTCGCCGAACTCGGCAGCGGCCTGGACCGCTGCCTGGCCAAGGATCGCACCGCCGTGGACTACCGGCGCCTGACCGTCTCCTCCACTCGGGTGGCCGGGCGCACCGTCGCCGAGGTGGACATGCCCGGTCGCTTCCAGGGCGTCATTACCCGCGTGCGTAGAGGCGACCTCGACCTGCTCGCCCACGAGGACCTGGTTCTGGAGCTCGGCGACCGCGTCCTGGCCGTCGTGCCCAGCGAGGAACTGGAGCGGGCCGCCGACTACTTCGGGGACTCCGAGCGCTCCATCGCCCAGATCGACGCCTTCTCCGTGGGCCTGGGCATGGCGCTGGGCACGCTGGCCGGACTCGTGGCCATCCCCCTGCCCGGGGGCATCACTCTTAAGCTCGGGGTCGCTGCTGGACCATTGGTGGTGGGCATGGTGCTGGGGAGAGTCGGGCGCACCGGCCCCTTCGTGTGGGGGCTGCCCCATGCCGCCAACGCCACCATCCGCCAGCTCGGCCTGCTGTTCTTCCTGGCCGCCATTGGGCTGGCCTCCGGGCCCGGTTTCGCTGCCGCCGCCTTCTCCCTGACCGGGGTGAAGGTGGGGGTGCTTGCGGCGCTCATTGTGGTGGTCAACGCCGTCGTCCTCCTGGCGGGGGCGCGCTGGGCCGGGGTCTCCGCGCCGCGCGCCGCCGGGGGCCTGGCCGGGCTCGTCGGACAGCCCGCCATCCTCGCCTTCGCCCTGTCCAAGCGCGACGACGAACGCGTCGAGGCCGGGTACGCCACCCTTTTCGCCCTGGCCATTGTCGTCAAAATCGTCATGGTCCAGGTGCTCGTGGCGCTGTAGGGCCCAGTGCCGGCCCTGTCATGCTGCCGGCATCTCGGCATCTCGGCATCTCGGCGTCGTCGATATTGTCGACATTGTCGACATTGTCGACATTGTCGATCGCCGTCGGCCGCTCCGACCGGTCAGGCCAGGAGGCCCCTCCACCAGGCGGCGAAAGTGGGACAGCGCTGGAGAACCGCATCCAGCCCGGCCGCGGCGACCAGCATGGGGCCGGTGGCGGTCCTCATGTAGTACGGGTCCGCCTGCTCCAGGCGCCTCAACGGGCCCGTACCCCGGTCCCCATTGACCCGCTCGGGCCCACCCGCCTCCTTAACGGCGCGCCGCAGGGCGGTGAGCCCGTCGGCCGGGAGCAGGCCCTCACCCTGTCCGGCGGCAATGGCCGCCAGGACCAGGGCTTCGATCTCATGGAGAACCACGAGCGGGTAGAAGCGGGGGTCGGGGTAGGTGTTGCGCAGCGCCGTCGTCAGCATCCGCTGGCGGTGCTCGCTCTCGCCCCGGGCATCCCACCCGGGAGCGTCCTGCGGGTACCGGTCGTAGTCGAGGAGAAGGCCGACCCGGTGCCAGTGGCTCCCGCGCAACAGCTGGCGGATCCTGGTGTCGTGGCGCTCCCAGCCATTGGAGCGGCGGGCCCCCACGGCAGTGGCGGAGGTGGTGATGAGCGTCGGGGTCAGGAAAACGCCCTGCGCCTGCGCCGCGGGGACCAGCAGCCCACTGACCAGGGCCTCCTCCGCCTGCCCCTCAACAAGCACGACAACCTGTCTCATACTCATAAGACGGCCCCCTCATGCGCCGGGCGTCCGCCCAGAAGGTTCATCTCCCACAGGGTGCCGGTGGAGCAGTCCTCCACAAAGGCCTTGAGCACCTTCGCATCGGGACGACTCACGGCAGTAGCGCCGTCGACCCGGTCCAGGACCAGGACCTCGTCGAGCTCGTAGTGGGACAGAAGCGGGGCGGACTGGGTGGCCATAATGACCCTGTGGCCATTCCTGCCAACAGCATGGGTCATCTCTGCGAGCAGGCCAATGGCGGTGGGGTGGAGCCCGAGCTCGGGCTCATCGAGGACCACGGTGGCCGGCAGGTTCGGGCCCAGCAGCAGCGCGGCCAGGCAGATGAAACGCAGGGTGCCATCACTGGTTTCATGGGCCATGAGGATGCGCTCCGCACCGCGTTGCCGCCACCACAGCCGGACCTGCTCCGAGGCGCCGGGGGCCAATACGAAGTCGTCGAAGAAGGGGGCCGCCTGTCGGATCGCCGCGACAATGCGCTGATAGTGCTCGGGGTGCTCCTGACGAACCTTGAGCAGGTAGGCGGCAATGTTCTCCGCGTTCGCGCGCAGGGCCGTGTCATCGCCCACCGTCGACCACCCCTGGGCGGCGGAGGTGTTGTGGAAGTGGAAGACACGGCAGCCCTCCAGAAGAGGGCGCAGGTGGACGGCAAGGTCGTGGAGCCGGCCGGAGGCCTCCGACTGGGTCAGAAGGTGGATGGGGCTGTGAGGGCCCTCGTAGAGGACTTCACTGTGAATGGAGTCCCGGCTGCGCCCGGTCTGGATCAGATGCCGCTCCTGGAGCCACGCCGGCTCGGAGTCGCCCGGGGGGCTGGGGCGCAGACGGGCGCTGTAGCCGCTGCGATTGCCCTCGGCGTCGGGCTCGAGCATGAGTTCAATGAGGATGCGGTCGGCAGTTCCTGCCCTGTCCGCGAATAGGAGCCTGTCTACTCCGTCGCATTCACGTAGGTAGTCCTGAAAGGAGTCGTCCCAGATGCGCGCGACGAGCTCCAGGGCGCTCATGAGGCTCGACTTCCCCGAGCCGTTGGCCCCAATGAGCACCGTGACATCGGTGGTCAACTCCAACTCCATGCGGCGGATCGACCTGAGGCCCTCTACAACGAGGCGTCCGAGTCTGGCGGTCATAGCTCGAGCCTAGCGAACAGGGGCCGATGGTGTATCGGGTCCGGGGCCGGTGAGGGGGCCGGTCGGTCCCCAGCTCCAGCGGCGACGCCGTCGGCAGGGGCCAGTGAGGGGACCATACCGGCCCATACCGGCCGGGCCGATGGCTCATACCGGCGGGGCCGGTGAGGGCCCGCCGGGCGCTTCAGTCCAGCAGGGCCAGGACCACTGCGGCGCTGCGGGCGGCGGCCTCCCCGGCACCAATATGGAAGTCCTGGCCCGCCTCCGGGCCGCACAGATCCGAGATCCCGCGCACCGAGACGAAGGGGACGTCGGCGTCGGCCGCAACCTGCGCCAGTGCCGTCGACTCCATGTCCGTGCTCACTGCCCCGGGGAATGCCCCGCGCACGTCGGCGACATTGGCGGCCGTCACAAAGGAGTTGCCCGCCAGCATCTGCCCGAGGTGGAGGCGGGCGGTCCCGGAGGAGGGCGTCGCCGCGCGCAGTGAGGACTCGCCCGCCTGGGACAGCCGCGCCACAAGAGTGGCGTCGGCGGCGAAGACCTCGGGTTGGCCCGGTACCTGCCCGCGCGCATAGCCGAAGGCCGTGGCGTCGGCGTCGGCGAAGGCCAGCGTGGTGGAGGCGCACACGTCGCCCACCGCGACACTCCCCCCCAGGCCCCCGGCGGTGCCCGCGGAGATGATGGCGTCTGGACGGACCCGGGTGAGGGTCGTGGCCAGGGCGGAGGCCGCGGCCACAAGACCAATGCCGCTGCGCACCACGACCAACTCGCGGGTGCCGTCGCCCGCCGGCAGGGACAGGTGGAAGGCCTCGGCCCGGCCGGGCAGTGACAGTGGGGCGGTGCCGGTGCGCTCGGGCAGAATGCCGAGGAACGGGCGGGCCTCCTCGGGCATTGCCACGACCACGACGGCGGCGACCCGGTGCTGGGGGCGATCGGTGGGGCTCACGCTCCGAGCCTACGGCTATGCCGGCTTTCTCCGCCCAGCCTCCCACCCGTGCTCCGCCCAGCCTCCCACCCGTGCTCCGCCCAGCCTCCCACTCGCGCCTTTCCGCGCCCCCGGGTCTCACCCGGCGATGACTTCGCCGCGCTTGCGCTGGTAGAGCAAATAGGAGCCCAGCCGGGTGCGCCACGACTGGCGGAACTCCCTGGGCCAGCGGCGCGCCACGTAGACGACGGCGTCGTCAACCTCCAGGCGGCGCGTGGAGTTGCCCACCCGCACCCACATCTCGGGGCTGGACCCCTTGGTGCCGCGCAGGTACACCGGCTGCGGGGAGGCGGGCACCGTCACCCGGCACACCTGTCCCGCGCCGTCGTCGGCGGCCGCGAAGTCGAGGCGCGGCAGGGCGGCCGCGTTGGTGCCCAGGCGGTTGCGCCACAGGTCTCGTAAGAAGAGCTCATAGCGGTCGGCGTCCGGCTTGCGCAGCGTGCCGTAGTCCGGTTCCAGGCCAATGAGCCGACCCTCATCGTCGACCCCCAGCAGCAGCGTTCCGCCGCGGGAGTTGAGGAAGGCGCACACAGTCTTGGCGACCACCAGCTCCATCGCCTCGTCCTTGGCGCCGGTGCGCATATTGACGCGGGCCGAGGACTTGAACTCCAACTCATCGGACTCCCCTTGCCGGGCCACGTCCCTAATGGCGGGCAGCGGCGGCTCATGCTGGAGCCGGGTGACCACGAAGGCGGTGAGCACGACCGTCAGAGCGGAGACGATCACGGCCGTGGCCAGCAGGCGGGGTGCCCACAGGGCGCTCTCCTGGTACAGCCAGGTGCCCGCCGCCATGCCCGTCCATAGGCTGATGAGCGCCGTGAGAGTCGCCGCCGAGGTCGACAGGCGCGCGTGCCAGCGCTGCATGACTCTCCGCGCCAGCTGGCCGGTGAGATAGGCCACCAGGAGCATTCCGGGCTGGAGCAGCACCGTGAGCAGCAGATCGGGGCTCTCAGGCGCGATTGCGGGAGGCGCGGCGGCCGCAAAGAGGCAGGAGTCGGAGGCGGTGGCGGTGAGCATGGCAGGAGCCTAACGGCGGGCTCAGGCCATCACCTGAGTCCACTCTGAGCGCCGGGCCAGGAACGCGGCCACCGCCTCCTGCGCCGCCTTCAGCGAGTGATTGGCGCCCCAACCGCACTGCACCTCATTGGCGGCCGGGACCCCGCCGGCGGCCAGGATGTCCCGGCAGGTCGTCTCCAGCAGCGTCAGGAACTCCTCGAGCTCCAGGCCCAAAGTCAGCGCGTAGAAGCCCGTCTGGCAGCCCATGGGGCTGAAGTCGATGAGCCTGTCGGTGTGATTGCGCATGAGCTCGGCGCTGAGGTGCTCGATCGAGTGCACCGCCGCCATCTCCAGGTGCTCCTGGTTGGGCTGGCAGAAGCGCACATCGTACTTAATGAGTTCATCGCCCCCCGGCAGACGTCGACGGTCTGCGACTCGAACGAAGGGTGCGGCCACGGTGCGGTGGTCCAGGTTGAAGGACTCGACGTTCATGCGGGGGTGCGCGCCGTGCTCACTCATGACTCCAGGTTAGCGGCAGCATCCTCCTGCTCATCCAACTCAACAAAATCCTCACAGGACAACGTCCATGTGTGTTGTCCTGTGAGGATTTTGTTGGGGAGGTTGGGGGGAGGGTGTGTGGGGGTGCAGGCGCTCCCAGGCGAAGGTGTGGACGAGGGCGCTCATCCACGCCCGCTGCGCGTTCGTCGAGGCCCGCCCGTGCCCGCCCTCGGAGTTCTCGAAGTACGTGACGTCCTGACCCATGGTGAGCATGCGGTGGGCCATTGTCCGCGCGTGCGCCGGGTGGACGCGGTCGTCGCGCGTGGAAGTGATGATGAGCGTCGGCGGGTAGACGACGCCCCGTCGCAGGAGGTGGAAGGGCGAGAACTCCTTAATCCACTCCCACTGGTCGGGGTCGTCCGGGTCTCCGTACTCCGCCTCCCACGAGGCGCCCGCGGGCAGGTGCGTGTAACGGCGCATGTCCAGCAGCGGCACCTCGCACACCACCGCCCCGACGAGCTCCGGGTACCGCGTGAGCATGGTCCCCACGAGCAGCCCGCCGTTGGAGCCGCCGTGGACCGCCAGGCCCGAGGGCGTCGTCACACCGCGCTCGACGAGCGAGCGGGCGACGGCGGCGAAGTCCTCGTGGACGCGGTGCCGATTCCTCTTGACGGCGGCGCGGTGCCAAGCGGGCCCGTACTCCCCGCCGCCGCGCAGGTTCGCCACGACGTAGGCGCCGCCCTCCTCGAGCCACGCCGCGCCGGTCGACGGCAGGTAGCCGATGCCGAGCGGCACCTCGAAGCCGCCGTAGCCGTAGAGCATGGTTCGCACCGGTGAGCCATCCGGGGATGGGCGCCCCACCTGGAAGTAGGGCACGCGGGTGCCGTCGTCCGAGACAGCGACGTGCTGGCTCACGATGACGCCGGTGGCGTCGAAGTGCTCGGGCGCGCGGCGCAGGACCTCGACGCGTCCGAGCGCGCCGGCGCCATCCAGATCCCCGACCGCCAGGGTGGCCGGCGTCGTGAAGGACGAGGCCGTGAGCCACAGGCGGTCGCCCTCGAGGGCGGAGACCGCGCCCGCGCCGACGGCGAGCAGGGGCCTGCCCGGGCGCAGCAGAGTCGGGTCCGCATCGCCGTCGGCCGGCCCCGCCTGCACCTGCGGTCCGACAGCGGCCGCGAGCGGGGCCAGGTCGAGCGGCTCCACGCGCCAGGCCCCGCCGGGCGAGGCCGGCTCGGTGGCGACCTCGATGGTGTCGACGACGTCGTCGAGCAGGGACAGGACGATGTGGTGCTCGGTGGCTGACCAGCCCTGCAGCGCCCGCTCGCGGGTGGGGGAGAAGAGGACGGCGAGGTCCCTCGAGCCGGCGAGGAAGGCCTTGAGCGGGGCGGCGAGGAGGGAGCCCGCCGGGTAGGTGCGCCCGCCCGTCTCCCAGTCCTCGCGCGGCTCGATGAGGAGGTGGCCGCGCACCGCCAGCGCGCTCGCGCTCGCGGGCACGTCGACATGGATGGCGCCGGGTGCGACCAGAAGGCCGTCGCCCGCGCCGGCGGCCGCGGAGACGGGCAGAGTCGCGGCGTCGTCGGGCAGGAGCCAGAGTTCCTCGGTGTAGAAGTCCGGGCTCGTCGACAGCCATGTGCGCCCCCAGCGGTCGCGGCGGGCCCAGGCGGCGACGGCGTCGGCGGGTGCGACGAGGAGCAGCTCACCGGGGCCGCCCGCCGGGTCGGCCCCGCCGGCGCGCTCTCCGCGGATGAGCCGGCGCACCTGGCGCGGGTAGCCAGAGGCGGTGAGGGAGCCCGGGCCCCAGTCGGCGAGGGCGAGGACTCGCTCGCCGTTGTCGTCGGCCCAGGACAGGGAGCCCTTGGATGCCTCGCGGGTGAAGCCGCCCTCGGTGGGGTCGATGAAGGCGTGCGCGTCGAGGTCGTACTCGCGGGTGATGTCGGAGTCGCTGCCGCCGTCGGACAGGTCGACGAGGGCGCGGCGGCCGGCGAGCGGGCCGGTGCGCAGGAGGGAGGCGCCGTGCCACACCCAGCGCCTCCCCTCCGCCTCGCCGAGGGCGTCGACATCGAGGAGGAGATCCCAGTCGGTGGCGCCCGCCGCCACGCCCTCGGGGCCGGGGGCGCCGGCGCGGTACGACTCCCAGGTGGTGCGTCGCCACAGCCCGCGCGGGTGCTCGGCGTCCGTCCACACGTTGTAAAGAAGGCCGAGCGCCTCGCTGACGCCGGGGATGCGGTCGGGGGCGTCCAGGATGGTCTCGAGGCGGCCGCGCCGGCGTTGGAAGCCCTCGTTGTCCTCGTAGGCCCCGCGCGTGGCGGTATTGCGCTCGGCGACCCAGGCGAGGGCCCGCCCGCCCTCGACCTCGTCGAGCCAGGCGGGAACCTCCGGCAGTTCCAGGCCGGAGCGGTCGGCGCCGGGGCGCGGCGACATCAATGGGGCGGGGCGCGGCGCAAAGGACTGGCTCATGGCGCCATTGGACCACCCTCCGCCTCGGGCGTCACAGCGACTCCTGGGCCAGCTAGGCCAGCTAGACCAACGAAATCCTCACAGCACAACGTCCTTGGATGGTGTGCTGTGAGGATTTCGTTGGAGGGGGTGCGGAGGGCGGGGTGTGGACGGAGGGAGGAGGAGGTGCAGGGGGCGGGGTGAGCACTTGGCCCGGTCGCGCCGCCGAGGAACACTGGGGGCATGCCTCGACGTACCGCTGTGACCGCCGATGTCCGCCGCCGCAACGCCTCCCTCGTCTTCGCCGAGCTCATGGCGCAGAGCACCTGCTCGCGCAAGGACCTGCGTGAGGCCACTGGGCTGGTCAGCGGCACGGTCACCACCATTGTTGCCGAGCTGGTTGAGCGTGGCCTGGCCCAGGAGACCGGTGAGCGGGTCTCCACAGGTGGACGCCCGCAGCGCCTTCTGGAAGCGGTGCCGGGCCGAGTGTTGGCGGCGCTGGTCATTATCGACCCCGAGATGATCGAGGTGCGCACGGTCGACGTTGACGGACGGGTTCTGTGGCATGACGCCCTGCCCCACGACGGCCGGCGAGGCGACGCGGACTCTCTTGTCCATGCCGTGGCCACCGCTGTGGAGCGCGCCCGCAGGGAGGCCCTCAAGCGCGCCGGCGCCTGGTATCTCGGCGCCGCCATTGGCGTCCCCGGCCTGGTGGTCAACGGGGAGGATCTTCTCATCACCCTGGAGATGCCTATTCGCGACCTCCCGCTGCTGGCGCGCGTGCGCGACTCACTGCCAGAGCCTCAGCAGCTCATGCTCCTCAATACCGGCCGTACCGCCGCCCTCGCCGAGTGGGCGAGCATTCCCGCCGACCAGCGCCCCCACCTCATGGCCTATGTGGGCATTATGGAGCACGGGGTCAGCGGCGGACTCGTGCTCGACGGCGACCTCGTGGGCGGTGAGCATGGGCTCGCCGGCGAGGCCGGCCACATTGTGGTGGAGTCCGACGGCATCCTGTGCGACTGCGGCGCCCGCGGCTGCCTGTCCACGGTGCTCTCCTTGACAAACCTGTGCCAGGCCGCAGGCGTCCCGGCCCCGGCCGGTCCGGAGTCGTGCACGGCACTGCTCACCGGGCTCTTGAAGGACGGGGACCCGGCGGCCCTCGCCGCCCTTGAGCGCGGTGCCCGCGGCCTGGCGGCGGCCGTGGGCACCTTGTCCAATCTGACCGATGTGGGCACGGTGGTGGTGGGAGGGCAGATGGGGGGCTTGTGGCCGTGGTTGGAGCCCGCCGTCACTGAGCTCATTGACTCGCGCCACCGCGTCAACCCTGTGTTCAACCCGGTAGTGCGTCTCAGCGGCCTGGGCGCCGACGGCGTGGCCACGGGGCTCGCCCACGCCCTGCGGCAGAAGCTTGTGACCGACCCGCTACGGGTCCCAGCGCTGAACCCCTAGGCCAGCTAGACCAGCCGGGCCAGCTAGACCAACGAAATCCTCACGGCACAACGTCCCGGGACGTTGTGCCGTGAGGATTTCGTCGGAGGGAGGGAAGGTGCGGAGGGAGGGAAGACGGGAGGGGCGGCGAGACCGCTCTCCTCAGATAAATCAATAGTTGATAAAAGAGAGTTGAGGTTCCTACCGTGGTGCATGTCGACACCGGGGTCACGTCATCGATGACGCGGCCGCGAGCCACCAGCCGGCTTCACGACCAAGCACATGCCGAGAGGCCACCACTATGCCCACAGCCACCTCCGTCACCTCCAACACCGTGCGCTATCGCGTCAGTCCCCATGCGCCGATCTTCAAGATCTCGCTGCTGTCCATTGCCCTCATGCTCTCCGACGTCGGCGCCGTCTCACCGGTCCTGCCCGACCTCGCCGCCCACTACCCCGACCAGGACCAGGCCTCCATCCAGGGATTCATCTCCTTCCCCGCCATTGCCGCCCTGGCCGCGACCATTACCGCCGGGGCCCTGGCCACCAGGGTCGGCAAGCGCCGCCTGGTCCTGACCGGGATCAGCCTCATCGTCGTCGGCGGCCTGGCCCCGATCTTCCTCATCCCCATCACCTCATACCCGGTGGTCCTCGGGGTTCGCCTCCTGGCCGGCTTCGGCATGGGCCTCCTCCAACCGTTGGCCTCCTCCCTCGTCGCCGACTTCTACGAAGGCCAGGAGCGCCGCACCCTGCTGGGGTGGCAGTCCTCCATGGTCGGCGCCGGCGGCATTATGTGGTCGCTGGTCGTCTCAGGACTCATGACCTTCGGGTGGATGCAGGCCTTCCTGGTCTACCTCCTGGGACTGATCATGCTGGGCCTGGTGTGGCGCTACATCCCCGAACCGCGCCGAGCCGGCGCGCCGAAGAATGCCGCGCCCCAGGACGCGGCGCCGGAGGCGGCCCCCGCCCCCCGCACGCGTCTGCCCCGCGGCACCATTGGGGCCGTCGCCCTCATGTTCCTCATGACCCTCGGCTTCCAGGCCATGACCATCTCCAGCCCCTTCCTGGCCTCCGAGCGCTCCCTGGCCGACGGCAGCCAGGTCTCCCTGGTCATGACCGTCTTCGGCATCTCCTCAGTGGTGGCGGGCGTTCTGTTCTCCACCACCTACCGGCTCCTCGGCTCCTGGACGGGGACGGCCAGCCTCGCCGTCCTGGCCGCCGGGCTGTGCCTGGGGGTCGCCTCGGTGACCCTGCCCATGCTCTTCGCCACCGCCGTGCTCATCGGCCTGGGCTTCGGCACCTACATGCCGTTCGCCATTAACGCCCTCAACGCCCGCGCCAACGAGTCCAACTCGGCGGCCGCCACCGCGCTGCTCTTCTCCGGCGCCGCCGTCGCCGGGTTCAGCGCTCCGTACTACTTCAAGATCGCCGGCGGCCTCGTGGGCTCGACGACGGCGGCCACCCAGTTCGCCATAAGCGCCGCCACCATCGTCGTGACCCTGGTCCTAGCCACCATCTACTACCAGATAGATGCACGCTGGGCCCGTGAGCAGGACGACCAGCACTGAGACGACGTGCGGGCGCGGCCACCGCCCTGGTGGTGGCCGCGCCGGACCGGCCATCACAGGCCCGACCGCGCCGAACCCACCACCCCGGTGGCCGGGCCTCCGCGCCCCCAGGAGCGAACGCCTCGTTCCATGCACCGACCCCAACCACCCGCACCACGCACAAGGACAGACCAAGGACGGACCATGACCCACCCCCAGCCGCGCACCGAACCCCGGTTCCTCACCCCCGAGGACTTCCCGGCCAGCACCCTGACCGTTCCCGGCATGCGCACCATGATCGCCGCCGACTCGCCCCGCTACGGCGTCATCCACCTCAACGTCCCCTACGCGCGCAAGTCCGGACGCACCCTGCACCTACAGGTCCTCATGCCGCCGCGCCCCACCGACGCCCCGGACACCGACACCTACCCCGCCATCCTCTACATCCAGGGCTCGGCCTTCCACGAGCAGATGCTCGGCATGGAGATGGCCAACCTCGCCGCCTTCGCCCGACGCGGCTACGTCATCGCCGTCGTCGAGTACCGCCCCAGCGAGGTCGCCCCCTTCCCGGCCCAGGCCGTAGACGCCAAGACCGCGGTGCGCTGGCTGCGCGAGCACGCCGCCGAATTCCATGTGGACCCCGAGCGCATCGCCGTCTGGGGCGACTCCTCAGGCGGCCACACCACCCTCATGACCTATGCGACCGCCGCAGACCCCGACTACACCGACGAGCCGCTGCCTGTGGACCAGGACGGCCGGCCCCTTCCCGACGGAGGCCTGGGGGTACGAGCCTTCGTGGACTACTACGGCCCCACGCACATTGGCCGCATGAACGAATACCCCTCCATCCAGGATCACCGCGCCCCCGAGTCCCCCGAGGGCTGCCTCATCGGCGGTCTCGACGTCGCTGAGCACCCCGAGCTCGTGGCGCCCACCGTCATCATGAACCACGTTCCTCCCGCCGGCGAACAGGCCCTGCCCCCGCTCCTGGTCGTCCACGGGGACAAGGACCGTCTCGTCCACTTCTCCCAGTCGATATGGCTCGTGGAGGACTTGCAGGCCAAGGGGCAGGATGTCACCTTCATTCGCCTGGCGGGCGCCGACCACGGAGGGGCCCCCTTCTGGCAGGAGGACGTCCTGGACGTGGTGGACGGATTCCTCACGGAGCACCTGGCATGAGCGCGCGACAGGACCGGGCCCGCCCCGCCCGCGGCGCCGTCGCCCCCGGCCTGGAGGGCGTGCGCGAGCTCTTCGACTCCTTCCTGGAAGCCGACCCCGACTACTCCGCCCAAGTGGCCGCCTACGTCGGCGGGCGACTCGTGGTCGACCTGTGGGGAGGACCCCACCACGACGCCGACACCCTCACCGGCATCTTCTCCGCCTCAAAAGGCGTATCCGCCCTCATGCTGGCCCGCCTCGTCAAGGACGGCGACCTGGACCTGGAGGAGCGCGTGAGCCACTACTGGCCCGAGTTCGCCACCCACGGCAAGGAACGGGTCACCGTCCGTCAACTCCTCTCCCACCAGGCCGGCGTCGTCGGGGTCCCCGGGGCGCGAATCGGCGAACGCTACGACTCGCGCAATATCGCCGCCGCGCTCGCGGCCATGCGACCGGTGTGGCGGCCCGGCAGCGCCTTCGGCTACCACGGCACCGCGATCGGCCCCCTCATGGAGGAGCTTTACCGGCGCGTGGCCGGTGTGGAGCTCCAGGAGGACTACGGGCGCCTGCGCGCCGCCCTGGGCGCCGACCTCTACCTGGGGCTGCCCGAGTCCGAGGAGCCCCGCTTCGCCCCCGTCCTGCCGCCCCTGCCCGAGTCCGCCGGGCCCGCCGAGCCCACTGGAGGCCCCGCCCCCGCCGGCCCGGCTCCCTCCACTCCGCAGACGCCTGACGACGGCGTAGACCAGGTCCCCGACTCCCTGGATTCCGTGGTCTTCTTCGGCGGCGGCCCCATGGACCCCAAGGGCGTCATCGAGCCCAACCTGCGTCACCTGCGCGCCGCCGGTGTCGCCTCAATCGGTGCGGTGGGCTCGGCCCGGGGCCTGGCGTGCGTCTACGCCGCGGCGGTCACCGGCGTGGAGGACGTCAATGGCTCCGCCCCCTTCCTGCCCGGACCCCTGGTGGAGGACCTGGGGGTTCAGCAGTGTTGGGGGGTGGACCGTGTCCTGGGCGTCCAGGCCGCTTACGCCACCGTCTTTCAAAAGCCCCAACCCGGTCGCCAATGGGGCTCATGGCGGGCCATTGGGCACGACGGCGCCGCCGGGGCCCTGGGCATGGCCGACCCCACCTACGGCCTGGCCCTGGGCTACGTCCGTCGCCGCATGACCACCCCTGGAGGCCTGGATCCGCGGGCCACGGCGCTGTCAACGCGGCTGCGCTCCCTGCTCGATCCCGTCTTGCCACTCTGAGCGCGGGTGAGTCGTGGGTGGGCGAAGAGTCGCATCCCTACCCAAACCTTGAACCTCAATGAGCGGAGGACGATCACCATGACCGACACCAGCACCGTCACCGACCTGCGCAGCGCCCTGGCGCTCCTGGCAGACGACCCCAACAGCCTCCTGGCCACCGACCACCCCGTTGACCCTGCCGCCGAACTAGCCGGCGTTTACCGGCGCATTGGCGCCGGCGGCACCGTCATGCGGCCCACCCGCCGCGGCCCCGCCATGGTGTTCAACACCATCACCGGCTACCCCGGGGCCCGCGTTCTGGTGGGGCTCATGGCCGACCGCGCCCGCGTGGCCCGGCTCCTGGGAGCCACGCCCACCACCGTTGGCCGGCACCTGGCCGCCGCCCTCGATAACCCCGTCGCGCCGCGCGTCCTGGGCGGCCAGGAGGCCAATGACGCCCCCTGCCAGCAGGTCGTGCACCTGGCCACCGACCCGGACTTCGATATCCGCACCCTCTTGCCCGCCCCCACCAATACCGACGTCGACGCCGGCCCCTACTTCTGCCTCGGCCTGCTCCACGGCACCGATCCGGAGACGGGTCACAGCGATGTCACCATCCACCGCGTCTGCGTGCAAGGACGTGACGAGTTATCCGTCTTCTTCGCCCCCGGCCGCCATATTGACGCCTTCTGCGCCAAGGCCGAGGCGGCGGGCCGGCCCCTGCCCATCACCATTAACATGGGCCTGGACCCCGCCATCCAGATCGGCGCCTGCTTCGAAGCCCCAACCACCCCCTTTGGCTACGACGAGCTTCAGATCGCCGGGGGGCTGCGTGGCCGCCCTGTTGAGCTCGTGCCCGCCCGCACCGTGGACCAGCTCTCCATCGCCAATGCTGAGGTGGTCATCGAGGGTGAGCTCCTGCCCGGGGTGCGCGTGCGCGAGGACCAGAACACGGGCACTGGACACGCCATGCCGGAGTTCCCGGGCTACGACGGCCCCGCCAACCCCGCCCTGCCCCTCATGCGCGTCACCGCCGTCACCACACGCCACAACCCCATTGTTCAAACCCTCGTAGGGCCGGGGGAGGAGCACACCTCCCTGGTGGGCATCCCCACAGAGGCCTCCCTCCTGCGCGCCCTGGACCGGGCCCTGCCAGGGCTGGTCACCCAGGTCCACGCCCATACCGCCGGGGGCGGTAAGCTCCTTGCGATCCTCCAGGTTGCCAAGCGCGCCGACATAGATGACGGTCGTGCCCGCCAGGCCGCTCTTGTGGCCCTGGCCACCTATTTCGAGCTCAAGAATGTCATTCTGGTCAACCAGGACGTGGACGTTTTCGACACCGACGACGTCCTGTGGGCCATGACCACCCGCATGGCTGGCGACTTGGACATTGTTACGGTGCCCGGCGTCGTCGGACACGTCCTGGACCCCAGCCAGCAGCCCGCCTACGACCCGCGCCTGCCCGTAGGGGGCGTGACCACCAAGACCATCTACGACGCCACCTACCCCTGGCACCTGCGGGCGGAGTTCGAGCGGGCGCGGTTCCGGGAGGTGGACCCCGCCCCCTGGCTCGCTGCCGCCCGGGCCTGGGAGGCCGGGGGCGCTCACGATGGGGCACCCGCGTGAGCGCCCCCCAGGGTCGGGTCCCTGCCGTGCGGCGCGTTATTGTCGGGATCACCGGCGCGTCAGGAACCGTCTACGGCATTCGGCTCCTCCAGGCCCTGCACGCCATGGAGGGCATTGAGACGCACCTGGTCGTCTCCCCCTGCGGGCACCTGACCCGCTCCTTGGAGACAGACGTTTCCAAGGAGGAGCTCGAGGCGCTTGCCGACGTGGTTCATAGTCCCGATGACATGGCGGCCGCGATCTCCTCCGGCTCCTTCCGCACTTCGGGCATGGTGGTGGCCCCCTGCTCAATGAGGTCGCTGGCGGAGATCGCCAACGGGGTCACCTCCTCCTTGGTTACTCGCGCGGCGGATGTGGTTCTCAAGGAACGGCGCCGCCTGGTCCTCGTAGCCCGGGAGACGCCTCTGAGCCTCATCCATGTGCGCAATATGGCGGCCGTTATCGAGGCGGGCGCCATTGTCCTGCCGCCAGTCCCGAGCTTCTACACCCGCCCGCGCACGGTGGGCGACATTGTCGACCAGACCGTGGGCCGCTGCCTGGACCTCATGGGCCTGGAGATGGCGGGCCTGCCGCGGTGGGGCGGGGCGGCCCCGTGAGCGGGACCCCTCCCCCTTCCTCCCCCTCTCTTCAACAAAATCCTCACAGGAGAACACACATGGACGTTGTCCTGTGAGGATTTTGTTGGGGGAGGGAGGGGGAGGTGCAGGGGGTGGGCGGGGTGAGTACTTGGCCCGGTGGCGCCGCCGAGGAACACTGGGGGCATGTCTCGCCGCACCGATGTGACTGATGAACCGCTGGCCCGCATAGACCTGGGCCCCCGGCACGCCCCGACCCTCATCCTCCTCCACGGCATCACCGGCTCGGCCCTGTCCCAGGCCGACGCCCTGAAGCACTGGGCGGCCCTGGGCTACCGCGTTATCGGCCTGGACGCCCGCGGCCACGGCCTGTCCCCGCGCTGGACGACGGCGCAACTCGCCCGCGCCGGCGAAGTCCTAGTCCAGGACGTCACCGCCGTCCTGGAGGACCTGGGCGCCCAGGCGCGCGGCCGGGCCGCCCTGGGCCTGGAGGCCCCGCCCGCTCCTGTCCTAGTGGGGCACTCCATGGGGGCGGCCACCGCCATGGTCGCGGCCGTGCGCCGCCCCGAGCTGGTCAGCGGCGTCGTCCTGGAGGACCCCGCCCGCTTCGGCACCCGCAGTCCTGAGGAGCTCCTCGCCCGCGGAGCGGCCCGCGAGCGCACCCGCGCCGCCAAACTCGCCGACCTGCCCGCCGCGCTTCGCCAGGGCCTGGAGCACCCCACCGCCCCGGGCATTGAGATCCTGCCGGGGCTGTGGGCCATCCAGCGCACCGACCCGGCGCTCCTGCGCAGCGGCGTCGTCGCCCCCGAGGTCCTTTGGGAGGAGGCAATGGCGGCGCTGCGGGTGCCCACGCTCCTGGTCACCGGCGACCTGCCCGGCTCGGCGCGGGTGGGCCGGCAGGGGGCGGCGCTCGTGGAGGGCCTCGCCAACCCCCGGATATCCGTGAGCATGATCCCCGGCGCCGGCCACGAGGTGCGCCGCACCGCTGGGGCGGCCTTCTACGACGTCGTCGACCCCTGGCTGACGGCCCTCCTGCCGCCCATGGCGCGCTGAGCCGACGGCCGCCCCGCTTCCGGGTCCGCCCACCACCCCGCATGCGCTCGCGGTCGAGGGGATTGAGACCGGGGTTTCCGGGCCCGCCCACCGCCCCGCATGCGCGGCACCGGGCCGGTGCATATGCGTCCGGGTGAGCCACAGCATAGGATGCTTTCGGCCCGGCAAGGTAGCCGGAAGTCGACGAACTCTGGCGACCCCTAGGCAGTCCTGAGGAGGAACTTGATGGTGTCCGCGCCCACCCGTCACCACCCCAAGAACATTATTGGCGCTGTCGGCGGCGTCGTTGCCTTTGCCGTGCCCTTCCTGGTGGATATTCCCGGCCTGGAGGACCCCGGGGAGCGAATGCTCTCCATCTTCCTGCTGGCCATTGTCCTGTGGGTCACTGAGGCGATCCCCCTGGTGGCCACGGCCGTACTCGTCATCGCCCTGGAGGTTCTGCTGGTCTCCGACCAGGCGCTCCTGCCCGTGCCCGACGGCGCCCTGGCCTACTCCAAGTTCCTGGGAGCCCTGGCCAACCCTGTCATCATCCTGTTCCTGGGCGGTTTCCTCATTGCTGACGGCGCCGCCAAGTACCACCTGGACAAGAACCTCGCCGCCGTCCTCATTACACCGTTCACCGGGTCGGCGCGCCGCACGGTGCTGGGCCTCATGGTCATTACCGCCCTGCTGAGCATGTTCATGTCCAACACCGCCACCACGGCCACCATGTTCGCCGTCATCATCCCCATCCTGGGCGCCCTGCCCGAGGGCAAGCCGCAGGCCGGCCTGGCCCTGTCCATCCCGGTGGCCGCGAACGTCGGCGGCATTGGCACCCCCGTGGGCACGCCCCCCAATGCCATTGCCCTGGGCGCCCTGGGCGAGGCCGGCTACCACATCTCCTTCGCCGACTGGATGGTGATGGCCGTCCCCCTCATGCTCGTCATTCTCCTGGGCGCCTGGGCCCTCATCGCCCTCCTGTTCATCCCCCGCGGCCTGGGCATTGACCTGGACATGAAGGCCTCCTGGTCCACCAGCCCCAAGGCCCGCGCCTTCTACGTCATTGCCGGCCTGACGATACTGGCCTGGATGACCGAGTCTTTGCACGGCGTGAGCGCCAATGTCGTTGGCTTCCTGGCGGTGGTCGCGCTCCTGGTCACCGGCGTCATGGGCGGGGAGGACCTGGGCCGGCTCTCCTGGCCGGTGCTGTGGCTGGTGGCCGGCGGTATCGCCTTGGGCGACGGCGTGGGCGCCACCGGCCTGGACACCTGGATCCTGGGGCTCTTCGACTGGAACGCCATGGGCGCGCTGGCGGTGGTCGTCGTCATGGGGCTGCTGGGCCTGGGCATGTCCAACGTCATTAGCCACTCCGCGGCCTCTAACCTGCTCATCCCCCTGGCAATGGGCCTGGCCACGGGCATTGAGGGCCTGGAACCGGTCACGATCGCCGTGGTCCTGGCGCTGGCCTGCTCCTTGGGCATGAGCCTGCCGATCTCCACCCCGCCCAACGCCATCGCGTACGCCACCGGCACGGTGACGACGGCGGACATGGCCAAGGTGGGGATTGTGATCGGTGTGGCGGGCACAGCCCTGCTGGTCTTCGCCATGCCGCCGCTGTGGGCGGCCCTGGGGCTGCTATGAGCGCTTCCACGCCCGCTAGCCCCCCCGCCGCCTCCCCGGGTGTGGTCTGGACCCCGGCCAGCCCGGCGAGCGCCGCCAGCCCGGCGAGCCCGCCGACGGCTGGCGGCCCCGCCGAGGAGCGGCTGGTGGTGGCCGTGGTCTCCCCGGCCTCACTGGGCTCCCAGGCCGCCCACGAGATCGGGCCCGCGGTGCGGCCAGTGGCCGACGTGCTGCGGGTGCGCTCCCTGGCGGAGCTGCTGGCCCGCGCCGGGGGCGCCAATGTGCAGGACCTGGGGACGGTGGCCCTGATTATTGCCACCGATGAGGTCGGCAGCCTCGACGACGTCGCCCTGGCCGTGGACCACTACCCGTCCCTGGCCACGGCGCGCCTGGTACTCCTGACCGAGCGCACCGAGTTGCACGACATTGGTCTGGCCATTGATGAGGACTTCGTGCGCGAGGTTGTCGCCGTCCCCTGGACTCCCGGTGCCGTGGCCGACCGGGCAGCCGCCCAGACCCGCCGTTGGATGCGCGATCATTGGCCCGAGGACACTCGCCGTCGGCTCTTGGGGACCCACGGCGCCGAGGGGGATCTGGACCGGGCCCCGCTCCTGGAGGCCCTCACCCACAGCGCGGACGTGCTCACCCGCGAACTGGTGGCCGCCTGCGAGAAGGTCCTGGGGCCCCGGCCCCGCCTGCGCCTGCCCGCTGGGGTGCGCCTGACTCACCAGGGGCAGGTGGTCGACGGCGTCTACCTTGTTGTCAATGGCGCTGTTGCCCTCACCCGGCATACCCGGGTGGGCGAGGTCACCCTCCACCATGCCACCACCGGGCGCATTATCGGCCTGGTCTCCCTGGCCTCTCAGGGGCGGGCGTTCGTCACCTCCACCACCACCACCGACGTCGAACTCATCTTGCTGTCCATTGAGCAGCTGGATCGGGCCCTGAGCGAGAACCCCGCCACCGAGCAGGTTCTGGCCGCCCTGCTCATTGGCTCTCTGACCAAGCGCCTGTCCCGCTCCGAGGCCCTTCAGGTTGAGAAGATTGAGTTGGCCGCCGCCCTCAACGCCGAGAAGGCCCAGGCGCAGGCCGCCCTGGAGGCCCTGGAGCAGGCGCGTTTGGAACTGCTGGCCCAGGAGCGCTTCGCCACCCTCGGCGAGCTCGCCGCCGGCGTCGCCCACGAGCTCAACAACCCGGTGGCGGCCCTGGACCGCTCCTACGAGCATCTGCGCGAGGACCTTCTAGGAGTCCTGTCCTCCCACCCCGAGGGCGAGATTATCCGCGCCGCCGCTGAGCGCACCCGAACCCGCCCGGCCGCCTCCACCCGCGAGGAGCGCAAGCTGCGCCGCGTCCTGGAGAAGGCCATTGGCGACCGTGAGCTGGCGCGCCGCATGGTTGCCGCCGGCGTTCAGGACGTCGATGAGGCCCGCGCCCTGGCGGCCGACCCCTACCATATGGGGCTGGTGGAGTCCGCGGCCTCGTTGGGGCGCGGGGAGCGCAATATCTCCGTGGCCACCGGGCGCATCCGGGGACTGGTCTCCTCTCTGCACACATATGTGCGCCCCGAGGGGGAGGCCGCCGAGGACGTCGATGTTCGCGAGGCCCTGGAGGACGCCATTCGTCTGACCGCCCACCGCCTGCGCGACATTGAGGTTGAACGGGTCTACGAGGAGGTTCCCCCGGTGCGCGGCCGGGCCGGGGAGCTGGCTCAAGTGTGGACCAACCTGCTGTCCAATGGGGCCGACGCCCTCCTGGCCATGCCCCCGGGCGACACCCGGCCCCGTCTGGTCCTGCGGGTGGCCCCTGACGAGCGGGGGGTGCGCGTCGAGATCGAGGACAACGGTCCCGGCATCGCCCCCGAGGTCCTGCCCCGCATCTTCGAGCCGCGCTTCACCACCAAGCACGGCCAGGTCCGCTTCGGCCTGGGCTTGGGCATGGGGCTGGCCAAGAGCGTCGTCGACGCTCACGGTGGCACCATTGCCATTAGCTCCTACCCTGGACGCACTCGCGTCACCGTTACCCTGCCCACCCACACGTCCCTCGGGAGTTAGGAGACCCCCATGAAGCTCGCCATCCTCGTCGTCGAGGACGAACCCGAGGTGCGTGACGCCATAGTCACCGACCTCGCCCCTTTCTCCGCAGTGGTGCGGATCGAGCCGGCCGAGGACGTCCCGGACGCCTGGGACGTGGTCGAGGAGATCGTCGCCGACGGCGACCGGGTCGCTCTTATCCTGGCCGATCATCGCCTGCCCGGGCGCACCGGGGTGGACATGCTCGTGGAGATGTCCTCCGATGAGCGCACGGCTGGCGCCCGCAAGGTCCTGGTGACCGGGCAGGCCGATCAGGCCGACACCGTTCGCGCCGTCAATAACGCCGGCCTGGACCATTACATCGCCAAGCCCTGGCAGGGGGAGAACCTGCGCGAGGTCGTGCGCACTCAACTCACCGATTACGTCGTGGAGGCCAGGCTCAATCCGCTGCCGCACCTGCGCGCCCTGGACGGGGTGCGCGCCATGGACCTATTGCGCTAGGGCGCCGGGCCGGGGCGTTTGCGCCCCGCGCGATCGCCCCGCCCGCGGGCGCCGAGGTGAGCGCCGGCGCCGGGTCGCTCGCCGGGCTCACTGGGCCTGTTGGGCCGCTCGCCGTCCCGGACGGGGCGGGTGCTGAGTTCGCCAAGCCGCTCGCCGGGCTCGCCGGGGGCTGGTCTAGTGGGCGCCAAATTGATGCCTGCTCGCTCGCCGCTCCGGACGGGGCGGTGCGGGCCAACTGCCCACTGGGGAGTGGTGCTCCGCCGGGCCCGGCGGAGCACCCTCGGTGAGGTGCGCCGTGGCAGGATCAGCCTATGAGTGACACAGTCTCCCATCCACCGACCGCCTCATCCGGGGGCCCCTCCGGGCGAACCCAGGGTGAGACCATGGCCCTGGTTATTGCCTCGCTGGTCGTGGGCTGCGCGGGCTTGTATCTGACGCGCAGCCTGGTCGGGCCGGCGTTCTTCGCCCTGACCCTGGTCATTACGGTGCGCCCCCTGGTGAGTTGGGCGCACCGGCACCACGTGCCCCGGTCGGTTGCCGCCGTCGGCGCAATCATGCTCATCTACACCTTTGTTATCGGCCTGTTCGCGGCCCTGGGCATGGCCATTGCCCAGCTCGTTGAGACGCTGCCCGATTACTCCGCGAAGTTCGGGGCCATCTGGAGCCAGGTGCTGGCTCTGCTCGACCGTTTCGGCTGGGACCAGACCACGGTCCTGGAGCAGATCGTCAACTCCATGGATACCGACAAGATCGTGGGCGTCGCCCAAGCCGCCTACGACCAGGTGACCAATATCGGCTCCATGCTCTCTATTATGGCGCTTACCGTCGTCTTCCTCATGTTCGACATGTCGCGTATTGAAATGCGCGCCGAGGCCCTGACCATCCTTAAACCAGGCGTGGCCTCGGCACTCAAGGGATTCGCCGTCTCCGTGCGCTCCTACTGGCTGGTCTCCACGGTCTTCGGCCTTATTGTGGCGGTGCTCGACGTCGTCGCCCTGGGGATCCTGAACGTGCCGATGGCGGTGACGTGGGGGGTGCTGTCCTTCATCACCAACTACATTCCCAATATCGGTTTCTTCGTGGGCGTTATCCCTCCGGCGCTGCTGGCGCTGGTGGATTCCGGGCCGCTGACCGCGCTGTGGGTGATTGTGGCCTACACGGTGCTCAACTTCGTTATCCAATCGCTCATCCAGCCCAAGTTCACCGGCGACGCCGTGGGCTTGAACACCACGACCACGTTCCTGTCGCTGCTCTTCTGGTCCCAGGTCATTGGCGCCCTCGGCGCGATCCTGGCGGTGCCGTTGACCCTGTTCGCCAAGGCCGTCCTCATTGACACCGACCCCCGCTCCCGCTGGATATCCCTGTTCCTGTCCGCCGGTGACGAGCCGGTGCGGCGCACCGAACAGCTTGATGCCCAGGAGGTTGACGCGCTCGACCTGGACGGGGACGGGATCGGGCCCGCTGACCCGCAGTACGGCACACCGGCTGTTGCACTGGATGAGGCGGGGGGTGCTGCACGCGCGACGACGGCGGACCGGCCGGGTGCCGCGGCGGCCGAAGAGGGGAAGGGGTAGAAGGGGCGCCCGGCGCGTAGGGGCGGCCAGGGCGGCAGTGGTCGCCGGGAGGCGGCCGACAAGGATGATTAAGACGGCGGTCATAGGGCGGTCAGCCCCGGCCCGTCCCATGGCCTTGGTCGGTGCCCGGCGTGGACCGGGGCTCCCTGGTGACGCCTGGTGACGGACGCCCTGGCGTGACACTTGCGATAGGAGTTCCTGGAGGTTTTTCAGGTTGGCCCGAGCGTTCTCCCAGGGGTGGGATGTTATCGTATTGTTACCACCGAGCACGGCGGGCCGTAAGGGTTGGGGAACCCGTTGACCGGTCAGTCGTGAGTCCAAGGAGGGTTGAAGGGAGTCCTCCGTGGGCGTTTCGGTGAAGGAGGGTGCTCCACCCGGGTATGGGAAGCCGGGCCTGGAGCCCCTCAATGACGAAGGCCCGTGGGCCGGGAGAGACAACCCGGTACCACGGGCTTCGCCGTGCCCGGGGACATGCCGTGCCCGGGCGCATAGTCGGCGGGGCCGGGGCGCCAGGCCCCGCCGCTATGAGCGCCCTCTCAGACCTGGCGCGCCGCATTAAGCCGGGCGGCGGCGCCGGTGGGCGGGTGGCCGGCAGGGTTAGCGGTGTTGCACATTCTTCTTGCGCCGGTCTGTGAGGGATCGTTGATATTTCAACGATCCCTCGTAGCAGAGGGTCGGTTCGGCAAGGATGAATGTGCAATGGCGTACCCGTTCGCACATTCATCCCGTTCCCGGGCCCCCAGATCCCGAGCAGATCCGCAGGATTCCGCGGTTCCCCGCTCCTTGAGGGAAGAAAGAATGTGCAACCCCCAGGCCCGGGCGCACCCCCGGGGGTCCCATGCTCGGTTCAGCCATGTACTTACCCACCAGCCCCAAGTCCGCACGCGCCCAAGGGTCCCTGTTCCCACACTCCAGGTGGCGGCGATCTTTCCCCAAGCCTGCACCCGCCCCGGGGTCCCAGATGACGCCGGGGGACCCCAGACGGCGCAAGCCCCCAGGAGTCGGGCAGCACCTCTCTTAAGGATCCGGCGGAGTGAGCGGCCGCCCCCGGAGGGAGCGGCCGCTCACTCAGACCTGACGGGTCAGACCTGGCGCGCCAGGTCGGCGGCGCCCACCAGTCCGGCCTCCTGGCCTCCTTCGGCCAGGACGATCGGGATGAGGGGCCGTGCCTTGCCGGCGGTGAGGTTGGCGTAGAAGGACTTCTTCGTGGGCTCCAGGAGGATGTTCCCGGCCTCGGCCAGGCCGCCGGCGATCACAATGATCTCCGGGTCGAGGATTGCGCACATGTCGGCCAGGCCCACGCCCAGCCAGTGGGTGAGCTGCTCGTAGCACTCCAGGGCCGCCGGGTCGCCCTCGCGGGCGGCCGCTGTCACGGTCTTGCCGGAGATCTGGTTAATGTCCCCGCCGGCGAGTTCAAGCATGCGCTTGGCGTATCCGGGCCGGAACTTGGCCAGCTCCCAGGCGTTAATGCCCAGCGCCGTGCCGGCGCTGTAGCGCTCCAGGCAGCCGCGCAGGCCGCAGCCGCAGGGGCGACCGCCGGGGACTACGGTAATGTGCCCGATCTCGCCCCCGAACCCGGCAGCACCGCGAACCAGGCGCCCGTCAACCACCAATGCCCCGCCCACGCCAGTACCAATCGCCACAATGAGCGCGTTGCGGCGGCCGCGGGCCGCACCGAAACGGGCCTCGGCCCACCCGAAGGCGTTGGCGTCGTTCTCCACGACCACGGGAAGCCCCACCTGCTTGGAGACCACGTCCCCGATCCTCATGCCGGTCCAGTCCAAGTTCGTGCCGTGGGCCATCGTGTTGCGGTCCGAGGAGACGAAGCCGGCCGCCCCAATGCCCACGGCGGCGACGTCGTACCCTTCCTTGAGCTTCTTAGTGACCGCCACAATGGTGTCGATAATCGCCTGACGCTCCTTAGCGGGGGAGTCGCGTCGGACGGTCTCCAGGACCTTGCCCTCCTCGTTGACCACGCCCGCCGCGATCTTCGTGCCTCCGACGTCGACGCCAATGCTCAGTGCCATCCCCGCTGCTCCTTCGATGCGATGCCGGTGCCCCGGCGAGCGCGGCCCCCATGGCCGCACCTGGAATGAATGGCGCCATTGTCTCAGCCCGGGCGACTCGATTCCTAGGGGATGGCGCACGGATCGTCACACAGCTCAGCGCCGTCGACCCCGCAGACTCACGACGACGGCGGCCACAAGAACCCCGACCAGGGCGAGCACCAGCCACCAGGGGACCGCCCCCGCGCCCGCCATAATCCGCCGCTCAGCCTCCAGCAGGGCCGCCGAGGACAGCAGTCCGGCGCTGAGCCCCTGCGGGCCGCGCACGATCATGAGCACCCCCAGGGCCACGCACAGCGAACCGCCGATCAGTTCCGTCCAGGTCGTTGAGCGCCCCAGCAGCCGCACCGGTCGCGGCCGCAGCCAGGAACGGGAGGATAGGTCCAGGGCGTCCCACAGCAGCGCCAACACCCCCAGCGGAAGCACCATCCCCAGGGCGTAGAGCGCCATGAGCAGTGCCGCTTGCAGCGGGGAACCGCCCAGGCCCGCCATGACCAGCACCGCGCCCAGGATCGGGCCCGCGCACCCCACCCCGGCCAGCCCCGCCAGCGCCCCCAACAGGTAAACGGATAGGGGGGAGGCGGCGTTACGCCGGGGGGATCCCCCCGGGTGCGGCAGCGGCAGCGGGACGGCCAGGGCCTGCATGAGCCCCAAGGCTACGACGGCGAGCCCGCCCACGAGTGTGACCGTTTCCATGTGGGCGCGCAGCAGCGCCCCCAGGGATCCGGCAAGCACCCCCAAGGGCAGGAGAGTGGTCAACAACCCCAGCCAGAACACCAGTGTGCGCGACAGCAGCGCCCGCGGGGAGGTGAAGGCGTAGGCGAAGAACGCCGGCAGCAGCATGACCGAGCAGGGGGCCAGCAGGGTGAGGAACCCGCCGGCCACGGCGGCCAGGGCAAGCGCGCCCACGGCTCACCCCGCCTGGGCGGCCTGGTCCAGGATTGTGGCCCGCACGAACTCGGCCGGCACGTAACCGGCGATGTAAGCATCGTTAATAATGATGAAGGGGGTGCCGGTCACACCAATGGAATAGGCGTGCTGGGTGGCGCTCGTCACGGTCTCGACTGTGCTCTGGGCGAGCATGTCGCTGCGGAAACGGTCCAAATCGGCCACCCCGGCCTGCTCGGCGAAGGCCACCAGGGAGTCCTCGGTGTACTCCGGGTGCTCATTGGGGTTGGCGGCGGCGTAGACGGCGTCGTGGAACTCCCAGAACCTGCCCTGATTGCCCGCCGCGATCCCGGCCTGGGCCGCCAGCGGGGAGGTCGCGGAAATCTGCGCGAGATCGCGCCATTCAATGCGCAAAGTGCCGTCAGCGACGAGGTCGGCGAGCGCGGGTTCGACTTCCTGGGCGAACTGGGTGCAGTAGGGGCAGGCGAAATCCGAGTACAGGACCATAACCACCGGCGCATCCGCCTCGCCCCGGGCGCGCGGGTCAGCCGGGTCCCGAGTGACCTCACCGTGAAGGATGCTCAGAAGCTGAGGGTCGGTTTCGCTGGGCGCAGCCGTCACCGGTGCCGTCGGTGTCGGCGACTCCGACGGCGCTGCTGCGGAGGCGGTGGCCGGCGGGACGGAGGAGGCCGGGGGCTGGGCGGCCCCTGCGCTCGCCCCTCCCTGGGGGCGGGTCAGGATGAGACCGGCGATCACAGCGAGCAGCAGCGCAATGATGACCAGGAGGACGACAATGATCTGGGTTCCCCGTGGGGAGGGCGCGGAAGTCTGTGCGCTCTGTACTGACATGGGTGCAGTCTCTCAGATGTCGAGGACGGCTTGGGGCGGTGGCCGCTGAGGCGTCTCAGACCAAGGACCCGCCGACCATCAATCCGGCCACGGCGGCCAGGAGGCCGCCGACAACCATGCCTACGGTGTGGGCTGCGGCCCGACCCGGGCGCCCGGCCAGGAGCAGCCTGGCCCCCTCGACACAGGCCGTCGAGAAGGTCGAGTAGCCGCCCAGCAGGCCCGTGCCCACCACCAACAGCACGGTGTCGTCGGCGACGGCGCCAGTGAGCAGCCCCAGCAGGAAACAGGCCGACACATTGACGGCAATAGTGCCCACGGGCGTGGCCGGGGTGCCCACGGGCGTGGCCGGGGTGCCCACGGGCGTGGCCGGGGTGCCCACGGGCGTGGCCGGGGCGGTGGGGGCCGCGGGGGTCGTCAAGGGCGGGGCCCCGGGCGCGTCAACAGGTGACTGCGGACTGTGAGCGGGCGGGTTGTGAGCGGGCTGGTGTTGTGGTCCTCGTCGCGACACCCACTCGCTCACGCGCTGATCAACCACGAAACGGGCAATGGCTCCCGCACCCCCGGCCAGGCCCAACAGCACCCAGGTCATGTCCCCGCCTCCTGACCGCCTCCGGCACGCGAGGTCGCCAGAGCGGAGCCGACCCACAGCCCCACGGCCGCGGCGGCCAGCCCCGCGGCCAGTGAGCCCAGGAGGTAGGTCGCAGCCCGGGCCGGGTCACCATCGTGCACCAGGCCGTGGACTTGCAGGACGAAGGTCGAGTACGTGGTCAGGCCGCCCATGAACCCGGTGCCCACACCCAGGCGCAGGACTCGCTGCGCCCGGCCCTCGCGGCCGGCCAAGGCCCCCAGGAGCAGCCCCAGCGCGAAAGCGCCCACCAGGTTGACTGCGAGAGTCGCCAGCGGCAGGCCGGTGGTGGGCCAGGCGTGAGCCGTTGCGGCCCGCGTCAACGTGCCCAGGCACCCGCCGGCGCCAACAGCAAGCAGCGCCCGCAGGGTTTCCAATCGTTTACTCACTGCGCCTCGCCACCTGATAGCCGCCGACATTCAAAATGAGCTCATAGGTGGAGCCCGGCGAGTGCTCCATGGCCCACGCGGCGGCGTCCTTAGGCGGGTTGGCCCCCCAGGCCGGGGAGTGGGAGTCGACAACCACATAGTCGGTGGGCGTGGTGGAGGTGCCCACCCAGTAGACGGTCGCCTTGGGCACCAGGTAGGCCAGCAGGCCCAGGTCCGTCCTTACGGTGGTCCCTAATGGGATTGTGTTCAGAACTTGTTGAGCGGCGGTGGCGCGCACCGGCTCTCGCCCGAAGTCCTCCCGGGTCATGGCCCACAGGGGCAGGTCCGTCGCCGTGAATACTCCCATGATCAGCGGCACACTGACACCCAGCACAACGAGCCTGCGCGCCCATACCGGCGCCGCCAGCCACCCAGTGGCGGCGGTGGTGGCACTGGTGGTGCCTGGGCTCGGCGCGGAGGCGCCGGTGGTGGCCGGGCTCGGCGCGGAGGCGTCGGTGGCGTCCGGGCTCGGCGCGGAGGCGTCGGTGGCGTCCGGGCTCGGCGCGGAGGCGTCGGTGGTGGCGCCTGGGCGCGGTGTGGAGGCGCCAGTGGTGACGTCCGGGTTTGGTGCGGTAGTGGCGCCTGGGCGCGGTGTGGAGCCGGTGGTGGCGGCCGTGGCGGCGGCGGTGGTGGCGCTGGTGGCGTCCGGGCTCGGCGCGGCCTGGGCGGGGGCCGCCCGCCTTCTTTTTAGGCCGGCGAGGACATCGAGCAGGGCTCCCAGGGCGATCGGGATGAGGACCGCGTTGTAGTGCCAGTTCTTCCACTCCCAGTAGAAGTCGACGTTGCCCAGGAAGCGCCAGGCCAGGGTCGGTGCGGCCACCATCATCCACGGCGAGCGCAGGCCAATGATCCCGGCCGTGCAGGCTAGCACCGCCAGGGTCTCGAGCTTGACTGCCGGTGAGTACAGGCGCGCCAGCCAGGGGCCGGTGGAGTCTCCACCCCCCAGCGAATAGCCCCAGGTGCCGTGCGGGTTGAGCAGTGGCAGGATCACCACCGTTGTGACCAGGAAGGAGGCCAGGCCGAACAGGGCCAAGCCCAGACCCCGACTCAGTAACGGCAAGGACTCGTCATCGGCGTTCTCCCGCCGGGTGCGCCAGGCGATTGCCAGGCCGATCATGAGCACGGTCAGCCCCAGGTCCTCCTTAACCAGGACCAGTGGCGCCGACCATAGGATGCAGGCGCGCCAGCGCTCCTCCACGAAGGCCGCCGAGGCGAAGGCCAGCATTGGCACTGCGAAGGCTATCTCGTGGAACTGGGCGGCCACCGCTCCCTGAAAGCCCCAGGACAGGACGTAGAACAGGCCCAGCGCCGTGGCCGGGACCCGGCCCAGTAGTCGTGTGGCCAGACGGGTCAACGGCCAGGCCGAGACCGCCAGCAGGAGGTCCTGGACCACCAGGAGCGTCAGGGGCGAGGGGAAGAGCCGCCAGATGGGCCCCAGCACAATGAGGATCGGGTGGAAGTGGTCGCCCAGGAGGTTGAAGTCATCGCCTTTGATCGGCACGATCGGCGCCTGGCCGTGGGCGTAGGCCTTGGCCATTTCGGAGAAGATCGCCAGGTCCCAGCTGGGCACGTACATGGAGCGCCACTGTCCCACCGAGTAGGTGATGAGTACGCAGGAGCCCACGGTGACAACAAGGATCGCCGGAACTGCCTGCACAATCGTGTCTCGGTTGAATCGCGCTCTCATAGTCATCGGCTACGAGCCTACCGGTCGGGGTGCGCCACGAAGTCGCGCCCCACCACCAGAGTGCGTCGTGCTGCAACAGGCGCCGGTTGGCGGTGGAGGTTTGGGTGGAGGTCGATGGCCCACGGCCGCGGCGCCATGACGGAGCGGGCTAATGGTCGCCACCGTGACAAAACCGTGACTAAGAACTCCCCGCCCGAGGGCGCTCGGTTCGGCGTCTGACAGGCGAGGGCGTCGTCGCTGGGCGGACGGCCGGGCTGGTCGAGACTGCATTGGGAGGCTTGGGGTTGTTCGGGTAGGGGGCTGGTGGGGGAGTGCTTTCCCGCCGGGAGGCGCAGCGCCCCGGGAGGGCGGGATGAGTCACAGTGCAAGGGTCAGGATCGACTCCACAGCACTATTCCATTCCTCAGCCAGCCCCACCGGCATACCCTCGTAACATGAATGACCTCGACGCTCTGCTCGCCCAGGCTCTGGAGGCGGTTCGCGCTGGTGCCATGCTCGCCCTCGACCCCGGGCAGGCCCTGCGCGTTGACACCAAGCGCCACCGTAACGACATGGTCACCCAGGTCGACCGTGCCGTGGAAGCCCTGATCGCCGAACACCTGGCCCCCACCGGCTACCCGCTCCTGGGCGAGGAGGGGCACACGGTGGACTCCTGGGACGGCCGCGTCTGGGTCCTGGACCCCATCGACGGCACCTTGAACTACGTGGCCGTCCATCGGCATTGGGCGATTTCTCTGGCGCTGGTCGAGGACGGCGAACCGGTCCTGGGGGTTGTGGCCGACCCGGTCGACAACCGTCTCTACCTGGCCATCGCCGGCCAGGGGGCCTTGACCGGAGCCCTGCTGCCCAGTGCGGCCCTGACTCACCCGGGGGCCGGGCCCGCCCCCACCCTGGTCCCCATGGAACCGGTGGAGGATCTTCCCCTGGCCGACGGCGTGGTCATTGCCCAGCTGCACACCGTGACCACCATCAGCGGTTTGCTCCCGATCATTGAAACCACCCGCGGGCTGCGCTGCTACGGGTCGGCGGCCTTGGACTTGGTGGAGGTTGCCGCCGGCCGCGCCGGCGCCCTGATCCACCCGCAACTCCAACCCTGGGACTGCGCTGCAGGCGTCCTCATCTGCCGCGAATGCGCCGCCAGCGTCACCCGCATGGACGGCAGTCGTCTGGACGTGCGCGAACCCGGGTCCCTGCTCGCCGGTACGCCGAGCGCTCGCGCCCAGATGGCCCAGCTGCTGGCGGCGGAGGCGTAACAACCTGGCGGGGCGTGACAGCGGGCCGCGCCCTGGGCGGGCCCTGTGCCCCTGCGGGCAAGCCCAGGGATTTAGCGGACTCCGCCCGGCACGCCGAGCGGATCCCGCGCCCCTGCGGGCAGGCCTGCTCAACAGAAGGCCCGGTTGACGGAGTCCTGGGCGGATCCCGCGCTCCTGCGTCCAGATCCCGTGCCCCCGGGGCGGGCCCTACAGGTCGCCGTGCTTTTGCAGGCGTTGGAGGCTCAACCATCCCACGGGGATGGGAATCCAGAAGGTCACCAGACGGTAGACAATGGCCGTGGACAGGGCCACGCCGCTGGGTACCCCAGCTGTCACCAGGCCGGCGGTCAGGGCGATCTCCACCGGCCCGATGCCGCCGGGCGAGGGGACCACGGAGCCCACCGTGTTGGACGCCAGATAGGTGATGGCCAGCACCGAGAACGGCAGCGTGTACCCGAAGGCCCACAGGCTGGCCCCGAAGGCCATGACGTAGCTCAAGGAGAGCAGCAGTGTGCCGCCCACGCCCACGGCCAAGCGCTTGGGGTTGGACATGATCCACACCAGGCGCGGCCAGACCTGGCGGTAAGTCGGCTCGATCTTGCTCCAGATCCAGGTGCGCACTCTGCGGATGAGCAGGGCCACCGACACCGCGACCACCAGGACCACGGCCGCCAGCACCACCCATCCGCTGGGAAGCGTCAGGCCCGTGGACTGCCCGGTGGTGGCGGCCAGGACAATGAGCAGGACGACGGTCACCAGGAACTGCGCCACCTGCACCAGGGTGACTGTGGCCACGCCGACGGCGGTGGGCACGCCCTTACGGGCCAGGAAGCGCAGGTTGATGGCGGCCCCGCCCACGCCGGCGGGCGCTACCAGGGCCACCACGGAGGAGGCCAGGTGGACCTCGGTGGATCGCCACACTGATAGGCGCACCGGGCTGAATGCGACCAGGGCCAGGCCGGCGCCGACGTAGGTGGCCAGGGAGAAGACCAGGGCCCCCAGGATCCACCAGATATTCGCCTGGGAGACGGCGTCGCTGATCTGCGCCAGATTCATGCGGGCCAGAAGCGTCCACAGGGCCACCAGGGCCACAATGGCCATAATGACGGTGCGCGGGGAGAAGCGGGTCAGGCGGGCGGGCTCGGCGTGCGCCGTCGGCGTGAGGGCCACCAGGGCGTCGCGCAACTCCTGGAGGAGCCTGCCGCGCCGCCCCATGGCGTCGCGGGTGGAGGCCGGCAGCACCACCCGCTGGAGCATGGGGGCGATGGAGGCCAGCTGCTCTGTGCTCAGCGCCTGGCTGGCGGTGGCAATGGCGCGTTCAACACCCACCACGGTCGCCACCAGGGCCAGGGCCTGCGCCAAGTCCACCCGCCGGGACAGCTCGGAGGAGATCGTCTCCCCGGAGTCCCAGTCCAGGAGCCATAGGCGGTCGGTGGCGTCGACGACGACGGTGGCGGCATCCAGCGAACAGTGGGCCAGCCCGGCGGCGTGGGCGTGGCGCAGCTGGTCCCACAGCTGGGCCAGGAGCTCGTCGCTGACCCCGGGCCCCAGATCCACCAGGGAGCGCGCCCTCTCGACGTGGTCGGTGACCAGAAGGACGGACTCGTCGACCTCCGCCATACCGAAGAGCCGGGGGGTGCGGACCCGGGCGCGCCGGGCCGTGAGCGTCATGAGGGCGGCGTGCTCGGCGGCGCTGCGCACCGACAGGTCACGGTTGGGGGACAGGCCCTTGACCCGGATCCGGTCCCACAAGGTGCCCAGGAATCCGGCCATCTGGCGGTCGGAGTCCAGGAGGGTGACGTCGCGGCGCCGCCCGGAGGAGTCCCATACGGCGTAGATGCGGTGCACTGAGGGGCGGCCCTCGGCCAGGGCCGCACTGGAGGCCTCGGTGAGGACGGCGCCCAGGTCGACGTCGTCGGCGGGGGACAGGGAGTTGGTGCCCTCCTGGGCCACCAGGGCCGGTTGTGGCGGGGACGGCGCTGGGGCGTCCTCGGAGTCCGTCGTGACCGGGGCGGTCAAGGGGGTCTCACGGACCTGCTCGGTGTAGCCCAAGGGGGCGTCGGTGGTGACCGACCAGGCCCGGGCCTCGGGGGCGTGGTCCATGCGCACCACCCGCACGGCGTCCACGCCGGCCCGGCGCATGGCCCGAATGAGGGCAATGCCATGGGCGCGCCGGTCCTCCACGCCCAGGGTGATCCGCAGCAGGAGCCCAATGCCGCGGCCCACCAGGATGGACAGGATGGCTCCGGGCAGGGTCAGGGCGCTGCGCAGCACCGCCAGGCCGACAATGACCCACAGCGCGGCCCACCCGTTGCGCACCGTGGTGGAGCTTATGCGCTCACCGGCGCCGGTCAGGAGCCCGGCCAGGGAGGCCAGGACGGCGGAGATGCCCACCCGGGCGGTGCCCGAGGCGGTGACGGTCAGTCCGGAGATGAGAGCCTCGGGCGCCCAGGTGGTAATGATCAGAAGGCTTGCCTGGGCGGCGAGGTAGCCGCCGATGGCGCCCAGGACGGCTTCGCCGGCGCTGTACCAGGAGCGTCGCAGGGTGCGGTCCAGGAGGACGGCGAGGGGCAGAATGAAGGTTGCCAGGCCCTCCATGGCCTGGAGGGGGAAAACGAGGATCTTGTGCAGGACGACGGCCAGGGCGTTCTGGACGTCCTGAGTCACGCCGGTGGTGGTGGCGTGGGCGTATGCGGCCAGGAGCAGGACGGCGGCGATGCCCACGCCGCTGAGGGCCAGGTCGAGGAGGTCTTCGGTGCGGCGCAGGCGCTTGGGGGCGACGTCGACCAGCAGGGTGCGGGAGCGTGTTGTGGGGCGGGGAGTGGGTGTGGTTTGCGGGGCGGGGGCCAGTCCGATGCGGGGAATGCCGACTGGGGAGGTCACCGGGGGGTCGGGGGAGGCGCTAGAGGACTCCGCCGGGTGCTCGGGGTGAGTGGGCGCCGCATCGCTCATGGCGCGAGTTTATAAGGGGGTGGCAATGGAACGCCTCGTACCGCGGGGGGGGGAGAAGGCCCCGCCGCAGTCGTCGCCTTCCCTATTTCATTTCCCATCCTTCCCCGTCCTTCCCGCCCACCCGGCGCACGAGGCCCCCTGGGACGGTGCAGGTCAGGAGCGGTACGGCCGACCCGGGCGCACGAGGCCCCTGCTCGCGCAGTGGCATTCAACTCGCCTTGCGCAGACGCAGTGAGTTGCTGACCACAATGACACTCGAGCAGGCCATGGCCGCCCCGGCGATCATGGGGTTGAGCAGGCCCGCAGCCGCCAGGGGGATGGCCGCCACATTGTAGGCGAAGGCCCAGAACAGGTTCTGCTTAATGACCCGCAGCGTGGCCCGCGAGACCCGTATGGCGGAAACGACCGCCTGCAGGTCGGCGCGCACCAGCGTAATGTCCGCGGCCTCAATGGCCACGTCGGCGCCCTGGCCCATGGCCATGCCCAGCCCCCGGGTGCCCGCCTGGGCCAGGGCCGCGGCGTCGTTGACGCCGTCGCCGACCATGCCGACTATGGCCCCGGATTCCTGGAGGGACTTAATGACATCGCGCTTGCCTCCCGGGAGGACCTCGGCATGCACATCGGCCGGGTCAATCCCCACCTGTGTGGCCACGTGCGCTCCGGCCCGGGCATTGTCCCCGGTCAGCAGCATGGGGCGCAGCCCCAGCCTGCGGAGCCGGGCCACGGCCAGTGCCGAGCTGGGGCGCACCGTGTCGCGCACCGCCAGGACGCAGCGGGCCCGCCCGTCGACCACCAGGACCACCACGGTGGCCCCGGTCGCCTGGGCTGCGGCGACGGCGTCAACCTGCGGCTGGCGCAAGGACACCCCGAGGTCGCGCTCCACCCAGTCGGGGCGGCCGACGGTCACCTTATGACCCTCCACGTCGCCGCTGACCCCGCGGCCCTCGTGGTTGGTGAAGCTCGCCACCGGCGGCAGGGCGCCCAGGTGCTCCGTGGCGGCCTCGGCAATGGCAACGCCCACAGGATGCTCGGAGGCCGCCTCCAGGGCGCCCGCCAGGCGCAGATCCTCCGGTTCGACCCCGGAGATGCTCAGGCTCATGCGCCCCTCGGTCAGGGTGCCGGTCTTGTCCAGAACGATGGTGTCCAGGGTGCGGGTGGACTCCAGAATCTCCGGGCCCTTAATGACCACGCCGAGCTGGGCCGCCCGCCCCGAGCCGACCAGCAGCGCCGTGGGGGTGGCCAGGCCCAGGGCGCACGGGCAGGCGATGACCAGCACTGCGACCGCGGCCGTCATCCCTGCCTGTAGCGGGTAGCCGGCCAGGAGCCACGCCCCCAGGGTCGCGGCGGCCAGGACGAGGACCACCGGGACGAAGACCGCTGAGATGCGATCGGCCAGCCGCTGGACGGGGGCCTTGCCGGCCTGGGCCGCCGTGACCATCTGGCCGATCCGCGCCAGGGTCGTATTCTGGCCGACGGCGGAGGCCCGCACCAGCAGCGCCCCGGAGGTGTTGACTGTGGCCCCGGTGACTGCGTCGCCCGGGCCGATCTCGACGGGCACCGACTCCCCGGTGAGCAGAGAGGCGTCCACGGCGCTGTGGCCCTCGACGACAACACCGTCGGTGGCGATCTTCTCCCCGGGGCGGACCGCGAAAAGATCCCCGACGACCAAGACGTCAACAGCTACGCGCTCCTGCTCGCGTACGGCATTGCTGCGCGGGGCCCCCTCGGGGGTGAGCACGGCGTCGGTGCGAGTTGAGCCGGAAGGGGAGCGCAGGCGCACCCGCGTGACCTCCTTGGCGCCCATCTCCAGCAGGGCCCGCAGCGCGTCGCCTGAACGGTGTTTGGCGCGCGCCTCCGCGTAGCGACCGGCCAGAAGGAAGGTGGTCACCCAGGCCGCCGACTCGAAGTACAGGTGCGGGTGGTGGCTCTGGGAGCGGGGAAGGAACTCCATGGACATGGTCATGCCCAGCTCTCCGGCACCGCCCAGGATCAGTGCCCACAGGCTCCAGCCGGTGGCGGCGAGGACCCCCAGGGAGACCAGCGTGTCCATGGTGGTGGTGCCGTGGCGGAGCCCGCGCAGCGCTGCGGAGTGGAAGGGCCAGGCCCCCCAGGTCACCACCGGCAGGGCCATGCCGGCCACCAGCCACTGCCAGCCGGTCACCTGGAGCACTGGGAGCATGGAGATGGCCATGATCGGGATGGACAGGACCAGGCAGACAATGAGGCGCACGCGCAGCGCGGCGGCGCGCACCAGGTGGGATTGCCCCAGGGGGCGCCGGGCCGGGGCCGAGGGGAGGGGGTCGGTGTCCGACGGCGTGGCCGCCACGGGTGCGGAGTCCGGGGACGAGTCCGGGGATGTAGGGGTCGCAGGCGCGGAGTCCGGGGAGGCGACCGCGGGGGACCCGGCCCCCGCTTGCTCAACTACAAGAGGCTCGATGTCCGAAGGACCGGCCGCTAGGGCGGCGGACTCCAATGGTGCTGGGGTCGCCGAACCCAGGTCGACACCTGGGGAGTCCAGGAACTCGGCGGCGGAGAAAGCGGCCTCCGATCGACTGTCCGCCAGGGGGGCCTCGGGCTCGGTCACCGAGAGCACGGAGGCCGTACCTGCAGGACTCATGGCCGCGGGCGCCGGTGACGAAGTGGTCGCGGTCTGGGAGGACGAGGAGGACGGGGCCGCGGACCCTGCGAATGCGGGTAGTACGGACGCCCGACCTGAATCCGACTGCGCCGGAAGATCCGGCAGGACCACGAGATCCGCGGGCGCGGGAGCAGCCGGGTCGCTGGCTCCCGCAGGTGTCGCGGACTGACGCCGCCGTGTCCCACCGGAGGCTGCGGGCGCACCGCGCTCAGAGCCCGACTCTCGGGGGGCGACGGCCCTCCTGCGGCGCCTGGGACTCCTGCCGGAGTCAGGGGCACCTGGTCGGGACGTTGAGGACGCGAAGCCGGTCCCCTCCTGAACGGCATTGGCATGACGCGCCTCAGTGGTCTCAGTGCGGGACGCGGCTGCGCGATCAACCGGTGGGGCGCCCTCGGCGGCCTCCGTGTGCCTTGCCCGGCGTCGTCGGGTTGGGGTCGTGGCCTCGGTGCGAGGCGTTTCCGTACCTGCGGGCCGGCGCCGTCGGGTGGAGCGGGATTCGGTCTGCGGGGTTTGTGCCAGGGTGGCTCGTCTGCGTCGTGAGGTGCGGGTCCCGGCCGGGGTGCTGGCGGGGCCCTGCGGGGTTTCTGGGCGCTGGGGGCCCTCCGCGGTCCGGTCCGTTCGGGGGGCGGGTGTGGCCCGGCGCCTGGTGGGGGTTTCGTGTCCTTGAGTCGGGGTCGCCCTGCGTCCGGTCCCCGGGGTGCCCCCGTCCCTCGGGGCTGTTTCAGTGCGGGAGGCCTCGGCGCGCTCTGCCCGGCGCCGTCGGGCGGAGCGGGATTCGGTCTGCGGTTCTGTGCTGGCAGCTCGACGGCGTCGAGTAGTTGGAGTCGTGTCCTCGGGGCGAGAGGTTTGCGCGCTCGAGGAGCGGCGCCGTCGAGTGATCCGGGTGCTGGTTGTGCGGTCGACGACGCCCTGAGGGTTCTGCGGGGTTTCGGGGCGCTGGGGGCCCTCCGCGGTCCGGCCTGTTCGGGGGGCGGGTGTGGCCCGGCGCCCGGTGGGGGCCTCGTGTCCCTGGGTCGGGGTCGCCCCGCGTCCGGTCCTTGGGGTGCCCTCGTCCCTCGGGGCCGTTTCAGTGCGGGAGGCCTCGGCGCGCTCTGCCCGGCGCCGTCGGGCGGAGCGGGATTCGGTCTGCGGTTCTGTGCTGGCAGCTCGACGGCGTCGAGTAGTTGGAGTCGTGTCCTCGGGGCGAGAGGTTTGCGCGCTCGAGGAGCGGCGCCGTCGAGTGATCCGGGTGCTGGTTGTGCGGTCGACGACGCCTTGAGGGTTCTGCGGGTTTTCTGGGCGCTGGGAGTCTTCCGCGGTTTGGCCCGGCCCAGGGGTGGGGGCCGGCCTGCGACTACCGACCGCGGCCGGCTCGTACCCGCCCCCCAGCGAGGCTGCACGACCCGCGCCCGCAGCCGGTGCCTGGGCCCTGCGACCGGTGCGCGCCCTTGGGCTCGCCTCCTGAGAGGCGCTGTCCGCCCGCCTGCCCCGGGCCTGTGTGCGTCTGAGAACGCTCGCGGAGTAGCCGGCCCGGGACACGGCGGTCAGCAACTCTTCATTGCTCACCGGTCGGGTCAGCGTGACATGGGCGGACTCGGTGGCGAGATTGACTGCTGCCTGAACACCGTCGAGTCGGGAGAGCTTCTTCTCCACCCGGGCGACGCACGAGGCGCACGTCATCCCCTCCACAGCCAAGTCAACAACAGCAAGGACAGATTCACTCATGAACGCGGCTTCCGGTTCGGGTTGACGGGCGCGGACGGTCTGAGCGGTATGACGGACGTCGTTAGACCCTAGCAGGGCGGGCGCGAATGGCGACCGAGAACCGCATGTCCGGGACGACCCGGTTAGGCGTCGCGCTCAATGGAGTCGAGCACATAGTCCCCGGCTTCGTCAATGGCCTCAGCAAGGGCGGCATCGTTCAAAAGGACGTCGGAGACAACTGTCACCGTCGACTGGCCGCCCTTGGACAGCAGTACGGAAACGTTCTTGACGCCGGGCAGCGCCTCAATCTCCTCGGTGATGTGAGTGACACAGTGACCACAGGTCAGCCCGGAGACCTTAAGAATGGTGGTGCGGTCAATTCCTTCGGCGGTGAACTCGGTCATGGGGTGCTCCTTGCGGATAGAGGTGGGTCAGGACCGGAGAAGGCGGGCGACGGCGTCAGAGGCCTCGCGGATTTTGGTGCGGCCCTCCTCATTGGAGGACTGGGCGGCGCGCATAACGCAGTGACTCATGTGGTCCTCCATGAGCCCCAGGCTCACGGCCCGCAGTGCACTGGTGGCGGCTGCGATCTGGGTCAAGACATCAATGCAGTACGTGTCTGCCTCGACCATGCGGGAGATGCCCCGGACCTGGCCCTCAATGCGGCGCAGCCGCTTGAGGTAGTCCTCCTTGGTGCCCGTGTAGCCGGCCATCGCGTTCTCCTGTCGTGTCCGGTGCTGCGAAAGTACCCCTGGGGGGTATTGATGTCAAGGGCGGGAGTGAGCGCTGAACCCCTGCGTCACGCCTGAGCGGGCCGATTCCGTGAGCAATCCGCGACCCCCGTGGTCGCGCCGCCCGAGGTCGCCCGCTCCGGCTGAGGGCGCAAGACTGCGACCCCTGTGGTTGCGCCGCCGTATCCATGCGATGCTGGCCATATGGTGAACGACGACACCTCTTGGGCGCCTCTGGGGTGGACCCCCTCTGACATCTCCTTCGGCGAGGAGCCCTTCGGCACCGTTCTGGGCGACCCTCTTACGGGATCCCTCATCTACGACGTCTCTGTGCTCGACGCCGCCCCAAGCGGGCGAACTGGGGGTGGCGGCGAAAAGGGCGCGGACCGCGCACCGAAAAAGGCCGATGGGGCTCCTCGCTCCTCCTCGCGCACCACCAGGCCGCCCCAGGCGGCTCCCACAAGCCGTCCGACGAGGAGTGCGCCCACAGTCAGACGTCAGTCCTCGCCCACCACCAGGCCGCCCCAAGCGGCCCCCACAACCAGAAGGCCTTCCCCGGCGCCCGGGCAGACGGACGGGGTGGTGGCACAGAACCATCCGTCCGGACGACCTTCCCCGGTGCCCGGGCAGATGCCTCCGAGCCCTCTGCCGCCGGGTGCGCCCATGGGACGACCTTCCCAGGGTGCGCCGGCTGGTGGGATGCCTCCGGGAGGGGTGCCGGGCTGGCCGCCCTCGGGCGCACCTGGGGGAAGGCCTCCCTCGGTGCCCGGGCAGATGCCTCCAAGCCCTCTGCCTCCGGGTGCGCCCGGGGGATGGCCTCAACCGGGGCCGCCGGCCGGTGGGATGCCTCCAGGAGGGGTGCCGGGCTGGCCGCCCCCGGGCGCGCCCATGGGAGGGATTCAACCGGGGCCGCCGGCGGGCATTGCGCCCCAGCTCGCATTCTCGGCGGCCCCTGGCGCCATTGACCCCAGGAGCGCGGCCCATATAGAGGCGTTCCAAAGGCACATGTTCCGCATGTTGAGCCCCCTGATGGAGGCGATGAACCCGGCTCCAGGAGATGGCCGCAACCCGGGCGCGCCTCCCGGGGAGGTGCAGGGCGGCCCCATGAGGCACACCCAACCCCCGCACTCCCCGCACTATGGGGGTTTCCCGGGGCAGAGAGACCCCCGCTCCCATTAAGGTTCATCAAGGTCCATGAGGGCCGCAACTGAGGCCGTAACAGATCCGGGCGCGGTAGCCGAACGCGCCCGGTCGGCGCACCCGGCTACCGCGCCCGGTCGGGCGTCACTGCGAACAGTGCTCGGCCGGGAACCCCACCGCCCCCTCCGGAGCCCCTACTCCTGGGACTGCCGAGGGCGGCCCTCCAGGTGGTCCACGAGCTGGGCGGCAATGCCCGTGTAGGTGGCGGGGGTCAGGGCCAGAAGACGAGTCTCGACATCGTCGGGCATCCCCAGGGAGGCAATGAAATCGCGCATGCCCTCGGGGGTGACCGTGCGGCCGCGGGTGAGCTCCTTCAGGCGCTCGTAGGGGTCGGCCATGCCGGTGGCCCCGGCCACTGCGGCGGCCCGCATGGCCTGCTGCACCGGCTCCCCCAGCACCTCCCAGGCGGTGTCAAGGTCCTCGGCCAGACGGTCGGCGTCAACATCCAGCCCGGCCAGGCCGCGGCGGACATTGTCAATGGCCAGCAGCGAGTGCCCCAGGGCCGACCCGACATTGCGCTGGGTGGTGGAGTCGGTCAGGTCCCGCTGGAGTCGGGAGGTCACCAACGTGGAGGCCAGCGCATCGAGCAGCGCGCAGGAGATCTCCAGGTTCGCTTCGCCGTTCTCAAAGCGGATGGGGTTGACCTTGTGCGGCATGGTCGACGATCCCGTTGAGCCCTGGGCGCTCAGACGCTGGCGGAAGTAACCCAGGGAGATGTAGGTCCACACGTCGGTGGCCAAGTTGTGGGTGATCCGGTTGAAACGGGCGACATCGGAGTAGAGCTCGGCCTGCCAGTCATGGGGCTCAATCTGCGTGGTCAGCGGGTTCCAGACCAGGCCCAGGGACTCCACGAAAGAACGTGCCACCGCCTGCCAATCCACCCCGGGCACCGAGACCACATGCGCCCCGAAAGTGCCGGTCGCCCCATTGATCTTGCCCAGGTACTCGGCCGCCTCCACACGGTGCAGCTGCCGGCCCAGGCGGTGGGCGAGGACGGCGAGCTCCTTGCCCAGGGTCGTCGGCGTGGCCGTCTGCCCGTGGGTGCGCGACAGCATGGCGGTCTGCGCCTGCTGGTGGGCCATGGCGGACAGATCGGCGACCAGGCCGCGGGCCGCGGGCAGCCACACCTCTTCCACGGCCGAGCGGATGGTCAGAGCGTAGGCGAGGTTATTAATGTCCTCACTGGTGCAGAAAATGTGGACGATTTCACCCACGCCCGGCAGCACCGTGGGGCCGCCGACGCCGGCGACCCCGGCGTCGGCGGCCGCCTCCAGGCGGCGCTTGAGCAGGTACTCCACGGCCTTGACGTCGTGGCGGGTGATGGCCTCAATACTGGCCAGTTCGGCAATGTCCTGGGCGCCGAAATCCTCGACGACGCCGCGCAGGTAGGTCTTCTCCGCCTCTGACAGGACCGGGGCGCCGGGCAGAATGCGGCCCTCGGTGAGGTGAATAAGCCACTCGACCTCAACCATGAGCCGCGCCCGGTTGAGCGCGGCCTCAGAAAGGTGGTTGACCAGGGGGGCCGTAATGGCGCGGTAGCGGCCGTCCAGCGGGCCCAGGGCAATGGGGGGAGTGATAGTGGCAAGATCGACCATGGCCCCATTGTGTCAGGTTCACCACGTGCCGCCGCCCGGGCCCCTCGTCGACAGCCGGCTGTCACTCCTCTCCGCGGAGGTAGTCCCAGATGTCCTCCAGGGTGTCTCTCAGGCCGGAGGAGTCCCTGGGGTCGTCGGTGGGCGCGCCTTCGCCGGTACCCGGATCCTCGGTCGGGGCGCTGGGCGTGTGCTCGGACGACAGTGCGGTCACGGCGGCGTTGGCGTCGATAATGCCAGTACCGCAGGCGTCCCGGTCGCACGAGGTCGGTGGCTGCGAGGTGTCTTGCAGCAGCGTGGTGGCCTCCTCCGTCGTGAGATCGGGGTCGAGGGCGTTCAGTAGCGCATCAGTAGCGCAACCGCGCCAGACACCTGCGGGGCGGCACATGGCCGCCAGGAGCGGGCGGTCTCAATGGCGCCGCTAGGCTCGCACCATGACGGGTGAGCACGCACAGCACTGGGAGGAGCGGTACTCCTCCGTGGACCGGCTCTGGTCGGGCAGGCCCAACGACTGGCTGCCGGAGCTGGCAGCCGCCTGGCCCCCCGGCCGAGCCCTCGACATTGGTTGCGGGGAGGGCGCCGACGCCCTGTGGCTGGCCGAGCGCGGCTGGCGGGTCACCGGGGTGGACCTGTCGGCCACCGCCATTGGCCGCCTGCTGGAGGAGGCCGGACGCCGGGGCCTGGACGGGCGGGTGACTGCGCGCGCCCACGACGTGGGTGCCGGCCTGCCGGAGGGCCCTTTCGACCTGGTCACCAGCTTCTACGTCCACGGCGGTCCGCAGGAGGGCTCAGTGAGCCTGACCGCCATGCTCGCCGACGCCGCCGCGCGCCTCGCCCCCGGCGGGCGACTCCTGGTAGTCGTTCACGCCGTCAACCCGCCCTGGCACACCCATCACTCCCACACTTACCGCGCCGCCGAGCTCCTGGAAGGAATTGGCCCGGCCGTGGCCGGCTGGGCGGTTGAGGTCTGCGAGGAGCGCTGGCAGCGGGCCACCGGGCCGGACGGCCGGAGCGGGCACCGCGCCGACGCCATTGTGTGCCTGAGGAGGGCTCAGGCGACAGAGGAGGGCTCAGGCACCTGACCGCCGCGCCTGAGCCCGGCCACCCCACTTATTGGATTTACCTGGGGACGTGGGGCTACTCCGCTTTGGAGGGCCCGGCCACCCCGCTTACTGGACTTACCGGCGCGCTGGTGTACCGCTAGCGACCGGTACCTCTGGCCCCCCGGGGGCGCGGCGAACACCCCGCCCATCTGCCCTGGGACCCCCGCCCATCGACCCCGAGAACCACAGGCCGTCTCCTGAACCCCTGATACGGCCGCATTCACAGGGCGCCGGCGGCCCGGTGATGCCGCGCTCTACTGTCGGGGCCATGAGCTCCCTGACTATCACCCTCGCAGAGGACGATGCCGATACCGCCGTCGCCCTTGTACCCAGCACCGTCCCCTCCACCTGGGTGGGTCCAGCCGCCCAGAACTGCCAGACCAGTCTCGATGAGGCCGTTGCGCTCTTGTCCGGCTTGGGCACGCTGCTTGACACCGCTCGGACGGCTGTCGCCGACATGGAGTCGGCAGGCGACCAGAGCGGAGCGGAGTCATGACCACCGCCATGCAGCCGGACTCGGGCGGGCTGCCCAACGGCGACGGGACGTCATCGCCCGCCCCGGTCCCGCAGTTCATGACCTGGCCCGGGATGTCCGCCGGAGTGACCGCGACCATTAGCGGCGGAGGAGTATCGGTCAACACCGATGACCTCACCGAGTTCTCCTCCACGCTCCAGAGCGCCGCCACCAGCCTTGACGATGCCGACAACCACATGGCCACCGCCCTGGCCGAGGTCCAAGCAGCGCCAGAGCCGGCGCCGCCCGCCGGCCCGCTCGTGCTGCCCGCCAACCCCGTGGACGCCACCAGCCTCCGGGTGCTCGGCTCGGCGGTGATGGCCGCCATGGGGGAGGACAACTACTCCTTTGAACTCAAGCGGTCCAACGCCATTAACGCCATTAACGACGCCCGCACCGGGTCCGGCTCACTCCAGAACTGCGCCCTGGAACTGCGGATTCTCGCCGCTGAGGTCACCGCCTGCGCCTCCTCCTACACCACCGCCGAGTCCCAGGCGCACTCCAGCGGGGGCGGCGGGGGCGGCGGGTCCACCTGGCAGTCCGTGGCGGATGCGGCGGCCGCCGCGACGGTCCCGTCCCTGGTCATGTGGTCCCACCTCCTGTACGGGATCAGCAACAAGGGCCGAGTGGGCACCTCGGCGTCGTCCGACGCGATCGAGGCCTTGCGCACCATCTTCGGGGACCCCAAGCTGGGCAGCTGGGTGGGCGGCGACCTGGTCACCCTCGCCGTCCTGATTAACAGCGTGCAGTCCGCCTCCTCCGGGCAGGAGGCGGACGAGGTCAGCGACTACCTCGCCCGCACCGCCCCAGGGCTCGACACCAGGATCCGAAGCTCCCTGCCCGACACCATCCAGGTCGGCAGCCGCACCGTCGACACCGACTCCCTGACGCCCGTGCAGCGGGTGGCCGCCTACCTGGCCATGGCCTCGGCCGCCCGCGGGGTCGATATCCACGGCCCCACCACCGGGGTGACGGTCACCCCCCACGGGGGCCAGGCCGTCACCGTGCCGCCGGCGGCGAAGGACCCCTTCGGCCTCAAAACGGAGGTCGCCCCCATGAGCGGCAGCGCCGCGGCGGGGACCCCCGTCACCGCCCCGCGCACCGCCGCAGAGGTGATTCGCCACTCCGATCAGGTCATGGCGCAGGACACCGACGACTCCTCCGGCGTCATTTCCATCCTCAAGACCACCGACGACAACGGGTGCACCACCTGGATGGTCATTATCCCCGGCACCGCCGACTGGGGCAGCGGCGGCTCGAACCCCATGGACCTCCAGACCAACCTTGAGGGCGTAGCCGGAATGCCCACCGACATGGAGAGCGCCGTGGTCACCGCCATGCGCCAGGCGGGGATCCAGCCCGGTGAGGAGGTCGGCTTCTACGGGCACTCCCAGGGCGGCATCGTCGCCGCCAATATTGCCGCCGACCCCGCCATTAACGAGCAGTTCACCATTACCACCGTGCTCACCGCCGGGGCGCCGACGGCGGGGGCGGATCTGCCCGACAATGTCAGCGCCCTGCACATTGAGAACAGCGGCGACGCCGTCCCGGCCCTCGACGGGGCGGCCAACCCGAACGCCCCCAACCGCATGACCGTCACCGTCGACACCCACACCGGGAAGGACGCCGACCCCTACCCGCATGCGGGCTCGGTTTACGCCGACGCCGCCGCCGGCCTGGAGAACTCCAACTATGCGCCAGTCGCCGAGTGGAGCGACCAGATGGCGGCGCTCACCGGCGAGGGCAGGCCCGGCGCCGAGACCGTGGAATACGTCTTCGACATTGAACGGGAGCACTGAGCTGAACGGTTGAACGCGGACACCGGGGCCGTGGCGGCGGGCGCGGGCGGCGCCCGGCCCGCCCCGCGCCTAACTGCCCTTATTGCCCTATTATAGCCGAAATGAAACAAAATCGTATTCTGTGGTTTAGTAGTCTGGAAATCATGTGCCGCTCGCTGTAGAATACCTGCATGCAAGTGGATGTGACGCAGAAGGAACACGATGTTCTTCTGAGATGGAAGAAACGCAGTGACACTCTCGTTCTAGTGAGGCTGAAGGCGGAGGCGGTTCTTTATGCCTCGCACGGCGTTGATGTGGACATTATTGCGAAGATGGTTGATCGGACCGGAAGAACCGTGCGGGAGTGGCTGGCGGAATGGCGACGCACCCGGTTGCACTCGGTGGTAACCGGTCACGCGGGCAACCAGAATGCTGCGAAGCTGACCAGGGACCAGAAACAGGAGCTGAAGGAGGTTCTGAGCCGGCCTCCGGAGAAGTCGGGTATCAAGGCCGACTTCTGGGACGTACCCGCTGTGCGGGACGTGGTGAAGG